>NZ_VYKJ01000001.1 GCF_008710095.1 Affinibrenneria salicis
ACCGGACAGTGCGCTATGACTGGCTGGGACAATATCTATTTTCATCACTGGATGAATTACAGCAGTATGCAACGGAATGGCAGTGGTTTTATAATCACGAAAGGCCCAATATGGCACTGGGTGGATACACACCAAAGCAGCATATATTACGTGCTGCGTAAACTCTACTTATGACCTCCGCTAAAAATGGAAGGATTACCCTGCAGGCAAACCCGAAGTTCAGCGTGATTTATCAGCCAGTTTACTCGCCGTGGGTGAACCATGTTGAGCGATTATGGCAGGCGCTTCACGACACGGTAACCCGCAACCACCAGTGCCGTTCAATGTGGCAGTTGCTGAGAAAGGTTCATCGCTTTATGGAAACCGTCAGTCCATTCCCCGGCGGGAAACATGGACTGGCAAAAGTGTAGCGGTATTCAGCGCAGCTATTTAGAATTTTATCAGCTTAGGTTCTGGGGTTTTAGATGGCGACTTTCAGTCGTAGTAGTTTTCCGTTAGGAAAACTTAGTTTTTCTTGGAGCATTCCCCCCCCTCCCCCCATGCGAAAATAAAAATCGCTAAAGAGATAGAGAAAGGAAAAAAGAATGCTCATTGCGCTTTGATTACTCAAAAAGTATTCAAACCGTTTCCAGTCTGATACTCCCCCCCGCGACCCGCGCAAACCTTACCATGATCTTTTAAGCGCTTCTCGTTTTACTAAAGAAGCTATAACGCTTTATAAATTTTAGGTAAGGCGATTCAGGCTGACAACATCGCTCCCGGTTAACCGCTGTCTACAATAACTCGATCTTCACCATCACTTGAGGGACCTTCGTATGATCGCACCTGATACAATAGGTTTTAACGTTATTGTTTTTGAGAACTAAAAAGGATTCTGAAAATGGTATTTAAAAGACTTGTAAAAAGCTAAGGTTTAGATTTGACAAATATGAAAAGATTATTTAATACTTTATTATATTTGTAATCACGTTATTCCTCTAACTGATTACAAGACTTAAAAAAGTCAGCGAAAACTTTTTTAGTCCTTAAAAAGTCAGATTTAATATCTGGCTTTTTTTGTATCTTTACTTTTTATAGATCTTATATTTTAATAGTCAATAGGAAGAGAGGAAATATTTCACAAAATCATTATTGATAGCAAACCTAATAAAGGTCAGATATAAATCTGACCTTTTGCTTAAGCTATTAATATTATTCATATAAAATCTCTAAACGCTATAAATCCATTTTGAGCTATTTTATTTTTACATATAACAAATCATAATGGCCTCTGTATGCATGCACATTATATTTATTCTAACCTCTTCAAAATCTATATATCTATGCTGACTTTGATCAATGCTCTTCTTCGTTTTATCAATAATCTCATCGTAAACGGTTTCCATATAGTATTTGTCAGTAAATAGATCGAATACTTCATTAGCAGGCTTCGCGAGTACTTTCTTGGTAAAGCGAGAGTATTCTAACAATGCTGTAAGTTCTGCTGAGTTCTGACTATTACATTTATTTTCTTTTTTCATTTTTGGTTCCTTATTTAATCGTTAAGTAAATATCCCCCTACACTTTCATGTATTATTTAATAGGGATTGTTATATTTTATATTGCTTTTACATACTACCCATATATTATTATGCTGCTGTATTGCGTGATGAATAGATCAGTTGTTCAATCCATTCATCAATCTCACTTTCAATAAAGGCACAGGCTCTTATTCCAATCTTAATCGGCTTAGGAAAATCACCCTTACTAATAAGCCTATAGATCCATGCTTTGCTAAATCCTGTTTTATTCATCACTTCTGGCAAGCGAATAAGTTTTCTTGTTGTCATATATTTCTCCGTTGTTGTTTTGATGAATGTAGTATCTTCAGATCGCTTATGACGTTCAACCCTCGGAAAATCAGAATTGAACTCGAATTGAGTGTTTTTTAAACAAAAACAGATGAAATGGCGGGAGAGCTGTCACTGGGCGGGGTGTAGAGTGATTTAGCAATAAGTGCTATTTATTTTGCTGTTTTAAGGTATTTTATAATTTTCATATTAATCAATTAGTTAATAAATGTCAGTTTAAATTCTGACTTAATTCTTATCTGCTTTAGCCAAGAAAAAGGGCTATGCCCGTTAAGACATAGCCCTTCTTTCATCAGCAGTTATCCTTACCCACGCCGATTAAACGCTCCCTGCACCACACTACTTCCGTTCTCAAGGCTTACCATGTAGTCGGCATACCATTGCAGCATCTCACGTCTGCCGTCGAGGTATTGCGCATGGTTGTAGGTGCCACGGATAGCATTCTTATCAACATGCGCCAGTTGGGTTTCAATCCATGCGGTGTTGTAGCCCTGTTCATGAAGAACGGTGCTCATGGTATGACGGAAGCCGTGACCCGTAACCCGGCCTGTATAGCCAATTCGCTTAAATACCTGATTGATACTGGCTTCGCTCATGGTCTTACTTAGGTCATTGCGTCCCGGAAACAGTAAAGGAAATTGCCCCGTCATTGCTCTGATCTGTTCGATAATGGCTAACGCTTGGGTAGATAGCGGGATGATATGAGGGCGGCGCATTTTCATGCGTTCAGCAGAAATTTCCCATAGCGCTTTCTTGGTATCGATTTCAGACCATAACGCACCGCGCAATTCACCTGTTCTCAGGCCAGTAATGATCAGCAATCTCGCTGCCAGCACCATCAATTCACTGCCAGAGTAGCCAGCAAGGGCTTTAAAGAAAGCAGGAAGCTCTTCAGTGGTCAGGAACGGGTAATGTGTAGACTCATGCCCTTGCATGGCACTGGTGAGATCTGGCGCGGGATTATACTCGGCTCTGCCTGTCACGATGGCATAGCGAAACACTTCGCCGCAGCGTTGACGCACTTTCTTGGCTTTCTCGGTCGCGCCTCGGTCTTCCATCTTTTTCAGCACGTTTAGCAATTCCAGCGGCTTAATGTCTGCAACAGGGCGTTGACCAATGAACGGGAAAACGTCTTTGTTAAAAGCTTCAAGAATGTCAGAGGCATATCCCGCAGACCATTTCTTCACTTTCATGCTGTGCCATTCGAGAGCAATTTGCTGAAAGGTGTTTTTGACTTCTTCAATGTGGGCTTGTTTGCTTTCTTGCTTAAACGCACTCGGATCAACGCCATTAACCAGCAGCTTTTTAGCATCATCTCTTTTGCTTCTGGCATCGGCTAAGGTAATGGTCGGGTAGACGCCAAACACCACACGTTTTTCTTTACCTGCGATACGGTATTTCATGCGCCAGCTTTTGGTGCCGTTCGGGAACACCTCCATATACATGCCACCACCATCCGCCATCTTGTAGGGTTTATCTTTGGGCTTGGCAGTCTCGACCTGTCTGGCATTGAGCTTCATCTGGGGGTATCTCCTTTATACCGAACAGCGAATACCCCCACCGATACCCCCAACTCAGCGTAGATTTCTGTGAACGTGAGTAGACGAGCAGAGACAATAAGGGCCGTGAAACCGCGTATTATAAGGGTTTTAAGGGTGTTTGAGTAGACTTAGGGAGACGTTAAAATAGATAGGATGGTGCCGATAATAGGAGTCGAACCTACGACCTTCGCATTACGAATGCGCTGCTCTACCAACTGAGCTATATCGGCTTTGCTGGGATCGTCTCTGCGGATGAGTGACGATGAACTACGGGGTGACAAACTAGTGAAAACGGGAAGCTAAGTCAAGTCCTGCGCATCCGTCTGCCGATTTTATAAGCACCTTGTTTTAAATAAAGATTCCCGCTGCTGGTTTGCAGTATAACAGGCGGGAATCCTATAACTTTCCGCTTTATAACCCGCCGGTTACGGCCGACAGAGATCGTCGCCGTAGCCAACCCATTTATAAGTGGTCAACGCTTCCAGTCCCATCGGGCCGCGCGCATGTAGTTTTTGCGTGCTGACAGCCACTTCGGCGCCCAGGCCGAACTGGCCGCCGTCAGTGAAGCGGGTGCTGGCGTTAACATAGACCGCCGAGGAGTCCACCTCGCGCACGAAGCGGTCGGCATTGCTCAGCGAGCGGGTCAGAATGGCGTCTGAGTGCTGCGTGCCGTGCCGACGGATATGCTCCACCGCCGCCGCCAGATCGTCGACCAGCACGACGTTGAGGTCGAGTGAGAGCCATTCGTCATCGTAGTCCGCCGCCTGTACCGGCACCACGTTGGCCGGGCCGGCCTGCAGATACGGCAGCGCCTGCGGGCTGGCGTGCAGCGTCACGCCCTTTTGCTGCATGCGCTGGCTGAGCGCCGGCAGGAATTCGGCGGCTATCGCCTGATGCACCAGCAGGGTTTCCACCGTGTTGCAGGTGCTGGGGCGCTGCGTTTTGGCGTTTTCGATAACGTTAAGCGCTTTGTCAAAGTCGATGCTGTCATCGGCGAAGATGTGGCATACGCCGATGCCGCCGGTAATGACCGGGATGGTCGACTGTTCGCGGCACAGTTTGTGTAAGCCGGCGCCGCCGCGCGGGATCAACATATCCACGTAGCGATCAAGTTTGAGCAGTTGGTTGACCAGCGCGCGATCCGGGCTTTCAATCGCCTGCACCGCGGCGGCGGGCAAACCGCAGCGGGCCAGCGCCTGCTGGATGACCTTTACCGTGGCGGCATTGGTGCGGCAGGTTTCTTTACCGCCGCGCAGAATGACCGCGTTGCCGGTTTTCAGGCACAACGAGGCGACATCCACGGTAACGTTAGGACGCGCTTCATAAATCACGCCGACCACGCCGAGCGGCACGCGGCGGCGCGCAAGCTGCAGACCGCTGTCCAGAGTGCGGCCGTCGATCACTTCGCCCACCGGATCGGTCAAGCGGCAAACCTGGCGCACGTCGCCGGCTATCGCCGTCAGGCGCTCAGGGGTGAGCTGCAGGCGGTCAAGCAGCGCATCGCTCATGCCCGCCTCTCTGGCCTGCGTCAGGTCCAGCGCGTTGGCCGCCAGAATGTCGGCGCTTTCCGCTTCCAGCAGATCCGCAATGGCCTGAAGCGCATGATTCTTCTGCGCCGAGCTGAGAGCGGCGAGCTGCCAGGATGCCTGTTTCGCCGCTTTACCCATCTGTTCCAGCATATGCGTTCCTTAATTAATAATCATATCGTCACGATGGACGGCCACCGGACCGTATTCATAGCCGAGGATGTCGGCGATCTGCTGAGAGTGGTGCCCGGCGATCATACGCAGCGCATCGCTGTTGTAGCGCGTGACGGCATGCGCCACGTCGCGGCCGCTCAGGCTGCGCACGCGGATCACTTCGCCGCGCGAGAAGTCGCCGGTGACGGCGCGAATGCCTTTCGGCAGCAGCGAACTGCCGCATTCGACAATCGCCTTCAGCGCGCCGTCGTCCACGGTGATTTCGCCGGCCGGCGGCGCGCCGAAGATCCAGCGTTTGCGATTTTCCAGCGGCGCTTCCAGCGCGTGGAAGCGCGTCCCGACCGAGACATCCGCCACCACGTCCGCAATCACGCCCGGCCGGCTGCCGGCGGCAATCACCACATCAATGCCGGCGCGGCAGGCCACGTCCGCCGCCTGCAGTTTGGTCGACATGCCGCCGGTGCCGAGACCGGAGACGCTGTCGCCCGCCACGCTGCGCAGCGCATCGCTGATGCTGCTGACTTCGCGGATCAGCTCCGCATCCGGATTGCTGCGCGGGTCGGCGGTGTACAGCCCGGCCTGGTCGGTCAACAGCAGCAGTTTATCGGCGCCGGCGAGAATGGCGGCCAGCGCCGACAGGTTATCGTTGTCGCCGACTTTAATTTCCGCCGTGGCGACAGCGTCGTTTTCATTAATGACCGGCACAATGCGGCTATCCAGCAACGCGTGCAGCGTGTCGCGCGCGTTGAGAAAGCGTTCGCGGTCTTCCAGATCGGCGCGCGTCAGCAACATCTGGCCGATATGGATGCCATAAATGGAAAACATCTGCTCCCACAGCTGAATGAGGCGGCTCTGCCCCACAGCCGCCAGCAGTTGTTTCGAGGCGATCGTCGCCGGGAGTTCCGGATAGTCGAGATGTTCACGTCCGGCGGCAATCGCCCCGGAAGTCACTATCACAATGCGGTGCCCCGCCGCGTGCTGCTGCGCGCACTGACGCACCAGCTCCACAATATGCGCGCGGTTCAGGCGGCGCGAACCGCCCGTCAATACGCTGGTGCCCAGTTTCACAACCAGGGTCTGGCTGCCACTCATAATTTTTCTGCCGTTGGTGTTAATCAAAAAAGAATTTATACAGGGTGTCGTAACCGGAGACGGGCGCTATCCCCGTCACTGTTCAGGCGGCGGACGCGCCGGCACGCCGCCTTCCGCAGACCGCCGGATCGATCAATGCGAGGAGGATGGCGCCTGCTCCGTCAGAGTATACGCGGGATCCATTTTGTTCAGTAGTGCTTCCAGCCGTTCGTGAAAGCTCAGGCGGGCGGCTTCCACTTTTTCCCGCACCGCGGCGTCTTTGATTTTCTCTTCGCGCCAGTCGCCGGCCTTATCGTACAGACCGAAATGATACGAGCCGGTTGCCTGCTGATCTTCGATACGCAGTTCCAGCCACCAGCCCCAAAACTCGCGTTTTTCCGGCGCCGGCTTAACGTTGACGCAGACCGCCAGACAATCAAAAAAGAAATAATTGCTTTCGCACTGCCCTTCGCGCAGGTAGGGCCCTAAGGCGGCAAAACTCTTTATCAACCTGATCTTAGGGTGTCCATTTGCTAACATCATTCACTCAATCTCCACAAGGTAAATACTATTTCTGGCAAACCAGGGGGATTTGTCAATAAATCAGGCCAATTTAACCTGTAGCCAGCGGCTGATTTTCTGCAGCGCCTGCTGGAATCCCTGGTACAACGGCGGGGCATTCACCTGTAGCATCTCGCCCTGAGCGGAAGAGCTGGCGATAAGGCAAGACTCCTCTTTCGGGCTGAGCACGTCGTTTTCCCAGTAGCCGGTCATCATCGGCGTCGAACAACGCCGGCCCAGCAGGCCCTGGGTCTTTAACGAATAGCAGCCCAGCTCGGTTTTCAGCACGGCGTCCGCCGAATCCGGCATGCCCAGCCGGCTGGCCAGCACATCCATATACATGTCCGGCACCTGCTGCTGACGCTGCGCGTCGCTCAGCAGATGATGCACCACCGGCCCCACGCAGGCCACGGCCCGCAGACGCGGCGCTTCCAGATAGGCCAGCCGCACCGCGATATTGGCGCCGAAGCGGAAACCGAATGCGGCCACGCGCAAATGATCGACCCAGGGAATATCAGGCAGCGCTTTGAGTACCTGCTGATGCAGGTAGCTGGAATCCTGGCTTAGCTTCCAGCGGGAAGAGAAGCCGACCGAAGGTACATCGATAGTCAGCATGGCGATGCCCGCCGGCGCCAGATAATCGTGGAAAAAGCGGTTGTAGTCGCTTTGCAGCATGTCCAGGCTGCCGCAGATCAGAACGGTCGGATACGGCCCGCCTTCGTCGTCGCCCGGCAGATGCAGAAAACCGGTCAGCGACGCGCCGTCGACAGGAAAAGTCAATATTTTCAGTTCATAGGAAAGGTAGTTAGCCGCTTCTTCGTATGCGCGGTTGGCCAGCGTCTGCGCCTGCTCTGCCAGCTCATCCCCTTTCAGGTGAGGATAAGCGGCGATGCTATACAGATTAGCCGCCCTGAGCCAGCACTGCCCGGCGTCTTCCGACTCCGGCAAATCTGTCGCTCGCTGCTGCCACTGCATGCCCTGCTTAACCCACTCATAAATCCAGTTCCCGCTGCGGTAGCCCACCACGGTATCCAGCAAATGGCTGTCGCTGCGCTCCGCCTGGCTGATGGCGATACGCGCCAGCACCTCTTCGATCTCCAACGGGCTGACCCCGCGCCAGATCCACATCAGCCGGTTGATCATGCGATACCAACTGTGGACCGTTTTCCCTTCCAGCGCCGAGTGCATACCGCCGTCGGGCTGTAAAGAGCGCGCACGCCTGACCAGCGTCGATGTTTCCTGGTGTTTGAACGAGGGTTTAAACAGAGTTTCGCTCAGATTGGCTCGAGCCACTGCGGCCTCCATTAATCATCGCCCGACAAGGGCGGAGCATAGCAAGACACAGAGTGTACCTAACTATTCGGACGGAAAACAAACCGGGATCTCGCTGAGGCGAATAAAACAAACGCCCGGCGAACAAAACGGGCGTTGACGCGGGTCATCGGGCAGACCGAAAACGTGATGCGCGCCGCAGTTGTCCGGCCATCGGGAGGCGTCAGGCCGGGGTCGCATCGGGCGCCGGACGAATCTGACGCCCCGTCGTTTGGGTTTATCCAGTCCGCCCGGATCCGCTCGCCGTCATCATCCCGCACGCGACGGGGACGGATATCGTTAGCGACAGCGTGCCAGCGGCGCGCTTATCGATTGGCCAGCGGCGGCACAAACGCCACGCCCATATCCCAGGGCTGCTCGATCCAGGTATTTTGCGGAATATCGATGATATAGTCGTCGACCAGCGGCCGGCCGGCGGGCTTGGCGAAGATAGTCACAAAATGCGCCTTCGGGTACATATCGCGGATGGCTTTGGCGGTGCCGCCGGTATCGACCAGATCGTCCACCACGATGAACCCTTCGCCGTCTCCCTCAGCGCGTTTCAGAACTTTCATTGCCCGCTGATTATCATGGTCGTAACTGGAAATGCACACGGTATCCACGTGGCGAATGCCCAGCTCACGCGCCAGCAAAGCGGCCGGCACCAGCCCGCCGCGGCTGACTGCGATAATGCCCTGCCATTGTTCAGACGGCAGTAAACGCTGCGCCAGCTTACGCGCGTGAATTTGCAACATATCCCAGGTAACGACGTATTTTTCACTCATAAATAATATCCCGGCCAAATGGAAGTGGCTTAATCAGAGTCTGAGGGGGAAAAAGGTTGCGCGAGATTATAGATTTACAGGGGCATAAAAACCAGCGTTGATGCGAACAATCGCTCGCTTTCAACCGGCGGCGCGCCGTTTCGGCTGCGCCGCCGGTTCATTGACGCGCGGACGCCGATCGACACCGCGCGTTCCCGGCGGACAGTCCGGCTACTCGCCCTGCGACAGCCGGATCGATTTATGCGTACTGGCCCGCACCGCCTGCATAACCGCCGCGCGAAATCCCTTATCCTCCAGCACGCCGACGCCTTCGATAGTGGTGCCGCCGGGCGAGCAGACATTGTCCTTCAGTTCCCCCGGATGCAGCCCCGTTTCCAGCACCATTTTAGCCGAGCCCAACACCGTCTGCGCCGCGAACTGATAGGCCTGTTTGCGCGGCAGGCCGCCGGCCACCGCCGCATCGGCCATCGCTTCGATCAGCATAAACACAAAGGCCGGCGCCGAGCCGCTCACGCCGGTAACGGCATGAATCTGGTACTCCGGCACGCGCTCGTAGCGGCCGATGCTGCTAAACAGGCGGGCCACCTGAGAAAATTCGTCCGGCGTGACGTGCTGATTGGGCGTCAGCGAACAGATCGCCTCCCGCACCAGCGCCGGCGTATTCGGCATCACGCGCACCACTTTTTTATCCGGCCCCACCACCGCGCTGATAGCGTCGAGCGTAATGCCCGCCGCAATAGAGATCAGTATCTGCCGCGGTTTGAGCACCCCGGCGATCTCGCCCAGCGATGTGCGGATCACGTCCGGCTTAACCGCCAGAAAAATGATATCGCACTGCTGCGCCAGCTGCGCCGAGCCGTCGGCGGTCAGAACGCCATGCTGACGCGCCAGCTCGTCGGTGATTTCCGTGCGAATGTCATAGCCGACAATCTGCCGCGCCTTTACTATCTGGCTGGAAAGCAGGCCCAGCAGTATCGCTTTGCCCATATTGCCGCAGCCAATAAAACCTATTTTGTTGGTCATAAACCGTCCCGAATCCACACCACGATAACCGCAATAAATCCGTCCCCGCACTGGCCGCCGCACCGCATTCCCCGGATTACCCCGCCGGGGAGACGTTCATCAGCCGCCGGCAGCCGCAAGGCGAACATCAGACAAACTGGTATTCCCCGTCGCCAATCCGCAGGCTGGAACCCGCCAGCTCAGGATGGTCGGTGCGCAGCTGGATGGCCGACAGCCGGTTCAGCGAACCATGCCGGAAGATAAACCGCTGTCCTTCTTCGCCGATAAGCAGGCGAGCGGGATCCTGCGGATCGCGCGCCAGACCGAACAGCTGCTGCCAGTGCGCCGCCACCGCCTGCGGCTGTTCAACGTCGAACAACGCCGCGGCCATGGTGACCGCGCCGGCCGGATGAGGACGGTCAAGACCGCGCTGCCGCAGCAGTTTCAGACGCTCTTCGTCAGGATTGCCCCACTGGATAATGAATGGATAAGCCACGCCCTGGTAGCTGCCGTCAATGGTGAAAATGCGCCACTCGATTAAGTTGCCCTGCGCGTCATGACGCTTGCCGTCAAGAATCGGCGAAAGCGACAGACCCTGACGCGCCAGCGTCGCGTGGGTCGCATCGATATCGGCGCTGCGCAGCGCCACCCGATTGAGCACCTGATGCGCCGGCAGCAGTTTGAGCGCATCGCGCGACAGTAGAAATGAATCCTGCACCTCGGCCAGTTTATCCGCATCGTAAATGCTGAGAAACTCAATATAGGTCAGGCCAAAGTAGCTCAGCGCATTATGCGTGCCCCAGTCCGGATGCACTCCGCCGCGCACCGCCAGCAGTTGATGGCCGGTAAACGCCGTAATGGCCTCGTCCGGGTTATTTACATAATGCACCGCATGATCCCACAATAAATTTGCCATATCTGTTCCTGTGTTTGATTTAATTCGTTTTTATGTCCGCCATAATATGCCATACGGCGGCTGCGTGGCCGCGCCCGATTATCCAGCCCCTTCCCGGCCGTTCCCTGAAGGCGACGCTGCTGGCTATCGTCGCCAGTCGGATTTTCGCCCGCCCCCGTCAGGGTATCGGCTCGTTCGCCTGCCGCTTTGCCGCCCCGGTTTATTCAGGATATATCCCTTCCTGCTTCAGGCTGCAGGTGGGTTGGTTTGGTTATTCGCGCCCTTCATCGGGTTCGCCCTTGCAGAGCCGCCGCCAGCGGCGCTCAACCCCTGTAGAAAAATTTGTATTTAACATCAATCAGTTAATACTGAAGACGTCGGGGGTTAATGAGCGACATTCCGCCTCTCATCGAAGCTCAGCCATTGGCTAAACCAATTCGTCGCCGACGAATTGGTCGCGGCGTCACCGTCTGCCTGCCACTTGAATTAGGTTGGGTATCGCGCGATCCATCCCAGCATTAGAAATTCAATTACCCCGATTTCTTAATGCTTTTTTTAGCTTAACTTAGCTAAAAAAATCACTAATAAAACCCCCTGTTGTATATTCTAATTCGCTGATGTCATAGAACAAATTAACATTTCCATCACGATAATATCTGCCTTTAACTTCGTTGTTGTCCGAACCTTTTTCTTTTTTAAACAGGGAACGCTATGAATATCACCCGCAGACGTTTGCTTATTTCCTCCAGCGCGCTGGCCGCCTCGCTGCCGTTTAGTTCATTTCTGTCGGCGGCGACGACCGCTAAAGGCGGCGGCGCGGCCGGCGCGCCGGTTCAGGGCGGTACGCTGAGCGTCCATATCGCGGCCGAGCAGCGTATCCTCAACCCGGCGCTGCGCGCCTCCACCGGCGTCTATATCGTCACCAGTAAAATCATTGAGTCGCTGGTGGATCTGGACGCGCAGGGAAATATCGTTCCACAGCTGGCCACCGAATGGCACACCACGCCGGACGGTAAAACCATTACATTCAAACTGCGCGAACAGGTGAAATGGCACGACGGTCAGCCGTTTACCGCCAGAGACGTACAATATAACGCGCTGGAGCTGTGGAAAAAGCAGTTGAATTACAGTACGGCGCTACAGCAGCATCTGGAGAGCGTCGATACGCCGGACGACCATACCGCCGTGTTCCACTACTCGCGTCCGATGCCCATCGAACTGCTGCTGCGCGCGCTGGCCGATCTGGGCTACGTGGTGCCGCGCCACGTTTATGAAAATAGCAACGTGCTGGAAAATCCGGCCAATACCGCGCCCATCGGTACCGGCCCGTTCAAATTCGTTCAGTATGAACGCGGTCAGTACATTATCGCCACCCGCAACCCGGACTACTGGCGTAAGGATCAGCCCTATATTGAGCGCATCCTGTGGCGCATCATCACCGATAAATCCGCCGCCACCGCGGCGCTGGAAACCGGCCAGTTGCAGCTCAGCGCTTACTCGCAGATCTCGCTGGCCGATCTGGATCGGCTGAAAAACCACCCCGATTTCGAGGTCACGTCAAAAGGCTCGGAAGCCAACGTGTTTAATAACACGCTGGAGTTCAACTTCCGCCGTAAAGAGATTGCCGACGTGCGCGTCAGGCGTGCGATCGCGCACGCCATCGATATTCCATTCTTTATTGAAAACTTTCTCTACGGCCAGGGTAAACCGGCAACCGGCATCATCCCGTCGATCTCCAGCAAATTCTACCCGGCCGACAGTAAGCAGCCCTACCCGTTCGACCGGCAGAAAGCGGAAGCCCTGCTGGACGAGGCCGGCTACCGCCGCGCGTCCAACGGCCAGCGCTTTAAGCTGAAGCTGGTGCCGATCACCAACGGCGAGGACGTCACGCTGTTCGCCACCTTTATTCAGCAATCGCTGGCGGAGATCGGCATCGGGGTTGAGATCACCAACTACGATTACGCCGGCTCGCTGTCCGCCGTCTACAAAGAACACAATTTCGATATCGCCACCGGCTGGCACCAATACCGCGGCGATCCGGCGGTGTCGACCACCGTCTGGCTGCGTTCCGGCAGTCCGGCCGGCGCGCCCTGGACCAATCAGTACGGCTGGCAGTCCGATACCATCGATAAACTGATCGACGACGCGGCGTCGGAAATCGATCCGCAAAAACGCCGGGCGCTGTACGCCCAACTGGTGCAGGAAGCCAACGAGCAATTCCCGGTCTGGTTCGCGATTGAGCGTCAGTTCTACAGCGTGGTGAACAAAAAACTGAAAAACGCGCTCAACAACGCCCGCTGGCCGTCCAGCAGCTGGCACGACGCCTGGCTGGAGGGCTAAGCGCCATGAGATTGCTGGTGCTCAGCGCACGGCGTCTGGCCGCGGCCGTTCCGGCGCTGCTGATTATTCTGGTCGGGCTCTTTTTGCTGTTGCAGTTCGCACCGGGCGATACCGTCGATGCGCTGGTGGCGCAGATGGGCGGCGGCGACCCGACCATGATCGAAGAACTGCGCCGCTACTATGCGCTCGATCAGTCCACGGCCGTACGGCTGGGCGACTACCTGTGGCGCCTGGTCCATCTCGATCTGGGCCAGTCCGCCATTTACGGCAAACCGGTGGCGGAGGTGATCCTGGAGCGCCTGCCGGTCACGCTGTTGCTGATGGGCTCCTCGCTGGCGCTGGCCGTCGCGGCGGGTATGGCGCTGGGGATCATCGCCGCGCGCCGGGTTAACCGCTGGCCGGATACGTTGATTTCGCTGCTCGGGCTGATTTTTTATTCCACGCCGTCCTTCTGGTTCGGTCTGATGGGGATCTTTCTGTTTTCCATCTATCTAGACTGGCTGCCCTCCGGCGGGTTCGAGACCCTCGCCAGCGGCCTGAGCGGCTGGGCGCGCTGGCTGGATATCGCCCATCATCTGGTGCTGCCGACCCTGACGCTGACGCTGATCTTTCTCGCCATTTATTTACGCATCATGCGCGCTTCGATGCTTGAAGTGGCCACGCTCGATTTTGTGCGCACCGCGCGGGCCAAAGGGCTGGGCGAAACCCGCATCGTGGTGCGGCATATCCTGCGCAATGCGCTGCTGCCGCTGGTGACGCTGATTGGCCTGCAGGCCGGCACCATGCTGGGCGGCTCGGTGGTGGTGGAAAGCGTATTCGCCCTGCCGGGTCTGGGCCGCCTTGCCTATGAATCCGTGATGCAGCGCGATCTCAATACGCTGCTCGGCGTGGTGTTCGTCTCCGCCCTGCTGGTTATTGCGATTAACTTTCTGGTCGACCTGCTGTACGCAAGGCTGGACCCGCGCATTTCAGGTGAACAGTAATGAGACAGTTTTTAACGCGTTACGCACGCAGTCCGACCGCGCTATTCGGTCTGATTTTGCTGCTGCTGGCGATCGGCATGGCGCTGACCGCCGATCTGTTTTTTCCCGAGAATCCGCTGCGCCTGGCCGGACGGCCGCTGCAGTGGCCGCTGCAGAATCCCCGTTTTCTGCTGGGCACCGATCAGACCGGACGCGATATCGCCGCGCAGATTTTTCACGGCGCGCGAATTTCGCTGACCATCGGACTGGTCGCTACGGTGATCGCCGTCGCCATCGGCATTGTGGTCGGCGCGCTGGCGGGATTTTACGGCGGAATCATCGACGATATCCTGATGCGGGTGACCGAAGCGTTCCAGATCCTGCCGAATTTCCTGCTGTTGCTGGTGCTGGTGGCGGTATTCGGTTCAACGCTGCCCACCGTGATTGTCGCGATAGGCATCGTCTCCTGGCCGCCCGCCGCCCGTCTGACGCGCGCGGAGTTTATGTCGCTGCGCAATCGGGAATTTATCCAGGCCGTGCGCTCGTTGGGCATGCGCGATATGCCGATCGTGTTTCGTGAGATCCTGCCCAATGCGCTGCCGCCGATCGTGGTCTACGCCAGCGTGATTATGGCGATCGCCATCCTGCTGGAAAGCGCGCTGGCGTTTCTCAATCTTTCCGATCCCAATGTGCCGTCATGGGGCAATCTGATTGGCGCCGGGCGCAGCGTACTGCGCCAGGAGTGGTACGTATCGGCCATTCCGGGCCTCGCCATTTTACTTACCGTGTTATCCGTCTCTCTGGTCGGCCAGGGACTGAACGATGCGCTCAACCCGAGGCTGAAAAACCGATGAATCCGCTGTTATCGATCAACAATCTGAGCGTCGCCCTGCCGGAGGACGCCGATCGCCCGTGGGCGTTGCGCCACGTCTCGCTCGAGCTGTTCCCGAACGAGATCCTGTGCGTGGTGGGAGAAAGCGGTTCGGGCAAATCGATGACCGCCAGCGCCATTATGGGGCTGCTGCCCGAACGGGTGCGGCCGAAGGAAGGCAGTATCGCGTTTGACGGACGCGATCTGCTGTCGCTGGACGAGAACGAACTGCGCCAGATACGCGGGGCGCGCATCGGCATGATTTTTCAGGAGCCGATGACCGCGCTCAATCCGCTGCATACCGTCGGCGATCAGGTGGCGGAAATGTTTTACACCCACCGACCGGAACTGTCGCGGCGCGACGTCATGGCCCGGGTGCAACGGCTGCTGGCCGACGTCCAGATACCGGAACCGCAGGCGACCGCCCGCGCCTACCCGCACCAGCTTTCCGGCGGCCAGCGCCAGCGCGTGATGATCGCGATGGCGCTGGCGCTGGAGCCTTTGGTGCTGATCGCCGACGAGCCGACCACCGCGCTGGACGTCACCACCCAGGCCCAGATCCTGCAGCTGATCCGCCAGCTGCAGCAGCGACGCGGCACATCGGTGCTGTTTATCACCCACGATTTCGGCGTGGTGGCGGAAATCGCCGATCGGGTGGCGGTGATGCAGCACGGCCAGTTGGTGGAACAGGGACCGGCCAGCCGCGTGCTCTACAGCCCGCTGCACGAGTATACCCGCTCGCTGATTGCCGCCGTACCGTCGCTGCATCCGGCGGTGGCGCGCACGGCGGAGAATAACGCGCCGATCCTGACGCTAAAACACCTCAATAAGACCTTTCGCCAGTCCGGCTGGCTTAACCGGCACCGACGCGTAACCCCGGCCGTGCAGGACGTCAGTCTGGAACTGCCGCAGGGCAGCACGCTGGGCATCGTGGGCGAGAGCGGTTCGGGCAAGTCGACGCTCGCACGCTGTATCGTCCGATTATATCGGCCGGACAGCGGCGAAATCCTGTTTTCCGGCCGCGATCTGACCCGGCTGAAACCGCAGGAGCTGAGGGAACAAAGCCGCTATATCCAGATGGTGTTTCAGGATCCCTTCGCCTCGCTGAATCCGCGCCAGAAGGTGGGGGAAATCGTCGCCAAAGGGCTGCTGGTCCACGGCACGCCGCGTGCGGAGGCGCTGGAAAAAGTGAAAGCGATCTTCGCGCTGGTCGGGCTGGACGCCGGCGCCATCCAGCGTTATCCGCACGAGTTTTCCGGCGGCCAGCGCCAGCGCATCGGCCTGGCGCGGGCGCTGGCGATGGAGCCGCACATTCTGGTCGCCGACGAACCGGTATCGGCGCTGGACGTCTCGGTGCAGGCGCAGGTGCTGGCGCTGCTGGCCGATCTGCGCGCGCGGCTCGGGCTGTCGTTGATCTTTATCACCCACGATCTGCGCGTCGCCGCGCAAATTTGCGATCGCATTATCGTCATGCAGGGCGGACGCATCGTCGAGCAGGGATTGACCCGCGAGGTGTTCCGCCATCCGCAGCATGACTATACCCGCCAGTTGCTCAGCGCCATCCCCGGCCGAGAATGGCAGTCCCCCGCGGCCTGAGACGCCTGTTTTGCGTCGCGGCCTGCCCGTCGGCGAACGGAAGTGATATTCTGTACTTATCGCGCCACCCTGCGTGGCGGATATTCACTTCGACCGGCGCGCCTACGCTGCAACGTGCCAGAAATTTGCCGCAACAGGAGACTTTATAGTGTCTGAATTGTCCCAGCTTTCACCACAGCCGCTGTGGGATATTTTCGCCAGGATCTGCGCCATTCCCCACCCGTCGTTCCATGAGGACGCCTTAGCCAGCCATATCATGGCGTGGGCGGGAGAAAAAAACCTGTATGCCGAACGCGATCGGGCGGGCAATATCCTGCTACGGAAACCCGCCACCGCCGGACTGGAGCACCTGAAGCCGGTGGTGCTGCAGGCCCATCTCGATATGGTGCCGCAAAAAAACAACGATTCCGAACACGACTTCACCCGCGATCCGATTCAGCCGTGGATCGACGGCGAATGGGTTAAAGCGCGAGGCACCACGTTGGGCGCGGATAACGGCATCGGCATGGCTTCCGCGCTGGCGGTGCTGGCCGATGAGCGCGTCGAACACGGCCCGCTCGAAGTGTTGCTGACCATGACGGAAGAAGCCGGGATGGACGGCGCCTTCGCGCTACAGCCGGGCTGGCTGCAGGGCGAGATACTGATTAACACCGATTCCGAAGAAGAGGGCGAAGTCTACATGGGGTGCGCCGGCGGTATCGACGTGATCACCTCACTGCCGCTGCAGCGCGAGCCGCTGCCCGCCGGCTATCAGGTTTTCAAACTGACGCTGAAAGGCCTGAAGGGCGGTCACTCCGGCGCGGAAATTCATTTGGGGCTGGGCAACGCCAACAAGTTACTGGCCCGCTTCCTGTTCGCCCAGGCCGACAGTCTGGACCTGCGCCTGATCGATCTGCACGGCGGCACGCTGCGCAACGCCATCCCGCGCGAGGCCTTCGCCACGCTGGCGCTGCCGATCGCCAACGCCGGGCAGCTTAAAACGCGCAGCCAGGCGTATCTGGCGGTGCTGAGCAACGAGCTGGCCGCGCGGGAAAAAAATCTGGCCTTCACGCTGGAAGAGTTCGGCAGCCAGACGCAACCGCTGACGGCGAGCAGCCGCAACCGCCTGCTGGCGCTGCTTAACGCCACGCCCAACGGCGTGATTCGGATGAGCGACGAAGTGAAAGGCGTGGTGGAAACCTCGCTGAATCTCGGCGTAGTGACCATGAGCGACAGCCACGCGGAAGCCATCTGCCTGATCCGCTCGCTGATCGACAGCGGCAAGGAATACGTGGTCGACATGCTGACCGCCGTCGGCCAGTTGGCCGGCGCCGAAGTCAGGCCCAAAGGCGGTTATCCCGGCTGGCAGCCGGATGCCCATTCACCGATCATGCAGGTGGTGCGGGAAACCTACCAGAAACTGTTCGGCAAAACGCCGAATATTCAGGTGATCCACGCCGGACTGGAGTGCGGGCTGTTTAAGAAACCCTATCCCGAAATGGATATGGTATCGATCGGGCCGACCATTACCGGGCCGCATTCACCGGATGAGCAGGTGCATATCGCCAGCGTCGGCCACTACTGGCAGTTGCTGACCGCGCTGCTCAAGGCTATCCCGCCGCGCGCCTGATTCCGGCCGGCGATGATAACGGCGGGGCGCCCCGCCGTTGGTATTGGCTTGCCGCCAATGCGCCCCTGCCGTTACGGTTCCCAGTTCAGCAGCAACTGCCGCTCAATTTGCGGATCCTGCAGCGTAACGTGCAGGCCAACCAGCCGCACGCCGCGAGCTTTACGGCGCTGCTCCCACGTCTGGCGCGCCAGTTGCAGCAGGTCTTGTTGATTAAGCTCCGGCCAGACGTGCTCTTGGGTGGTCTGCTGAAAATCGTCGAACTTCAGCTTCACCCCCTGACGGGCAATGTGCAAATCCGGCTTAACCCGCTTTAGCCGCCGTTCAAGCTCCTGATACAGCTGGACAATCAGCGATTCGCATTCGCGCCAGTGATAAATATCCTGCGCCAGCGTCTTTTCCACCCCGACCGATTTACGCAGCCGATCGGGCGAAACCTGCCGCTCATCAACGCCGTGGCACCGCTCCCACAGCACGCGGCCGAATTTGCCGAATGTCTTCAGTAAGGCGGCCAGATCGTAACGCCTTACATCGGCGCAGGTATGTAGCCCTTTTTCCGCCAGCCGCTGTGCCGTCACCTTGCCGACGCCGGGGATCTTCTCCAGCGGCAGCGCCAGCAGGAAAGCCTCCATCCGCTCCGGCGTAATCACAAACTGCCCGTCCGGTTTATTCTGCTCGGAAGCCACCTTCGCCAGAAATTTTATCGGCGCCACGCCCGCCGAGGCGGTAAGATTGAGTTCGGCGCTGATCGTCTGGCGTATCTCCTGCGCCATCAATGTAGCTGAACCATTGCAGTGCGCGCTGTCCGTTACGTCGAGGTAGGCTTCGTCCAGCGAAAGCGGTTCAATCAGCGAGGTATAGCGGGCGAAAATCTGCCGTATTTGCTGCGATGCGGCTTTATAGACCTCCATCCGCCCCGGCAGCAGGATCAGATGAGGGCACAAACGCAGCGCGGTGGCGGTGGCCATTGCGCTATGCACGCCGTAACGGCGGGCCGGGTAGTTGGCCGTGCTGATCACGCCTCGCCTGTCGGCGCTGCCGCCTATCGCCAGCGGAATATCGCGCAAACGCGGATTATCGCGCATCTCAATGGCCGCGTAGAAGCAATCCATATCAACATGAATGATTTTTCGCATTGCCGCCCTTATCAGCTGCCGGTCTGCCTCTTACTGGCCATATGCCGGTCCGCGCCATGTTCTCACGGCGCCCGTCAAGCGCAGGGACGGCGTCTGGCGCGAGCCGGGCCGCGCAGCAATAGAGGATAAAAAATACTGGATAAGTATACAGCCAAAAGAACAAATCTCAAGATCGAACGACGCGCCGCGCCGCGTTCTTTCATCCGGCCCGATGTTCAGGGCGGATAAGGCGAGACGGAATCCGGCCAGACGCGCGCTCTGTTCAGCGGCTTCGCGCCGCGATTAACCCTTATTTTTTTCGGATAATGAGAATAAAATCATCCTGCAGGGATAGCTCGTTAGCCTCCCCTGCGCCCCACCGTTTTTTAAGTTTTGACATAGCGCGCGACTTTCCTTAGATTCGTAGCGCCTGTACGCCTCATTCTGCTCTGTCAGACAGATTGATTCTGACGGATGCCGGGGGACGGATGCCCGCGAATCTGCACGAGAAATGAAATCCGCGCTCCCCGCAGCAAGAATGGATATCAAACTGTTAACGGACTAACCCTGATGAACAATCGTATCACCGCATACCTTCCGATGGAGGGCTTGCTATTCTGGAAGCTATCCGGCCGGGAAGCCCTGTCCGAATCCTTTGAATTGAAAGTCACCCTGCTGAGCCGCGATGCCCGCATCGATCGCCACGCCCTGCTCGGCCAGCCGCTGACGCTGTCCATCCCGCTGCAGACCCTCTCTGGATTCGCCCTGCTGGCGTCGGATCAAAGCCTCAGTTCTCAACGCTACCTCAACGGCAAAATCACCCGCATGGCGGTCAAGAGCCAGGAATTGGGCGGCATGCGCTATGCCGTGTACGAGTTGACCATCGAACCCGACCTGTGGCCGATGAAGCGCGATCGCGACCTGCGCATCTTCCAGAACCAGACGGTGCCGCAGATCGTGCATACCCTGCTGAGCGAATATCAGGTCGAGGTAGAGGATCTGCTGGCCGGCAGCTATCGGGTATGGGAATACTGCGTACAGTATCAGGAGAGCAGCTTCGACTTTATCAGCCGTCTGATGGAACTGGAGGGGATTTACTACTACTTCCGCCACGAACAGGACCGGCACGTAATGGTGCTGATGGACGCGGCTCAGCAGCATCAGCCCTTCGGCGGTTATGAAAGCATTCCCTATCACGTGACGCCCTCCGGCGGCAGCACCAGCGAAGAAGGGATTGGCCAGTGGGCTCTGGAGGATCAGGTCACGCCGGGCATCTACAGTCTGGACGATTACGACTTCCGCAAACCCAACGCCTGGCTGTTTCAGGCGCGGCAGAATCCGGCCTCGCCGGCGCCCGGTCAGATTGACGTCTATGACTGGCCGGGACGTTTTACCGAACACGATCACGGCGAGTTTTACGCACGCATCCGCCAGCAGGTGTGGCAGGTGCAGCACCGCCAGATCAGCGCGACCGGCACCGCGATCGGCATTGCGCCAGGCTATACCTTCACCCTGCGCAACGCGCCGTTCCTCAGCGACAACGGCGAATATCTGACCATCGCGGCGGAATATGATTTTGAGGAAAACCGCTACGCCAGCGGCAGCGACGGCAGCACCAGGCACCGCATCAACTTTCGCGTTCTGCCGTCCGATGTGACGTTCCGCGCGGAACCGCGCACGCCGTGGCCGAAGACCAACGGTCCGCAGACGGCGAAAGTGGTCGGCCCGCATGGGCAATCCATCTGGACCGATAAATACGGCCGCATCAAGCTGAAATTCCACTGGGACCGGATGGCGAAGGGCGACGACACCAGCTCCTGCTGGGTACGCGTCTCCAGCGCCTGGGCCGGTCAGGGCTTCGGCGGCGTGCAGATCCCGCGCGTCGGCGACGAAGTGGTGGTGGACTTTATCAATGGCGATCCGGATCGCCCCATCATCACCGGCCGGGTGTACAACGAGGCCAGCATGCCGCCGTGGCCGCTGCCGGCCGCCGCCACCCAGATGGGCTTCATGAGCCGCTCCAAAGACGGCACGCCGGATAACGCCAACGCCCTGCGCTTCGAGGACAAAGCCGGTCAGGAGCAGGTATGGATCCAGGCCGAACGCGATCTGGACACCATCGTTAAAAACGACGCCACCCATATTGTCGGCGGTTCGCAAACGGTGTGCGTTAATCAGGACTACAGCGGCGCCGTGTTGGGCGCCTACAAAAAACAGATCCAGATGAATCGTAATGATCTGGTCGGCGGCGAATATGAACAGAGAACCCAGGGAAAGATTAAATTATCTTCCGCCAGCGGCATCCAGCTGTTCAGCGGCAAAAGCAGCGTGGATATCGACGCGAACGGCACGATAACCATCCAGTGCGAAAACATCATCATTAACGCTAAATCCACCGGGCAAATCAATACCGGCGGCACGCTTGATTTAAATATCAATAAGGTCTCTCAATCCGCCGCCCCCACCCCAACGCCGGAGCAAATTATCGCTGAGGTCAACGAGGCATTTGGCAAAGACCAGGGAGAGAGTCAGTCATGAATCAGCAAACGGAATATATCCTGTCCGAAGGGCGCCTGACGTTACCGGAAGCGGTGCAGGATCAGAGCGTCACCATCCTCAAACTGCCGCACGCCGGAGCATCGCTGGTCATCACCCGCGCCTGGGACGTGCCGGCCGGCCAGGAGGAGCAGTATCTGCGTCAGCAACTGGTGAAAGTAAAACGCGATATGAGGAAATTCATTGCGCAGGACCCCCTGGACGCCCAACTGGGCGAACTGCCGGCGCGCGAGGTGGACTTTCGCTTTGAAAACCAAAGCGTGCAGATATATCAGAAACTGCTGGTGACGCGTCTCGACGGCCATCTGCTGGCGATGGCGCTAAGCCGCTGCGCGCCATTTGACGAGGCCGCGCTGGCGCTCTGGCAGTCGATTAAAACCGGCTTTGCGGCGCATCCGCCCAAAGACGCGTAACCCGTGGCCGCAGACCTGACCGCCGCGTCGGCGGCCCGCGGGTGCCGGCGCGGCCGGTGAGTCCCGACGGACTGGCTGGTGCAGCAAATACTGACCGACGGCGACGCCGCGCCGGCGGACAAATACGGCGGCGCATGTGGGGCTACAACGCAGCCGGCAGTCTGACGCAGGGTATCTCCGGCCGCCAGGCGGAGCGTTTTTACCACGACGCGGCGGGCAACCGCACGGACTCGCCGGATGCGACGGCGTGGCGCGGCCTGCTGCAGCGTCTGGGGCGAAACAGAATATAAAAGCCGGCCCGGCCGGCTGAACGGCCGGCGAAATCTGCGTTTTCAGGGGCAGTGGCTTGAGCGGGAAACCGTCCTGCATTACAACCTGTACAGGTATTACGACCCGCAGTGCGGGCGGTTTACTCAGGCGAAGCCGATTGGGCTGGCGAGTGAGTTGAATCAGTATGTTTACGTTCCAAACCTGCTTAGCTGGATAGCGCCCTTAGGCCTTGCTGGTTGTAATATCAATCGCGCAGTTAAAGATGCTCAATCCGGGAAGGATGTGACTGTTAGTTCTTTCAAAGAGGCTGATCAGATCATCATATGGTGCACGTTCTGACTTTCAAAAATTTGCTGGCTCGGGAAATAACCCGCCAGTAAAAACATCTCGTCAGAAGAAAAAGTTAAATGACTATCTTCTGAAAAGGGGAATGCTGCGGTTTATCATAAAGGTTATCAGTTTAATAAAGATGGTACTTTTGCGGGTCATGAAGCGTTCCCCGATGGTCTCCCCCATAGAACCATCCCCCATATCAACGTTTCGCCCCCAGGCGGAAGCAAGGTTACTATTTATACAGGCGGCAATTTATGATTGATATTATTGAGTATATTGATAAAAAGAAAAAAGATCTAAGTCGTAATGGAGCATCTTTACAGGAGCTTCAGAAGCTGGATTTTTTAAAAAAGATCACTGTATTTATATCAACTCATCAGTTTGATAACAATATAGACAGCATAATTCAAATTGCGGATGAAAACACCGGATATTCGGAATATAGGATTATGAACGACTATGAATCAGACAATAAAAACCTGTGGGTAGAATATGACAATGGAAATATCACACTGACTCCCGGCGATATATTGATAAAACTGCAGTGATTTCGTTTCAATTATATAACCGATCGGAAAGATAGAAATCCCCCCGTTTTTTTATTATCTATACTCTACATAATTCGAGTGCAGGAAAGCGGCAAGAGAGCGGCTCCCGATGAGCGGACTCAAGTCAGTGATTCGGAGGAGAGAACCTAAATAGCTATATGGACACCGACCCAGTGCAAGCACGGGCAGCTCTTTTTCTGACAAAAGTAGTCACACACATATATCCGGCTTCGTGAGCCCTGATGAACATCCGTACTCTCTGGCCTCATTATCGCAATGGCCTGATATGACCGGGTTATTTGCCAGATTTACAGAGAGCCGGTTCTACCTGTCAGTACATCAATGCTTTAGACTTCTTATAAATCAGACTGTTACCTGAAAATATAATCCGTTCTCTGGTTTACCAGAGCCCAGGCCACCCGGGCATTTTCGTTCGCCAGCGCCACAACGGCCTTATTTTTACCCCACTCCGGGTAATAATACCCTTCAGCCACCTCTGGAAGGCGTTACAACGCTCATCCGGGAGGTTAACCTTACGATAAAACCACGGAGCGGGCACCATGGATAAGCAAGCCGCGCAGATAACCATCGCCACGCTTCGTTATTCCCAGGCGTCTGGTTTTAGCGCCGCTGCTGTGCTCACCGGGCACTCATCCCGGATAACGGGAAAAATGCCGGCCATTATTAAAATCCCTGCAGTCACCCAGCGCTATAGTCAGTGCCAATGCGCCCGGTGGCCCGATACCCGGAATATTTTCCGGCCGGAGTGTATCTTCGTTTTGTGCACTCATCTGCTTCAGGCGTGCATCGAGCGTTTTAATGCGTTGCTGATAGTCCTGAGGTTCCAGCGACATCTCCTGGGCTACGCACGAAAAATAGAGTCAGAAAAACACCTGACAGGTAAGATATTCACGCAGCGACTTGAGCGGCATAATCTTCATTTCCGAATTCATCTTAAACGTCTGGCAGGGAAAATAACCTGCTTTCCCGTTCATTTGAAATACATGGAAAAGTCATCGGCGCTTAAATTGAAAAACATCATGACAACCTGTTTGACGTCATAACCACAAAAAAGCGACGCTACCGATGTCGAACGTATCATTGCGCATATGTTTATCAACAGATAAAGCGGTTCCCCACAATATCAATACACCCTTTCTTCCGGCAGCAACGCCGTCGCCTCAACGACCCGCCCGCTGCCGATCAACGCGTGGATATCGAAAGCACGCTCGCTAATATCGGAAATATTCACGATCCATTTACTGACGTAATCAGCTACGGCTTCATTGCGCAACCCGATTTGAATCGTTCGGTAAGGCAGTTTATTCAGGTGGATATCTCTTTCCGGATCCCACTGGATCACCACGTTAGCCTGCTGTATTTTCTTTTTCCACTCGTCGGCGTCTTCAGCCGCGCCAGGGGCGGCGTGATGGCTGATGACGCCCTGACCGACGATTTGCTTAAATCCTTCATGAGTAAGATCGACAGCCAGAATCCTGTGTTGTCCGGGATCTTTCATTCCCCAGCCGGCACGATACATCATCCATAAAAACGACGGCTTTATCCATGTCATCCTGGTCATACTGAACGGCGGCGAGACGAAGGTTCCATGGGCAAGCGCGCTGTCGGCGATCGCATCGGAATAGGCCTGATAGACCCGGATAAAATCTTTGGTATAAAAGGCCCGAATCTGCCGTTCTGGCGTTAATCTACTACTGACTGGCATTATTTCTTCCTCTGTATTCCTGCTGCGGGTTGCCGATGCTCGGGCTTTATCCCGGTCATACCTCAGGCTGCAGGTGCGTGGGCCGCCGACACTCGCCCGAATCGCTTATTCGCGTAAGCCCATCGGGATTCCTTCACTTGCCGCCCTGCCGCAACCCGAATTATTTAGCCTGTATCGCCCGTTCATCCCTGGATTACCTCCATTCGCAGCCGCTCTGCCGCAGCGAATCATCCCGTGAAATAGAATATATAAATCAATGCGGTCAGGGCTACCGCTAAATCCCGGGTTTACAAAATACGCCGCTGCTGTTCCAGTTTACGCCGGCGGGCCGCGTCTTTCTCCAGCCGTTTCTTGCGTGCGTCGCACGGTTCCGGGCATTCGCACACCTTTTCCACGCCCAGCGCGCCAATACCGCCACAGCTGCCCTGCAGACTTTGACGTTTCACGATGTAGCCAACCGACATACCGGCCACAATCAGCAGGAAAAAAACAAAAGAGGCGATAAAGACCGTGAGCATGGCTCCTCCTCAGGGCGTTCTTTGCAAATAGCGTTTGAAGGCGTCGGAATAACGTTCTGCGAAACCATCGTCGGTTTTAACGATCATGAACAGCGGAATATTCATCTGGTTAGCCAGCGCCAGCGCGCGCTCCGGGCCGAGTACGCCCAGGCTGGTGGAGAGACCATCCGCCGTCATGCAGCTGGGCGCCAGCACCGTAATCGACGCCAGCCGGTGGTTGACCGGCCGGCCGGTTGCCGGGTCGATGGTATGCGAATAACGCACGCCATCCTGTTCAAAATAGTTGCGGTAATCTCCGGAGGTAGCGACCGCCATATCGCCCGGCGCAATGATCTCCTGCGCGCTCTGTTCAATGCCGGTCACCGGCTTTTCGATCGCAATACGCCACGGATGATCCTTGCCGTTATTGCCTTTGGTGCGCACCTCGCCGCCAATATCCACCATATAGCGCTCGATATTCAGCGACTGCAGATAGTCGGCCACCACGTCCACGCCATAGCCTTTGGCGATAGCGGAAAGATCGACATACAGCTCGGGAATATGCTTCACCAGCGCATTTTGTCTGACTTCCAGCTTGTCTATCCCGGTCCAGGCGCGACGCTTGTCCAGTTCGGCCTGATCCGGCACTCGCTCAGGGCGCCCTTCCGGCCCGAAGCCCCACAGGTTAACCAGCGGACCGACCGTAACGTCCAGCCCGCCGCCGGTCAGATGATTAATGCGGATCGCTTCGCGCACCACCAGCGCCGTGGCGGGCGATACGCCGAAAGGTTGATCGACCTCGCGGCTGTGATTAAAACGACTCAATTCCGACATCGGCCGATACGTGGACATCTGATCGTTCACCTGCTCCAGCCGTTTATCTATTTCAGCCTGGATCGCCGCAGAGTCCGGGACGTGACTCTCGCTGACGTATTTCACCGAGTAGTAGGTCCCCATGGTTTTACCATCGAGGTTATTTTGCTGCGGCCCGCATCCGGTCAGCAACCCAACCAGAGTACCGACCAACAGCCCTTTCAATATCATCCTCACGTGTTTTCCACCCTGCTTTTCATTCCGTCGTCGTCAGCCGCCAAAGTCATCCAGCATAATGTTGTCGCTTTCCACCCCGAGATCTTTCAGCATCTTAATCACCGCGGCGTTCATCATCGGCGGGCCGCACATGTAATATTCGCAATCCTCCGGCGCCGGGTGGTTACGCAAGTAGTTCTCCAGCAATACGTTATGGATAAAACCGGTATAGCCGGTCCAGTTATCCTCCGGCTGCGGATCGGACAGCGCGACGTGCCAGCGAAAGTTTTCGTTTTCGGCCTGCAGCTGGTTGAAGTCCTCTTCATAGAACATTTCGCGCAGCGAGCGAGCGCCGTACCAAAAGCTGATTTTACGCTTACTCTTCAGGCGCTTCAGTTGATCGAAAATATGGGAACGCATCGGCGCCATACCGGCCCCGCCGCCGATGAACACCATCTCCGCCTCGGTCTTTTTGGCGAAGAACTCGCCGAACGGCCCGGAAATCGTCACCTTATCGCCCGCTTTCAGCGACCAGATGTACGAAGACATAATGCCCGGCGGCACCTGCGGATTGTTCGGCGGCGGCGTAGCGATGCGCACGTTCAGCATAATGATGCCCTTTTCCTCCGGGTAGTTGGCCATGGAGTAGGCGCGCACCGTTGGTTCGCCGACCACCGATTGATAGCGAAACAGATTGAATTTATCCCAGTCGCCGCGGTATTCCGGCGGAATATCGAAGTCGGCGTAGGCCACCTCGTGCGGCGGCGCTTCGATCTGAATATAACCGCCGGCGCGGAAAGGAACGCTCTCGCCGTCCGGAATCCGCAGCTTCAGCTCTTTAATAAAGGTCGCCTTGTTATCGTTGGAGATAACCTCGCATTCCCACTTTTTAACGCCGAAGATCTCTTCCGGCAGTTCCAGCTTCATATTCTGCTTTACGCTGACCTGGCAGGCCAGACGGCAACCATCTTTCGCTTCGCGTTTGGTCATGTGCGCCATCTCGGTCGGCAGCACTTCGCCGCCGCCCTGCAGCACCCGAACCCGGCACTGACCGCAGGAGCCGCCGCCGCCGCAGGCGGAAGAGACAAAGATGCCCTGACTGGAGAGCAGATTAAGCAGCTTGTCGCCGGCCGGCGCGGAAAAGGTCTTATCCGCCTCGTCGTTAATCTCCACCGTGATTTCGCCGGTATTCACCAGTCTGGAGCGGGCGAACAGAATCGTCAGCGCCAGCGCCAGAATAATGAGGGTAAACATCAGCACGCCTAAAACGATTTCCATTGGCGATTACTCCTTTTCGATCTGCGCGGGCTTCAGGGTACGCAACCCCCAGATCAGCAGGCCGATGATAAAGAATGCGCTCGGCGCCAGCAAAAACAGGCCGTTCGGATTGTACCAGCCGCCGTTTTGCACCGTTTCCATTACCGTCAGGCCCAGCAGCTTGCCGGAGCCAATCAACTCGCGCAGGAAACCGACGATCATCAGAATCACGCCGTAACCCAGCCCGCTGCCGATGCCGTCCATAAAGCTCTCGATCGGCGGCGATTTCATCGCGTAGGCTTCCGCCCGCCCCATGACGATACAGTTGGTGATGATCAGCCCGACAAACACCGACAGCTGTTTGGATACCTCGTAGGCAAAGGCGCGCAGCACCTGATCCACCACAATCACCAGCGATGCGATAATCGCCATTTGCACAATAATGCGGATGCTGTTGGGAATGTGGCGGCGAATAATGGAAATAAACATATTCGAAAACGCCGTCACCAGCGTAACCGCCAGGCTCATCACCAGCGCAGTTTCCAGTTTGGTGGTCACCGCCAGCGCGGAACAGACGCCCAACACCTGCAGAGCGATCGGGTTGCTGTCCAGAATCGGCCCGGTCAGCACGCGTTTGATTTCTTTGACATCAGCCATTATTTAGCGCTCCTTCTCGTACGTTTTTCAGGAACGGGCCGAAGCCAAGATCGCCCAGCCAGAAAGTAAAGGTATGCTGCACGCCGTTCGCCGTCAGCGTAGAGCCGGACAACCCGTCCACCGCATGGACGTCATCCGGACTGGCGCCGCCCTTCACCACGCGCAGCGCCGGCTGGCCCTGTTGATCGAGCAACTGTTTGCCGATCCACTTTGCGCGCCAGTGGGGGTTTTCTATTTCGCCGCCGAGACCCGGCGTTTCACCGTGATCGTAATAGCTCAGCCCGCGCACCGTGCTGCCGTCGGCATCCAGCGCCACAAAAGCGTACATCATCGACCACAGCCCCACGCCGTATACCGGTAAAATTATCTGCTCGACCTTGTCCTGTTCGTTGCGCACCAGATAAATTTCCACCAGATTGCTGCGCCGCTGAATGCCGGCGATATCCTGCGCGGGCGGAAGGGCGATGCTCTGCTGGTTGTCGCGCAGGGCCGCCGCCTGATCGAAGTTATCCGCCGCCGCGCCCTGCTCGAACTCGCCGCTGGCCAGATTCACCAGCCGGGGAGAAATGCGGCTGGCGTAGATTTGCTGAATATCATCCGGACTCATCTTCGGCTGCAGCATGCCCGCCACATCCAGAATATTGCGCTGTTTATCCAGCAGCCGCTGCTCCTGCTGGCGCGACTTGAGGCCCACCGCCGATCCGGCCACTACCACGGAGCACACCAGACAGAGCACCAGCACCACGGTCAACGTTTTAGCAATGCTGTCGTTATTTCTTTTAGCCACGCGCTTTCCTCCGTTTGATATTGGCCTGCACCACCAGGTAGTCGAACAGGGGAGCAAACAGGTTAGCGAACAGAATGGCCAGCATCATGCCTTCGGGATAGGCCGGATTGACGACGCGAATCAGTACGCACATGGCGCCAATCAGAATGCCGTACCACCACTTGCCGGTTTCGGTAAAGGAGGCGGAGACCGGATCGGTGGCCATAAAGATCATGCCGAAGGCGAAGCCGCCGGTAACCAGATGCCAGTGCCACGGCATGGCGAACATCGGGTTGCTATCGGATCCGACCGCGTTGAACAGCAGCGCCGTCGCCACCATACCGATCATGACCCCCGTCACGATGCGCCACGAGGCGACGCGGCCAAAGATAATGATGGCGCCGCCCAGCAGGATCATCAGGGTAGAGACTTCGCCGATCGAGCCGGGAATATTGCCGAGAAATGCGTCCATCCAGCTAATCGGCTGGCCGGTGGCGGCGTTGATCAGGCGATCGCCGCCGGTGGCGCTCCACTGGGAAAGCGGCGTCGCGCCGGAAAAACCGTCGGCGGCCGTCCAGACCAAATCGCCGGAGATCTGCGCGGGATAAGCGAAGAACAGAAAGGCGCGACCGGCCAACGCCGGGTTAAGGAAGTTGCGGCCGGTGCCGCCAAACAGCTCTTTGGCCATCACCACGCCGAACGAGATGCCCAGGGCCGCCTGCCACAGCGGCAGCGTCGGCGGCACGATCAGGGCGAACAGGATCGAGGTGACAAAAAAACCTTCATTAATTTCGTGCCGGCGGACGATAGCAAACAGCACCTCCCAGAAACCGCCGACCGCAAACGCCACCGCGTAAATGGGCACGAAATACACCGCGCCCAGCAGCATCATGCTGCCCCAGCCGGCGTCGGCGGCAAAGGAGGCCCCCAGCCAGTGCGCCAGCTGATAGTGCCAGTCGGCGGCGATCAATTGCTGTATCTGTTCCGGCGAATACAGGTGATGCAGCGCGCTGAGCGTCTGCAGCCCGACATTATACATCCCCCAGAACAGCGCGGGAAACACCGCCAGCCAGACCAGAATCATCATACGCTTCAGATCGATCGCATCGCGCACGTGCGCCTTGCCGCGCGTCACCAGACCCGGCGTGTAAAAAATGGTCGCCGCCGCCTCATACAGCGGATAAAGTTTTTCCAGCCGCCCGCCCGCCTCGAAATGAGGTTCAATTTTTTCCAGAAAATGCTTTAGCCCCATCACTCACCCTTCCTGCTCAATTTTGCTCAGCACGTCGCGCAGTACCGGCCCATACTCATATTTACCGGGGCAAACATAGGTGCATAGCGCCAGGTCTTCTTCATCCAGTTCCAGGCAGCCCAGCGCCTGCGCGCTGTCGATATCGCCGGACAGCAAATCGCGCAGCAGCAGCGTGGGCAGAATATCCAGCGGCATCACGCGCTCATAGTTGCCAATCGGCACCATGGCCCGGGCGCCGCCGTGCGTATCGGTGGAAAAAGCGAATAGCTTCCGCCGCAGAAAATGCCCCAGCGTGGTGCGGGTAACGGAAAATTTATCCGCGCCCGGCATCACCCAGCCAAACAGCTCTTTTTCGCCGCCTTCGGCCAGCACCGATACCTGCAAATGGAAACGTCCCAGCCAGTCGTGGGCCGGATCGGCCCGGGTGCCGTTCAGCACCGAGCCGGACACCACCCGGTTGTCGCCGTCTTTGATCTGGCCGTCGGTCAGATCCGTCAGGCTGGCGCCGAGGCGGGTGCGGATCAGGCGGGGTTCGTTGACCTGCGGCCCGGCCAGCGCAATCACCCGATCGGTATACAGCTGGCCGCTGGTAAATAATTTGCCGAAGGCGATCACATCCTGGTAATTGATGTGCCAGACGGTCTTGTGCGGCCCGACCGGGTCGAGGAAGTGAATGTGAGTGCCCGCCAGCCCGGCCGGATGCGGACCGGAAAATTCATTGCAGGAAATTTGCCCCTGATGGCGCTGACCGGACGGGCTGCCCGCCGCCTGGCAGAGGTGGACTTTACCGTCCGTCAGGCGAGACAGGATGGTCAGGCCATCGTGAAAAGCTTCCGGCTCCGTGGCCAGCACCACCTGCGGGTCGGCGGCCAGCGGCTGGGTATCGAGAGCGGTAACGAAAATAGAGTGCGGCGCGCTGCCCGGCCGCGGCGCCTTGCTGTAGGGACGCGTCCGCAGCGCCGTCCATAGACCGGAGGCCAGCAGATTGTTCTGCACCTGCTGTCGACTGAGCTGGGCCAGTTCGTCGCGCGGGTAGCGATCGAAGCTGAGCGGTTCATCCTCCCCGATGCGGATAACCACCGCCTGCAGCAACCGACGCGCCCCGCGATGAATGGCGCTGACTGTGCCGCTGGCCGGCGCGGTGAACCAGACGCCGGGATTTTTTTTATCTTCAAACAACGTCTGGCCTTTCCTGACCTGATCGCCTGCCTGCACCAGCATGCGCGGGCGCATGCCGATATATTCCTCGCCCAGCAGCGCGACGGAGTGAATATCAGGTCCTTCATGAATGACCTGAGCAGGTTTTCCGGCAATCGGCAGATCCAGCCCTTTTTTAATCTTAATCATAGGACTCACATGGCTATACCCGCCATCTTTCAGGCTGCAGGCGCGTTGGCTGCCGGCCCATCCCGGACCGGGGCGGCGGCAGGCGGCGTTACCGCCGGCCAGAACCGCTTACCGTCTTCCTGCGACGCGAAATCTATTGGATAGGTTGTCGGTTGTCACGGACGTTGGCGCCACATAAAAGTGCATCCAACAGCGCAGAGATCAAACCGCGCGAGCGATTCAATCAATCCCTCACGGTTATCTGGCAGACGGGATAACCCGGTAAAATGCCGTTTATAGACAGAAAGTTATACCAGATCGCGAATTCAGCAAGACTTTTGCCAGAGCCTGCGGATGGGCACCCGCTAAAACATCAACCTAACTTCATGATTAGTTATTGTTTTTTAATATTATTTTCATATAACCTTCACAATGACGCTTACTGATGCCACGCTTTCAATTCATGCCCCAGATTCATAAGATACCAGCCTGCTTTTCTGTCGCTGACGACCGTTTTCCTCTGACAGGTAACCATATGTAACTATTCTAGCACCTTTATGTATGATAAGGCAGAAGAAAAGGCGTGACGTGGATCAGGCTACACAACACTTTTTCCTTTTTTTTTGCCGAAAATCCACTATAAGCTCCGGTTTAGCATTTTTTTTCTGGTTGAAAGCTATTTTTCTATGTTTTCTCTCTTGATTAACGCCAGGGCGGTGCTAATGTGACATAGCCTGATATTTGCCTAGAGTCAGGGGAATACGGGGCGCGACATGAGAGCCCCGCAGATCAAGCTTCAGCGAGCAGGATTGATGATGCACAAAATCGCGCTATCATTTGCGATGTGGTTTCTTTTGCCAACGGTAGCAATCACCAGCGTTGCCAGCGAGCCTTCGCCGGTAACCAAAGAAGTAAAACAGCAATTATTAGGCTCTCCGGTTTATATCCAGATCTTTAAAGAAGAACGGGTACTGGAACTGTATGCCAAAGTCGGCGGCGAGTATCGTATTCTGGAAAGCTATCCGATTTGCAAATATTCCGGCGGACTGGGGCCGAAACGCACGGAAGGCGATTTAAAAAGCCCCGAAGGGTTTTATCAGGTAAATCTGCGCCAGCTTAAACCCGATAGCCGTTTTTACCGCGCGATTAATATCGGTTTCCCCAACGACTACGATAAATCTCAGGGCTATTCCGGCCGTTATCTGATGATCCACGGCGAGTGCGTATCGGTAGGCTGCTACGCCATGACCAACAACTATATCGATGAGATTTACCGCTACGTCGAACAGGCGCTGCTCAACGGGCAACCGGCCATCGATCTGGCGATTTATCCGTTCAGAATGACGGAACAGAACATGCAGCGCCACCGCAACTCCAGCTACTATAATTTCTGGAAACAGCTGCAGCCGGGCTATAGCTGGTTCAATCAAAAACGGCAGCCGCCGGCCGTCACGGTATTTAACGGTCAATACGTGATCAGCAAACCGCTGACCACCAGCCTGACCAACTCAGATTATGCGTTCGCCAAAATGAAATAACACGAACTCGCCGGGCGCAATCCGCTGCCAGGTTTCATTGCTGGTCAGCGGCTGCGTGGCCAGCACGGTGACCACATCGTTCGGTGTGGTGTGGCGTTGAAAATCCACTTCGACATCCTGATCGAGCAGCGTCGCCTTGCCGAACGGCGCCCGACGGGTAATCCAGTGCAGGTGGGTCGAGCAGTAGCCCATCACAAAACGCCCGTCCGACAGCAGCATATTGAACACCCCCATTTCCCGCAGCTGATCGGCCAGCGTGGCGATATAGCGAAAAACCGACGGCCAGTTGCCCGGCGTGCGCCGGTAGCGCTGCGATAGCTGGTAAAGCAGCCAGCAGAACGCATATTCGCTGTCGGTCTGCCCGACCGGGCGAAAGGTGCCGGTTTTTAACGCCCGATGCCCTTTAAGCTGACCGTTGTGCGCAAAAGTCCAGTTGCGTCCCCACAGCTCGCGGGTAAAGGGATGCGTATTTTCCAGCGCCACCTCGCCCCGGTTAGCCTGGCGAATATGCGACACCACCGCGCAGGATTTTATCGGGTAATCCTGTACCAGTTTGGCTATCGGCGAATTATAGCTGGGCTTAGGATCTTTAAAGGTACGGCAGCCGTTGCCTTCATAAAACGTAATCCCCCACCCATCTTTATGCGGCCCTGTCCGTCCGCCACGCTGTACCAGACCGCTAAAGCTAAAGCAGATATCGGTCGGCACATTTGCGCTCATCCCAAGCAGTTCGCACATGATTAGCCTCCTTACCCTAACCACATCCCGTCAGCGCCGTATCAGGCCCTGACCATTTCTTTTTCGACCAGCTGAATCAAAATATGAATAACTTTAATATGAATTTCCTGAATACGGTCGGCGTAGCCAAAATGCGGCACGCGAATCTCCACGTCGGCGCTGCCGGCCATCTTGCCGCCGTCTTTACCGGTCAACGTAATCACCTTCATGCCTTTAGCCCGCGCGGCCTCGATGGCCTTGATGATGTTGCCCGAGTTGCCCGACGTGGAAATGCCCAGCAGCACATCCCCTTCACGCCCCAGCGACTCAATATAGCGCGAGAAGACAAACTCATAGCCGAAATCATTGCTGACGCAGGAAAGGTGGCTGGGATCGGAAATCGCGATCGCCGGATAGCCGGGACGATTTTCCCGGTAGCGGCCGGTCAGCTCTTCGGCGAAATGCATCGCGTCGCAATGCGAGCCCCCGTTGCCGCAGGACAGCACCTTACCGCCGGCTTTAAACGAATTCGCCAGCAGCACGGCCGCGTCCTGAACAGACTGAATATGAGCGTCATCGCTTAAAAAGTTCTTCAGCGTTTCGGCCGCTTCCTGTAGCTCATTACGAATCAAGTCCTGGTACATGAAAACCCCTTATTGAGTTCAGCAGCATCACGATTTTTGTGCCGCGTAGTGTAGCGGATCGCGCAAACAGCGAGAAGTATACCACCGGGAAAAGTCCGCTGTCGGTCGCCAGGCGGAAGTCAATGGCCAACTTTGTGAGACCAGCGGGAATTACAATGTAAATAAATTGATAAAAATTAACTTATATTCTACAAACAGTATAGATAAACAGGTCGGACCTCTTTCCGCCGGGAGCTAATCCATGGTCACCGTCACGCTTCTCGCTCTACTGGCGCTTATCGGCGCGTTGTTTTACCTGCGGATAGCGCGCTGGCCAGCCGCGCTGCTGCTGATGGGCTATATCGCCGCGATGGTGGCGCTGCGCTGGTGGTCGCCCTGGACGCTGGCGTTATTGTTGCCGCTATTGCCGCTCATCCTGGCGCCGCTGCGCCGCCGGCTGCTGTCCGCCCGCGCGCTGACGCGCTTTGCCGCCGTCATCCCGCCGATGTCCACAACGGAAAAAGAGGCGATTAATGCCGGCGGCACCTGGTGGGAAGCCGATCTGTTCGGCGGCGCGCCCGACTGGAAAAAGCTGCACGCGCAGCCTGCTCCGCGCCTGACGCCGGAAGAGCAGGCGTTTCTGGAAGGACCGGTCGAGCAGGCGTGCCGCATGGCCAATGATTTCGAGATTACCCACCAGTTGGCGGATCTGCCGCCGGCGCTGTGGGCGTTTCTGAAACAACAGCGTTTCTTCGCTCTGATTATCAAAAAGGAGTACGGCGGGCTGGAGTTCTCCGCCTATGCCCAGTCGCTGGTGCTGCAAAAACTGGCGGGCATCTCCAGCATTCTGGCCATTACCGTCGGCGTGCCCAATTCCCTGGGGCCGGGGGAGCTACTGCAGCGTTACGGCACCCGCGAACAGAAGAATCGCTATCTGCCGCGTCTGGCGAGCGGCCAGGATATTCCCTGCTTTGCTCTGACCAGCCCGGAAGCCGGCTCCGACGCCGGCGCCATCCCGGACAGCGGCGTTATCTGCCGCGGCGAATGGCGGGGCGAACAGGTGCTCGGCATGCGGCTGAACTGGAATAAACGCTACATCACCCTGGCCCCGGTCGCCACCGTGCTCGGACTGGCTTTCCGCCTGTACGACCCGCAGCATCTGCTGAGCGATAAAGAAGATATCGGCATCACCTGCGCGCTGATCCCCGTCGCCACGCCCGGCGTGCAGATCGGGCGCCGCCACTTTCCGCTCAATATCCCGTTCCAGAACGGCCCGACTCAGGGAAAAGATATCTTTGTTCCGCTGGACTACATCATCGGCGGCGCGGCGATGGCCGGCCAGGGCTGGCGCATGCTGATGGAGTGTCTGTCGGTCGGGCGCGGCATTACCCTGCCGGCCAACTCGACCGGCGGTCTGAAATCGATCGCGCTGGCCGTCGGCGCCTATGCCCACATCCGCCGTCAGTTCAAGATCGCTATCGGAAAAATGGAAGGAATCGAAGAACCGCTGGCGCGTATCGCCGGCAACGTCTGGGTGATGGACGCGGCGGCCACGCTGATCGCCGGCGCGCTGTCGCAGGGGGAAAAACCGGCGGTGCTGTCCGCCATCGTCAAGTACCACTGCACCCAGCGCGGCCAGCGCGCGGTGATGGACGCGATGGATATTCTCGGCGGCAAGGGCATCTGCCTCGGGCCGGCGAATTTTATCGCCCGCAGCTGGCAGGGTTCGCCCATCGCCATCACGGTCGAGGGGGCCAACATTTTGACCCGCAGTATGATTATCTTCGGCCAGGGCGCGATTCGCTGCCATCCCTATCTGCTTGATGAGATGGAGGCCGCCCGCGCCGGCGACCTGCGCCGCTTCGACCGGGCGCTGACCGGCCATCTCGGTTATCTCGGCAGTAATCTGGCGCGCAGCCTGTGGCTGGGGTTGACCAACGGGCGCGCCAGCCGGGCGCCGTTCCGCGACGCCACCCGACGCTACTACCAGCGTCTGAACCGGCTGAGCGCGAATATGGCGCTGCTGGCCGACGTCAGCATGGCGCTGCTGGGCGGCGGGCTGAAACGGCGGGAACGCCTTTCGGCCAGGCTGGGCGACCTGCTCAGCCAGCTGTGTCTGGCCTCGGCCGCGCTGAAACGCTATGACGAAGAGGGTCGGCAGCAGGCCGATCTGCCTCTGCTGCACTGGGGCGTACAGGATTGCCTGCACCAGGCGGAACAAGCGATCGACGCGCTGTTGCGCAACTATCCGCGCCGCGGCGTAGCGCTGGTCCTGCGGCTGATCATTTTTCCCTTTGGACGGCGCGCCCACGCGCCGTCCGACCGACTGGATCGCCAGCTGGCACGGCTGATGCAAACGCCGTCAGCCACCCGCGCCCGTCTCGGCCGCGGCCAGTCTCTGACGCCCGGCGCGCACAATCCGGTCGGCCAGATGGAGGCCGCGCTGCACGACATCATCGCCGCGGAGTCGATCCACCAGCGCCTGTGCGAAGAAACGGGGCGCAGCCTGCCCTTTATGCGTCTCGATGAACTGGCCGCTCAGGCGCTGGAGGAAGGCCGGCTCGATCGACAGGAAGCGGATATCCTCATTCAGGCGGAAGCCAGCCGGCTGCGCGCCATTAACGTCGATGACTTCGAACCGCAGGCGCTGGGCGCCCGCCAGCCGGCGCGCCGCAAACCGGACAACAGCGCGGCCGCCTGAACGCGCCGACGGCAAGAAAGTCATAGGATGCCGATCGGCGCTACGTTAAGATAAGGGCTTCTGTTTGACTGCCGGATGAATGCAACCCCGCTATGGCTTATATTCCAAAAAACTATGTAAAACTCGAAAGCGGCTATCGCGAAAAGGCGCTGAAACTCTTTCCCTGGGTATGCGGCCGCTGCTCGCGCGAGTTCGTTTACTCGAACCTGCGCGAACTGACGGTGCATCACATCGATCACGACCACAGCAACAACCCGGAGGACGGCAGCAACTGGGAGCTGCTGTGCCTGTACTGCCACGACCATGAGCATTCAAAATACACCGAGGCGGACACCTACGGTTCAACGGTGGTGGCCGGCGAAGACGCACAGCGAGATGTCGGCGTGGCAACCCACAATCCGTTCGCCGATCTGAAAGCCATGCTGGATAAAAAAGGCAAAAAGTAACGCCGGTCGCTTAGTCCGCGCAGCGTCGCACCGCGTCCAGCAACGCCTGCATATCGGCCAGTTGCGGCGCCGTAATGATCAGCACGCGGCCAAGCGCCAGCGCATGGCGCTGCGCGGCGGCGCGCGCGTCGCCATCGACAATGCCGTCCAGATCGGCGACGTGCGCCAGACCGATAGTGCGGCGGATCAACTCAGTACCGCAGTACCCCAGCGCGTCATGCCACACCTGCTGTAAGAAACGCCCGGCATAGCCTGGCGCGCCCAGCGCGGGTTCGCGGCATTCGCTGCCGCACAGCGCCAGAAAACGGTCGGAGAAAGTCTGCCACAGCGCGCGCACGTCCTGCAGCCGCTGTTCGCGCGCGACGCCGGCCGCATCGGCGCGCAGCAGACCGGGCAGGCCGCAGTAGTTGAGCAGCAGATTGCCCAGCGCGCTGCCCACATCGAAGCCGATCGGCCCGTAAAAACCGAATTCGGCGTCAATCGCTTTCAGCCGCCCCTCGGTAACGAAAATCGAACCACTGTGAATATCGCCGTGCAGTAGCGCCTGCGCCTTGCTGACAAAACCGTGTTTCAATTCCGCCACCGCCAGCTTCAGCTCGCCGTCCTGGCGCAGAGCGTCCACCGTCGGCCGCAATACCGCGTCAAACTGGTTACGTTCATGATCGATGTAGGGATCGGTAAAGAACAGGTCTTCGGTAATCTGGCACAGTTCCGGGTTGGTAAAGCGGATCACGCCGGCCTTTTTCTCCTGCGCCGGCTGATAAAAATCAGAAGTATGGAACAGCGTCTGCGCCAGATACTCGCCCAGTTGAGCCGCCGCCTGCGGATACCAGATGCCCTGAACCAGCTCGCCGCGCCAGATACGGTGATCGGAAAGATCTTCCTGCACCATAACCGCCAGTTGCGCGTCGTAGTGCAGCACCCTTACCGTATGCTGCGGGCAATAGCGGGCGTGCGTCAGCAGCGTTTCCGCCTCAATGCGCGACCGATCCAGCGTCAGCGGCCACGATTCGCCCACGCAACGCACGTAAGGCAACGCCTGTTTCACTATCACCCGGCTCGCGCCCTGGCGATCGCGGATTTTAAATACCAGATTCAGATTACCATCGCCCACTTCGTCGGCCGACACCAGCGACCCGGCATCGGCAATTCCGCCGTACTGGCGCGCATATTCAACCGCATCATCGGCAGCAAAGGTACGATAACCGGACATCAATCACCTCTTAAACTGAGTTTGCTGACAACAGCGTCTGTAAGTTCGCGTCCCCCGGGGCAACGTACTGAGGGCGATAATTAGCGCCCCCTGAACCCGCCGCGGGCCAACGCGAGCGTTATTTAATCGGGTTACCGGCACATTTATCGGCGTCTTACGCCGCTATGCCCAGCCCGGTAACTCGCGTCGTCAGCCATCTGACGCTGTCATATTCATTGTTTAGGCATAAAAGAGTATGGACGTCTATACATCCATAAAACATCCTGACAGAATAAGAATATTGACGCAATAACGCAACATGGATTTAACTCATCATGCAATCGCTTAACACAACCAGCCTGAAGATCGTGAATAACCAGCTGTGGATCCTCGATCAACAGGCGCTGCCGCAAGAAACCCGCTGGTGCCTCTGCCCCGACGTCGCGACGCTGGTCGACCACATTCAGGCTCTGCGCGTGCGAGGCGCGCCGCTGATTGGTCTGTCTGCCAGCCTGCTGCTGGCGCTGCTGGCCGAACAGGGAATGGCGCGGGAGCCGCTGACGCTGGCGCTGCACACGTTGCGCGCGGCGCGCCCGACCGCGGTCAATCTGATGAATAACCTCGATCGCATGCAGCAGGCGCTGGACATGACGGATTATCGCCGCGCCATGGCGGACGAGGCTCTGCGCCTGGTGGAAGAAGATCGAGCGCTATGCGAGCGCATCGCCGTTCAGGGCGCGGAACTGGTCAAACCGGGCAGCCGGCTGCTGACCCACTGCAATACCGGCGGCCTGGCTACCGCCGGCATCGGTACGGCGATTGGCGTGCTGCTGCGCGCTCATCAGCAGGGCAAGGTGGCGCAGGTATGGGTGGACGAGACCCGCCCGCTGCTGCAGGGCGGACGACTAACCGCCTGGGAACTGGGTGAGTTGGGCATTCCCCGACGTCTGATCTGCGATTCGATGGCCGCCAGCCTGATGGCTCAGGGCCAAGTCGACGCCGTCTGGGTCGGCGCCGACCGCATCGCCGCGAACGGCGATGTGGCGAACAAAATCGGCACTTACAGCCTGGCCGTGCTGGCGCACTATCACCACATTCCGTTTTATGTGGCCGCGCCGCACACCACGCACGATCCACACTGCCCGAACGGCGCGGCGATCCCGATAGAGCAGCGCGCGGCGGCCGAAGTGACCGGCGCCGCCGGCAGTTTCGGCCACTGCCAGTGGGCGCCGGACGACGTACCGGTCTATAACCCAGCATTCGACGTCACGCCGGCCGCGCTCATCAGCGGTTGGGTACTGGACTGCGGCGTGATCACGCCGCAGCAGGCGAAGGACGGTATTTTTCAACGCCCGCTGTCGGCATAAACGGGCGGCCAGCGGACGACGTACCGGTTCGACGTCACGCCGGCCGCGCTCATCAGCGGTTGGGTGCTGGACTGCGGCGTGATCACGCCGCAGCAGGCGAAGGACGGTATTTTTCAGCGCCCGCTGTCGGCATAAACGGGCGGCCAGCGGACGGTGCGCGTCCGCCGGCTGTACCGGGGATCGATCAGGCCAGTTTGGGATAGGCGTCGGCGATTTTGTCGCCGGTAAAGCGGGCGACCCAGCCTTCCGGATTGTCGAACAGGCGGATGGCGGTAAAATTCGGCTCCGGCCCCATATCGAACCAGTGCGCGGTCCCCGCAGGCACCGAGATCAAATCCTCCTTCTCACACAGAATCTGGAAAATTTTTCCATTCAAATGCAGGCAAAACAATCCGGCGCCCTCGACAAAAAAACGCACCTCGTCTTCGCCGTGCGTGTGCTCGACTAAAAACTTAGTGCGCAATTCGGCGCGCTGCGGATGATCGGCGCGCATGCTGATCACATCCCAGCTCTGGTAACCCTTTTCAGCCACCAGCTTATCGATCTCGTGTTGATAAGCCGCCAGCACTTCTTCCGCCGCAGGCGAAGCGCTTAGCGGACGATCCGCGCGCCAGCGTTCAAACCGTACGCCGATTTCCGCCAACTGCTGGCGAATGGCTTCGGCATCCCGGCTTTGCCAAAGCGGCTGGCGGGCATCGTTATCACTAAAGATGGTCAGTGCACTCATTGGCAAAACTCCCGTAAATTAATCTGGTCAAAACGTGTCACCTGAATATGGCGGCTGGCGGCATCGGCCGGACCGCGGATCAGTTGGCGGGTGTGCCAGCCCGCCTGCTGCGCGGCGTCCAGCTCCTGATGGATATCGGACAAAAACAGCACTTGTCCGCCAGGCAGATCGATCTCCCCGGCGATGGCATGATAGGAGGCCGACTCGCGTTTGGCGCCGACCCGGGTGTCAAAATAGCCGCTGAACAGCGGCCGCAGATCGCCCGCTTCGCTGTGGCCGAACAACAAGGTCTGCGCTTCCACCGAGCCGGATGAGTAGACGAACAGACGCACGCCCTGACGCCGCCATTCCGTCAGTTGCGGCGCCACATCCGCATAGACATGGCCGTGAAAATCGCCGTTCTGATAGCCGCCGCGCCAGATAATGCCCTGCAGCAGCTTGAGCGCGGTCGATTTGCGGTCCTCGTCCATAAAACGCAGCAGGGTGGCGATCAGGGCGTCGCTACTCGCGTCCGACTGTCCCGTCTCCTGACGCAGCGCCTGCAGCGCCTGAGCGATCTCCTCGCTGTGCGCCTGCCGGCGCACCGTCTCCGCCAGCCGCGCGCGCGCGTAAGGAAACAGAACGTTATGCACGAAGCGGATATCGCTGGTGGTGCCTTCTATATCGGTCACAATCGCCTGAATCATTTCGCCTCCAGCAGACGCCGCTGAAGTTCGCACTGGAACAGAAACTCCAGCCCTTCCAGATGACGGCGCGCTTCTTTCACGTCCGCTCCCCAACAGTACAGCCCGTGGCCGCGCACCAGAAACCCGTAGCGCAACGGCGCGCTTTGCGCCCGGTCGGCCACGCGCGCCGCCAGCGCGGGAATGTCCTGATCGTTGTCAAAAATCGGGATCGCCACGCGATCCCGATGACTGCGCTGGCCGCCGAGCGATTTCTGCATCTCATAGCCCTGCAGCACCAGCTGGTCCGAGCGCTCCACGCGCGACAGCACGGTGGCGTTGACCGAGTGCGTATGCAGAACCGCGCCGATCCCGCGGTCCAGACGATATAATAAAGTATGCAGACCGGTTTCCGCAGATGGGGTCCGGCTGTCCAGCACCCGATCGGTAGCGATCTCGACCGGCAAAAAGTCCTCGCGCCGCAGCGCGCCTTTATCCTTGCCGGACTCCGAGATCAGGCACTGATATTCACCCGACCGCACCGACATATTTCCCCCGGTGGCCGGACACCAGCCCCGCAGTCCTATCCAGTGGCAGGCATCAACCAACGCGTTAAGTTGCGGATTATCCGTCATTTCTCATCCTGTTAGCTCAATGTGATGGCCGTTAGCGGCGTAAGCTGTTGCCGCCGGTTTTCAGGTTAGCGCAGTAATGGCTTTCCCCTGAAATCTATTAGGTATATAACGATAGAACTTTATTGTATTTAGCCGTTTAAACGTCTGGGTATCTTGATTGCTAAATATTAACATCGTGTTATATTATCGGCAACACAGGCTTGCAGGAGTCCCCTTCAGTCATGAGCAGCACCCCACTCGTCCCCGAAAGTAAATTGCCCGCGCTGGGCACCACCATTTTCACCCAAATGAGCGCGCTGGCTCAGCAACACAAAGCCATCAACCTGTCGCAGGGTTTCCCGGATTTTGACGGTCCGCCCTGGCTGCAACAGCGGCTCGCGTGGCACGTTAGCCAGGGCGCCAACCAGTACGCGCCGATGACAGGCGTGGCGTCGCTGCGCAGCGCGATCGCCGATAAAACGGCCGAACTGTACGGCTGGCGGCCCGACGCCGACAGCGAAATCACCGTCACCGCCGGCGCCACGGAAGCGCTGTATGCGTCAATCACCGCGCTGGTGCGCCCTGGCGACGAGGTGATCTGCTTCGATCCCAGCTACGACAGTTATGCCCCGGCGGTCGCGCTGGCGGGCGGCATCCTGCGCCGTCTGCCGCTTCAGCCGCCGGCCTTTCGCGTCGACTGGTCGCAGTTCGCCGGCCTGCTGAGCGCGCGCGCGCGGCTGGTGATTCTCAACACGCCGCACAATCCTTCCGGCACCGTGTGGCTGGCGGAGGATTTTCGTCAGCTGTGGCAGGCGATTGCCGAACGCGAAATTTATGTGCTCAGCGACGAGGTCTACGAACATATCTGTTTTGCCCGCGACGGGCACGCCAGCGTGCTGGCGCACAACGAACTGCGTCAACGCGCGATCGCCGTCTCTTCGTTTGGCAAAACCTTTCATATGACCGGCTGGAAAGTCGGCTACTGCGTGGCGCCGGCCGCCATCAGCGCGGAAGTGCGCAAGATCCATCAGTATCTGACCTTCTCGGTCAATACGCCGGCCCAGCTGGCGCTGGCCGATATGCTCAACGACCAGCCGCAGCACTGGCGCGAACTGCCCGATTTTTACCGCGCCAAACGCGATCGTTTCGTGCAGGGGCTGGCCGCCAGCCGCTTTGAGGTGCTGCCGTGCGAAGGAACCTATTTCCTGCTGGCCGACTACAGCGCGATTTCCGATCTGGACGACGTGAGTTTCTGCCGCTGGCTGACCGAGCAGGTCGGCGTGGCAGCTATTCCGCTGTCGGTCTTCTGCGCCGAACCTTTCCCGCACAGATTAATTCGTCTGTGCTTCGCCAAACAGGAAGCCACGCTGGACGCGGCTGCGGAGCGCTTATGTCAACTCTGAAACTCACCCTGCTGCAACATCCGCTAATCTGGCTGGACGGCGCGGCTAACCTGCGCCATTTCGCCAACCAGCTGGCCGGCATTGAGGGACGCGATCTGATTATCCTGCCGGAGATGTTCACCACCGGCTTCGCCATGGACGCCCCGCAGCACGCCCTGCCGCAGGCCGAGGTGGTGAACTGGATGAGCGAGTGGGCGCAGCGCTGCAACGCGATGATTGGCGGCAGCGTCGCGCTGCAAACCGCGCGCGGAGCGGTGAACCGCTTTCTGCTGGTCGATCCGAGCGGCAACGTTCATCACTACGATAAACGTCATTTATTCCGCATGGCGGGCGAACATGAATACTACACCGCCGGCCAGCAGCGCACGCTGGTCGAATGGCGCGGCTGGCGCATTCTGCCGCAGGTATGCTACGACCTGCGTTTCCCGGTCTGGTCGCGCAACCATCAGGATTATGATCTCGCCCTGTATGTAGCCAGTTGGCCCGCGCCGCGCGCGCCGCACTGGCAGACGCTGCTGGCCGCCCGGGCGATAGAGAACCAGGCGTATGTCGCCGGCTGTAACCGGGTGGGAACGGACGGCAACGGCCATCATTATCAGGGCGACAGCCGGATTATTACCCCGCAGGGAGAAATTCTGGCGCAGGCGCAGGCCAACGAAAGCGCGCGTCTGGACGCCGAACTGTCGCTGGAAGCGCTGCAGAGCTACCGGGAATCCTTCCCCGCCTGGCGCGACGCCGATCGCTTCACGCTGCAGTAAACGAGTAAACGCCGGCGGCCCGCGACCCCGGATTCGAATCTGAAGCGCGGCAACCGCCGCGCTGCGCCGGCCGTCGTCGGCTTCCCTGCATCGACCAGCCACTGCGCGCCGACAGCTAAATACCTCCGCACATTGACGTTTCACGTCTCATCGTACGAAGCCAGTACTGGCGGGATGTCATGTCCTGCATGTGTAGCGCTATCATGTGAAGCTATTTAGCGTTCCCGCCCGGCCGACTGACGCTTCCCTCTGTCCCCGCTAATCATCCCGTCAATCATTGTCGCCAGCCATTCTCCGCGAATAAATCTCCGGTGGATATATCGAGCGCGCTCGCGAATTGAAGCGCGGATAAATGCGGATAATAATGAAGAAAATGGCGAGGGAAATATGCGGGCCGCTAACTGAGTTTTAGCGCAGAGAAATAGGTCCATCGGCGCTATATTTTATAGCGCTCTGGACGGCTATATTTCCCGCAGATTATCCGCATGACAATTACCTGCTATACTTAAAAGCGGCTGACGTGTTTATCCGTTGAAATGCTGTTCAGGCCGTTGTGTTATCTTCACCGACAGAGGCCTAAAACCAGAGATATATCACAAAAAATCTCCCCGGATAAAAACGAGATAAATCACGATGCGCCGCATAAAACAAAAAACGATTTATCAAATCGTTGAAATTGCAAAGAACAAAACCAATAACATTTTGTAATATATGAATTTTATATTAAATTCAGCCGTTAAAAAAGAAAGAAAAAACGACCTTCCCGATGCGCGTAAATTATTGTTATCCCACAAGGATAAATGACGTGCAGGCCCCTGTTATATCAGACTAACGGGGGTTGCCTCAGAATCTGAGTGTGTTAGGGTATAGGGCGTTTTTCACTTTCATCAGGACGGATTTATATATTATAAGTCACTACAGGAAAACAATAAATTCATGGCAATTAAACTCGAAGTAAAGAACCTTTATAAGATATTTGGTGAGCATCCCGATCGAGCCTTCAAACTGATCGATCGCGGTATGAATAAAGACCAGATATTCGAAAAAACCGGTCTGACTGTAGGGGTAAAAAATGCCAGTCTGGCCATTGAAGAAGGCGAGATATTTGTCATCATGGGGTTATCCGGTTCGGGTAAATCCACCCTGGTACGCCTTCTCAATCGTCTGATAGAACCGACCCGCGGACAGGTTCTGATCGATGGCGAAGATATCGCGCAAATTTCCGACAGCGCCCTGCGCGGCGTCCGGCGGGAAAAGATCAGTATGGTATTTCAGTCTTTCGCGCTGATGCCGCATCTGAATATTCTGGATAATACCGCATTCGGGCTGGAGCTGGCCGGCATGTCCAAAACGGAGCGCGAGAAAAAAGCGATGGACGCGCTGCGTCAGGTAGGTCTGGACAGTCGCGCCCAGTCCTGGCCGGACGAACTCTCCGGCGGGATGCGGCAACGCGTCGGTCTGGCGCGCGCGCTGGCCAACAACCCGGACATTCTGCTAATGGATGAAGCTTTCTCCGCGCTCGATCCGCTGATCCGTAGCGAAATGCAGGACGAACTGGTGAAGCTCCAGTCGCGTCAGCAACGCACCATTGTCTTTATCTCGCACGATCTGGATGAAGCGATGCGCATCGGCGACCGTATCGCCATCATGCACGGCGGCGAGGTCATCCAGGTCGGCACGCCGGATGAGATTCTCAACAATCCGGCCAATGACTATGTGAAGACCTTCTTCCGCGGCGTGGACATCAGCCAGGTGTTCAGCGCCAAAGATATCGCGAAGCGCCGTCCGGTTACCCTGATTCGTAAAACGCCCGGGGTCGGGCCGCGTTCGGCGCTGAAGCTGCTGCAGGACGAAGACCGCGACTACGGCTATGTACTGGAGCGCGGGCAGAAGTTTATCGGCGTGGTATCCATTGACTCTCTGAAAAAAGCGCTGGCGGAACAGCAGACGCTGGAGCACGCCCTGTTAAGCGAGCCGGCGCCGGTACAGGCCGATATGCCACTAAGTGAGCTGATCTCTCCGGTTGCCCAGGCGCCCTGCGCCGTCCCGGTAATCGGCGAAAACAACGAATACATCGGCATCATTTCAAAAGGCATGTTGTTACAGGCCCTGGACAAAGAGGGAACGAATAATGAGTAATCAAGAGACTAACCCGTGGGAAACCACGGCGCCGGCAGGCAACGCCCCGGCACAGGCGGCTGACGCCGCCCAGTCGGTCCCGGCCGATGCCGCCGCCGATCCCTGGTCCGCCGGCTCCGCCGAGGCGGCGCAAAACGGCGCCGATGCCTGGAACAGCGCGCCGGCCGACGGCGCCCATCAGGCGGCGCAGCAAGGCGCAGACTGGCTGAACAGCGCGCCCGCGCCGACCAGCGAGCACTTCAGCCTGCTCGATCCGTTTAAAGATACCCTGATCCCGTTGGATCACTGGGTCACCGTCGCCATCGACTGGCTGGTGCTGCACTTCAGACCGCTGTTTCAGGGCATTCGCGTGCCGGTCGATTTTATTCTGCGCGGCTTCGAACAGCTGCTGCTGGGTATGCCCGCGCCGGTCGCCATTCTGGTGTTCGCCCTGATCGCCTGGCAGATGTCCAGCCTCGGCATGGGCGTCGCCACGCTGGTGTCGCTGATTGCCATCGGCGCGATCGGCGCCTGGTCGCAGGCGATGGTGACGCTGGCGCTGGTGCTGACCGCGCTGTTCTTCTGCGTGCTGATAGGACTGCCGCTCGGCATCTGGCTGGCGCGCAGCGAACGGGCGGCGCGCATTATCCGTCCCCTGCTGGACGCCATGCAGACTACGCCGGCCTTCGTTTATCTGGTGCCGATCGTCATGCTGTTCGGTATCGGCAACGTCCCGGGCGTGGTGGTGACCATTATCTTCGCCCTGCCGCCGATCGTACGTCTGACCATCCTGGGGATTCGCCAGGTGCCGGAAGACCTGATCGAGGCCGGTGAATCCTTCGGCGCCAGCCCGCGCCAGATGCTGTTTAAAGTGCAGTTGCCGCTGGCCATGCCGACCATTATGGCCGGCGTTAACCAGACGCTCATGCTGGCGCTGTCCATGGTGGTCATCGCGTCGATGATCGCCGTCGGCGGTCTGGGTCAGATGGTGCTGCGCGGCATCGGCCGTCTCGATATGGGACTGGCGGCCGTAGGCGGCGTTGGGATCGTCATTCTGGCGATTATCCTCGACCGTCTGACGCAGTCGCTGGGCCGCGATAACCGCAGCCGCGGCAATCAGCGCTGGTACGCCGGCGGGCCGATTGGTCTGCTGACCCGACCATTCATTAAATAATTCTATTCATACCCGACGGATTGCGGCGGCCGCCGCCGCAAAGCCGCAGGGTATATCAACTCTGGTAAACAGAAAAAAGGAAACATCATGCGCAAAACAGGACTCTGGGCTCTGGCCCTGACCACACTGGTGAGCACACAAATCTCCGCAGCCGATTTGCCTGGCAAAGGCGTTTCTGTTCAACCGGTACAAAGCACCCTGTCGGAAGAAACCTTCCAGACGCTGCTGGTCAGCAAAGCGCTGGAAAAACTGGGCTATGACGTCCAGCCGCAGCGCGAAGTCGACTACAACGTAGCCTATACCTCCATCGCTTCGGGCGACACCACCTTTATGGCGGTGAGCTGGGATCCGCTGCAGGTCGATATGTATAAAGCCGCCGGCGGCGACGCGAAGTTTTACCGTCAGGGCGTCTATGTCTCCGGCGCCGCGCAGGGCTATCTGATCGACAAAAAAACGGCGCAGCAGTACCACATCACCAACATCGCCCAGTTGAAAGATGCGAAAATCGCCCGTCTGTTTGACACCAACGGCGACGGCAAGGCGGATCTGACCGGCTGTACGCCGGGCTGGGGCTGCGAAGCGTCGATTAACCATCATCTGAAGGCCTACGACTTAACGAAGACGGTGGAGCACAATCAGGGCAACTACGCCGCGCTGATCGCCGATACCATCACCCGGTTTAAAGAAGGCAAACCGATCCTGTATTACACCTGGACACCGTACTGGGTCAGCGATGTGCTGGTGCCCGGCCGCGACGTGGTCTGGTTACAGGTGCCGTTCTCTTCCCAGCCGGGCGAGATGCAAAACGTCAGCACCAAACTGCCGAACGGCGCCGACTATGGTTTCCCGGTTAACACCATCCATATCGCCGCCAATAAGCAGTGGGCGGAAAAAAATCCGGCCGCGGCTAAACTGTTCGCCATCATGAAGGTGCCGGTAAGCGACATCAACGCGCAGAACATGCGGATGCATCAGGGCGAAGCCTCGCAGGCGGATATCGAACGCCACGTTAACGGCTGGATCGCCGCTCACCAGCAGCTGTTTGACGGCTGGGTGAAAACGGCCGCCGACGCCGCAAAATAACCTCTCCGGCACAGGGCGGTATACTCCGCCCTGCTCGCTCCCGGCGCGCTTATTGCGGCGCGCCGGCCTCTCCCTGACGCATGAATCCCAGCCGCGCCCGCGCTTCATCCGGCGGCGCCACCGAGCGATCCCACTCCGCTACGATGCGCTTCACCCGTTCCACGAACTGAACGTTAGACCGCGCCAGCTCTCCTTTGCGATACAGGATATTGTCTTTCATCCCCACCCGCAGATGGCCACCGAGCGCCAGCGCCGCGTCGATGATCGGCAAATACCCGCGCCAGTCCCCGTCGCCGATATGCCGGCGACGCCTTTATTTAAGCGAGCAATCACAGGACCGACGCCCACCACGGCCATTATTCTTCGGCATGTACGGCGCGATGAGGAGATAGCGGATAACTTATCCCCCTCCGGCAGCGCTGGACCCAGCGCGCGTATCTAATCTGACCAAATGCTTTAGTCGCTCATATTTGTCAATAACGTGGCAGCTATCATTAACTGACGGCGGGAAAGCGCGTTGCCCCCGGCAAGGGCCGGCCAGACGGCGCACGCCGCCGCCGGGCGATGCGGTATTCGGCGGGACGCTTACTTTCTGTCACAAATAAATACGCCGCGCCGGCGGGTGTGACGTTTACCTAACTAGTCACTTACGTTATTATAATGCGTGTTACTAATGAGGTGCACAGTATGGATAGCTCGTTTTCCCCGATAGAACAAATGTTAAATTTGCGTGCCAAACGCCGGCCTGACTTTCCGTATCAGGAAGTGCTGCTGCTGCGGTTGTGCATGCACATGCAAAGTAAGATCCTGGAGCACCGCAATAAAATGCTCAAAGCGCAGGGTATCAACGAAACCCTGTTTATGGCGCTGCTGACGCTGGAGTCCCAGCCGGACTACAGTATCCAACCATCCGAACTGAGCGCCGCGCTGGGCTCTTCCCGCACCAATGCCACCCGCATCGCGGATGAACTGGAAAAATGCGGCTGGATAGAGCGACGTGAGAGCGACAGCGACCGCCGCTGCCTGCATCTTCATATGACTCAGGAAGGAAAGGCGTTTCTCGATCAGTTGCTGCCGCCGCAGCACACCTGTCTCCACTTCCTTTGGTCGACGCTGAGCGCGGAAGAACAAAAGCAGCTCGAGATGCTGATGCGCAAACTGCTGGTGCAGATCGATAAAATCGACGATATCCCGATCCTGTGATCTGAACGCCGCCCGCTGAACGGCCTAATCCACAACAATCTCCGTTACCTCGCCATCTTGTGATGAGCAGGCGTAACGGCTTTTGTTGTTCGCGGCCCGCCGACGGGCCGCGTTGCTGATCGACTCTACTGGCTGGGCAGTGCGCGCCCGTCGCCGCGGCGCGTACAGAGAAGGTCATCAAGAGCAAGAATAACAATACTGGAGAACACCATGACTACAGGCGTGGAAACCACCCCACCACCACAGAATAAGAAGAATAAGGCACGGCAGCGCAAACGTATTCTGACGCTGCTGACGATAATTTTTGTCCTGGTCGGCTGCGCCTGGCTGGTCTACTGGTTCCTGGTGCTGCGTCACCATCAGGAAACCGATGACGCCTATGTGGCGGGCAATCAGGTTCAGTTGATGTCGCAAGTGGCCGGCAGCGTTACCCAGGTTAACGTAGACAACACCGACCGGGTCAAACAGGGCGACGTACTGGTGGTGCTCGATCCCACCGATGCCCGCCAGGCGCTGGAGCGCGCGCAGACCGCGCTGGCCAGCAGCGTGCGTCAGGTTCACCAGCTGATTGTCAACGGCCGGCAGTACCAGGCCAACATAGAGCTGAATCAGACGGAATTAAACAAGGCGCAAAGCGACCTGCGCCGGCGCGAAACGCTGGGCAACGCCAACGCCATCGGCCGGGAAGAAGTTCAGCACGCGCGGGACGCCGTCGCCAGCGCGCGCGCCTCGCTGGAAGTGGCGGTGCAGCAGTACCAGGCCAATCAGGCCATGATTCTGAACACGCCGCTGGAGCAGCAGCCGTCGGTGCAACAGGCGGCCGCGCAGGTGCGCGACGCCTGGCTGGCCCTGCAGCGCACCCAAATCGTCAGTCCGGTGAATGGCTATGTATCGCGCCGCAGCGTGCAGGTCGGCGCGCGCATCACCACCGCCACGCCGTTAATGGCCATCGTGCCGGCCGACCGGCTCTGGATTGACGCCAACTTCAAGGAAACGCAGCTGAAAAACATGCGTATCGGTCAGCCGGCCAACGTAATCAGCGATATTTACGGCGACAGCGTGGTGTACAAGGGAACCGTCGTCGGGCTGGATATGGGCACCGGCAGCGCGTTCTCTCTGTTGCCGGCGCAAAACGCCACCGGCAACTGGATCAAGGTGGTGCAGCGTCTGCCGGTGCGTATCGAACTGGATGCGCAACAGCTGGCCGAACATCCGCTGCGCATCGGCTTATCCACCCTGGTTAAGGTCGATACCCGCGACCAGCAGGGACCGGTGTTGGCCGATAAGGCGCGCACCAGCCCGGCTTACCAGAGCGACGCGCTGGCGCTTGATTTAGCGCCGGTAAACCAGATGATCGCCTCTATCATTCAGGCCAACGCCGGCTAATCCATCGGGAGATACGCGTGCAAAAAAAACCGCTTACCGGTGCGAGCCTGGCCTGGCTGACCGTGGCGCTTTCGCTGGCCACCTTTATGCAGGTGCTGGATTCGACCATCGCCAACGTCGCCATCCCGACCATCGCCGGTAACCTGGGAGCCTCCAACTCTCAGGGAACCTGGGTTATCACCTCCTTTGGCGTGGCGAATGCGATCTCGATCCCCATCACCGGCTGGCTGGCGAAACGCTTTGGCGAGGTGCGTCTGTTTCTGTGGGCGACCGGGCTGTTTGCCCTCACCTCCTGGCTGTGCGGCATGTCCACCAGCCTGGAAATGCTGATTTTCTTCCGCGTAATGCAGGGCATCGTGGCCGGTCCGCTCATTCCGCTGTCGCAAAGCCTGTTGCTGAACAACTATCCGCCGGCCAAACGCAGCATTGCGCTGGCGTTCTGGTCGATGACCGTGGTGGTCGCCCCGATCTGCGGGCCGATACTCGGCGGCTGGATCAGCGACAACTACCACTGGGGCTGGATCTTCTTTATCAACGTCCCGCTGGGAATCGTGGTGGTGCTGATCACTACGCAGATCCTGCGCGGGCGGGAAACCAAAACGGAGATCCGCCCAATCGATACCATCGGGCTGGCCCTGCTGGTGGTCGGCATCGGCAGCCTGCAAATGATGCTGGACCGCGGCAAGGAGCTGGACTGGTTCAACTCGTCGGAAATTATCGTACTGATGGCGCTGGCCGTGGTGTGCATCACCTTGCTTATCGTCTGGGAGCTGACCGACGAGCACCCCGTCGTCGATCTGTCGCTGTTTAAGTCGCGCAACTTCACCATCGGCTGTCTGTGCCTCAGCCTGGCCTATATGTTTTATTTTGGCGCCATCGTACTGCTGCCTCAGCTGCTGCAGGAGGTCTATGGCTATACCGCGACCTGGGCCGGACTGGCCTCCGCGCCGGTCGGGCTGATGCCGGTGCTGCTGTCGCCGATCATCGGCCGTTTCGCGCCGCGGCTGGATATGCGTCAGTTGGTCAGCTTCAGCTTTATCATGTATGCCGTTTGTTTCTACTGGCGCGCCTGGACCTTCGAACCCGGTATGGACTTTGGCGCGTCGGCCTGGCCGCAGTTTATGCAGGGCTTCGCCGTGGCCTGCTTCTTTATGCCGCTCACCACCATCACGCTGTCGGGGCTGCCGCCGGAACGTATGGCCGCCGCCTCCAGCCTGTCCAACTTTACCCGCACGCTGGCCGGTTCGATCGGTACCTCGCTGACCACGACGCTGTGGACCCAGCGCGAGTCCCTGCACCATGCTCAGTTGACGGAATCGGTCAATCCCTACAATCCGCTGACGCAGGAAATTTACCAGAAAATGCAGGAGTCAGGCATGACGGAGCAGCAGGTATCGAGCTGGCTGGCGCAGCAGATCACCGCTCAGGGTCTTATCATTTCGGCTAACGAAATCTTCTGGGCGGCGGCCGGCATCTTTCTTGCGCTGCTGGTACTGGTGTGGTTTGCCCGGCCGCCGTTTACCGCCGGCGGTCGCAAAAGCGGCGCGCACTAGCCGTCATTCTGCCGAAAGGAAAGGTATGAGAGGGTAACGCAACGGGCGGCCGGACAGCCGCCCGTTTAAGGCTCAGGCGCGGCTCTGGCGCCACCATTCGGCCAGCAGAATACCGGTGGCCACGGACACATTCAGACCTTCGACTTTGCCCGTGCCGTCGATCGACACGTTAACATCGCCGCGCAGCCACGGAGCGGCCTGCGCATTGCCTTCCTGCCCCAGCACCAGCACGACTTTGTTCGGCAGCGCCAGCTGCGACAGCGAGGTGCCCTTAGCGCTGGTGGTGGTGACGATGGTGTAGCCCGCGCGGCGGAACACCTCCAGTTCGGCGGCCAGATCGTCGGCGCCGATCGCCTTCACGTGCTCCGCGCCGCCTTCGGCCGTGCGGATCGCCGCGCCCGACTCCAGCAGCGCCGGATCCGGCAGCAGCACGCCCTGTACGCCGAAGTGCGCGCAGCTGCGCAGAATGCCGCCCAGGTTATGCGGGTTGCCGACATTCTCCAGCGCCAGCACGCAGTCTCGCTCCGCGCTTTGCTGTTCCAGGTATTGCCGCGCATCCAACCCCTGCCGCTTTTTGATCAGGAAGCAAACGCCGCCGTGATGATCGGTGCCCGAGGCCTTGCTCAGTTCCTCGTCATCCACCACATGGTAGGCTTTGCGATTGGCCGCCATCCAGCGCAGCGCTTCGCGAAAACGCGGCGTGACTTCCTGCAGGAACCAGGCGCGGACAATAGCGTCCGGCCGGTTGCTGAACAACGCATGACAGGCTTTTTCGCCGTAGACGCGCGTCTCTTCCGCGCGCTGACGCCGAATCTGCTCAGGATCGATTTGACTCTTGCCGCTGATTCCGCCGTGATCCGGCGTTTCTTCCTCATCAGAAGGCGCGCGCGAAACCGTGCGCCACGGCGAATCGTAAGCGCCTCCGCTCTCTCCCGAGGTGTCGCGACGCGGGCGGTCGGAACGCGGACGAGAGGATTCACCAGGGGCGCGCTCATTGCGCCAGGCATTATCGCGCGGCGCGCCGTCACGGGAAGAACGCTGACGGGAGTCGCCGCCTTCGCCGCGGGCATTGCGCGGATTTTTGTCGCGCGGATTACCGTCGCGCCGGCGATTATCGTCCCGTCCGCCTTTGCCGGCCGGGCGCTTCCCTTTATTGTCTTTTCCGTTCTCGTCATCGCTACGGACATACATCACGCGAACTTTGCCGCTTTTACCACTGAATGAATCGCTCATCGTTATCTCCACCTGTGCGATCGGTACACCGGGCGCGAAGATTACCTTATGTACACCCGCTGCGCTACCGGCTTTTATCAAAGCCAGAAACTATTGTAACCATCGAACAAACCACGTTGTTCACACGCACTCTGCTCGCCATACTTAGAGCCCACTAAATTCGGTATATACCCTTCATGCTGCAAAATGCAGGTGCGTTGGTTTTGTGACTCGCCTCCGCCATGGGGCTGGCCCTTACCGGGCCGCCGGCAGCGGCGTGCAACTCCGCTGCCGACAGCGTTGTCGCTCACCCCGGACGCTTACTGGTGTAAGCCTCTGGGGATGAATGAGAGACACCCTGTCTCTCAGCGGAGGTCAGCCGTTGGCTGAACACATTCGTTGCCGACGAATTTGTCGCTGCGTCGCCGCCTTCCTGCAACTTGCATTATTTGGGGTATCGTCAGTAATGAAGCGCCAGACCACGCTACCCGCCGGATTCCGCGCGCAACAGGCCAGCGGCAATCGATAAAACGGCGGGCAGACGGCCTGCGTGATAATAGCGCGTTCATTGCATTTTTTCCTTTGAGGCTTGCTTATGAATACGGTATGTTCCGCCTGCCAGACCACCAACCGCCTGCCCGCGCAACGGGCTGACGACCACGCCAAATGCGGGCGCTGCGGCCATCGCCTGTTTAGCGGGGAGGTCATTAACGCCAGCGCGGAGACGCTGGACAAACTGCTGCAGGACGATCTGCCGGTGGTCATCGACTTCTGGGCGCCCTGGTGCTCTCCCTGCGTCAACTTCGCGCCTGTTTTCGCCGCCAGCGCGCAGCAGCGCGGCAGTCAGCTGCGCTTCGTTAAGGTTAATACAGAAGCGGAGCCGGCGCTCAGCGATCGCTTCCGCATTCGCAGCATTCCCTCCATTATGATCTTCAAACAGGGCAAGCTGATCGACATGCTGGGCGGCGCGATGCCGAAAACCGAGTTCGATCAGTGGCTGGATGAAGCGCTGTAGCGTGAAAAAACGGCGGCCGCCGACGGCGACGCTTTGGTCTGCGTCGGCCGTCGGGTAGAATAACGCTTTTTAGCGCGGTCTATCATGCCTGACAATGCCGTCCTTACCCTGCGCCGGCTGCGCCTGACGCAGTCCACCCGGCCTTTCCGCGCCCGCGGCTGCCGGGTCGTCCGCTGTCAGCGCTGTCTGCTGCCGGTCAAAAATTGCCTGTGCCATACTATTCAACCCCGGCCGGCGCGCAGCCGTTTTTGTCTGATCATGTTCGATACCGAACCGCTCAAACCCAGCAATACCGGCCGGCTTATCGCCGATATTCTGCCGGATACCCAGGCCTTTCTCTGGTCGCGCACCGCGCCCGACCCGGCGCTGCTGCAGGCGTTGCGCGACCCGACGCGCCAGCCCTGGCTGGTTTTTCTCGCCGATGAGCAAGAGGCCGCCGTGCGCCCGGTGAGCCACACGCTGCCGGCGACGGAAAAACCGCCGCTGTTCGTGATGCTGGACGGCACCTGGCCGGAAGCGCGCAAGATGTATCGCAAAAGCCCGTATCTGGACGCGCTGCCGCTGCTATCGCTCAACGTCGACGCCTTTTCCCGCTACCAGTTGCGCGAAGCCTCGTCCTGCGGACAGCACTGCACGGCGGAAATCGCCGTCGCTCTGCTGAACCAGGCCGGCGACCAGCTGGCGGCGGCGGCCCTGGCCGCGCATTTCGACCGCTTCCGCGCCCACTACCTGGCCGGCAAATCGCACCATACCCTGCGGGAAAGCCCACCGGCCATCACAGCAAAGTCCGACAAAAGCGGTTAATATCAGAACGATTGTTCATCTGCCCGGAGCCAGCTATGAGTCAGCGCGGACTGGAAGCCTTACTTCGCCCCAAATCCATCGCGGTCGTCGGCGCCTCCGAAAAGGCGGGGCGAGCGGGTTTTTTGATGATGCGCAACCTGCTGGACGGCAATTTTAGCGGCCCGGTCCTGCCGGTGACGCCGGCTTACCCGGCAGTGTGCGGCGTACTGGCCTACCCCGAGGTGGCCGCGCTGCCCATCGTCCCCGATCTGGCCGTCATTTGCACCCACGCCAGCCGCAATCTGGCGCTGCTGGAGCAATTGGGCCGGCGCGGCTGCCGGGCGGCGATTATCCTGTCGGCACCGCCGGCGCAGTTCGCCGAGCTGAAATCCTGCGCCGCCCGTTACGAAATGCGGCTGCTCGGCCCCAATAGTCTGGGGCTGCTGGCGCCGTGGCAGCGGCTTAACGCCAGCTTTTCACCGGTGCCGATCCTGCCGGGCAAACTGGCCTTTATCTCGCAGTCCGCCGCCGTCGCCAATACCATTCTGGACTGGGCGCAGCAGCGAGAAATCGGCTTTTCCTGGTTTATCGCGCTGGGAGACAGCCTGGATATCGACATCGACGATTTGCTGGACTTTCTGGCGCGCGACGGCAAAACCCGCGCCATTCTGCTGCATCTGGAGCACCTCAGCGACGCGCGGCGCTTTCTCTCCGCCGCGCGCAGCGCCGCGCGCAACAGGCCGATTCTGGTGATCAAGAGCGGGCGCAGTCCGCAGGCCCAGCGCCTGCTGAACGGCCATATCCAGGGGCTGGACGCCGCCTACGATGCGGCCATCCGGCGCGCCGGCCTGCTGCGCGTGCAGGATACGCACGAACTGTTTTCCGCGGTCGAAACGCTGAGCCACCTGCGGCCGTTGCGCGGCGAGCGTCTGCTGCTGGTCAGCAACGGCGCTTCACCGGCGGCGCTGGCCGTCGACCAGTTGCTGGCCCGCCAGGGTACGCTGGCCAGCCTGAGCGACCCCGTGCGGCAGGCGCTGCGCGCCGCGCTGCCGGAGATCCACGCGGAAAACCCGCTGGATTTAGGCGACGACGCCACCGGCGAGCGCTATGTGACCGCCCTGTCCATTCTGCTCGACGGTCATGACTTCGACGCGCTGCTGATTATCCATGCCCCCAGCGCGGCCGCGCCGGCGACCGAAAGCGCCGGGCAGTTGATCCGCGTGCTGAAACAGCATGCGCGCGCGCAACACATCACGCTGCTGACCAACTGGAGCGGGGAATATTCGTCGCGCGAAGCGCGGCGTCTGTTCAACGACGCCGGCATTCCGACCTACCGCACGCCGGAGGGCGCGGTCACCGCCTTTATGCATCTGGTGGAGTATCGACGCAACCAGCGGCAGCTCAGAGAAACCCCGGCGCTGCCTCCGGATCTGTCGATCAACGCCGGCCAGGCGCACCATCTGATTCAGCAGGCGCTGGCCGCAGGCGCGAACCAGTTGGATACCCACGAGGTGCAGCCAATACTGCAGGCTTACGGCCTGAACACTCTGCCCACCTGGATCGCCGGCGACAGCGCCGAAGCGGCAGCCATCGCAAAACAGATCGGCTATCCGGTGGCGATAAAACTGCGTTCGCCCGATATTCCGCACAAGTCGGAAGTCCAGGGCGTAATGCTCTATCTGCGTACCGCCCGCGAGGTGCAACAGGCGGCGGACGCCATTCTCGATCGCGTGCGCCGGGCCTGGCCGCAGGCGCGCATTCACGGCCTGCTGGTGCAGAGCATGGCCAACCGCGCCGGCGCCCAGGAACTGAGAGTCGCGGTCGAACAGGACGCGGTGTTCGGGCCGTTGATTATGCTGGGCGACGGCGGCATCGAGTGGCGACAGACCAATCAGGCATCTGTCGCGCTGCCACCGCTCAATATGACGCTGGCGCGCGACCTGGTGCTGCAGGCGGTCAACAGCGGCAAGATCAGCGGCCGCAGCGCCCTGCGTCCGCTGGATATACCCGCGCTGAGCCGGTTGCTGGTGCAGGTGTCCAACCTGGTGCTGGATTGCCCGGAGATCACCCGGCTGGATATCCATCCGCTGCTGGCGTCCGGCAGCGAACTCACCCTGCTGGACGTCACGCTGCACCTCGCGCCCTTCAGCGGCGACGCGCAGTCGCGTCTGGCGATCCGCCCCTATCCGCACGAACTGGAAGAGTGGGTAACGCTGAAAAACGGCGACCGCTGTCTGTTCCGTCCCATCCTGCCGGAGGACGAGCCGCTGCTGAAATCGTTTATCGCGCGAGTGACGAAAGAGGATCTCTATTATCGCTACTTCAGCGAGATCAACGAGTTCTCTCATGAGGATTTAGCCAACATGACCCAGATTGATTACGATCGGGAAATGGCCTTTGTCGCGCTGCGTCAGGCGGAAAATGGCACGGCGGCGATCGCCGGCGTCACGCGCGCCGTTTCCGATCCTGATAATATCGACGCCGAATTTTCCGTACTGGTCCGTTCCGATCTGAAAGGACTGGGACTGGGGCGCCGACTGCTGGAAAAAATGATCGACTATACCCGCGCGCACGGCCTGCTGCGCCTGACCGGCATTACCATGCCCCACAACCGGGGTATGCTGGCGCTGGCCGCAAAGCTGGGGTTCCGACAGGACGTACAGCTGGAGGACGGTATCGTGGCGCTGGAACTGGCGCTCAACGGCCGGCACGAGACGTGATATCGCGCACGCGCCCAGGACAATCCGCCCGAGAAAGGCAAAACATGCTCACAACGTCAGTGAAGTAGTGGTATTATCGCCCGATTCGTCCCTTTATGCCCAACGGATGGCAGGCGGCGGGAAGACGGATCGATCCCCGGCGTCAATGATCAACGCGACGCCGCCGCCGAGGCAGGCCCGCAGAACAAGCCGGACGGTTCGGCGCGGCCAACGCGCCCGCGGCCTGCAGGATGAAGAGTATAAATCATGTCTGACCGTGGCTGCGGCCCTATAACAATGAGAGAAGAAGCGCACTGTGATGTTGTCCAAATTTAAACGCAATAAATATCAACAACACCTTGCACAATTACCGAAAATCCCCCAGACAGCGGAAGATATTCAGACCCTCCATTCACCTGAACTTTTCCGTACGACGCTGGTAAACGCCATTCTTAACGCCAGAAAACGTATCTATCTGGTCGCGCTCTACCTGGAACGGGATGACGGCGGTCAGGGGATCATGTCGGCGCTCTATCAGGCAAAACAGCTGAATCCCGATCTGGATATCTGCGTGCTGGTCGACTGGCACCGCGCGCAGCGCGGACGCATTGGCGCCGCGGCCGAACAGACCAACGCGGACTGGTATTGCGATCTGGCCCGGCGCCACGAAGGCCTCAACCTGCCGGTTTACGGCGTGCCGGTGAATACCCGCGAAGCGCTCGGCGTGCTGCATTTGAAAGGCTTTATCATCGACGATACCGTGCTGTACAGCGGCGCCAGCCTGAACGACGTCTATCTGCATCAGCATGAGAAGTACCGTTACGATCGCTATCAGCTGATCCAGAACGCGATCCTGTCGGACACCATGTGCAGCTATATTCAACGCCTGCTGACCTCGCCCGCGGTGCAGCGTCTCGATCGGGCGGATCGTCCCAAAAGCCTGGAAATAAAAAACGAAACCCGCCAGCTGCGTCAGGCTCTGCGCATCGCCGGCTACCGCACGCCAGCCAGCCCGGATGCGGACATCGACAGCCAGTTGACCGTCACCCCGCTGGTCGGGCTGGGCAAGCAGAGCCCGCTGAATAAAACCATTCACCATTTGATGTACTGTACCGACAGCCAACTGGTGATCTGTACGCCATACTTCAATCTGCCGGCGCTGCTGGTGCGCAATATCATTCGCCTGTTGCGCGAGGGGAAGCGCGTGGAGATTATCGTCGGCGATAAAACGGCCAACGATTTTTATATTCCTGAAGATCAGCCGTTTAAGATTATCGGCGCGCTGCCCTACCTGTATGAAATCAATTTACGCCGTTTCCTCAGCCGCCTGCAGCACTACATTGACGAACAGCGCCTGACCGTACGGCTGTGGAAAGATCGAGACAATAGTTTTCATCTCAAAGGCATGTGGGTCGACGATCGCTGGCAGTTGCTGACCGGCAACAATCTGAATCCGCGCGCCTGGCGCCTGGATCTGGAAAACGCCATTCTGATCCACGATCCGCAGCAGCGCCTGCAGGAACAGCGCCAGCAGGAGCTGGCCTGTATCCGCACGCACACTACGCGGGTGAAAAGCTATATGGAGCTGGAAAGCATCGCTCAGTATCCGGTCAAGGTGCGTAAACTGATTCGTCGCCTGCGCCGCATTCGCATCGACCGGCTGATCAGCCGCATCCTGTAGCCGCCGCGCGGCCCGGCGGCGGCCGGGCCTTAACTCAGCAGCGCGGCGGGATTCCGCCGTTTGACCAGTTGGTACAGCGCCTGCGGGTCTATCGCCCGACATATCCCCTGCGGTTTTTGCATCGGCGCGTCCTCGGCGGCCAGCATCGCGTTAATCACCGCCTCGTGCGTGCTGTCTACCGCCGCCTGATAAATCGTGTCGAACACCTCATCGTTCAGATACTGAAAAGCGCGATGCGTCTGCGCCAGCTGCGGCAGCGCCCCGGCATTGGCGGTGCTGAACGCCAGAAAGATGTCGCCGGAATTATTGCCGCCCGGGCTGCCGGATTTAGCGATCCCCAGACCGGCGCGGCGGGCCAGGCGCTGTAGCTGGTGCGGCATCATCGGGGCATCGGTAGCCAGCACCACGATAATCGAGCCGCGCTCCCGCTCCAGCCCCGCCGGCAGCGGGTCCGTCAGCAGCGCGCCGACCGGCACGCCCAGCAGTTCGAACCACTCGCGCTGACCGTAATTGGCCTGCACCAGCGCGCCCAGGGTATATTGCCGGCCGTCGAGCGTAAAGCAGCGCGACGAGGTGCCGGTTCCCCCTTTGAAGCCATAACAGATCATGCCATTGCCGCCGCCGACATTGCCTTCGGCCAGCGCGCCGTCGCGCGCCGAAGTCAACGCGCTCAACGCATCGTCCTGGGTGACATGCAGGCCGTTGATGTCGTTAATCACCCCGTCATAGGTTTCGGCCACCACCGGCATCGCCCACAGGTGATTAGCCTGCCAGGCGGCCTGATATTGCGACAGCATCCATTTGACCGCCGCCTGATGCACCGTACCGACGGAGTGGGTATTGGTCAGACAAACCGGGCCGACGAAATAGCCGCCATCCTTTATCCAGTGCGCCCCGGTCATCTCGCCGTTGCCGTTAAGCGCGCAGCACCCGGCCCAGACCGGCTGGGGCTCCGTCTGGTAACCGCGCGGCAGCAGCGCCGTCACCCCGGTTTTAATAAGCTTATCGTCATGACTGACGGCATCGATGGTGCGATAGCCGACCAGCACGCCGCTGACGTCGGTAATCGCATTATATTTTCCCGTGACGCCGGGAAATTTTAATCCCAGTTGCCGCGCTCTGAGTTTAGTCATCATGATTTTCCTTTAATTCTTTTCCTGTCGGTTTCTCAGATACAATCCCGCGCCGGCGATTAACAGCGATCCCAGGATTAGCAGGGTGGCGATAACGTTGATTTCCGGCTTAATGCCGCGCCTGATCATGCCGTAAATCTGCACCGGCAGCGTCGTGGCGTCCACGCCGGAAATAAAATAGGTGATGACCAGATCGTCCATGGAAATAATGAACGCCAGCAGCGCGCCGCCGAGGATACCGGGGGACAATATCGGCAACGTGATGCGCCGGAAAGTGACCCAACGGCCGGCGCCGAGATCGGCGGAGGCCTCCTCCAGCCGCGTGTCCATGCCGGCCAGCCGGGCGCTGACGATGAGAAAAACATAGCTGCACAGAAACGTGCAGTGGCCGAGAATGATCGACACCCGGCCGAGCGGAATCCCCACGTTGACGAAAAAGATCAGCAACGCGATCCCCAGAACGATGTCCGGCATCATCATCGGCATATACATCAGGAAACGGTAAAAACCGCGCAAACGAAAACGATAGCGCATGAGCGCCAGCGCGGTCGCGGTGCCGACCACGGTCGAAATCGCGGTGGTGATCAGCGCGATGATCAGGCTGTTTTTCAACGCATGCAGCACCTGGTCGGTCGAATCGATATATAGCGCGCTGTCGGAAAGATTATTGCTCATGCCGAATACCGACAAATACCAGTCGATGCTGAAGCCCTGCCATATCATCATGTTGACCGGATTAGCGTTAAACGAATAAAGCGCGATCAGGAATATCGGCAGATAGAGAAAAATAAAAAACAGCGCGCCGTAACCGTTGAATAGCCAGCCGGCCAGCCGCAACAACATATTATTCTTCATGCTTCCTCCTGTCCGACGCTTCGCCGGCGTGAGCGCGGGAATAGCGGCTGTTCAGATACAGATAGAGCAACAGCGCCAGCAGCACCATCGACATTAACAACATGGCCAGCGCCGCGCCGAACGGCCAGTTTCGCGCCGCCAGGAACTGCTGTTCGATAAGGCTGCCGATCATCACCACCCGGGCGCCGCCCAGCAGCGAAGGCACGATAAAATTCCCCAGGCTGGGAATAAACACCATGATGGCGCCGGACACCACGCCGGGCAGCGTGAGCGGAAACACCACCCGCCAGAAGGTTTTAAACCGGTTGGCGCCCAGATCGTATGACGCCTCGATAAGGCGCGGGTCGAGCCGCTCTACGCTGGCGTACACCGGTAAAAACATAAAGGGAATATAGATATAGGCCATGCCGATCAGCACCGCCTGCTCGGTATAGATCAGATCCAGCGGCTGCTGGATCAGCCCCATCGCCTGCAGGATGCTATTGGCGAAACCGGTGGGGCGCAAAATCAGCACCCAGGCGTACAGCCGCACGATCAGGCTGGCGAAAAACGGCAGCGTGATCAGAAACAGCAGGAAGTTACGCACCGCCGGCGACTGTTTTCTGACCCAGAAGGCGATCGGATAACAGATGATAAAGGAGACCAGCACGCTCATTAACGCCACGCGAAACGAAGTGGCGATAATGTGCAGGTAGAGAATATCGAAGTCTTCCCGCGTGCCGTCCGCCCAGCCGAGAATACGGCCATAATTATCCGGGTAGAAGCTCCACTCCACGCCGCCGTAGGTGCCTGGCGTCAGGATGCTGAACACCACCATGATGGCCAACGGCACAAACAAACAGACCGCCAGCAGCAGCGTTACCGGCGACAACAGCCCGACAAGGGGGAGCGATTTTTTCCATGCAGACATAGCGCTTCCTTACCGCGGCAGCAGATGACAGGCGCTGGCGGCGTACCACAGGCTAATCGCCTGGCCCGCCGCCAGTTGCCCGGGACCCTCGCCGGAGGACAGGCGAATTAAGGCTTTAAGCCTCTCGCCCCCGGCGGAGCGCACGCAGACTTCAGTATCCGTCCCCATAAAGATCAGCTGTTCGATCGTGCCGTCGATACGGGCATAGCGCATCCGCTCATCCGCCGGTTCGCTCAGATGAAAATATTGCGGACGCAGCAGCAGCCAGAGGCGTTGCCCGACCGGGCGCGCCCGATCCGCGGCGGCCCGCCAGCGCTCGCCGGCCTCGCTCAGCAGAGACAGCGCGCCATCCTCCTGTTGCCCGACTTCGACCGGGATCAGGTTGCCCTCGCCAATAAAACCGGCGACGAAATGGTTGACCGGCGTATGGTAGATCGCCGCCGGCGGATCGTTCTGCTGGACCTTGCCGCCGTTCAGCACAATGATCCGATCGGACATGGTCAACGCCTCTTCCTGATCGTGAGTGACGAAAATAAACGAGATGCCGAGCTCCGCCTGCAGACGTTTCAGCTCGAGCTGCATGCTCTTGCGCAACCCGCGATCCAGCGCCGACAGCGGTTCATCCAGCAGCAGCAGCGACGGACGGTTAATAATCGCCCGCGCCAGCGCCACGCGCTGCTGCTGACCGCCGGACAGCTGCGACGGACGGCGTTTTTCCATATTGCGCATCCCCACCAGTTCCAGCGTTTCGGCTACGCGCTGGTTGCGTTCCGCGCGCAGCACGCCGCGGATATCCAGCCCATAGCCGACATTGTCGGCCACGCTCATATGCGGAAATAAGGCGTAGCTCTGAAACACCGTATTAACCGGTCGCAAATGCGGCGCGATATGATTCATTTTTTTACCGCCGATAAGCAGTTCGCCGCTGTCCAGCTGTTCAAAGCCGCTGATAATTCTGAGCAACGACGTTTTGCCGCAGCCGGACGGCCCCAGTAAGGTCACAAATTCATTGTCCCGCACCGAAAAACTGATGTCGTCCAGCGCCTTAACGCTATTGCCCTCGGGCGTCTGATAATATTTGACGGCGCCGTTGAGCGATACGACGGTGCGGAAATGCTGATCCTGACTCATTGTTTACTCCACGTCCTGAGTCCCGAAATTAACGCTGAGGCGGCGTCGGACTGACCGCAGCCTCTGGCGATGAACTGACCGCCAGCCGGCGGGAGCCGCGGTCAGCGAGGCGCGGCGCGGACTAATTAGCGCTGCGAAAACGGGTCCACACCCGGTCATACAGGCGCAAGCCTTTGCCCAGATCGTCGAAAATCTGCAGTTTCGCCTTTACGTCGGCGGGCGGATTCGCCGCCGGATTATTTTTCAGCAGGTCGGGCAGCAGCGCCACCGCATCGCGATTCGGCGTGCCGTTCATCTGCTGGGCGGTGTTCATGGCGGCGATTTCAGGCTGCAAAAAGAACGCCATAAACTTTTTGGCGTTGTCTTTATTCGGCGCGTTCGCCAGCACGCACATATTCTCCTGGTACAGGGTGGCCCCTTCATCGGGGATCACATAGGCCAGATTTTCCGGATCCTGGGATACATACATCAGGGCGCCGACAAAATAGTGCGCCGCCACCACATCGCCCGACTGCACCAGCGGAATGCTCTCGTAGGTCAGCGCGGAGATTAACGGCTTACGCGCGGTCAGCCAGTCGGCGGCCACCTTCAGATCTGCCGGGTTGGTGGTATTGACCGATTTATGGTTAACGATCAGCCCGACGCCGAGCGTTTCACGCATGTCGTCCAGCATGATGACCTTCTTGCCTTTTTCCGCTTCGGCGAAAAAATCCGCCCAGGAGGTGATCGGTTTATCCACCTTTTTCTTGTTGTAAAAAATACCGACCGTGCCCCAGGCGTAGGGCAGGCAATATTCCCCCTGCGGATCCGTTTTCGCGCGCAAGAACTGCGGATCGATGTGGCTGAAGCCCGGCTCGCGGTTAATGTCGGTACGCGCCAGCAGCTTCAGCGAAGCCATGGCGTCCTGCATATGCACCGAGGGAAAGACGATGTCATAGCCGCTGGCGCCGGCCTGGATTTTGGCCAGCATCTCTTCATTGCTGGCATAGGTGTCAAGCTTCACATTGATGCCGGTCTCCTGGGTAAAACGACTCAGCACTTGCGGATTAATGTAGTCTCCCCAGTTGTACAGCCGTAGCTCCCCTGCCGCCTGCGCGGATAAACCGACGAACCCGCAAGAAAGCGCTAAACCCAACGCGATACCCTTCACCCGGTGTAGTCTGTTGCTGGTATACATTTTATTATCTCCTGTGGCCTTGATATACAGACGCAGGGGCCTTGTCTGACCCGGACTTTGACATAATTATGTCTTTTAAACTAAAATTGCAATTATTATGCCATACCGGGCAAATATCGGCGTTCTTACTGACATTTAAATACCATAAAATAATATAGTGGTATTTTTATGCCTTTATAATCAATGGGGTGACCTTATGCTTGAAGCAAGGCTGGAACAGCTCGACGGTAAACTGACGCCGATGGAGCGCACGCTGTGGGCCTATATTCAGGCCAATCTGGACACTATCGCGTTCGAGAATGGTGCAACCCTTGCTCAAAAAAGTGGCGTCAGCCCTAATACCGTCAGTCGTTTTCTGCGCCGTCTGGGCTACAAAGGACTTAAAGGGCTCAAAGAAGATCTGCGTGATGAGGTCAGGGTTCAGTCGTTGCTCAATACGACCCTGCTGGACCGCGTTGAACAGCAAACGGACGATTTAACGGTGCACCTCAATAAAGAGATTGAGGCGCTGGTTAAATTCTGGGAGCAAATCGGCAGTCAGCACTGGCAGGATATCGTCCAGTGCGTCAGCCAGGCCGAGCACGTGTTTGTCTGCGGCTTCCAGACCATCCGCGGCCTGACGGAAGACTTCGCCAACCGGCTGTCGCTGGTGCGCTCCAGGGTGGAGTTTCTCGATCTGTATGGCGGCGTGCTCGGCGGCTGGATAGACAGTCACGACAAGCAGTGCTGCGTGGTATTGATCGATATCGCTCCTTACGCCGAGGCCGGCATCGCCTTCGCCAATGAATGTATGCGGGAAAACACCCGCTTAGTGGTGTTCACCGATGAATACGGCATCGCCAGATACATGAATACCCCGCATATTGTGACCATCGCCACCAAAACCGGGCTGATTCTGGAGTCCACCGCCGGGCTGGCCAATGCTCTGAACGTGCTGCTGCACTGCGTGGCGGCCAAAAACCGCGACAAACTGAAGCAGCGGCTGGAACTGTATGAAAATCGGGTTAAGCGTCTCAACCTTTACCGTATCTGATGCGGCGCGAGGAAAACAGACAATCAGAAGAGGAAGTCGCGCGCTGGCGGCGAAAAAAAAACCGCATACGGGGTATGAGGCCAGGGCCTGCTGATGAGGTCGGCGGCGGCGAAGTCCGGTGTGGCCGGGCCCGCCGAAGCAAGAACCGCTGCGCGCGTTGATAACCAACGGCGCCAATAATTAGGGCCTCATACAAAGTATGAGGCCCTAATCACAGACTAACTTTACTGAGAGCCAGCCGCCGCATCGCGCCGGCCGCCCCTCAGGGCAAGGCGATTAACTTACGCCTGACCTTTTACTTCTTTCAGACCGTTGAACGGCGCACGGTTGCCCAGCGCTTCTTCGATACGGATCAGCTGGTTGTACTTAGCAACACGGTCAGAACGGCTCATGGAACCAGTTTTGATCTGGCCAGCAGCAGTACCTACCGCCAGGTCGGCGATAGTGGCGTCTTCGGTTTCGCCAGAACGGTGAGAGATAACGGCAGTGTAGCCGGCATCTTTCGCCATTTTGATCGCAGCCAGAGTTTCGGTCAGAGAACCGATCTGGTTGAATTTGATCAGAATGGAGTTAGCGACGCCTTTTTCGATACCTTCTTTCAGGATCTTGGTGTTGGTTACGAACAGGTCGTCACCAACCAGCTGGATTTTGTCGCCCAGAACTTTCGTCTGGTAAGCAAAACCGTCCCAGTCAGATTCGTTCAGGCCATCTTCGATGGACACGATCGGATACTGTTTGGTCAGTTCTTCCAGGTAGTGAGTGAATTCCTGAGAGGTAAAGGTTTTGCCTTCGCCTTTCAGTTCATAGTTACCGGTTTCTTTGTTGTAGAACTCGGAAGCGGCGCAGTCCATAGCCAGCGTTACGTCTTTACCCAGCACGTAACCGGCTTTTTCTACGGCTTCTTTGATAGCGGCCAGCGCAGCGGCGTTGGATTCCAGGTTCGGCGCGTAGCCGCCTTCGTCACCAACAGCGGTAGCCATACCTTTGGCTTTCAGTACTTTAGCCAGGGTGTGGAAAACTTCAGAACCGATACGAATCGCTTCTTTAACGGTTTTCGCGCCAACCGGCTGAATCATGAATTCCTGGATATCAACGTTGTTATCGGCATGTTCGCCGCCGTTGATGATGTTCATCATCGGCAGAGGCATAGAGTATTTGCCCGGGGTGCCGTTCAGTTCAGCGATATGTTCGTACAGCGGAATGCCTTTAGACGCGGCAGCAGCTTTGGCGCTGGCCAGAGAAACAGCCAGAATCGCGTTGGCGCCGAATTTGGATTTGTTTTCGGTTCCGTCCAGATCGATCATGATCTTGTCGATGTTAGCCTGATCTTTAGCGTCTTTACCCAGTACAGCCTGAGCGATCGGACCGTTAACAGCGGCAACCGCTTTGGTCACGCCTTTGCCCAGGAAACGGGATTTATCGCCGTCACGCAGTTCCAGCGCTTCGCGGGAACCAGTGGAAGCCCCTGACGGCGCAGCAGCCAGACCAACGAAACCACCTTCCAGATGCACTTCAGCTTCTACGGTAGGATTCCCGCGGGAGTCGATGATTTCACGGCCAATGACTTTAACAATTTTGGACATTAGATTTTCCTCAGTACAGTTAAACTAAAACCTCAGACGAGCAGCGCGCGCGATTCACACAACGCGCAGTGCTGAAAAAACGCTTACTTCTCCTGGCGCTTCTGGTACGCGCCGGCGGCTTTCACAAAGCCGGCAAACAGGGGATGTCCATCACGCGGCGTCGACGTAAACTCCGGGTGGAACTGACAGGCCACAAACCACGGATGATCCGGGATTTCAATGATTTCCACCAGTCGGCGATCGGCCGACAGGCCGGCAACCCGCAGCCCCGCCGCCTCGATCTGTTTGAGCAACATATTGTTGACTTCATAACGGTGGCGGTGACGTTCGATAATGGTCGACTCGCCGTACAGCTGACGCACCAGGCTACCCTCTTCCAGATGGCACGGCTGTCCCCCGACGCGCATGGTACCACCCAGATCGCTGTCTTCGCTACGAACTTCGATATTCCCTTCTTCATCGCGCCATTCGGTAATCAACGCCACGACAGGGTACTTGCATTCCGGCACAAACTCGGTCGAGTTCGCGCCTTCCATACCCGCCACGTTGCGGGCGAACTCCATCAGCGCCACCTGCATGCCCAGGCAAATACCCAGGTAAGGGATCTGGTTTTCGCGCGCATAACCCGCCGCCATCACCTTGCCTTCCACGCCGCGGTAACCAAACCCGCCCGGGATTAAGATGGCGTCCAGACCTTTCAGGATCTCCACGCCGCGCGTTTCCACGTCCTGCGAGTCGATCAGCTTAATATTGACCGTCAGGCGATTTTTCAGCCCGCCGTGCTTCAGCGCTTCGATCACGGATTTATAGGCGTCCGGCAATTCAATATACTTGCCGATCATGCCGATCGTCACTTCGCCGCCCGGGTTGGCTTCCTGGTAGACCACCTGTTCCCATTCTGACAGGTCTGCTTCCGGACAGTTCAGGCTGAATCGTTTACAAATATAATCGTCCAGGCCCTGTGATTTCAAGAGTCCCGGAATTTTATAAATGGAATCAATATCCTTAAGGGATATTACTGCTTTTTCCGGCACATTGCAGAATAAAGCAATTTTCGCGCGCTCATTGGCCGGCACCGCGCGATCGGAACGGCAAATCAGAATATCGGGCTGAATACCGATAGACAGCAGCTCTTTTACCGAATGCTGAGTGGGTTTGGTTTTCACCTCGCCGGCCGCCGCCAGGTAAGGCACCAGCGTCAGGTGCATATACAGCGTATGCTCACGCCCCACTTCAACCGCCATCTGACGGATAGCTTCCAGGAACGGCAACGACTCGATATCGCCCACCGTGCCGCCGATTTCCACCAGCACCACGTCGTGGCCTTCGCCGCCTTCAATGATGCGCTCTTTAATGGCGTTGGTGATGTGCGGGATAACCTGAATGGTCGCGCCCAGATAGTCGCCGCGGCGCTCTTTACGCAGAACTTCGGAATAGATGCGGCCAGTGGTGAAGTTGTTGCGGCGCGTCATCCGGGTACGGATGAAACGCTCATAGTGACCCAAATCCAGATCGGTTTCCGCCCCGTCCTCGGTGACGAAAACTTCCCCGTGCTGAGTCGGGCTCATCGTACCCGGATCCACGTTGATGTACGGGTCCAGTTTCATGATGGTAACGTTGAGGCCACGGGCTTCGAGAATAGCCGCCAAAGAGGCTGCGGCAATGCCTTTACCCAGAGAGGAGACGACCCCACCGGTCACAAAAATATAATTAGTTGTCATGCTGAACCTGAGCGTTTAGGTTTAAAGACGATGGAAGAACCAGGACGGGAAAGTAGTATACCCGAACCCGATGAGCGCCACAAATGTTCGTTTTGCCCGGCGCGCCGGGCCAGACCGGAGGTGTAAACGGGAATGATGCCGGCAGGCGGGCGACGAAGGCGATCGCCGCCCGTTTCTCAGCCGCGCCGCGCCTTTTGCAGATCGCGCTGACGCTGTTTTTCCGCCTGGGCCATAAAGCGCCAGGCGATGAAGCCAATCACGCCGACGACCAGCAGAATCAGCGATGCCAGAGCGTTGATCTGCGGATTCACCCCCATGCGCACGCTCGAAAATACCAGCATCGGCAATGTCGTCGCTCCCGGCCCGGAGACGAAACTGGCGATCACCAAATCGTCCAGCGACAGGGTAAAGGCCAGCAGCCAGCCGGAAATCAGCGCCGGCGCGATCATCGGCGCCGTGATGACGAAGAACACCTTCAGCGGGGTGGCGCCGAGATCCATCGCGGCTTCTTCGATGGAGCGATCCAGCTCGCGCAGGCGGGCGCTGATCACCACCGATACATAAGCGGTACAGAACGTCACGTGCGCCAGCCAGATGGTCAGCGAGCCCCGCTCCAGCGGCCAGCCTATCGCGTGGCCCAACGCGACAAACAGCAGCAGCAGAGACAGGCCGGTGATCACATCCGGCATGACCAGCGGCGCCGTCAGCATGAAAGCGAAACCGTTGGAACCGCGAAAGCTGCCGAAGCGAACCATCACCACCGCCGCCAGCGTGCCCAAAATCACCGCCATCGTGGCGGACGCCGCCGCGATGCTCAGGCTCAGGCCCACCGCGCTGATCATCGCCGAGTTATGAAACAGTTCGCCGTACCACTGCGTCGACCAGCCCGCCCACACGGTCACCAGCCTGGAGCTATTGAACGAATACACCACCAGCATCAACATCGGCGCATACAGGAAGGCAAAGCACAGCACCAAAATGAAAATGCGCCAGGGAGAACGCACAACGGGTAGATTGTTCATGCCTGTTCCCCCGCGGCCTTGTTCTGATGACGGTGAAACCAGATGATCGGCACAATCAGCAGCAACAACATGATGATGGCCACCGCCGACGCCACCGGCCAGTCGCGGTTATTGAAAAATTCCTGCCACAGGATACGGCCGATCATGATACTGTCCGGCCCGCCCAATAGCTCGGGAATGACGAACTCCCCCACCGCCGGAATAAACACCAGCATAGAGCCGGCGATAATTCCCCCTTTCGTTAGCGGAATCAGCACCCTGACGAAGGTTTTCATCGGTCGGGCGCCCAGATCCTGCGCCGCCTCCACCAGCGAATAGTCGATACGGGTCAGCGCGGTATAGATCGGCAGCACCATAAATGGCAGATAGGCGTAAACGATACCGATATAGACCGCCAGATTAGTGTGCAGGATCGCCAGCGGCTGATCGATCACCCCAAGCCACAGCAGGAAATTGTTCAGCACGCCGTTGTTTTTCAGAATGCCGATCCAGGCATAGACGCGGATTAGAAACGATGTCCAGGAGGGCAGGATCACCAGCAGCAGCAGGATGTTGCGCGTCGCGGGACGGCTGTGCGCCACCGCCCACGCCAGCGGATACCCCACCAGCAGACAGCACAGCGTCGAGACCGCCGCCACCCGCAGCGACTGCAGATAGGCCTCGATATAGAGCGGATCGTCCAGCAATTGCAGATAGTTGGCCAGATTAAGCGCGATGTCCAGTCGACCGTCCGCCCAGGAAACCAGATCGGTGTAGGGCGGCACGGCGCGGGCCATCTCCGCCAGACTGAGTTTGAACACGATCAGAAACGGCAGCAGGAACAGCAGCAGCAGCCACAGGTACGGCAGGGCGATCACCAGTTTGCGGCCGTGCTGCTGGCGACAGCGAGTCAGCAGCCAAACCAGGCCGCTCTTGCGCGGCGTTTCGACCGCGTGATGTGCGGAAAATAATGTCATCATCCATTCCTCTGTTATACCGTCAACACCACACAGCTGTCCGTATCCCAGCGCAGGCACACCTCATCGCCCCAGGTCGGCGCGCCCTTGCGATAACGATAGACATTCTGCAACTGGGCGCTGATCACCGGACCGCCAGGCAGCCGGACGTGATAAATGGACAGGTCGCCCAGATAGGCGATATGCACCACCTCCCCCACGGCGAAGTTGCAGCCGTCGGCGGGCGCTTCGTCGCACAGCGCGATCTTCTCCGGCCGCAGCGCGACAGACACCGGCACGCCCTCCATCACGGAGGAATCGGCGTCCACTTTCAGGGGATGCGCCAGCCCCGGGCTTACGATAGTCAGCGCGTCGTCCTGCCGCGCTTGCAGCAGCCCCTCGAACATATTGACGGAACCGATGAACTCGGCGCTGAAGCGGGTGGTCGGATGCTCATAGATCTCCTCCGGTTCGCCAATCTGCACGAACTTGCCGCGGTTCATGATGGCGATGCGCCCGGCCATGGTCATCGCCTCTTCCTGATCGTGGGTCACCATGACGCAGGTCACGCCGACGCGTTCAAGGATGTCGACCACCTCAAGCTGCATACGATCGCGCAGTTTCTTGTCCAGCGCGCCCATCGGTTCGTCGAGCAATAGCAGCTTCGGCCGTTTGGCCAGGCTGCGCGCCAGCGCCACGCGCTGACGCTGGCCGCCGGACAGCTGGTGCGGCTTACGATCGGCATATTCCTGCATATGCACCATCGCCAGCATCTCTTCGACCCGGGCGTTGATCTCGGACTTGAACAGTCCATCCTCCGCCAGGCCGAAGGCGATATTTTTCGCCACCGACATGTGGGGAAACAACGCATAAGACTGAAACATCATGTTGATCGGCCGCTTGTACGGCGGCACCAGGGACAGATCCTGGCCGTCCAGCACGATCTGCCCCTGGGTGGGCTGCTCGAATCCGGCCAGCATACGCAACAGCGTGGACTTGCCGCAGCCGGATGCGCCCAACAGCGCGAAGATCTCGCCTTTGTAAATCGTCAGGTTGATGTCATCGACCACGATCTGTCCGTCGAACGCCTTAGTCAGGTTGCGCACCTCCAGCAGGGGCATCGCGGCTTTCCAGGGTTTGGACTGACTATGAGAAATTGTTTCTTTCACTGGCTATTGCCCTCCGGCAGAAACAGAAAACAACGTCATCGCCATAGGCATGACATATGTTCGAGAAAGCGAACGGGCGGCCGTCACTCACCGCTTTTCACCCGCGTCCATGCGCGCGTGCGAACCCGATCCAGTCGGGGTGACAACACTCTCGTGATAAACAGGCGGGCGCGGACCTCATCCGGCGGATAGATGCCGGGGTTGTTGCGCACTTCATCGCTGACCAGCGGCGACGACGCCTTGTTGGCGTTGGCGTAAAAGACGTGGTTGCTGATATTGGCGATCACTTCCGGCCGCATGAGGTAATTCAGGAACTGATAGGCTTCATCCACGTTTTTGGCGTCCGCCGGCATGGCGAACAGGTCAAAGGTCACCAGCACCCCTTCCTTCGGAATGCTGTAGCGGATATTCACGCCGTTTTTCGCCTCGTCGGCGCGGTTCATCGCCTGCATGACATCGCCGGACCAGCCGATGGCCACACAGATGTCGCCGTTGGCCAGATCGTTAATATACTGGGAGGAATGGAAGTAACGGATGCCGGGACGCAGCTTCAGTAGCAGGCTGGCGGCCAATTGACTGTAGTCTTTCTCGCTGGTGCTGTTGGGATCTTTCCCAAGGTAGTTCAGCACGGTGGCGAAGATGTCTTCCGGCGCGTCCAGGAAGGAGACGCCGCAGCGTTTCAGCTTCTCCAGATTCTCCGGCTTGAGCACCAGATCCCAGCTGTCTACCGGCGCGTCCGCGCCCAGCGCCGCCTTCACTTTGTCGACGTTATAACCGATCCCGGTGGTGGTCCACAGGTAGGGCACGGCATACTTGTTGCCGGGATCGTGCTGGGCGATCAGCTTCATCAGTTCGGGATCGAGGTTCTTCTCATTCGGCAGCTTGCTCTTATCGAGCGGCTGGAAAACGCCGGTCCCCGACAGGCGTTCCAAAAAACTGTCCGACGGCACCACCAGATCAAACCCGGTATTGCCCGCCATCAGCTTGCCCTCCAGCACTTCGTTGGAGTCGAAGACATCGTAGACCACCTTGATGCCGCTCGTTTTCTGGAAGTTATCCAGCGTATCCGGGGCGATATAGTCGGACCAGTTATAGACGTGCAGTACCTTCCCTTGCGCAAACGCGGTGACGGACGCGGCCATCGCCAGGCCGGCAATCGCACCTGAAAACCATTTCCTGCGTTGTGTAAACATTCGTTCCTTCCTCCATTTCAACGGGGCTGAATATAAAACGATGCGGTGTATTACCGGGGTACCGTTTTTATGTGGCGCGCGGCCCGACCATCAGGCGGCGCAAGACGGCCAAACGAAGACCATCCTCCGAAAAAAAGAAAACGGATTTTATCCACCAATTACTCGCTTTTACCCGCACAATGCGGCACATTTCCCTGCAAATGACGCGGAATATCTGACTGCAGAGTCTTATCTATAGAACAAATTACGGTGGGTGGGAAATAGGAAAAACAGATTGCCGAATCAAACGGCCGATACGGGTCCAGCCTGGGCGGATAGCCGTCCAGGCTAGCGGGAAAAACCAGTAAAAACAATATGCCGCCGGTATCGACGCACCGAATTAGTTCTCCGCCGGCAGCGGAAATTCCAGGATTATTCGTCCCTCTGCATCAACGGGATGGAGCCGCAGCGTCAGGATGGATGCTTCAGATACCACCCCCATTCGCTTTCACTGGTATATTCCGTGATCTGCTTCGTCTCCAGATAGTTGTCAAGCCCCCAGGTACCCAGCTCGCGGCCGATGCCGCTTTGCTTGTATCCGCCCCAGGGCGCCTGAGTGAAGGTGGGCTGCGAACAGTTGACCCAGACGATGCCGGCCCGCAAGGCGCGACTGACGCGCCGGCAGCGTTCCGGATCGGCCGACATGACCGCCGCGGCGAGCCCATAGCGGCTGTCATTCGCCAGGCGCACGGCTTCCTGTTCGTCACCGAAACGGCGCACGGCGAGTACCGGCCCGAAAATCTCTTCCGTCCACAGCGCGCTCTCCGTGGGCGTATCCACAAATATCGTGGGTTCGACGAACCAACCCTGCGGCAAATGATCGGGGCGCCGTCCGCCGCACGCCAGCGTAGCGCCTTCGCGCCTGCCCCGCTCGATCGCCTGCATGACCTTTTCGTATTGTCCTGCGCTGACCAGCGGACCGAGCTGGACGCCCTCCAGCCTGCCGTCGCCAATGCGAATACGGCGGGTAGCGTCGATCAAACGTTCGATCAGACGGTCGTATACCCCCTCCTGTACCAGAAGACGCGAAGTGGCGGAACAGACCTGTCCCTGATTCCAGAAAATGCCGAACAGCGTCCACTCCACGGCGGCGTCGATGTCGCTATCGTCGAAAACGATAAACGCGGATTTTCCCCCCAGTTCCAGGCTGACGTTTTTGATGTCCTGGGCGCCCGCCTGCATGATGGCGCGCCCGGTGGGAACGCTGCCGGTAAAAGATAACTTGTCGACGCCCGGATGGCCGGATAGCGGCGCGCCCGCCTCATTGCCCAGCCCGGTCACGACGTTTAGCGCCCCGGCGGGCAAACCGGCCGCATCGGCGATGGCGGCCAGCTCCAGCGCGCCCAACGGCGTCAGTTCCGACGGCTTGAGCACGCAGGTACAGCCGGCGGCCAATGCCGGCGCGACTTTCCAGGCGGCCATTAAAAACGGGTAGTTCCAGGGGATGATCAGACCGGCGACCCCCATGGGCTCGCGCACCACCCGACAGCGAAAGCGATCATCCGGCAGCGCGATGGGCAGCGCTTCCGTATCCAGGCCCTCGGCCAAATCGGCGTAGTAGTCGAAACAGCCAATCGCATCCTCGACGTCCCATTGCGCCTCCGGCAGCGGCTTGCCGTTATCTTCCACCTCAAGCAGGGCCAGCCCGAGCTGGCGCTCGCGCATGATGCCCGCCATCGCGCGAAGACAGGCGGCGCGCGCTTTACCGCTCAAGCGCGGCCACGGGCCTTCGTCGAACGCGCGTCTGGCGGCGGCCACCGCCTTATCGATATCTTCCGCCCCGGCCGCGGCGACTTGCCGTATCAGCGCCCCGCTGGCCGGATTGAACACCCCCAGGCGGGCGCCCCGCGTCGCCGTTTGCCATTCACCATCGATATAAAGCTGGTCGTACATATTTTGCGTCTCCCTGATGATCCGGTTACGTGGCGGTAGCCAGAAGAAAAAGAATTGCTCGTTTTATTGCGGCGGCCGCGCCGGCGACGTCAAAAATCGCGCCCGGAAATTTTTTGCGGCGTACCGTCCCTGGCCGCCGCTGACGCAACGTCAAAAATTTCTCCCGGAAATTTTTTGCCGCAGGTAGGATTTCGGCGCCAGTCCGGTTTCCTCGCGAAAACAGCGATAAAAGGTCGAAAGGGAATGAAATCCCGCCGCTTTGGCGTCGTCGTCAATGCGATGCTGCTGCCCCTCGCCGTTATCCCACAGCGTCAGAACGTGGCGCAACCGGAGTCGGTTAAGATATTGATAGAAACTACAGCCCATCACCTGGTTGAGAAAAAAGGAAATCTGATTGCGGGTATAGCCGGTGGCGGACGCGACCTGGATCAGACTCAGTTCCGGATTCAGATAGGGTCGCTGCTGGGAAAAATACTGTTGAATATCGCCGGACATGATGCTCAATTGCCGGGCGGACAGCCCCAGCCGCCGGAACGTCGCTCGCGAATCCGCGCCGCCCGGCGGCGTTTTTCCCTGGGACAGCAGGGACGCGTACTCGTTGACGCGGGTAATCATGCCGTCGCATACCGTGATGATCTCGCAGCAGCAGATAACGGCGCGGCTATCGCTGCCGCTGAGCGGCGTCTGATACTGCAGAGTAGCGGTATCCCCGTCGACGCGCAGACGATCGATATAGCGCAGCGCGGCTTCCGTCGGCTTCGACAGGCAGGCGTGCAGGTAGTCGCGCAGTTCGTCCGGCGCGATGCGGCACCCCTGGAAAAAGTCATTGTATTCCACCTGCGGGGAATACAGGCTCATAAGCCAATCAATGTCACCCCGCCACCAGGCGCGGTAATAATTCATCATGACCTGTTGCGTGCGATGATTTACCGTCTCGGGTGGATAAGCGACGGTTTTCAGTTGGTCAGGCCCGCGAATATCATCATCCATAATCATACCTGCTGCAGGTGCGTAACATAGAACCCTTCCAGTAAAATATCAGTAAAAACAGACCATTGCCAACGCGGCGCGCAATCAGGAATCGAAACCGATGCCGAGCGCGTCAAAGGTTTTCAGCAGCACATTACGATGCCCGTCCCGGTCTTCGCGCGCAAGGGAGCGAATGGCCGCCTGCACGCCCGCAAAACGCAGCGGCTCCGGCGGAAAATGAACCGGCGCGCGGGATGTCATGCGTAATTCGGTGCGCGCCGTTTTCTCTCCGGCCAGCTGGTCCAGCATGTTCAGCGCGGCGAAACGGCAGGCCGAGACGCCCAGCCCGGTAAAGCCCAATGCGTAGGCGATCCGGCCGTCGGCCTCGCACCCGGTGAACATCGTCGTCCGGGCCGAGGTATCGATGATGCCGCCCCAGGCGTGGCTGAAACCAATATCCCTGATGGCGGGGAAAACTTCGCTGAACTGTTCGGCCAGACGGTTAAACGTCTCTGGCCGCTGGGTCAGCGACTCGTCGCGCCGGCTGCCGAAATGGTAGATGGCGTCGTACCCGCCCCACAGAATACGATTATCGGCGGTCTTACGGAAATAGTGGAAACGGTTGCCGCTGTCGGAGATGCCGTAGCGTCCGACCCAGCCGATGGCTTCCAGCTGTCGCTCGCTTAGCGGGTTAGAGACGATCGCGTAGTCGTAGACCGGGATCACGGTCGACGCCAGGTGGCGCAGCAGCGGCACCGCGATATTGGTGGCGAGCACGACCTGTCCGGCCACAGCCTCGCCGGACGACGTACGCAGCAGAATATTCTGCCCCTGTTGCTTCAACGCGGTTACCGCGCTGTTTTCATACAGTTCGACTCCCTGAGCCAGACAAACCCGGCGTAATTCGCTGACCATTTTGGCCGGATTCACCAACGCATAGTTCGGCTCAAAGAGTCCGGCGCGATAAAAGGAAGAATTAAACTTATCGGTCAGGCTGGCGCCCTCCAGCCATTCGCACGCGATGCCGAAGCGCTGGTATTCCTGCTGCATCGAACGCAGCCCTTCCAGTTGCCAGGGGTGGCTGGCAAGGTTCAGCTGCCCCGTGCGCTCAAATTCAATCTGCATTCCATACGCGTCCAGATCCGCCTCGAGCTCGTCGAGATTGGCTCTGCCCAGCGCAATGAGTTTTTCCGTTTCCTGCGGCCAGCGTTTAATGGCGATCGACGTGCCATGAGAAATACTCGGGGAACAGAAGCCGCCGTTGCGGCTGCTCGCCTCGGAGCCGCAGTGTTTGGCTTCGATAATGACAATCTTCTTTTCGGGCCAGCGACGACGGGCCAGCAGCGCCGTCCACAGGCCGGTGTAACCGCCGCCGACGATGGCAAGATCGCAGGAAATACGCGCCTGCAGCGCGGGGGCGGCGGCCTCCCCGGCGATCGTATCCAGCCAGAAAGGATAGGGTTTTACGTTAACAAATGCATCGGGGTTTGAATAAGACGTCATGCAAGGCTCCTGAAACACAATATATCTCTGTCACTCTGCCGTTGAGTCTAGACACAGCATGAAGTGAAACAAAGACCGCCGCTTTCCGTGCGGGTCCGCAAGAAATCTCGGGATAGAAAAATCCGCCGAATGGCGGCGGATTGAGGGATGAGATTCGGGGGGATCGGGCAATGCGTGGCGGCTACCCTTGTTTTTCCTGATTTTTCACCTGCTGCCACGCCGCTTCCATCTCATCCAGCGAGGCCTGATCCATGGTTTTAGCGGACTGGCCGATAATCTGTTCTACCTGGCGAAAGCGGCGACAGAATTTGCGATTGGCCTCCTGCAACGCCCGTTCGGCCTTATGGCCCAGATGGCGTGAAAGGTTGACGGTCGCAAACAGTAAATCGCCAATCTCTTCGCCCAGCTTTTCTTCATCAATCACCGCCTGCCGGGCTTCATACATCACCTCGTCGATCTCTTCGTACACCTTATCGACGACCGGCCCCAGGCTGTCCCAGTCAAAGCCCACGGCGGCGCAACGTTGCTGAATCTTTTGCGCCTTCATCAGCGCCGGCAGGACATCGGGAATATCATCCACGGCGGAATGGCGATCTTTGGCGGAACGTTCCCGCGCCTTCGTGTGCTCCCAGCCGGCCCGTGCGGCCTTGCCGTCCGCCGGCGTCGCCGCGCCGGCGAAAATATGCGGATGGCGCCGCTCCAGCTTGTCGCTGATGGCGTTGCACACGTCGGAGAAATCAAACAGCCCTTGTTCCTGCGCCATTTGGGCGTAAAACACCACCTGAAACAGCAGGTCGCCCAGTTCGCCGCGCAGATCGTCAAAGTCCTGACGGCTGATGGCGTCCAGCACTTCGTAAGTTTCTTCCAGCGTATAGGGCGTCAGCGTGTCGAAGGTCTGTTTACCATCCCACGGACAGCCGTTTTGCGGGTCGCGCAGGGTTTTCATAATCTCGATTAAACGTTCAATAGCGGATACGGTCATGCGGTTACCTGGAGAAAGAGAAAGGCGGGAAAGTCCCGCCTGAACAGGGCGACTGGCCCGACAAAAAAGCCGAATGTTGCCCCGCGCGCTTACGCCCGCTGCAGGCGGCTGGCGTCGATCACATCGGGCAGTTGGTTCAGCTTCGCCAGCACCCTGCCCAACACCTGGAGATTGTAGATCTCAATTTCCATATCGATGGTGGCCAGTTGCTGCTTTGTATCGCTGCGGCTGGAAACGCCCAGCACATTGACCTTTTCGTTCGCCAAAATAGTAGTGATATCGCGCAGCAGCCCGCTGCGATCGTTGGCTACGACGCGCACCACCAGCGAATATCCGCTGGAGTAGCTTTCGCCCCACACCGCCTCGACAATGCGCTCCGGCGCAGTGCTGCGCAGTTCGTCCAGCTGTTCGCAGTCGGCGCGATGAATCGAAATACCGCGCCCGCGCGTGATGAAGCCGACGATATCATCGCCGGGGATCGGCTGACAGCAGCGCGCGATATGGTGCATCAGGTTGCCGACGCCCTCCACCACCACGCGCCCGTTATCAGTGCTGCGCGCCGTGGGCGGCGCTTTTTGCGTCAGCTGGCGCAGCGCCTCGCGGTCCTGCTCCTCGGCGCTCGGCTGCTTAAGCTGCGACTGCAGGAAGTTGACCATCTGGTTCAGCCGGATGTCCCCGCCGCCTAAGGCCGCCAGCAACTCGTCCAAAGAATTGACGTTATAACGCGGCAGCAGCATTTTTTCCGCCGCTTTCAGGCTGATACCCAGATGCTCCAGCTCGTCGTCGAGGATCTGCCGCCCGGCGACGATATTTTTCTCCCGATCCTGCTTGCGGAACCAGTTATGGATCTTCGACCGACCGCGGCTGGTGGTGACATAACCCAGATTCGGGTTAAGCCAGTCGCGGCTGGGGTTGGGCTGCTTCTGGGTAATGACCTCGATCTGATCGCCCATTTGCAGTTGATAGGTAAAGGGCACGATGCGTCCGCCAATCTTAGCGCCGATGCAGCGGTGGCCGATATCGCTGTGGATATGGTAGGCGAAGTCTAGCGGCGTGGAACCGGCCGGCAAATCGACCACATCGCCCTTCGGCGTAAACACGTACACCCGATCGTCGAACACCTGGCTGCGAACTTCGTCCAACACCTCGTCCGAATCCGCCATCTCTTCCTGCCAGGCGATCAGCTTGCGCAGCCAGGCGATACGCCCTTCGTAGCCCGAACGCCCGCCGGCCACCGCCCCTTCTTTATATTTCCAGTGCGCCGCCACGCCCAGTTCCGCGTCCTCGTGCATCTGACGGGTGCGAATCTGAATCTCCAGCGTTTTACCGCCCGGCCCCAGCACCACGGTATGGATAGATTGGTAGCCGTTGGGTTTGGGATTGGCCACGTAGTCGTCGAACTCGTCCGGCAGATGGCGATAGTGGGTATGCACGATACCGAGCGCGCCATAACAGTCCTGCAGCCGCTCAACCACAATACGCACGGCGCGTACGTCGAACAGTTCGTCGAACGACAGCGATTTTTTCTGCATCTTGCGCCAGATGCTGTAGATATGTTTCGGCCGCCCGTAGACATCGGCCTGCACGCCTTCTTCCTTCATCGCCTTGCGCAGATCGATGACGAAGTTATCAATATACTGTTCGCGATCGATACGTCGCTCGTGCAGCAGCCTGGCGATGCGCTTGTACTCTTCCGGGTGCAGATAGCGGAAGCAGAAATCCTCCAGCTCCCATTTGAGCTGGCCGATTCCCAGCCGGTTGGCCAGCGGCGCATAGATATTGGTACATTCTTTCGCCGCCAGCACGCGCTCCTCTTCCGGCGCGTCCTTCACTTCGCGCAGATGGGCGATGCGCTCGGCCAGTTTGATCACCACGCAGCGGAAATCTTCCACCATCGCCAGCAGCATGCGGCGAATATTATCGACCTGCTCCGAGGCCATTGAGTCGTGCTGGGTCGCCTTCAGCTGGCGGATGGCGTCCATATCGAGCACGCCGTGCACCAGATTAACGATGTTTTTGCCGTAGTGCTCTTTCAGCGTTTCCTCATCCACCACGTTGGCGTTGGCCAGCGGAAACAGCAGCGCGGCGCGCAGACTATCGTTATCCATGCTGAGCGTGGAGAGAATTTCGACCATTTCGATGCCCCGCCACAGCAGCAGCGAGGCCTCGGGATGATCTTTCGTTTGCTGTTCGCAGTAACGCCAGGTTTCGGCTAATCGCTCACATGACTGCTGACTGGCGATCCCTAATGACGCGATCCACGCGTCAGGCTCAAACTCTCCAGCCGTATTCAAATGTGCACTTCTTACCGCAACCATAATTTCTCCCTACTTTGCTGCATTACCAGAGCCCTGCAAAAACAGCGCCATTGACTCAAGATGCCCGGTATGCGGAAACATATCCAGCATCGTCACCTGCGCCAGCCGGTAGCCGGCGGCCAGCAACGCCTTGCTGTCTCGCGCCAGCGTGGCCGGGTTGCAGGAAACATAAACCACGCGCCGCGGCGCCAGCCTGACGATATGCGACATCACGCCAGCGGCGCCCGCCCGCGCGGGGTCAAGCAATATCTTATCAAATCCTTGCGTCGCCCACGGCTGCCTCGTCACGTCTTCGTCCAGATTTTGATGAAAAAATGTGACATTCCCGAGCCCGTTGCGCCGGGCGTTTTCGCGCCCTTTCTCTACCAGCGCCGTCACCCCTTCAATGCCCACCACGCTGGCCGCGCGTCGGGCCAGCGGCAGGGTGAAATTACCCATGCCGCAGAACAGATCCAGCACCCGCTCCTGCGGCTGGAGATCCAGCCACGCCAGCGCCTGGGCCACCATCTGCTGATTAATCGCGTCGTTGACCTGGATAAAATCGCGCGGGCTGAAAGCCAGCGTCAGGCCGTCGACCTGATAGTGCGGCTCTCCGCCGTGCAGGCAGGTCAGCTCATCGGACGCCCCCGCCAGCCACAGCATCAGCTCATAGCGCTGCGCCAGCTGGCTTAACGCCTCGCGGTCGGCCGCGCTGAGCGCGTCAAGATGGCGCAGTACCAGCAGAGGGCCGTTATCCGCCAGCACCAGTTCCACGTGGCCGAGCCGCTTTACGCCCTGCAAACGCTGCAGACACTGATGCAGCGGCGCCAATAGCGCGGCCAGTTCCGGCCGTAATATCGGACATTCCCGCACCGGCACGATATCGTGCGAACCGGCCTGACGATAGCCCATCAGCAGCCGCTGCTGTTTGGCCTGATAGTATAACGCAAGTCTGGCCCGCCGCCGGTAGCCCCAGGCGGGGCCGGCGATAACGCCCGCCGCCGGCACATCGGATCCGATCTCCTGCGCCAGCTGGCGCGTCAGCGCCGCCGACTTACTGCTATGCTGCAGAGACGGACTGGCGTGCTGCTGCTGGCAGCCGCCGCACACGCCAAAGTGCGGGCAGCGGGGTTCGACGCGCTGCTCGCTGCGCGTCAGCAGCCGCACCAGCTTCGCCCGGCCGTACTGGCGTTTATCTTCCGTCAGCCGGACGCTGGCCTGTTCGCCCGGCAGCACGCCCGTGATAAAAAGCGTCTTTCCCTCATGGCGCGCCACGCCCTGACCGAAGGGGTCCAGATCGTTCGCGGTTACGGTAATGGTTTGCCGGGTCGTCATACGCCGGTTTGGAGAGTAGAATTGCGCCATTTATTACTCAATAACGTTTAAGCTGAGCCTCAGCGTTTAATTCTCCCACATTGGACTCCCATGACCAAATATAGTCTGCGCGCGCGTATGATGATACTGATCCTGGCCCCGACGCTGATGATCGGTTTGCTGCTCAGTACCTTCTTCGTCATCCATCGCTATAACCAGTTGCAGTTCGAACTGGCCGACGCCGGCGCCAGCATCATCGAACCGCTGGCTATCTCCAGCGCCTGGGCCATGATGCAGCACCAGCAGGACTCGGTCAGGAAGCTGGTTAACGTTCTGCACCGGCGCCACTCCAGCATTGTCCGGGCGATCAGTATTTATGACGCGCAAAACCGTCTGTTCGTCACCACCAATCCGCGCAACACCAATAATCTCATGCATCTGTCCGACGATGCGCCGGTGCCGAACGCGCTGACGCAGAGCCGCAGCGGCAACGCGCTGATTCTGCATATGCCGATCAGCAGCGACGGCGAGGTGGGCCCGGATAGCGCGCTGGCCTCCAGCAATAGCCCGATAGGCTATATCGCCATCGAACTGGCTCTGGATTCGGTAAAACTGCAGCAATACCGCGAGATCTTTACCGCCGGTCTGTTGATGCTGCTCTGTCTGGTGATCGCCATGCTGTTCGCCTGGCGCCTGATGCACGATGTCACCACGCCCATTCGCCACATGGTCAATACCGTCGATCGCATCCGGCGCGGCCAGCTCGACAGCCGGGTCGAAGGGTTTATGCTGGGCGAGCTGGATATGCTGAAAAACGGCATTAACTCAATGGCCATGTCGCTGACCGCCTACCATGAGGAGATGCAGCAGAATATCGATCAGGCGACCTACGATCTGCGCGAAACGCTGGAGCAGATGGAGATTCAAAACGTTGAGCTGGACCTGGCGAAAAAGCGTGCGCAGGAAGCGGCGCGCATTAAATCCGAGTTCCTGGCCAACATGTCGCATGAGCTGCGCACCCCGCTCAACGGCGTGATCGGTTTTACCCGCCAGACGCTGAAAACGGCGCTGACGCCGACCCAGGCCGACTACCTGCACACCATCGAACGCTCGGCCAATAATTTACTCACCATCATCAATGACGTCCTGGACTTCTCCAAACTGGAGGCCGGCAAGCTGGTGCTGGAAAATGTGCCCTTTTCCCTGCACGTGACGATCGACGAAGTGGTGCTGCTGCTGGCCCATACCGCGCATGAAAAGGGGCTGGAGCTGACGCTGAATATCCAGCCGGATATTCCCGAACAGTACATAGGCGACCCGATGCGTCTGCAGCAGATAATTACTAACCTGCTGGGCAACGCCATCAAGTTCACCGAAAAGGGCAACATCGATATCCGGCTGGAAAAGCGCCGGCAGGATCACCATCAGGTCGAGCTGGCGCTACAAATTCAGGATAGCGGCATCGGCATCACCGGGCAGCAGCAGTCGCAGCTGTTTCAGGCCTTCCGTCAGGCCGACGCCAGCATCTCGCGTCGCCATGGCGGCACCGGTCTGGGGCTGGTGATCACCCAACGGCTGGTGCGCGAAATGGGCGGCGACATTCGCTTTGACAGCCAGCCGGGCAAAGGCACCACTTTCTGGTTCAACCTGAGGCTGACGCTCAACCCGAACGCGCTGTCGACGCGCGGCGCTAACGACGCGCTGCGCGGCCGTCGTCTGGCCTATGTGGAGGAGAACCCGGCCGCCGCCCAGGCCACGCTGGATATCCTGCACGATACGCCGCTGGCGGTAAGCTACAGCCCGGCTCTCGATCAGTTGCCCGACCAGCCGTTCGATGTCCTGCTGTTCGGCGTACCGGTCGCCTGGCGCAATACGCTGATCGGCTATATGCCGGCGCTGCGCGAGGCGTGCAAACGCGCGCCGTGCGTGATCCTCGCCATTCCCAGCCTGGCGCAGCTGGATGCGGAACAGTTGAAAAGCTTCGGCATTCACAGCTGTCTGGTTAAACCCATCTCCGCCTGCCGCCTGCTGCCGCTGTTGCAGTCCGGCGCGTTCTTTCCGCACGCCGGACTGCCGTCGCCTCATCCCTCACCCCTGACGGCGGCGCCCGCCGGCCGCCTGCCGCTCACCGTTATGGCGGTGGACGATAATCCGGCCAACCTGAAGCTGATCGGCACCCTGCTGGACGAACTGGTGGACAAGGTGATCCTGTGCGACAACGGCGCGCAGGCGGTGGCGCTGGCGCGCCGCGGCCCGCTGGATATCATCTTAATGGATATTCAGATGCCGGAGATGGACGGCATCCGCGCCGCCGAACTGATCCACCAGTTGCCGCTGCACGCGCTGACGCCAATCGTCGCGGTCACCGCGCACAGTCTGAACGGCGAGTGCGACAGCCTGCAGCAGGCCGGTATGGCGGATTATCTGGCTAAACCGATCGATGAGCAGATGCTGAGAAATCTGCTGGCTCGCCACCTCGCCAGAAAATCCGCCGTCCCGCCGATCGCGCCCTCGCTGGACTGGGAACTGGCGCTGAGCCAGGCGGCGAATAAGAGCGATCTGGCGCGCGATTTACTGCGCATGCTGCTCGACTTCCTGCCGCAGGTGCGTGAGCGGGTCGGGGCGATTCTAAACGGTCAACCGGACGACGGCATCGTCGATCTGATTCATAAGCTGCACGGCAGCAGCAGCTATAGCGGCGTACCGCGTCTGAAACAACTGTGCAACCAACTGGAGCAACAACTGCGCCAGGGCGTCAGCCTGAACGAACTGGAACCCGAATGGCTGGAGCTACTGGACGAAATAGACAACGTAACCGCAGCCGCGCGTCCCTGGCTGTCGACATAGCGGGATAAAATACATTCCTGCGTCTGATAGACACGCCGGGCGGCAAACCGCAGGGCGTCAGCTGCGCTCAATTATTCGGCCCGTTCCCGTGCCTCTGCGGAGCCGCCGCCCGCGGCGTTAAAATCCGTTCCGGACGGATTTGTCGCTCTCTTTGCCGCGTCCTGCGCCCCGAATTATTTGGCGCACGGATTTGCCGGATATTGATAGTCCGGAGTATCACGGATATAAGATTATTTCACCTATAGCGTGCTAACAATAATCATTAATTCCCCGAAACATTAGCGCGTAAGAAAAATATCATATTGGCTCCCCCTCTTTAGCGGCAGCGCAAAGCCAATAGTCCATTAACGAATTCGTTTATTCTTTTTAATCCTCACCCTCCTTTTTTCGCAAAAATACACGCATCCGAACTTCAGATATAAATTTTTTTAACTACGGACCGATAATGAATGATTGCCTTATCAAAGGAGAGATTAAATCCCCTGAGGTTGCTGACAAACTCGCCGGTAAACTTCGGAGCGCCGGGTCTGCCGCCATGAGGGGCTACGCCGCCGCGTTCCCTGCTGCGCGCTCTCTAATAACGCGCCCTGTCAACGACCCGAAGTGATATTAAATCTCCCAATAATCTGTTTGGCTTTACTTATAAATATTTCTGAAAAAATAACGCTGGGGTTTAAATGAGAATTAACACACCGATCACACAACAAGAATATTCGCTTAATGTTGACACCACGTTAATGTCTACCACTGATGTTAACAGCTATATAACTTATGCTAACTCGGCTTTTATCGACGCCAGCGGTTTTGACGAGTCGGAACTTATCGGACAGCCGCATAATATTGTGCGGCACCCTGATATGCCGGTTGAGGCCTTTGCCGATATGTGGTTTACGCTCCAGCAGGGCGACTCATGGACCGGTTTGGTTAAAAACCGGCGCAAAAACGGCGATTACTATTGGGTACGGGCGAATGTCACGCCGGTTTATCACCATGAACAGCTCAGCGGCTATATTTCCGTGCGCAACACGCCCTCCGCGCAAGAGATAAAAGCGGCCGAACCGCTCTATAGCGCCCTGCAGAAAGGCAAAGCCGGCAAACGAAAGTTATATAAAGGGCTGGTGGTGCGCAGCGGCCTGCTGTCTCCGCTGTCGCTGTGGCAAAAGCTATCCGTTCGCTGGCGGTTGCGCAGCGCGCTGATCGCCGGCGCAATTGTTCCCCTCAGCTGCGCCGGCGCCGGGATGTCGCCGGCCTGGCTGTGCGCCTTGACTCTCGCGCTGTTTGCGCTGCTGGATGCCTATCTTCAACGGCAAATCAGCCGGCCGCTGCAGCAAATCCTGCATCAGGCCCAGGACGTGGTCTCCGGCAAAAAAATCGGTCATCTTGCCGTCAATCGGGTGGACGAAATCGGTTTGCTGGCGCGCATCGTCAACCAGTTCAGTCTGAACCTCCGCTCGCTGGTCAATGACGTCAGCACCCAGGTAAAAGGCATGCGCGACGTCAGCCAGCAGCTAAGCGAGAGTAATATCAATCTGAATGGGCGTACCGAAGAGACCGCCGGCAGCCTGCAGCAAACCGCCGCCGCCATCGAACAAATTACCGGCGCGGTCGAGCAAAGCAGCGAAACCGCAGTGCAGGCCACCGGACTGGCCGAACGCGCCAGCATAGCCGCAGTAAAAGGCGGCGAGGTGATGCAGGAAACCAGCGGCGTGATGAACGCCATCTCCGGCGCCAGCAGCAAAATCGTCGATATTATCGGCGTCATTGATAGTATCGCGTTTCAGACCAATATCCTGGCGCTCAACGCCGCGGTTGAAGCGGCGCGCGCCGGCGTGGAAGGCCGCGGCTTCGCCGTGGTGGCGGCCGAAGTGCGCAATCTGGCCCAGCACTCCGCCGCCGCCGCCGGCGAGATCAAAACGCTGATCGATGCAAATGTCGAAAGCGTTAAAACCGGCGAGCAGATGGTGGAAAACGCGACGAAGCACATTCAGCACATCGTTAAGGAGGTGCTGGACGTCTCGGCGCTGATTAAGGAGATCAGCCATGCCGCGCATGAACAGACCGCCGCGCTCACCTTAATCAATACCTCGATTGCTCACATTGAGGAGATGACGCAGCAGAACGCCGAGCTGGTCACGCTGTCGTCCAGCGTCGCCGCCGACCTGCAAAATCAGGCCATCCGGCTGGATAAAGCGGTACATGTCTACGGTAAAGCGGACTGACGGATAGCGAGCGACGCGCGCAAACGGCCAAACGCCGCGTCGGAATGACAGAAAAACGTAAAATCACTGATTTTTTCGCCGTCGCTGCCGATAGCCTATCAGGCACAATACCGTGCAGCGTACAGGGAGACTTTTTATGTCCAGTACTGTTACCTCCGTCTCTGCCGTCAGTTCTGGCGGCAGCAGCAGCAGCAATGCTCAATCCATTGCTAAACTGACCCGTCAGATCGAAAAACTGACGGAACAGGCGTCAAAGCTGGCGGACTCAGCTACCAGCGCCACCAGCGATGAACAGCGCCAGGCCATTGAACAGCAACAGGAAATGATCCAGGCGCAGATCGAAGCGCTGCAGGCGCAGATAGCCCGCCTGCAAAACGAGCAGGTGCAAAAGTCGCAGGCGCAACAGGACCAGCAGATCGGCAGCACCGCTCTGGAGAGTGTGAAGGAGGGAGTCAATCGCCCGACGGATCAGAATCAGATCGATGTGTATGTTTAACCGCTATCGGCGCTAGATTTCCGGCTGCCGGCAGACTGCATGCCGCCGCCGGAAAGATAACGCAATAAAACCGGGCATGGAAACATGCCCTTCTCGGTTAAGCGCGCTTAAGCGGTTTGACCAGGCCTTCCAGCCCTTCGATCCTGATGGCCAGCGCCATCTCCATCAGTTGACCCAGCCGCCCGCGCGGAAACTCGTTTTTACGGGCAAACCATAGCAGGTACTCTTCCGGCAGATCGATCAACACCCGTCCCTGATATTTGCCGAACGGCATTTTAGTATTGGCGATATCCAGCAGATCCTGCTTTTCCATCGGCTACTCTCCCAGCAGACGGAGCATTTCCGCCTCATCGATGATCTCGATTTCCAGCGTCTGCGCTTTGGTCAGCTTCGAACCCGCCGCTTCGCCGGCGATCACTAAATCGGTCTTCTTCGATACGCTGCCGCTGACCCTGGCGCCGGCCGCCGTCAGGCGGTCTTTGGCTTCATCGCGCGACAGCTGGCTGAGCGAGCCGGTTAGCACCACGGTCTTGCCGGCAAACGGGCTATCAATCTCTTCCGGCCGCACCCGCTGTACGGCGGGCCAGTGGATATTGATCTCTTCGCTGATTAGCTCGTTGATAACCTGCTGATTGTGCTCTTCATCCAGAAAATGGCGCACATGCATGGCCACTATGCCGCCCACGTCCGGCACCTCCTGCAGCTCCTCGATGCCGGCCGCCGACAGCGCCTCCAGCGAACCGAACCACGCGGCCAGATTGGCCGCCGTGGCCTCGCCCACCTCGCGGATGCCCAGCGCGTACAGAAAACGCGCCAGCGTCGTGGACTTCGCCTTAGCCAGCGCATTGACCAGATTGACGGCCGATTTCGGCCCCATGCGTTCCAGACCGGTCAGCGTGCCGATCGTCAGCCGAAACAGATCGGCCGGCGTTTTGACGTACTCTTTCTCCACCAGTTGGTCGATGATTTTATCGCCCATGCCTTCCACATCCAGCGCCCGGCGGGAAACAAAATGCTTGAGCGCTTCCTTACGCTGCGCGCCGCAGAACAAGCCGCCGGTACAGCGCGTGACGGCTTCGCCCTCGATTCGTTCAACATCCGAACCGCAGACCGGACAGCGTTCGGGAAACACGATCTCGCGCGTATCGTCGGGCCGTTCGCTTTCGATAACGGACACCACCTGCGGGATCACGTCGCCGGCGCGGCGTACGCTGACCCGATCGCCGATACGCAACCCGAGCCTGGCGATTTCATCGGCATTGTGCAGCGTCGCGTTGCTGACCATCACGCCGGCCACCGCTACCGGCTCCAGCCGAGCCACCGGCGTGATTGCGCCGGTGCGCCCGACCTGAAATTCGACATCGCGCACCCAGGTCAGTTGCTCCTGCGCCGGGAATTTAAACGCCACCGCCCAGCGCGGCGCGCGGGCGACAAAACCCAGCCGCTCCTGCAGGGCCAGATCGTCGACTTTAATCACCACGCCATCGATGTCGTAACCGAGATCGCCGCGCTGCTGTTCAACCTGATGATAAAACGCCAGCACCTGCTCGCCGCCCTGACATACGCGAATGCGATCGCTGACCGGCAGCCCCCACTGTTTAAACTGTATCAGACGCCGCCAGTGGCTGTCCGGCAGTTCGCCGCCTTCCAGCAGGCCCACGCCATAGCAGAAGAAGGTTAGCGGCCGCTTCGCGGTAATGCGCGGATCCAACTGGCGCAACGATCCGGCGGCGGCGTTGCGCGGGTTGGCGAAAACTTTACCGCCGCTGCGCCGCGCCTCTTCATTCAACTGTTCGAAGCCGCGATGTTTCATAAACACTTCGCCGCGCACTTCGAGCCGGCGCGGAATGTTGTCGCCGCGCAGCCGAAGAGGAATGGCGCGAATGGTGCGCACGTTGCTGGTGATGTTTTCCCCGGTGCTGCCATCGCCGCGGGTGGCCGCCTGCACCAGTTCGCCATCTTCATACAGCAGGCTGACCGCCAGACCATCGAGCTTCAGTTCGCAGCAAAACGCCAGTTCATCGCTGCTTTTCAGCCGATCGCGTACGCGTTTATCAAAGGCCAGGTAGCTTTCATCATCAAACACGTTATCCAGCGACAGCATCGGCACTTCATGCCGCACCTGCCCGAAGACGTCAAGCGGCGCCGCTCCCACGCGCTGCGTCGGGGAATCCGGCACGATCAGCTCCGGGTGCGCGGCCTCCAGCGCCTTCAGTTCGCGCATCAGCCGATCGTATTCGGCATCCGGTATCTCCGGCGCGTCTTCAACGTGATATTTATATTCATGATGGCGTAACACGTTACGCAAACGTTCAATATCCTGGTTCATTGTCCCGCTATTTACTCCGGCTTACTGGCACTGGCCTGAATGCTTTTGATGATGTTGGTGGTCGAGCAGCCGTCTTCAAAGTTCAGCACCCGCACCTCGCCACCGTTCGCCCACACCTCTGCGCTACCGGCGATTTCGTGCGGCTGGTAGTCCCCGCCTTTGACCAGCACATCGGGCAGGACATCGGCGATTAACCGCTGCGGCGTATCCTCTTCGAACGGCACCACCCAGTCGACCGCTTCCAGCGCGCCCAGCACGATCATACGCTGCATCAGCGGATTGACCGGGCGCGTCGGCCCTTTCAGACGGCTGGTCGAGGCATCGCTGTTCACCGCTACGATCAGGCGATCGCCGAGCTTGCGCGCATTGGCCAGATAGGAAACATGGCCGGCGTGTAAAATATCGAAGCAGCCGTTAGTCATCACGATTTTTTCGCCGCGCTGACGCGCCTGCGCCACCGCCTGTTTCAGTTGCTCTTCGCTCATCACGCCAAAACCGGTTTCCGCCCGGCCGCGAATCGCGTTTTCCAGCTCGACCGGCGAAACGGTCGACGTCCCCAGTTTACCAACCACGACGCCCGCCGCCGCGTTAGCCAGAAAACAGGCGTCCTCCAGCGGATTGCCGGCCGCCAGCGCCGCCGCCAGCACGCCGATCACGGTATCGCCGGCGCCGGTGACGTCATACACTTCCTGCGCCTGGGTGGGCAGATGCAGCGGCTCTTTGCCGGGCTGCAGCAACGTCATGCCCTGTTCGGAACGGGTGATCAGCAGAGCGGACAGTTCGTGCTCGTCGATCAAGCGATGGCCGCGCGCCACTAAATCGTCTTCGTCCTTACAGCGGCCGACCACCGCCTCAAACTCGGACAGGTTCGGCGTCAGCAGCGTGGCGCCGCGATAACGGGAAAAATCAGTGCCTTTCGGGTCGATCAGAACCGGCACGCCGGCCGCGCGCGCCAGCGGAATAATGCGTTCCACTTCGCTAAGGGCGCCCTTGGCGTAATCGGACAGCACCAGCGCGCCGGCGCTGGACAGCGACTGCTGGATGCGATCCAACAGCGGCTGCTGATCGATACCGTCGAATCCCTCTTCGAAGTCCAGCCGGATCAACTGCTGATTGCGCGACAGCACGCGCAGTTTAGTGATGGTCGGATGGGTGGGGACGGAAACAAAGTCGCAACGTACATTCACGTCGCCCAGCCGCGCGCTCAGCGCCCTGGCCGCATCATCAATACCGGTCAGCCCCACCAGACGGGATTGCGCGCCCAGAGAGGCGATGTTCATCGCGACGTTCGCCGCGCCGCCGGGGCGTTCTTCAATGGTTTCCACTTTGACCACCGGGACAGGCGCCTCCGGCGAAATGCGGCTGGTTGGACCGTACCAGTAACGATCCAGCATTACGTCGCCCACAACCAGTACGCCGGCCTGGCGAAAATCAGGCAATGTCACTTTCATTATTTAGTCCCCTAACTTCACACGGGATCACCCCGCTGAACCAGAAAATAGTGCGCGCGATAATATCACAGGCGGCCCGGTTACCCCGCACCGGCTTAACAGAATGCGAAGCAATTCTCAGCCCAGCCATTTCTTCCAGCTTAGCCGAACCTGCTCGCGTTCGGCGCGAAAATGCTCGCGGCCCACCTTCGCCGACCGCTCCTGCAGCGCCAGATGGTGCAGCTCATCGCGCAGGGTGATATAGGCCAGTTTCAGCGCCTGCGCCTCCTGTTCTTCCATTACGCCATACTGCGCCATCAGTTCCAGGATGCGCACATTATCCGACCAGCGGGTCAGTTTCGCTTCCTGCGCCGCATAGCGCAGCACCAGATACTGGGCGATAAATTCGATATCGGTAATACCGCCCTCATCGGTTTTGAGATCGAACAGCGCCGGATCTTTGTTCGCCAGATGCTGGCGCATTTTGACGCGCATCTCGCTCACCTCGCGCCGCAGCGTCTCGCCGTCGCGTTCACGGCATAAAATATCGCGCCGGATCGCTTCAAACTGCCGCCGGATAGCGTCTTCGCCGTATACCATGCGCGCGCGCACCAGCGCCTGATGTTCCCAGGTCCAGGCCTCTTGTTGCTGATATTCGGCAAACGCCTCGACCGTACTGACCAGCATGCCGGCGGCGCCCGACGGCCGCAGACGCGCGTCCACTTCATACAAAATGCCGGATGAGGTGCGGGTGCTGAACAAGTGCATCACCCGCTGGGCGAGGCGCAGATAAAACTGACGGCCGTCAATGCTGCGTTCGCCGTCGGTCATCACATCGGGCGGACAGTCGAGCAAAAACACCAGATCGAGATCGGAGCTGTACCCCAGTTCCCAGCCGCCCAGCTTGCCGTAGCCAATGACGGCGAAACCATACCCGCCGTCCTGGCTCAAGTGCGCCGGCCGGCCGTAGCGGGTCACCATCAGTTGCCAGGCTTGCTGCACCACCGCGGCGATGATCGCCTCGGCCAGATAGGTCAGATGATCGCTGACCTTCATCACCGGCAACGCCTGGGCGATATCTCCGGCGGCGATGCGCAGCAATTGCGCCTGTTTAAACTGCCGCACCGCTTCCAGTTGCTGTTCCTCGTCGTCTTCCGGTACGCGCAGCAGATACTGACGCAACTCGTCGCGGTAGGCATCGGGCGCGGTGGGCTGGTACAGCGTGGTCGGATCCAACAGTTCATCCAGCAGCAACGGATAACGCGCCAGCTGGCTGGCCACCATCGGCGAGGCGGCGCACAGACGAATCAGTTGCGCCAGCGCCGGACGGGACTCCAGCAACAGCTCAAGATAGGTAGTGCGGGTCACAATGGCCAGCAGCAACGGCGTCAGGCGCGACAGCACTTCATCCGCCCGCGGCTGATTAAAGGTTTCCTCCAGCAGGGCCGGCATCAACTGATCGAGCACATCGCGCCCGCGCGGCCCGATGGTGCGCCGGCTTACGTCGCTGCGAAAGTCGTTCAGCGTGCGCAGCAACCGCTCGCGCACGTCTTCCGCCAGATTCGGCGTCAGCGCCGCTCGCTCGTTTTCTTCCGGCATATCCTGCCACAGGCTGACGTATTGACGGCGCTCCGGCGTTTCATCGCCTTCCGGCGCGTCGTCGCCAATCAGCGCATTGAATACATCGCGCACCGCTCCGCTATGCCGGGCCAGCGCCGCCTGCAGTTCGGCCCAGCTATCCAGCCCCATCCCCCAACACAGACGGGCCTGATTGAGTTCATCCGCCGGCAGGGTCTGCGTCTGTTCATCGGCAATCGCCTGCAGCAGATTCTCCAGCCGGCGCAGAAACAGGTAAGCCTCGCGCAGGGTATCCACCTGGACGATGGGCAACAGGCCCAGCGCGCCCACGGTAGCCAGCGCCGGCAGCAGCGATCGCGCCTGCAAGCCGGGTTCGCGCCCGCCGCGAATCAGTTGAAAAACCTGAGTAATAAATTCGATCTCGCGGATCCCGCCGGCGCCCAGCTTGATGTTGTCGCGCAGGTCGCGGCGGCGAACCTCGCGCGCGATCATGTTTTTCATATTGCGCAGGGACTGGATCACGCTGAAATCGATATAGCGCCGGAACACAAACGGCCGCAGGGTGCTGCGCAGCTCCTGGCTGTAGCGATCGTCGGCGCTGCCCATCAGACGCGCTTTGACCATCGCGTAACGTTCCCAGTCGCGCCCCTGCTCCTGGTAATAGTCCTCCAGCGCGGCGAAACTGAGCACCAGCGGCCCGCTGTCGCCAAACGGCCGCAAACGCATATCGACCCGATAGACGAAACCATCCACGGTTGGCTGATCCAGCACTTTGATCAGACGCTGCCCCATACGGGTAAAGAACTGGGCGTTGTCCAGCTCGCGCCGTCCGCCGCGCGTCTGGCCATTTTCCGGGTAGGCGAAAATCAGATCGATATCGGACGAAAAGTTAAGCTCGCCCCCGCCCAGTTTTCCCATCCCCAGGATCAGCAACGGCTGCGCTTCGCCCTGCGCGTTACAGGGCGTGCCCCATTCCCGGCAGCAAACCGGATACAGCCAGTCCCTGGCGGCGACAATCATCGTCTCGGCCAGTTCGCTCAGTTGGCGCAGCGTCTGCTCGGTACTGCTGACGCCCGCAACCTGACCCCAGGCGATGCGCACCAGCATGCGCCGCCGAAACTGGCGCAGCGCGCGCATCAGCGCGGCCTCGTCCTGTACCCCGGCCAGTTCCTGCCGCAGCCAGTCAGGATAATAGCGCCACTCTTCCGGTTCCGGCGGTTGCTGATGCAACGCCTGCCACCATGACGGATAACGGGTCAACGCATCGCCGGCAAAATCGCTCAGCGCCAGCACCGCCAGCGCCGGCTGGCTCACCGGGCCATCGATAACGCCGGCGTCGCGCAGGCGCTGTACGGCCTGTTCGGCGTGCTGCGACAGACGCGGCGACAGCGCCCGGTTGGATGGAAAATATGAGGACATGACTGAGTTCCTTAACCTGAGCGCCCGCCCGGAACGGCGGGCCCGCTTACTTAGTGTCCTGCGCCGCTGTTCGGCCAGAATGGCGCCTGCGCCAGCGCCTGCTTGCGCCGTTCTTCCAGTTCATCCGGCGACGCCGCCTGCGGCCCGGCGACGGCCTGCCATAGCGCCTGCCAGTGGGCGACCCAGGGCCGCGCCTCGTCCTGATAAGCGCCGGATAAGATCAGAAACGCGTTGACCGCCCGCTGCAGCCGCGGCTGTTGCTGCAGATATTCGTCCGCGCTTAGCCGGCGACCGAATACCGATTTCAACTCGGCCAGGTTACGGCCCAGCATAATATCGGCGAATCGCTTAAACGATCCCTGCAAACGCAGGCGCGCTTTACCCTCAAGATGATCGCGCCAGCCGGTGCCGATCACCCAGGAAGCCAACATCAGTTTGCTTTGCAGATAGCCGGCGCGATAGCAAATTTGATCGGCGCCGCCGGGCTGCGCCAGGCGGTTTTCCAGATCGGTCAGCGCCGCCCGAAACAGCGTGGTCACCTTACGCGGCACCACGCCGCCGATCAGTACCAATAACTCGCGCATAAACGCGCTGGCCTGCGGTAGCCGTTGGCGAGCGCTCTCATCCCCCCGGGCCCACAGTTCTTCATGGTATTGCCAGTAGCGAAGCGCCGATTCCAGCGCCGTCGCGATGCCCTGATCGATGCTGGCCTTCGGCTCGACCAGCAGAATATCCAGCGGATACGGCTGGCGCGGCATTGTCTGCCGGGCCAGATGATATCCCCTGGCCGCCTTGCTCAGGCTGCCCTGGCGCAGGCCATCTTCTTCGGCCATCTCGGCGGCCAGCGCCAGCAGATCGTCGGCCTGCCCCAGCTTAAGCTCCATCTCCAGTTCACAAATCGGCTCGCTATGCTGCCCGGCGCGCACTTCCCCGCGGTCGAAGGCAATTTCAATCACGCTTTGCCGGTAAGTCACCAGCCACGTCTCACGCACAAAATCGGTGCAAAACAGCGGCTGCAGCGCCTGCTGCAGCGCGGCCGGGTCTACGTCCGGCGGCCAGATATCCGACGGGAAACGCGCCAGGTCCAGCTCGTCCCGCGGCAGCTCAACGTTATATTCCGGGTGCTGATGCAGCCCGCCGACCACCCGGCCGGCGGTTTTTACTGTCATCTCATAGCGCTGATTCGCCCCGCGAATACGCAGGCCAATGCCGTGACGACGCAGCAGATTATCGGCGGTTTCATAATAAATATTGGTCAGCGATTGACTGCCATGGCGCTCCGCGTGACTGTAGTCGCTGCGCCAGTCGGTTAGCCAGTCCGGCAATGTCGCCACGCGATCGGGATGAACAATAAACTTCAATTCGATTTCTTCACTCATAACATTGACTATGCCTAATAGATTTCAGGATGCGGAACCATGGCCGGGTAATGAACACCGACAGCATACCGGCGACCTGAAAGATGAAGGAGATACGCGAGCCTGCGCCGGCAGACACCATATTACCGTAGCTTACCTCCGGTTGCCGCAATCCGCTGAGCAAAAATCGGCGTGCGAAAGGCGCGCTGCGCGGACAGGAAAGCAAGAGTAAGAGTGTTCTCATTTCGGATTATTCATTGCCTCGTCAGACTTAAGCCACTACTATCACCTGACAACTCACGCAACATGATGATCTTATGCAGAAATTACGTCTTATTTGCTTTACGTTATTCAGTTTGACTGCAACCTGGACTGCGCACGCGGAAGAGAGACGTTACGTTTCCGATGAACTGCAGACCTATGTCCACAGCGGCCCCGGCAACCAATATCGCATAACCGGTACGCTGAACGCCGGCGACGAAGTCACCGTGCTGAGTATTAACGAAGAAGCGGGCTACGCCCAGGTGCGCGACGCCAAAGATCGCACCAACTGGATCCCGCTCAGTCAGCTGAACGAAACGCCCAGCCTGCGTACCCGGGTGCCGGAACTGGAACAGCAGGTGCGGGAGCTGACCAGCAAACTGAGCAATATCGATAGCAGCTGGAATCAGCGCACGGCCGATATGCAGCAGAAGGTTTCCGCCAGCGATAACGTAATCAGCGGGCTACAGAAAGAAAACCAGGATCTGAAGAACCAGCTGATCGTGGCGCAGAAAAAAGTGGACGCCGCCAACGTGCAGTTGGATGACAAGCAGCGCACCATTATTTTGCAATGGTTCCTGTACGGCGGCGGCGTGGCCGGCGCCGGTCTGATCCTGGGCCTGATCCTGCCGCACATCATCCCGCGGCGTAAGAAGAACGACCGCTGGATGGGCTGACCGCGCAGTTTACCGGCCAGCGCGCCGGTAAACCGGGCATATCCCAAAATAATTCAAGTGACAGCAAGACGGTGACGCAGGACGCATTCGTCGACAACGAATGCGTCCTGCCGGCGGCCGACCTTCGGGCAGAAACGGGATATCTCCCATTAATCCCCTGGCGCTTATACCAGTAAGCGACCGGAGAGCGCGACAACGCTGTCGGGAGCCGAGTTGAACGCCGCTGGCGGCGGCCCTGCAAGGACAAGTCCATGGATGGGGCGAGTCACAAAACCAACGCTCCTGCAGCTTGAAGTATGTAAGGGTATAGTATGTATATATACATCCCTTAAATAATTCGGGTTGCGGGAAGGCACGCTGCGGCGGTCCCGAAGGCGAGGCCGGGGGAAAACCGGGCGATAAAGCCAACTCGCCTGCGGCCTGAAGAGTGACGGGTACAGCCAATAAATTTCAGGAGTCAGGTAGTGAAAGTATTTCTGGTTGGCGGCGCGGTGCGCGATAGCCTGTTGAATCTGCCGGTCAGCGAACGCGACTGGGTTGTCGTCGGCGCAACCGCGGAACAGTTGCTGCAGCTGGGTTATCAGCAGGTCGGTAAAGATTTTCCGGTCTTCCTGCACCCGGAAAATCATGAAGAATATGCTCTGGCGCGAACGGAACGCAAGGCCGGGGTCGGCTATACCGGCTTCACCTGCTATGCCGCGCCGGACGTCACGCTGGAAGACGACCTGCTGCGCCGCGATCTGACCATCAACGCCATTGCGCAGGCGCCGGACGGTTCATTCATCGATCCTTATCACGGACAACGCGATCTGCAACAGCGCGTGCTGCGCCATGTCTCTGACGCCTTCAGCGAGGATCCGCTGCGTGTCTTGCGGATTGCGCGTTTCGCCGCGCGCTTCGCCCATCTGGATTTTACCATTGCCGGGGAAACCCAACGGCTGATGCAGCAGATGGTGCAAAGCGGCGAACTGGCCGCGCTCACGCCGGAGCGCGTGTGGAAGGAAACGGAAAAGGCGCTGTCTACCCGCCATCCCCAGATCTATTTCCAGACGCTGCGCGACTGCGGGGCACTGGCGGTCTTATTCCCGGAGCTCGATCGTCTGTTCGGCGTACCGGCGCCGGCTAAATGGCACCCGGAAATCGATACCGGCATTCATATGCTGATGACGCTGGCCATCGCCGCGCAGCTCAGCCCGGAGATCGATGTCCGCTTTGCTACGCTCTGTCATGACGTGGGCAAAGGGCTTACCCCGCGCGAACTGTGGCCGCGTCATCACGGACACGGACCGGCCGGCGTCAGACTGATTGAAGAGATGTGTCTGCGTCTGCGCGTACCGAACCCTATTCGCGATCTCGCGCGGCTGGTGGCTGAATATCACGACTTGATCCATACCGTACAGATTCTGCAGCCGAAAACGTTGCTCAAACTGTTTGACGCCACGGACGTCTGGCGTAAACCTCATCGGCTGGAGCAAATGATCATCGCCAGCGAGGCCGACGCGCGCGGCCGCACCGGATTCGAGCAGAATCCGTATCCGCAGGGCGATTACCTGCGCGAGGTGTTCCGCGTCGCCTGTAGCGTCAATAGCGCTGAGGTGGTGGCCGCGGGGTTTCAGGGGATCAATATCCGTAACGAACTGCGCCGCCGCCGGATTAAAGCGCTGGACGACTGGAAGCTGGCGCAGAACGCGGAGCAGGAACAGCCCGGAGACTGACAGCGGCCAGACGCGCATAATCGTCACGGCCGGCGTCATCGTCTTGTCCGAGGTCGCCCGGACGCGAGCAGCATTCAGCCCGCGCGGCGATGGAACTCCGTTCAACATGCGCGGCATTTGTCTGCGCGCAGTCCATCCCCAAACGGGCTATGCGAATAACGCGGCGCGACTCTGCATATCAATCGGATAAACAGAAAGGGCGGTCATAGACCGCCCTTTCTGTTCTGCGGACCGGACTCAGCTGGCTTTACGTTCCGCCGCCTGGCGATAAGCGACCAGATCTTCGATAGTCAGCACCGGCATACCGTGCTGTCTGGCGAACGCGACCACCTCCGGCGCATGCGCCATGGAGCCGTCATCGTTGGTCAGTTCGCACAGCACTCCGGCCGGTTTCAATCCGGCCAGCGTCGTCAGATCGACCGCGGCTTCGGTATGACCGCCGCGGGTCAATACGCCGCCGGGCTGCGCGCGCAGCGGGAAGACATGGCCGGGACGATTCAGATCGCTGGGTTTGGCGTTATCGGCAATGGCCGCGCGGATGGTGGTAATGCGATCGGCGGCGGATACGCCGGTGGTGACCCCTTCGGCCGCTTCAATAGTGACGGTGAAGGCGGTCTGATAATGGCTGGAGTTATGGGCCACCATCATTGGCAGATCCAGTTGCTGACGACGCTCTTCGGTAACGCACAGGCAAACGATGCCGCTGCCGTGGCGAATCGTCAACGCCATTTGCTCTACCGTCATGGTTTGCGCGGCAAAGATCATGTCGCCTTCGTTTTCGCGCTGTTCATCATCCAGCACCAGCACCCCACGCCCCTGACGCAGCGCCGCCAGGCCCCGTTCAACGCGTTCAACCGACGTACCAAATTCAGAAAGTAATGTCTGATTCATGGTAAAAAACCTCAATAAATTTATGGATTACCAGAACCAGGGCGAACTTGAGGAGCGGCCACCCATCATCCCGCAGGAGACGGCGGCAGATAAAATAACGCGGGCGGGCCTGCCGGCCCGACGAAAATCGTTACTCTCTCCCATCCGGACTATAACCGTCGGCTCCGGAATTACACCGGATCTGCTGACCTCAAACACAGGGAATGTCTGAGCGCTCGCGGGCTTCCAGTAAGGCACTGGTTTACCGCCGGTGGGGAGTTACACCCCGCCCTGAGAATAAGCGCTTTCACTATAGCGCTATTGCCCGGACAGGGCAATTGATCGCAGTCCCGATTTATCGCACTTCGTTCCGGTTTTAGTTTATCCCGCCAGCAACACGCATTACACTTATGTCATTCATTGTTAGATAAACACATCAGGAAGCAGCATGATTGACCCGAAAAAGATTGAGCAGATAGCCCGTCAGGTGCATGAGTCCATGCCAAAGGGGATCCGGGAGTTTGGCGAAGACGTTGAGAAAAAAATCCGCCAGGTACTGCAGTCACAGCTCACCCGTCTGGATCTGGTGAATCGCGAAGAGTTCGATATTCAGACTCAGGTTCTGCTGCGCACGCGTGAAAAATTAGCCCTGCTGGAGCAACGGCTGGCCGTTCTGGAACAACAACAGACGACGGCAGTCGCGGACGACAACGCGCCCGGCGCCTGAAAGCGCCAGCCTCCTCCCGTCGCCCGAGCGGGAGGGTTATGCCTTTCATTCAGCCCATTGCCGACGTGCCGGCGGTTTTCGGCGCCGTTCCGGCCGCCGTGCGACACACCACCGGTCCCGGCTCTCCCCGCCCGCCGGACGACATATTGGCGCGCCCTTCCGCCCGGAGGCATCCGGCGATTGATTAATGAGAAAGCGCCACGCGCGCTCGTCTCGGTAAACACAGCCACAGCGCCGCCAGCATACCCAGCGCATATAGCGACTTCCAGCCAATCATCGCCAGCAGCGCGATGCACAACACACTGCCGATCAGCGCCATCAGCCGCGATCGCCCGCGCAACAGACGACAGCCCGCCAGCATGCACAGCAGATAGATCAGCACAAAAATGCCGTTGGCGTAGACGATCAGCAGATCCAGCGGCAAAGACAGCCAGTAAACCAACAGGCTAAACAGCAGACAGCAGGCCACCACCAGCGTCAACGCATTGGCCGGCGTCCGCCCGGCCGACAGCGTCGCCAGCGCGCTGCCCTGACGGGCCTGCGACCACAGCAGACGGGCAAAGCTTTGAGTATAAATATTCACGCTGGCAAAACAGGCCAGATAGCCGACGATACAGGCCAGCCACAACGCCTGCGCGCCGAACAGCCGCACCACGATCCCCGGCAGCGACGCGGTGGCCGCCATGTGCGCGCCATACGCGTGAAAGGTCAATACCGCGACGGTACATCCCCAGTAAATCACCCCGGCCAGCAGCATACCGGCCAACAACGCGCGCGGAAAATCACGTTCGGGATGACGGAACTCGGTCGCCAGATGGGCGAAGGCCTCCAGCCCGACAAAACACCAGAACATTACCGCCAACGCGCCGGACATTGCGGGCCAGGAAAAGCTGCCGGCCGTCGGCCAGGCGATATCCGCCAGCCCGATCTCGCCCCGCCACCAAATCGCCGCCACCAACGCCACCACCAGCAGGGCGATGATGCTCTGGATATTGGCGCTGGAACCGGCGCTGCGCAGACCGAGCAGCCAGATGGCGACCAGCGTCGCGATCTGGACCAGCAGCAGCTCGCGCGCGCTCCAGCCAAACGCCGCCTGCCAGAATCCGGCGGCGATCTGTAACGCCGCCGGCAGCCCGACAGGAATCACCGACAGAAACAGCCAGCCGGTAACCCGCGCCATATGCGGCCCAAAGGCCAGATGAACGAAGTGAGCGGCGCCGCCAGCGCTGGGGAAATGGCGGCCAAGAGAAGCGAAAGCGATAGCCACGGGAAACACCAGCAGGATCAACAGCGGCCAGGCGAACAGACTATCGGCGCCGGCCAACTGCGCCGCCAGCGCCGGCACGGCAAACACGCCGGTTCCCAACAGCGAAGTCGATAACAGGCCGATTCCCTGCAATAATCCCAGCTCCTGTTTTAAACGTTTTGTTTCAGGCACAAACGGCACCACGCTTTAATTAACAATCCCTGTCAGCGGGCAAGGAGATGATGACAAAAAGCCCCCGCAAGCGGAGGCTTTTCATGGCCGCATCGTATGACGGTCAGCTGTTTGCTTTCAGCACATCGCGGATACGGGCTTTATACTCTTCAACTTTTTGCGGCGTCAGCATGCGACGCTCATCGTCCAGCACCATGCCGCCGACGTCATCGGCAATACGCTGCGCGGACTGCAGCATCAGCTTGAAGTTCTGACTGGCGTCGCCGTAGGAAGGCACCATCATAAAAATGGACACGCCCGGCGTGGAAAACTCGGACATTTCATCCGGGTTAAAGGAACCCGGTTTAACCATATTCGCCAGACTGAACAACACCGGTCCCGCGCCGGCCGGGTTGACATGCCGATGGAAAATATTCATTTCACCGAACTGGAACCCCGCCTGCAGCACGCTCTGCAGCAGCAGTTCGCCGCCGATTACGCTGCCGTGATGCGCGCTGACGTGCAGCACCAGAACCGCTTCTTTCGGTTCGGCCTGCGCGGCAGGCTCGGCAACCGACGGCGCAGAGCCGTCGCGCGCCGCGTTTTCGCCCTCGTCATGCGATTCATCAACGGAGTCCGACGTCGCGGAGAAAGACGGAACGGTTGGTTCGCGACGCGGGCGCGCGTCAGACGCGGAGGATTCGTCTTCGTCTTCTTCTTCGCCCAGCAGCGGGTCGTAGCCGGAACGCGATGATGTCGCAGACTGAGCGGAGAACGGCGCCGGAGCGGAGAACGGCGCCGGAGCGGATTGCCGCGCAGGCGGCTGCCCGTCGCGCGCTTCCGGGGTTGAGGCGTACTGTCCCAGTTCCGGCCCGTCATCTTCCGGTTCCGGGCGAGCGCGTCTGACCCGCACTTCTCCCACGCCTTCATCCAGCTCTTCGAGCGGCGTTTCTTCGCGTTTGGTTTTCAGACGCTTGACCGGCCGGTCGCGAAAAAGGGACGAACGCTCTTTACGACTGGTCCACAAGCCGTGCAGTAACAGCGCTATTATAGCGATCGCGCCAACAACGATTAATATCAGACGCAAGTCCTGCATCATTGCAATCCCGGTTGTTCCAATACATTGCCACCACGGCAAACATTTACTTCACTAACTCTATTTGCCCTCGTACACAAGTGCAAGTCTGCACGGTACTTTATGACAAGAAAGATAGATACAACGCACTTTTTTGCTGTTTTTTCATCCAAAGCCAGACTAGCCAGCAGAAAATCATACCGATATGATTGTTACTCCTCTTCATCCATGAGACTTCCTGGACATGACTGCTTCGCAACACCTTGATAAACCACGCAGCGGATTTCACTATTTTTTTGTCGGACTGAAACTGATCTCCCAGCCGGGACTCCGGCGTTTTGTCATTCTTCCACTGTTGGTTAACATCGTGCTTATGGGCGGCGCGTTCTGGTGGCTGTTTACCCGACTCAATGACTGGATCCCCGGCCTGCTGAGCCATGTTCCCGACTGGCTGCAGTGGCTGAGCTACCTGCTGTGGCCGCTGGCGGTTATCTCTATTTTACTGGTCTTCAGCTATCTGTTCAGTACCGTGGCCAATATTATCGCCTCGCCGTTCAACGGCCTGCTGGCCGAACAGCTGGAGGCGCGCCTGACCGGGCAACCACTGCCCGACGGCGGCCTGCTGGACGCACTAAAAGACGTGCCTCGCACCCTGAAACGCGAGATGCAGAAACTCGGCTGGTATCTGCCGCGCATCATCATTCTGCTGATCCTCTATTTCATTCCGGTAATCGGCCAGACGGTGGTGCCGGTGCTGTGGTTCCTGTTCAGCGCCTGGATGCAGGTTATCCAGTATTGCGACTATCCGTTCGATAACCACAAAATCAGTTTTCCATTGATGCGCAAATCGCTGCGCCAGCATAAAATCAGTAATCTGCAGTTTGGCTCGCTGATCAGCGTGGTGATGCTGATCCCGATACTTAATCTGATTGTGATGCCGGTAGCCGTATGCGGCGCCACCGCGCTGTGGGTCGATCGCTACCGCCAGCAACACTGACGCGGCTCCGTCCTGCCGCCGCAATTCACGAACAAGCCGGGCGGCGCACTGCGTCAGCCCGGCGGTACAAAACCCGAGATTGACGCGTCTCGCAGGGGATAAACCGGGGCGTGCGGGAGAAACCGACATCCCGGACGACCGAGGGATGATAAATACACGTTGTAATTAAAATATATTTCTTAAGAACATAACGATATACCAATTCTTTCCTTCCCTGACGAAACTGAACGAGTATTCTCTTCATGTTCGCAAAAATTTCATACAGTTAACAGTTATAAGGACAGGCTATGAGCAAGATATATGAAGACAACTCCTATACAATCGGCCATACGCCGCTGGTTCGACTGAACCGTATCGGTAACGGACGCATCCTGGCTAAAGTAGAATCCCGCAACCCGAGCTTCAGCGTCAAATGCCGTATCGGTTCCAATCTGATCTGGGACGCGGAAAAACGCGGCGTGCTGAAACCGGGCGTGGAACTCGTTGAGCCGACCAGCGGCAATACCGGCATTGCACTGGCTTACGTCGCCGCCGCGCGTGGCTATAAGCTGACGCTGACCATGCCTGAAACCATGAGTATCGAACGCCGCAAGCTGCTTAAGGCGCTGGGCGCCAAACTGGTGCTGACCGAAGGCGCCAAAGGGATGAAAGGGGCCATCGCCAAAGCGGAAGAGATTGTCGCCAGCGATCCGTCTCGTTATCTGCTGCTGCAGCAGTTCAGCAACCCGGCCAACCCGGAAATCCATGAAAAAACCACCGGTCCGGAAATCTGGGAAGATACCGACGGGCAAGTGGACGTTTTCATCGCCGGCGTAGGCACCGGGGGCACGTTAACCGGCGTCAGCCGCTATATCAAAACGACTAAGGGAAAAGCGATCATCTCGGTGGCCGTCGAACCGACAGACTCGCCGGTGATCAGCCAGGCGCTGGCCGGCGAAGAGATCAAGCCCGGTCCGCATAAAATTCAGGGCATCGGCGCAGGCTTTATTCCAGGCAACCTCGACCTGAGCCTGATCGATCGCGTGGAAAAAATCACTAACGAAGAAGCCATCAGCACCGCGCGCCGACTGATGGAAGAAGAAGGCATTCTGGCCGGTATTTCCTCCGGCGCCGCCGTCGCCGCCGCGCTGCACCTGCTGAAGGAAAAAGAGTTCGAAGGCAAGAACATCGTGGTGATCCTGCCCTCGTCCGGCGAACGCTATCTGAGTACCGCATTGTTTGCCGATCTGTTCACCGAGCAGGAATTACAACAGTAATTTCACGGGTGCGCGGATTTCGCAAATTCGACATTTTGTTACAAAAAAGCACCTCCAGGGGTGCTTTTTTGTGGGCTACATCAAACTTTAGCCCACCTGAACATTGATTTTATGCTCGAGTTTTAGTATTTAACCAACCAATTATTTTGATGCGTGAAATTAATATCTACCGGTTCGTGATTCTGGCTGAATCGATTTTACTGAACGACAGATGACAAGCGCTGTCTTTGTATTACGATAGTCAGGACCGACAGAAGAAAGCCCCTGTTGAAAATTGGTGATATTCTATACCGGACAAACTTCAGCATGCAGGAAGGCGGCAACCGAACGAATTCCAGGCGCTTGCAGGTTCAGGCGGCCGGGGCAAGGGAAGCCGGCGTCCCCACACCTGAAGGAAGAAAGGTATATTCATGGAAGACGTTTCGAAACAGGTTGACGTTTCCTTGCCGCATCCCGGCCTGCCCCTGTAACATATCAGGTGCTAACCAAACAGGCTAAAGTTCAGTGCCTCAGCTAAACTTTAGCGCCACAACATTAATCTAATCCAATAAGTTGGGGAAAATATAATGTTCCAGCAAGAAGTGACTATTACCGCGCCTAATGGCCTGCATACCCGTCCGGCAGCCCAGTTCGTAAAAGAAGCTAAAGGTTTTACCTCTGACATTACCGTTACATCCAATGGTAAAAGCGCCAGCGCCAAAAGCCTGTTTAAGCTGCAGACCCTTGGTCTGACTCAGGGCACCGTGGTGAGCATCGCGGCGGAAGGCGAAGATGAGCAGAAAGCGGTTGAGCATCTGGTTAAACTGATGGCAGAGCTTGAGTAATAAAGCCCGGTCTTTTTAGTCAACATCAGTAACTGGTAAAGGTAGGGTTATGATTTCAGGCATATTAGTATCACCGGGCATTGCTTTCGGTAACGCGCTGTTATTGAAAGAAGATGAGATTGTCATCAACCGGAAAAAAATCTCCGCGGATCAAGTCGATCAGGAAGTTAAGCGTTTTCTTGACGGTCGAGCTAAAGCATCTGCGCAGCTGGAAGCGATCAAGACAAAGGCTGGCGAAACGCTGGGAGCCGAGAAGGAAGCAATCTTCGAAGGCCACATTATGTTGCTGGAAGACGAAGAATTTGAGCAGGAAATCATAGCCCTGATAAAAGAAGAGCATGTTTCCGCCGATTTTGCCGCCTTCACCGTTGTTGAAAATCAGGCTAAAGCGCTTGAAGAGCTGGACGATGAGTATCTGAAAGAGCGCGCGGCCGATATGCGCGACATCGGCAAACGCCTGCTGAAAAACATCCTCGACATGAACATTGTCGATCTGGGCGACATCAAAGACGAAGTGATCCTCGTCGCCACCGATTTAACGCCGTCAGAAACGGCTCAGCTCAATCTGGACAAAGTCCTGGGCTTTATCACCGATCTGGGCGGCCGCACGTCTCATACGTCGATTATGGCCCGTTCGCTGGAGCTCCCGGCTATTGTCGGCACCACCGACGTAACCCGCAAGGTCAAAAACGGCGACTATCTGATTCTGGATGCCGTCAACAACAAGATTTACGTCAACCCGACCGCGGAAGAAATTGACGAGTTGAAAGCGCAGCAGGCGCAGTACATCAACGAAAAAAATGAACTGGCCAAACTGAAAGATCTGCCGGCGATTACGCTGGACGGCCATCAGGTCGAAGTTTGCTCCAACATCGGTACAGTACGCGATGTCGCCGGAGCGGAACGCAACGGGGCGGAAGGCGTCGGCCTGTATCGCACCGAATTCCTGTTTATGGACCGTGACGCGCTGCCAACCGAAGAAGAGCAGTTCCAGGCCTATAAGGCCGTCGCCGAAGCGATGGGCACGCAGTCCGTCATCGTGCGTACGATGGATATCGGCGGCGATAAAGACCTGCCTTATATGAACCTGCCGAAAGAAGAAAACCCGTTCCTCGGCTGGCGCGCCATTCGTATTTGTCTGGATCGCAAAGAAATTCTGCATACCCAGCTGCGGGCCATTTTACGCGCTTCCTCTTTCGGCAAGCTGCGCATCATGTTCCCGATGATTATCTCCGTTGAAGAAGTGCGCGAGCTGAAAGGCGAGCTGGAGCTGCTGAAAACGCAGCTGCGCGAAGAAGGCAAATCTTTCGATGAGACCATTGAAGTGGGTGTGATGGTAGAAACGCCGGCCGCGGCCACCATCGCCCATCATCTGGCCAAAGAAGTTGACTTCTTTAGTATTGGGACAAACGACTTAACCCAGTATACTCTGGCAGTAGATCGCGGTAATGAGCTGATTTCTCATCTCTACAACCCGATGTCACCTGCGGTGCTGACCCTGATTAAACAGGTAATCGACGCCTCTCATGCCGAAGGGAAATGGACTGGCATGTGTGGTGAACTCGCAGGCGACGAACGTGCTACACTACTGTTATTGGGGATGGGTCTGGACGAGTTTAGTATGAGTGCGATCTCTATTCCGCGCATCAAGAAGATCATTCGTAATGCGAATTACGAAGATGCGAAGGCACTGGCGGTGCAGGCGCTAGCCCAGCCGACAGCGCAAGAGTTGAGTAATCTGGTGAGTAAATTCATCAAAGAAAAAACGCTCTGCTGATTCACTCTGCTAGCCCAATATTAATTCTTAGGAGAAAATCATGGGTTTGTTCGATAAACTGAAATCTCTGGTTTCTGACGACAAAAAAGACACGGGCAGCATAGAGATTATTGCACCGCTGTCAGGTGAAATCGTCAATATTGAAGATGTGCCTGATGTCGTTTTTGCCGAGAAGATTGTCGGCGACGGCATTGCTATTAAACCGAACGGCAACAAAATGGTTGCTCCGGTTGACGGCACCATCGGCAAGATTTTTGAAACCAATCACGCATTTTCGATTGAATCGGACAGCGGCATTGAACTGTTCGTTCACTTCGGTATTGATACCGTCGAACTGAAAGGCGAAGGCTTCAAACGTATTGCCGAAGAAGGCCAGCGCGTTAAGAAAGGCGATGTGATCATCGAATTTAACCTGTCGCTGCTGGAGGAAAAGGCCAAATCGACGCTGACGCCAGTGGTCATCTCCAATATGGATGAGATCAAAGAGCTGACGAAACTGACTGGTCAGGTTGTGGTCGGTGAAACGCCGGTTATTCGTATTAAAAAATAATCGCTGCTTTTAACCGTGAAAAATGGCGCCTCTGGGCGCCATTTTTATGGCCGGGCTTAAACCATCTCACCGCGGTGAGATGGGGAATGTTCCTGTAGGGCGCCCGAAGAAAGCCCGTGAGGAAATGTTTCGCCTTACGCCGGGATGGCTCAGAAATACAGTGACGTCTCTTTACCGATCATGCGCTCAGGAACAAGGCTGAGGCATGGTGGATAAACTTTTTTCGCCCCGGGTCAGTGAACCGTGTCAAAGCCGCCTTCATAGCAGGCGGCTTTTTGCTTCACGTTCTGCCTGCCCGTGCAGTGCACTTGCATTATAAACGCCGCCGTCAGCCCGAAACGCCGCATGGCGTGTAGTGGCGTAAGAAGATTTCGCCCGCCCGGGGCAACGCGATCAACGAGCGCCGTAAAATAACGCCCGAAGCGACGAAAAGCGCTGAGCCGCAGGCCGACCGCTCGCAACCTGCAGGACGTTATTTGTTGCCTTCCGTTAACTGCCAGCGCGGCAGGCAGAGCCGGACTTCCAGCCCGCCATGTTCCCGATTGCTGGCCTCGATATAGCCGCCGTGCGCCTGCATAACCTTGCGGGCGATGGCCAGGCCCAGACCGTAGCCTTTACCGGAGAGAGGGGATTCGATACGCACAAAGGGATCGAAGATACTCGATAGCTTGCTGTTTTCCACGCCCGGTCCGCTGTCGCAGACGCTGATCGTCCACAGCTGCTCGTCGCCGCTCAGCCGCACGCTCACGACCTGATCGCGCGAGGAGAAGCGCAGCGCGTTGCGCACGATATTGTCCACCGCGCGGCGAATCAGCTCAGCGCGGCCCTTCACCGTATAGTCTTCGTCGGGATCTTCGCTGGTCAGCAGTTTTATCTCGATGCCCGGCAGTTGCGCTTCGTAGCGCGCATCGTTCACCACCGCCGTCACCAGCCCCAGCAGGTCGAAATATTCCTCCTCCTCCAGCGAATTTTCCGTTCGCGACAGCGCCAGCAGCTCGCCAATCATCTTATCCATACGGGATGACTCGCGCTCAATGCGCAGCAGCGAAGCCGCCACATTTTCCGGGTTCTGGTGCGCCAGCCCGATAGCCAGCTGCAGACGCGCCAGCGGCGAACGCAGCTCGTGCGAGACGTCATGCAGCAGCTGCTCGCGGGTACTGACCAGCACCTCCAGTCTTGCGGCCATCGAGTCGAAATCCTGCGCCACCTCGCTCAACTCATCGTGGCGCCGGCGCATTTTCGGCAGCAATCGCACCGATAGATCGCCCTGCGCCACCCGTTCGAAACCGGCGCGCAGTTGGTTCAGCGGGCGGGTCAGGTTCCAGGCCAGCAGAGCGCTGAACAGCAGACCGCCCAGACCGCCCAGCCACAGCATCGGTTCAGGAATGTTGAGAATTTTCCCCCGCATATTGGGGTGCAGTTCATCACGCAGCGTCTCGATGTCATAACGCACGGTAAAGTTTTCACCGTGCGGCCCGTTAACCTCAAGCTCCGATATCAGGTCCTGCTCGTCGGACGCCCAGTCCGGCAACAGCGCGTCCAACTGACGATAGGTATCGTCCTCCGGCAGTTGATCGAATAGCTTCTCCCACGACATGTCGTCGTTGTTAAGCGGCAATTCACCGCTCAGGTTGACCGTAATATACTCGCGCTCGCTGGCCGGCCAGCGTTCAACCATCGCATGGTAGGCGGGCAGCCCGCCCTGCCGCAGAGCCTGTTCCGCCATGCCCATTTGCAAATTGACGATGTGCCGCAGCGCGTTATGCTCCGGCGATTCAGGCCGTTCGCCGTACAGCGAAAACGCCAGCCACAGCAGTTGAGCGATGACGATAAACGTCACCCAAAAGCCGAGCAAAATTTTCCAGAACAACCTGCCGCGCATAATCAATGGATCCGGTAGCCTACGCTACGCACCGTCTCAATCGACATGGCGTTGCCCTCAAGCTGGGCCAGTTTCTGACGAATATTGCTGATGTGCACATCCACGCTGCGATCGTAGGCCTCGCGCCGTCTTCCCAGCCCTTTTTCGGACAGCTCATCTTTGGAGACCACGCGTTCCGGCGAACGCAGCAGCAGTTCCAGCAGATTGAACTCCGAGGCGGTCAGTTCAAAAGGCTGCCCGCGCCATTCGCTGGTGCGCGTCGCCGGGTTCAGCACCAGTTCGCCATGCACGGCCACGCCGCTGTGATCCTCGCGCTTCGGCTGTTCGTCATAGCGGCGCAGCACCGCCCGCAGCCGGGCCACCAGCTCGCGCGGATAACAGGGCTTCGGCATATAGTCATCCGCGCCCATCTCAAGCCCGATGACCCGGTCGATGTTATCGCCCTTCGCCGTCAGCATAATGACCGGCAGGCGCCGGCTTTTTCTGACCCGACGCAACACGTCGATCCCGCTCATATCGGGCAGCATGATATCGAGGATCATGGCGGTATACTCGCCCGACATCGCGCCTTCGATCCCCTCTTTGCCAGTCAGTACCCTGGAAGCGTTAAACCCCTCCGCCCGCAGGTATTCACTGAGCATATTTCCCAGCTCAACATCATCATCGACCAGCAAAATTTTCATAGCCTGTCCTCATAAGCAATTGTCTGCGGCATTCTCATGCCTGCTATCATTATGTGCAGCCTGATTTACGGAATCATTACCTTTTTGAGCGTAAAAACTTACCCTTCAGGCATAATCGGCAGAGTAAATTATACCGTCGAATGCCCCCCTTGCCCTGCGGCTTTATATAAGGATGTTGCCATCTTATGCCATCACGTCTGTTATCGCCTCGCAGATCCCTGGTTGTTCTGTGTCTGATTCTGCTGGCTATCTTACTGTACGTTATCTTTGCGCCTTCCACCGCGCAACCGGACTACATCACAGCGCGCGCCGAAGTGCGCGATCTGGAACAAACCGTGCTGGCCGACGGCACCATCGAAGCGCAGAAGCTGGTCAGCGTCGGCGCGCAGGCTACCGGCCAGATCAAAACCCTGCATGTCGCGCTGGGCGATAAGGTGACAAAGGGCCAGCTCATCGCCGAAATCGATGACCTGACGCAGCAGAACGCCTTCAAAGACAGCGAAGCCGCGCTGAAAAATATTCAGGCCCAGCGCAACGCCAGGCTGGCGACGTTGCGCAATAACCAGTTGAACTGGCAGCGCCAGCAGAGGCTGGCGGCGCGCGGGCTCGGCGCGCGGATCGATTTTGATAGCGCTCAGGCCGAGCTGGACGTGACGCAGGCCGAAATCAGCGCGCTGGACGCCCAGATAGTGCAGGCGCAAATCGCGGTCAACACCGCGCAGGTCAACCTCGGCTATACCCGTATCGTTTCGCCGATGGACGGCACCGTGGTCGCCATTCCGGTGGAAGAGGGGCAGACGGTCAACGCCGCGCAAAGTACGCCCACCATCGCCAAAGTCGCCAATCTGGATACCGTCACCGTCGAAGCGCAGATTTCCGAAGCCGATGTGATTAAGGTGAAAACCGGCATGCCGGTCTGGTTCACCATCCTCGGCGATCCGGCGCAGCGCTACCACGCCACGCTGCGCGCCATTGAACCCGCGCCGGACTCGATCAGCAGCGACAGCAGCAGCTCGTCTTCCAGCAGCAGCACCAGCAGCAGCTCCACTTCATCCAGCGCAATTTACTATAACGGCCTGTTCGACGTGGATAATCCGCAGGGTACGCTGCGTATCTCCATGACCGCTCAGGTCTATATTCTGCTCAACTCGGTGAAGGACGCCGTGGTGGTGCCGGCTACCGCGCTCGACGCATTCGGCCCTCACGCCACGCTGCAGGTGGTCGACGATCAGGGGCGAATAGAGCAGAGAAACGTCACCGTCGGGCTGAACGATAATGTTTATACCCAGATCGTCAGCGGCCTGAAAGCAGGCGAGAATGTAATCGTCAGCCGGCTGTCCCCTCAATCCGACGCCAGCGCGCCGCGCCGTCCCGGCCCGCCGATGAGGTTGTGAGCATGAACAACGCGCTACTCCAGCTTTGCGCCATCAACCGCGTGTTTCTCAACGGGGAGCAGCAGGTTCATGTGCTGAAGAACATTAACCTGACGATCAATGCCGGTGAGATGGTGGCGATCGTCGGCGCCTCCGGTTCGGGAAAATCCACGCTGATGAATATTCTCGGTTGTCTGGATAAGCCTTCTTCCGGCGAATATCGGGTCGCAGGTCGCGCTACCCAGGCGCTGCAAAGCGACCAACTGGCCGAACTGCGGCGTGAGCACTTTGGCTTTATTTTTCAGCGTTATCATCTGCTCAATGATCTTAACGCACGCGGCAATGTGGAAGTTCCGGCCATCTACGTCGGCAGAGAACGCGCGGCGCGTCAACGGCGCGCGACGGAACTGTTGACGCGGCTGGGCCTGGCCGATCGTCTGAGCTGGCGCCCCAGCCAGCTGTCCGGCGGTCAGCAACAGCGGGTCAGTATTGCGCGGGCGCTGATGAACGGCGGAGAAGTCATTCTGGCCGATGAACCGACCGGCGCGTTGGATAGCCGCAACGGCAACGACGTGATGGCGATCCTGAAGGATTTGCACAGTCAGGGACACACCATCGTACTCGTCACTCACGATATGCAAATCGCCAGCCACGCCCAGCGTATTATCGAGATCCACGACGGCGAGATCATCGCCGATCGGCAAACCGGACCGAGCGTCCGCCCGACGCTGGCGCGCGCGGCGCCGGCGTCCGACGGCGTTTCCACCTTTGGTCAGGCGCGCGATCGTTTTCTCGACGCCTTTAAGATGGCGCTGCTGGCGATGAACGCCCAGCGCATGCGCACCTTCCTGACCATGCTGGGCATTATCATCGGCATCGCCTCGGTGGTGTCGGTGGTGGCGCTGGGCAACGGCGCGCAGCAGCGGGTGCTGGCCGATATCAGCGCGATGGGCACCAGCACGCTGGAGATTTTCCCCGGCAAAGATTTTGGCGATATGCGCTCCGCCGCCATCCAGACGCTGCGCGCCAGCGATGCGGACGTGCTGGCGCGGCAGCCTTATGTCCACAGCGTCACGCCGTCGGTCTCCGGCAGTGTTACGCTGCGCTACGGCAATATCTCGGTATCGGCCAGCGTCAGCGGCGTCGGCGAACAGTTTTTCATGGTGCGCGGCTACCGTCTGGCCGAAGGGATCGCCTTCCCGCACGCCAGCGTGATCGCCCTGAGTCAGGAAGCGGTAATCGATCAAAACACCCGCAATAAGTTATTTCGGCCGGAAGAGAACCCGATAGGCAAGGTGATCCTCGCCGGCACGCTGCCCGTGCGGGTTATCGGCGTGGTGCAGAAGAACCAGAGCGGCTTCGGCAGCGATGAGAATCTGAATGTCTGGCTGCCCTACACCACGGCGATGAAACGCATGATCGGCCAGTCGTACCTGAGAAGCATCACCGTGCGGGTTAACGATAATATCAGCCTGAGCGTGGCCGAACAGGGCATTACCCGCGTGCTGACCCGACGACACGGCGCCAAAGACTTCTTTGTGATGAACACCGACAGCATTCGTCAGACAATAGAGAAGACCGCCTCGACCATGACGCTGCTGGTCTCGGCGATCGCGTTTATTTCGCTGCTGGTGGGCGGTATCGGCGTGATGAATATCATGTTGGTGTCGGTCGCCGAACGAACGCGGGAAATCGGCGTGCGTATGGCGGTCGGCGCAAGGACCAGCGATATCATGCAGCAGTTCTTAATCGAAGCGGTGCTGGTCTGTCTGCTGGGCGGAACGGCGGGCGTGGCGCTGTCGCTGGGAATTGGCGCGGCCGCCGCTTCGATCAGCCGCAATTTTCCGATGATTTACTCCACCGCGTCGATCGTCGCCGCCTTTCTGTGCGCCAGTCTGACCGGCATTATCTTTGGCTTCTTCCCGGCCCGGCGAGCGGCGGCGATGGAGCCGATTCACGCGCTGGAGCGGGAATAAGACGTCGGCCGCAACGGGCCCGGCCAGCCGTCGCGCTACAGATCGGGGCCGATTAGTCGCGCTCAAACACGCCGGTCGATAGATAACGATCGCCGCGATCGCAAATAATCGCCACGATCACGCTGCCCGGATTGCGGCGCGCCACGCGCAGCGCGCCGGCCACCGCGCCGCCGGAGCTGACGCCGCAAAAGATCCCTTCGCGCTGCGCCAGCTGACGCATCGTCTGCTCCGCTTCCTGCTGAGAAATATCCAGAGTGCGGTCGACCAGCTCCGGCTGAAAGATGCCGGGCACATAGGCTGGCGACCAGCGACGAATCCCCGGAATGCTGCTGCCCTCCTGCGGCTGCAGGCCGACGATCTGCACCCGGTCGCTCTGCGTTTTAAGATAGCGGCCGACGCCGGTGATCGTGCCGGTAGTGCCCATGCAGGAAACGAAGTGGGTCAACCGTCCCGCCGTCTGGCGCCAAATCTCCGGCCCGGTGGTGGTGAAATGCGCGTAGGGGTTATCGGGATTGTTAAACTGGTCGAGAACCTTGCCCTGCCCCGAACGCGCCATCTGCCGCGCCAGATCGCGCGCGCCTTCCATTCCCTGCTCCCGACGCACCAGAATCAGCTCCGCGCCATAGGCGCGCATCGCCGCCTGACGCTCCCGACTCATGTTATCCGGCATCAATAGTTTTAGCCGGTAGCCTTTCAGCGCCGCAATCATCGCCAGCGCAATGCCGGTGTTGCCGCTGGTTGCTTCGATCAGCACATCGCCGGGCGAGATTTCGCCGCGTCGCTCCGCCTGCTGGATCATGGCGAACGCCGCGCGATCTTTTACCGAACCGGCCGGATTATTCCCTTCGAGTTTCAGCCATATCTCACTGTCGCAGCCCTGAGTCAGGCGCTGCAGCTTCACCAGCGGCGTATTGCCGATATAGTGTTCCAGCGTTGTCACTCCGTTCTCCTTAAAGTAGCGCCGCCGCGCCGAACGGGGACAGCCAGACGCAGATTATTGACCACCGCGCCGCGTTTGCCGGCCGGCCTGGCGCTGCTGACGCTCCAGCCTCCAGCGCAAAGCGCTTTTCAGCAGCAGCGTGACGATGGCCATCAACGTCAGCAGCGAGGCGGCGGTAAAGGCGCCGACGGTGTTATAGTCCTGATGCAGTAACTCCACCTGCAGCGGCAGGGTGTAGGTTTCGCCGCGAATCGCCCCCGATACCACCGACACCGCGCCGAACTCGCCGATGGCGCGCGCATTGGTCAGCACCACGCCGTACAGCAGCGCCCAGCGGATATTCGGCAGCGTCACCCGCCAGAACATCTGCCAGCCGGACGCGCCCAGCAGCAGCGCCGCCTCTTCTTCCTGGCTCCCCTGGCTGAGCATAACCGGCACCAGTTCGCGCACCACGAACGGACAGGTGACGAAAATCGTCACCAGCGCAATGCCGGGCCAGGCGAACATCAGCTGAATGCCGCGCGCATCCAGCCAGCCGCCCAGCGGGCCATTGCTGCTGTAGAACAGCAGATATAGCAGCCCGGCCACTACCGGCGATACGGCGAAGGGAATATCCACCAGCGTCAGCAGCAGCTGGCGACCCGCGAAGCGAAAACGGGTGACCAGCCAGGCCAGCAACGTACCAAACAGCAGATTAACCGGCACGGTAATCGCCACCACCAGCAGCGTCATGCCGATGGCGTGCAACATATCGGGATCGGCCAGGTTGCGCCATACGCCGCCCAGTCCTTGCGCCAGCGCGGCGGCAAAAATAGAGACCAGCGGGATGACCAGCATGATCAACGACAGCAGGCTGCCCAGACCAATCAGCAGCCATTTGCTTACGTTGCCGGCGCGACGGGAGGCCGCATGCCGCGGCGTGCGCTCGTTCATTGCGCGCCCCCGGTACGTCGACCATAGCGACTCTGCACCATATTAATACTAAACAGCAGCAACAGCGAGGCCGACAGAATCACCGACGCGATGGCGCTGGCCGCCGGGTAATCGAATTCCTGCAGTCGGATAAAAATCATCAGCGAGGTGACTTCGGTCTGCCAGGCGATATTGCCGGCGATAAAGATCACCGCGCCGAATTCGCCCAGGCTGCGGGTGAACGACAGCGCGGTGCCGGTCAGCAGCGCCGGCAGGATTTCCGGCAAAATCACCCGCCGAAAACACTGCCAGTCGCTGGCGCCCAGCGTGCGGGCCGCTTCTTCATAGTCCGGACTCAGATCCTCCAGCACCGGCTGCACCGTGCGCACCACGAAGGGAATGCTGGTAAACGCCATCGCCACCGCGATACCCAGCCAGGTATAAGAGACGCGGACGCCAATCTGCGCCAGCCATTCGCCATACCAGCCGCCGGTGGAAAACAGCGCCGTCAGCGTCAGGCCGGCCACGGCGGTGGGCAACGCGAAGGGTAAATCCATCAGGCCATCAAGCAGCGTGCGGCCGGGAAACTGATAGCGCGTCAGAATCCACGCCATCAGCAGACCGAATCCGGCGTTGAACAGCGTGGCGACGCCGGCGGCCAGCAGCGTTACCTTATAGCTCGCCACCACCTGTGGACTGGTGATCACCGCCCAGTACTGCGCCCAGCTCATTTGCGCCAGCTGCACCATCAGCGCGCTAAGCGGCAACAGCAGGATCAGACTGATAAAAAACAGGCTGCTGCCCAGACTCAGGGTAAAACCGGGCAATACCCGCTTGCTGCCGCCTGCGGGCATTACTGATGTCCCGCCGCCAGCAGCTTATCCAGTTCGCCGCCGCTGGCGAAATGCGTTTGCATCACCTGCGCCCAGCTGCCGAAGCGATCTTCCACCCGCGTCAGCCGGGTGACCGGGAAACGCGCCTTCAGCTGTTCCATCAGTTGCGGATTGTTCACCCGATAATAGAAATCGGCGATGATGCGCTGCGCGGGCGGGCTGTACAGATAGTTGAGATAGTCTTTCGCCGCCTGTTCGGTGCCGTTGGCCGCGACGTTCTTATCGATCCACGCCACCGGGAACTCGGCCAGAATATTGCTTTGCGGCACGATCACCTCGTAATTATCCGCGCCGTACTGATTGCGGATATTGTTCACCTCGGACTCGAAACTGATCAGCACATCGCCCAGCCCGCGCTCGACAAACGTGGTGGTCGCGCCGCGGCCGCCGGTGTCGAATACCGCCACATTGCCGACGAAGCGTTGCATCCAGCCGCGAATCTTAGCGATATCGCCGCCGTTCGCCTCGCTGGCCGCGTTCCACGCCGCCAGCCAGGTATAGCGCGCGTTGCCGGAAGTTTTCGGGTTAGGAAAAATCAGCTTCACGTCGTCGCGCACCAGATCCTGCCACTCATGAATCCCTTTCGGATTGCCCTTGCGCACCAGAAACGCCATGGTGGAATAGAACGGCGAGCTGTTGTCCGGCAGACGGCTCTGCCAGTCGGCCGGCAGCAGCCGGCCGCGATCGTGCAGGATTTGGATATCCGTCACCTGATTGTACGTCACCACGTCCGCCTTCAGCCCCTGCAGAATAGCCAGCGCCTGACGGGAGGAACCGGCGTGCGACTGTTTAATCGTCAGCGGGTCGTTGGGATGCTGCGCCAGCCACTGCTGCTGAAAGCCGGGATTAAGCGCCGCAAATAATTCACGCGAAACATCATACGAGCTGTTCAGCAACTCCGTCGCCTGCGCGTTTCCGCCCGCCAGCAGCGTTAACGCCAGCAAACCTTTGACCAGCCGCTTTCTTATCCATATTTGCTTCATGCGATTGCCTCACTTAGAAATGTATGATTCCCCCGACGATTATCGCGGACTATCGCCCGGCGAACGAATTGCCGGACGCTGAGCTGACCAAAAGCGCGAGAGACGCCGATGTACCGGAAAGATGGGGGAAAACTGCGTTTATGGTGAACCAGTGTATGAACAAGCACGGCTGAAGATATAACCTTCTTATAGAATATTTAAGGTTAATTAAGAACAAAAAAGCATATCTCCCCACGCAACACCGTTGCCGATCGGGCGTGACCCGGCGATAAGTTTAGCCGCAGAAATAAGGAATGCGCCAGACCGCCGCCTGGCGCCGGAGGTTACAGCGTCAACAGACGATCGAGCGAGGGAGCGAAAAAGTAGCTGCCGCTAACCGCGCGGGTAAAGCGCAGCATATCGTCGCGCTTGCCGTCACGTTCGCCGAACATGCTTAGCAACTGCTGCTCAATATTGTGCAGGCGGTGGCAGTAAGCGATAAAGTAGAGGCCGTGCTTGCCGCTGGCGCTGCCGTATGGCAGGCTCTGCCGCAGGATCTTCAGCCCTTTGCCCTCTTCTTTCAGATCGACCCGGCTGACGTGCGAGGTTTCCGGGCGGATATCGGACGGCAGCTCCTCGCTGTCCTGCTTCGTGCGGCCGATGATTTTTTCCTGCTGCTCCACGCTAAAGCGCTGCCACTGCTTCAGGTTGTGCTCCCAGCGCTGCACGAACACATAGCTGCCGCCGGCATCCCGCTGATCCGCGCCGATAATCGCCACGTCGCGCCGCGCCTCGTCGCCCTGCGGGTTTTCGGTGCCGTCGACGAAGCCGCTCAGATCGCGCTCTTCCACCCAGCGAAAACCGTGCGTCTCTTCTTCCACATGAATGGCGCTGCCGAATGCCGCCAGCGCCGCCTGGGCGAGGCTGAAATTCACGTCATGACGCAGAGACTGAATGTGAATCAACAGATCGCGCTGCGTGGCGGGCGCCAGACCTTTGCCGAGCGCGCTAAACGGCTTCAGCTCTTCGGCGCCGTTGTCGCAATCCAGGTCGCGCCACACGTCATGGCCGAAGGCGATTACGCCGCCCAGCCCGGCATCGGGATGGCGCTGCTGCAGGTCTTCCAGCGCCTGGCAGAATTTGCGGCATCCCTGGCGGATAGCATCAAATTCGCCCTGCACCATTGCTTCCATATAAATGGCAAAACGGCGATGTTCCAGCAAAATGCCGCTTTGAATTCGTGTCATGGTGATTCCTCATGATAGTGATACCCGATAGTCGCAGGCGCGGGATGGCCCGGATACGCGCCGCATGACCTGACCAGCGAACCTTCGCCCTGACGGGTATATCTGTTTTTATAGTTAGCGCTTAATTGATTAACTGCCAATGCAACTATCATACCGGAAGCTGTGTGACGTTTATCTTGCTTAACGACAAAAAAGGATTTTTTTCCCCGCGCCGGCAAGCAAACGCTCAAAAAGAGCGCAGCGGCGCGCCGACGCAGGGCGTGAAAAGGCACCTTTTCGCGCCGGCGATATAAAAAACGCGGGACGGTCGGGATACAAAAGATTTGCAGGATTGATAAGAAAGGAAGCAGAGGCCGGCGCTTGCTGCCTGCCGCTGTGGCAATCACGACATTTTGTGGTGCGTTGCGTGAACGCGGCGCCGGCAGGCGCCGCATCCCGGCGCAAACGGTGACTTAGTTGCGCGCCTGAGCGCGCCAGACGATTTTAACCACTTTCCAGTCGCGCAGCACGTCGTCCGACGGCATCAGCCCTTCCGGCCCGCGCCACTCGCCGCCATAGATATAGCTGACGTGCGCGCTGCCCGGCGCGGCACATTCCACCCGACGGGCGTCCTCCCCCTGTCCCAGCCAGCATGAGCCAAAGGCCTTGCCGTACAGCGAGGAGAACGCGTCGCCGACCTTCACGCCCCACTGGCTCGCGATCGCCGCATCGCTCACGTCCACCCGGGTCACCGCCCCTTTGGGTTGGCCGCTGATCACCAGCCGGACGCTATCGCCATCCAGCGCTTCATAGAACGCCACCAGTTGGCCGTTTTGCGTACCCATGCCGCTGCGCAGCCGGTAATCTTCGTTCAGGGCTTTATTCAGCACCGGCTCCGACAGCGGCGTTCCCGCATTGATGTCGCCCACGCCCGAATCCTGCACGGTTATCGCGCCGCCAAACCAGTTAAACGGCGACAGGCTGGACCAGGAAAAATTAGACATCGTGCCACACCCGCTCAGCACCAGCGGTAATCCCAGTAATAATGGGCGAAATCTCATCACATTGACTCCTCAGATAGCTTACGACACGCCGCGTCTGAGCGCATATCGGCTTCAGACGGTTGGATTGCACAACGCGCGGAAAGTGCCATTAAAATCGAATTCAATCCGCCAGCATACCACCGCCCGGCGCGGCTTGCCCCGGGCGGCGCATCGTTACGCCCGCTTACGGCTGAGAAAATGCGTTCAAATCGTAATGCTGCGGGAAAAATTCATCCAGCTCATCCTGATGGGTGATGGCGATCACCGTACAGTCGGGCAGCGCCGTTTTGATCAGCGTCAGCATCGCTCTGGCCCCGGCCGGATCGAGATTGCTGGTCGCCTCATCCAGATACAGCGTATCGGGCCGGACGATCAGCGCGCGGGCAAACGCCAGCCGCTGGCGCTCGCCGCCGGAAAACACCCGTTCCCAGTTAAGCCGCTCATCGAGCTTATCGCGCCACGCCGCCAAACCGGTGCTGTCCAGCGCCTGACGCAGCCGTTCGCGATCCGCGATCGGCGCTTCGGGGTAACATAACAGTTCGGCCAGCGTTCCCTGCCCCAGATAGCTTTGCTGCGGCAACAGCAGGCTCTTGCCGCTCAGCGCCTGCCAGCGCCCCTGGTAATAGGGCCACAGTCCGCTCAGCGTGCGCAGCAGCGTCGATTTACCCAGCCCGCTGCGGCCGGACAGCCGGCTCCAGCTGCCCGGCGCGCAACTGAACGCTACGTTGCGCAACAGCGGCTGGCCCTGCGGCGTGGAGAACGATAACGCTTCCACGCTCAGGCATTCGCCCTGGGCAACCGGCTCATCGCCGGACTGATGGCGCGCGATTTCCTGCTGAAACTGGCTCAAACGCTCCAGGCTGGCGGACAATTCGACCAGCGAATAATAAAAATGGATAAACCAGCTGAGCGCGCCGTGCACCTGACCGAAGGCGCTGCGAATCTGCATCAGCCCGCCCAGCGTAACGGTTTTACTGAGAAACGCCGGCAGCGCGGCGAACACCGGCACAATCAGGCTGACCCGGGTATAGCCGACGGTAAACAAGCCCAGATCGCGTTCGCCGTTCATTACCCGCCGCCAGTTGGCCGCAATGGCGGAAAACGCATGGCGCAGCTGATTTTTTTCCTGCTGCTCGCCGCCATAGAGCGCAATCTGCTCGGCGTTGTCGTGCTTACGCAGCAGCGCGGCGCGGAAATCCGCCTCGACGCGCTGTTTATGGTAATTAATGCCGTGCAGTTTTTTCCCGATCGCATGGGTGATCAGGCTGCCCGCCAGGTTATAGATCAGCGCCACCCAGACCAGATAACCATGCAGGGTTATCTCATGACCCCATAGGGAAAAATGCTGGACGCCGGAGAGCTGCCATAAAATAAACAGGAAAGAGAACAGCTGGGCGAAGGTAATGATAAATGACACCGATAAGCGCACGGTTTGCGTGACGAACAGATCGATATCCTGCGCGATACGCTGGTCGGGGTTATCCATCCGGCCGCTGAGCGACAGACGGTAAAACGCCCGCTGCGCCAGCCAGCCGTTGATAAACCGCTCGGTCAGGAAGGCGCGCCAGCGAATAATCAGCAGTTTGGTGAACCACTCCTGATACACGAACACGCCGATATAAATCAGAATATAAACGCAATACTCTTTGACCAGCGAATACAGCAGCCCGCCGTTGAACTCGCCCAGCGCGTCGTAAAACGTCTTGCTCCAGTTATTGATCAGAACGTTGAGATAGACAATCGACATGCCCATGGCAAGGATCAGCAGCAGGAATAACCACGCCTGCCAGGACTGCGCCCTGCCCCAAAACTCCCGGCAGAGGTCCAGCATCTGTGCGATCAGCTTTCTCATAGTTGCGCCTCCTGCGGCAGCGTGATGTACAGCACCCGGTTATCCGGATTAAACAGACGGGCCGCCATCGCGCGCACGCCCTCCAGGGTGATCGCCTCAGCCAGATGCGCCTGTTCACTCAGATAGCGCGGATCGCCATACTGCTGATAGCTCAGCATCAGGCGGTGCTGCTGGGTGAGAATATCCTGCCGTCGACGCTGCTCCGCACGGATAAATTGCTGTTTCTGCCCCTCAATATCCTGGCCGGTAATCTGTTGCGGCAGCGAGGTGAAAATCTGCTCCGCACGCTGCCACAGCGCCTGCGCCCTGTGCGGCGCGCTGGTGAAGGTCACCTCGGTTTCAATGCGCTGTTTGCTGGTATCCAACAGACTGTTCACCTGCATGCGGTAAATGCCGAGCTCATCATCCCGCAGGCTGTTTTTCAGGTACTTATTGGCCAGACTGGCGGCGACGCTAACCTGCACCGCACTGTGCGGCGTCCAGCGCCAGGGCGTGAAACTCCAGGCGCGAATATCCGCGCGCGGCTCGATGCTGATGGCGGACACCGCCTCTCGCCTGCCCGTTTGCGCCAGGTAAGGCGTCGCGTCGCCGATAGTGCGGCGCGGAATCGAAGCCAGATAGCGCTCAACCAGCGGCAACAACTGTTCAGCGGGCATATCGGCCAGCAAATAATAGGTCGCCGGCGCCGATGCGGCCTTACGCCACTGCGCCAGCAGTTCCGGCGCGGCGACCTGTTTTAGCTGCGTCAGCTGAGCTTGCGGATAAGCGGGCCGGCCGAAGCGCAGCGCTGTAATCTCGCGGCCGCGCAGGTCCGCCACCGATTGCTGGCTATTGATCTGCTGGCGAATCAGCCGCGTCATGCTCTCTTTCATCACCTCGGGATCAATGCCCGGCGCGCTGTGCAACGCGGAATAGAGGCCGAACAGACTGGTCAGCTGCGCCACCGGCGCCTGCCCGCTAAACTGCAATTGCTCCGCCGTCTGATCGATATTCAGCGACAGCGATCGCGCCTGCTTCCAGCCGCTCAGATCCTCGCCGCGCCAGTCCGCCGGGCCGCTCTGCGCAACCAGCTGTCTGGCCAGTTGCACCTGCCATGGATTAAGCCCCGCGGCCATATAGCCGGCCGGACTCTCTGCGGTAAAATAGACCGTCTGACCGGCCTGCGGCGTACGCAGCCAGACCACGCGGTCGCCGTTGCTGAGCTGCCACTGTTCGACGTGTTGCGCCGGGAAATGTTTCAACGCCGTGCGTTCTCCGCGCTGCGTGACGGACGGCAGCTCGGGGATCAGTTTAGCTTCGGGCAGGCGCGGCGGCGTCAGCGCCGCCGTGGTCCACTGCGTCTGTTGCTGCTGTACGGCCTCAGACGTCGGCAGCGTAAAAGGCGCCGAGCCCGGCACGCTAAATTGCACCAGTCTGTCCGTTTCGGCCAGCCAGCGCTGCAGATGCTGATTAACGTCCTGCTGCGTAATGCCGGCCAGCTCGTCCAACACCTGGCGGCCGCGCGTCTGACTGCCCACATAAGCGCGCCCCTGCAGCCAGGGAACCGTAATTTGCTGCACCCAGTCGGCGAAGTCACGCTGTTCCGGCTGGCTGACCATGCCCAGCGCCACCTCGCGAATATCCGATTTCACGTCCACGATATCGCGTTCACTTAACGAATAGCGCCGGATCCTTTCTATTTCCCCCAGCAGCACGGCGAGCGACGCATGATGGCCACCCGGCATCACATCGGCAAAGAAACCCAGCGCGACGGTCGTTCTGCCGATATCCGACTTACGCACCACCAGACTGCTGACCTCGGGCGGCAGTTCCGACTTTTGCCGGCGCATCTGTCGGCTTAGCGCGCTGAGCGTGATCTGATTCAGCAGGCGGTAACGCATGCCCGCCCGCCCGCCCACGCCTTCATCCTGAAAGCGATAGACCACGGACACCTGACTGGTGCCGCTCTGGCTATCCTGCAGACGCACCACGTCAAGCTGCGGCGCCAGACGCGGTTCATAGTAGTCGCGCACGGGCACGTTCCCGGCCGGCAGATCGGCGAAGTAGCGCCGGATCTCGCGTTCGGCCTCGGCAAGCGGTATATCGCCAATCAGCAACAGCCGCATATTCGACGGGCGATACCAACGCTGATAAAACGCGCGCAGCAGGCTGGCCGGCGTATCGTTAATCGCCTGCTCGGTACCGATCACCGGACGTAACGGATAGCGCGAGTCGTGGCGGATAGCCTGGACGCGCTGCTGGTTCATACGCTCAGCCACTCCCAGTTTGCCGCGCCACTCCTCCAGAATAATCTGGCGCTCATTATCCAGATCGCGCGGCAGAAAGCGGGCGTGGCCGGCCATCTGGCTCAGCGCCTGTAGCGCCAGTCCGAGTTCGCGCTTCCCGGCCGGCGGACTCATCATGTACTGCGTGCGTTCGTAATTGGTCATGGCGTTGTAGTGCTGCGCGCGCACCCAGCCCTGCTGATTCAGCGCCTGACTCACGCCCTGGTCAAACGCATCGCTGGTATGGAACACCATATGTTCGACCATATGCGCCGCGCCGGACTCGTTATCCTGCTCATCAATCGAGCCGACGTCGACGCTCAAACGAATATCAATGCGGTTTTGCTGCCCGGCCAGCGGCACCAGGGTATATTGCAGCCCGTTGGCCAGCCTTCCTTCTTTTATATGCGGCAGCGGACTTTGAACCGCGCCGGCGTCAGCGGCCAGGCTACCGGCGCTTAACGTAAACAGACCGACGGCGAACGCCAGCCAATAAAATTTCTTCCAGTTCATAACGACCTTGTCACTATTGTTATTTTCATATTGCGACGCGTTTTCTCGCGACGAAAAAACGCGGTCAGAGACGATACGGACATTCCGTAAGGCATCATCCCGCCACGCCGGACAAGGGCGTCGCGGGATCGGGTGCTTACCAGGTGTAGGCGACCCCCAGCCAGAACTGGCGGCCGGGTTTGTAGGTAACGAGGCTGGTACTTGAATTCGCCAGCGATTGAGAAGTTTCCACCACGTTGTCAAATACGTTCAGCACATCCAGCGTGATATCCAGCGTCTGCTCCTTGTAGATCGGCTGGGAGTAGGCAAGACGCCAGTCGTAGGAGAAGAAGTCGCCATATTTAATACCGGTGTACATTGTCGGCCTGCCGATATAATCGCCACAGGCGCCAGAGCCTCCCGGGCAGTCAATGACAGAGGTGACATAGCCTTTATAGCCGGAGGTATAGGCCAGACGCTGGCCCCAGGTCAGGCGTGCCGCAGGGAAATAAGTATCCACATTCAGGAATATATTCCACGGCGTATTGAAATTCAGGGCATCGATATCACCCTTATCCATCAATTTTTCATTAAAGATGACCTTGACGTCATCCTGATTACTTGCATCGTAATAGGTTTGCGAATTGCTTTTATTTTTAGAAATATTAGCGCCCAACGCCCAATTTACTTGCGCCCACTGGAACTTATACGGGCTAATCGGTTCAACCGTCAGAGAGAAATTATTACCTTCGGTGCTGGCGCTATTGCTTAAATAATAGCGGCGCTGGCTATTATCATCGATATAGCTTTCCTGACCAAACTGCTCGCGTCCTTTGCGATGTACCCATTTCACCGTCCAGATAGTATCCATGACGCGCTGGGACAGCCCCAAATTCAGCTCATCGCTAAATGGCGTATTCAGGCCTGATACATCATAGGTCGCCACATTGGCTCTGATCGGCGCGCTCCAGTCGCCGCTGGAACTAGTCCGCGTCTGCGTGTAGCGTTCATTGATGCCCGACCGTAACATATAGGCCAACATGTTCTGCGCGTAGTAGCGGTTAGCGCCGCCAAACACGCGAGTGGAGCGATCGCCAAACACATCGTAAGAGGCGGCCAGCCGCGGGGCGATATTCAGATTTTCCAGATAATCGTCATAAGATAAGCGTACTCCCGGCGTCACTTCCAGCTTTCCGAGCGTAATGCTATCCTGGATATAGGCGGCATAATTGGTATAACTGCCTTTAACGGTTCGCTCCGGATACAGCAGGCGGGTACCGGCAAATTGTTCGCCGTCAATACACAGGGTGTCGCCCGACTGACAAACAACGCCGGAATTAACGAATCTTGCGCTGGGAGATACCGTGGCCGAATACACATCGCTGAAACGGCGATATTGCGCATTATAGAAATCCGTCTGCCAGCCAAAATCCAGTTGGTGCTGCACGCCCCACAAAGCCAGCGGACTCAGTTCGTAATCCTGCTTCAGCGTCGTGGTATTTTTTTCAGTAGCATAAGTGCCGTATCCGCCACTCTGCGATGAATTGGCGGAGCTTTGCCAATCAATCGCATCAGAGGTGAAATTTAGCGAAGGGCTATAATAGACCCAACTTGTGAGCGTATTAGATTCATGTTCGATCTTATTCTGTTCATGTTGGTAACCCGCCAGACTGATGATTTTCCCCCAATTGGCGTTATGTTCCCATTCAATGTTGAAGCGATAGCCACCACCCGTATTAGTATAGGAACCGTTTTTCACATTCTGCTTATAATATTTGGACTCGTGCGGCGCATACATGCCGGTCAGGCGAACAGTATCGCCGTTATCGGCCAGATATGTGCCTTTCAACAAATAGGTTTCAGCAATACGTTCCTGATCCGTCCACTGATCTAACCAGGTGTGATAATACGGGATATCTGACTGCTGCCGATTATAGGCAAAAATAAATCCTGCCTTATCGCTTAACGGTTGGTTAAAGCTGGCTGAATAAAACTGTTTTTTAAATCGGGGCTGATAATAGAGGTTGGTTGCCGATTCAAAATCTTCGCGATTATCCGCATCCACATGATAACGCGTCCAGCTATCGCGCGTGGTGCGATAGGAAATTTTACCCGAAGCTTTACTCAGATCCGGATCCTTCAGTTTGGCGTCCACTACGCCACCGGTGAAGTCGCCGTATTTGGCGGAGACATTGCTATCGAACACTTCCAGTTGCTCAATCAGCTCGGAATTGATCCAAAATGACTGCGCGCCACCGGCCGGTAAATCAGTCGGCGAGTAGCCATCAGGGTTCGTGCCCAACTCCCCACCGTTGGCGCCGGGGTCAATGGTGTTGTTATTGGACAGCCCATCGATCATGTAGTTGTTCTGGTAAAACTTCTCACCATGAAACGAGACATTCTCAGGCGCGATTTCTCCAGGCGTATTACCATTATCCGCCGTCTTGGAAAACTGCACGTTAGGATTGTTTTTCAGCAGTTCCGTCACCGAGCCATTGCGGGTCGGCATTTTTTTAATCTGCTCCGCCGTTAAAATCTGCGTCCCCATCGACTGGCTGGTCGGCGTCGAGCGCACTAAAATCGTATCCTCGCCGCTGGCGGAGGCATCGCCGTCCTGCGCGCTACTTTTTTTCTCCGCTTCGTCTGCCGCCGGCGCGCCGCTGTTCTGGCCGTCATTTTCCTGCGCCAACGCCGACGATGATAATAAGGACAATATCATCATCAAGTACATGTTTTTATTCATTATGTAATTTTCCCCGGAACTAAAAATTAAAAAGACGCTTTTTGTTATGGCTTAATTTTCCAGCCGGATATGGCCATCCAGCTTAAAAACAATGGATACGGTCTGATCGGCCATCATGGTCTGTGCCTGATAACGCCAACGCGCCATATCTTTCATCACCGATGCGGCGAATACGCCGACCGGATCCTCGGTTAAAATACGAATATTGGTCACCGTGCCGCTGCCGGTAACGTCGAACCTCACCCGCACGCGCCCTTCCACGCCCAGCGAACGGGCGCGGGTTGGGTAATTAACCCGGCGGTTTAAAGCGGTTAATTTCTGCGTACTGGCGGCGCCGGTCCCCTGCGCGGCCTGGCCGCTGTTGCTGCTGCCCTGCGCCGAAGCGGCCAGCCGGCCGGCGGAGCCCGTGGATACAGGAGAGGAAGACGCCGGCGCATCCGGCGAAGGGCGAGTTGAACGTTCGGCCGTCTGCGGCGCTTCGCTGGCGCGCGGCGAAGGCTGGCGCACGGGCGGCGCCTTTTCCGGTGTTTTTTTCACCGGCACCTGCGCCGGCTTTTTCGCCGACGCCGTTACCGGTTGCGCCTGCCGCACCACAATGCGCGGCTTATCCGCCAGCGGCAGCGCGATCTCGCTGGCCGCCGGCATCGTCGAGCCTTCTGGCGCCGCCGCCCGTGCAGGCGCCGCAGCGGCAGCCGTTTGCCCGGCGGACTGTTCCGCATGCTGAATCTGCAGCATGGTAATATTCAGGCTATCGCCCGCTTTCCCCGCCAACGCTTCGCTCGACGGCGGCGTGCGCGCGGCCCATAAGGCCAGCGTGATTAGCCCCAGGTGCAGCAGCGCGGAAAACGACAAAAAACCCGCCCGCCGGCACAGGGAAGGGATGCATTGGATGCTTTTCATCATCAAAAATTAACGTCTGTCTCTTAATCAAACGCGTTACAACGTCATCCCTGCTCCAGCCCGGCGTTTGCCTCAGGATTTTCCTTTTCCCGCGATAACGAAGTCAGGCCAACTGGTTTTATCGACATACGCCCTTTCCCTTTCATCACGTTCGACAAAGCATTCGCCGCGAGGAAGAAACCATCGCAATGGCTTGTATCGAAAGGGAAAATTGGATGACTACGCTCGAGAAACAGAGACACTCTTCTATCGGACTTGTAATAGTTATTACAATGGAAACAATTATACAAATAATAATCATTACCACAAATATCCTTACACAAAACTTACACAGCGGAAGGGAACTAATAAAAAATAACGAGATTGATGGCAGCGTCGCCGATGGACCCGAGATTTCGACTCTGGCGCCCTGGAATGTTTTTCCGAACGGGAAACGCTGCCAACCGGCTGAATTGAAAGATTATTGACGCGAAAACGCGCTCAGCGCCGGCAGAAAACAGACGGTTAGCGGGTATAGTTTGACGTGGCGCCGGCAGTACGCCCGGCGGACGGCCCGCAACGCAGGCCTGGGCAAGCAAGGCTGAAAACCAGCAATCGCTCGCAGATGCGGGCGCAGACGGTTCTCTCATCCGTTCGGCATGATGAGCCCGACCGTCTGGCAAGATGAAACGCGACGGGAACAGGCCTTTACGGCCTGAGCCAGGCCTCGCGGCTCAGTACTCCTGGTCCTCGATCAATCGTTTACCCAGCGTAATACAGTCAACGGTTTCGTAATCCAGCTTTTCATACATACTGATGACCGCATCGTTATCTTCCCGCACCATCAGATGAATTTTCGGACAGCCGCGCGCAATCAGTTTCTTTTCCAGCCGGCTGATCAGCGCATTGGCGATGCCCCGGCCGCGAAAATCGGGATGCACCCCGAGATAATAGGCGGAACCGCGGTGACCGTCGTAACCGCCCATGACCGAACCGACAACCTCTCCGCTCACTTCCGCCACCAGAAACAGATCGGCATCGTGGTTCAGCTTGCGTTCAATATCCATTTCGGGATCGTTCCACGGACGCAGTAAATCGCAGCGTTCCCAAAGAGTTATCACTTCCTCAAAATCATCTTGCCGAAAGATACGAATTTCCATAGCTCATCGTCACTGTTGAATCAGGTTATGATCTGATTATCGCGTGATCCGGCGCAGACGCAATATCAAATTGCCCTGCGTGCGTCGCTTCGCGGCGGTTTCATTGCTTTCAGCGCGGCGGGCGATGGTATAATCGCCGCCAGTCAGGCGCCATCGCCAGTTAGCCACCCGATAAAAGAGAACTATGTCCGAACCGATAATCGCCGATGTAAAGGCTTTCCTGCTCGCGTTGCAGGATGATATTTGCCAGCGCCTGGAACAGGCCGATGGCAGCGCGCACTTTGTCGAAGACAACTGGCGGCGCGCCGAAGGCGGCGGCGGCCGCAGCCGGATCCTGCACGGCGAGGTGTTTGAACAGGCCGGAGTGAATTTCTCCCACGTTTTCGGCTCCGCTCTGCCGCCTTCGGCCAGCGCGCACCGACCGGAACTGGCCGGACGCAGCTATCAGGCAATGGGCGTATCGCTGGTGGTGCACCCGTTGAACCCGTATGTGCCCACCAGTCATGCCAACGTACGCTTTTTTATCGCCGAACAGGACGGCGAGCCGGCCGTCTGGTGGTTTGGCGGCGGCTTCGATCTGACGCCGTTCTATGGCTTTACCGAAGACGCGGTGCACTGGCACCGAACCGCGCAAAATTTGTGTCGGCCATTCGGCGCCGATCTGTATCCGCGCTACAAGCAATGGTGCGACGACTACTTTTTCCTGCGCCACCGCAACGAGGCGCGCGGCATCGGCGGGTTGTTTTTCGACGATCTGAACACGCCGGACTTCGCCACCTGTTTCGCTTTCGCCCAGGCCGTCGGCAATGGCTACCTCGACGCCCTGCTGCCGATTGTCGCAAGGCGTAAAACCCTGCCGTGGGGCGAGCGCGAGCGCGAGTTTCAGCTCTACCGGCGCGGGCGCTACGTGGAATTCAATCTGGTGTGGGATCGCGGTACGCTGTTCGGCCTGCAAAGCGGTGGACGCACCGAATCGATTCTGATGTCCATGCCGCCCCTCGCCCGCTGGCAATATCAGTATCACCCTCAGCCGGGCAGCGCCGAGGCCGCGCTGTACCATGATTTTCTGCCGGTCAGAGATTGGCTGACGGAGAGCCAGAAATGACGCAAATATGGGTCGATGCCGACGCCTGTCCCAACGTGATTAAAGAGGTGCTGTTTCGCGCAGCGGAACGCACGCAGATGATGATTACCCTGGTCGCCAACCAGACGCTGAAGGTACCGCCGTCGCGCTTTATCCGCACCCTGCGCGTGGCGCCGGGTTTTGACGTGGCCGATAACGAAATCGTCCGCCGTATGGCGGCCGGCGATCTGGTGATCACCAGCGATATTCCTCTGGCCTCGGAAGCGATTGATAAAGGCGGCGTGGCGCTCAATCCGCGCGGCGAACGCTACACGCCGGATACTATTCGTCAGCGGCTGAATATGCGCGACTTTATGGATACGCTGCGCGCCAGCGGCATCCAGACCGGCGGCCCGGCCACGCTGAGCCAGCGCGACCGGCAACAGTTCGCCGGCGAGCTGGATAAATGGCTGCATCAGCAGCGGAGCGCCGGCCGGTAAAACGCGCTCCCGGCCGGCGCCGCCCGCAACCGCGCCTATAGCGGCTGAGTCTGCGCCTCCACCACCGCCAGCGCCACCATATTGACGATGCGTCGCACCGAGGCGATCGGCGTCAAAATGTGCACCGGCTTCGCCACGCCCATCAGCACCGGTCCCACCGTCACGCCTTCGGACGAGGAGACGCGCAGCAGGTTATAGCTGATACGCGCCGCTTCCATATTCGGCATGATCAGAATATTAGCCGAACCTTTTAGCGGGCTATCCGGCATTTGCTCTCGGCGAATCGCCTCGACCAGCGCGGCATCGCCGTGCATCTCGCCGTCAATCTCCAGTTCGGGCGCCAGCTGGTTGACGCGCGCCAGCACCGCGCGCATCTTCTGCGCCGTCGGCGAATCGGAGGTGCCGAAGCTGGAATGCGACAGCAACGCTACTTTCGGCTCAATGCCAAAACGCCGCACCGTCTCGGCCGCCATCAGGGTAATTTCCGCCAGTTGATCCGGCGTAGGATCGGCATTGACGTAGGTATCGGCAATAAAGGTGTTGCCGCTGGGCAGGATCAGCGCGTTCATTGCGCCGGCCACGTGCACGCCGTCGCGGAAGCCGAACACCTTACTCACCACCTCGAAGTGCTCTTCATAGTTGCCGATGGTGCCGCAGATCAGCGCATCCGCTTCGCCGCGGTGTACCATGATGGCGCCAATCAGCGTGGGATCGCTGATCACCGCGCGCTGCGCCTGCTCCTGCGAGACGCCGCGCCGCTTCATGATCTGGAAATATTCTCCCCAGTACTCTCTGAAACGCGGATCCGACTCATTGTTTACCACCTCGAAATCCTTGCCGATAACGATCTGCAGACCCAGTTTGTGCAGCCGCATCTCGATAACGTCGGGGCGGCCAATCAGCACCGGCGACGCCAGCCCCAGCGTGATCAATTCCTGCGTAGCGTGCAGAACGCGCGGCTCTTCGCCTTCGGCCAGCACCACCCGCCGCGGCTGCTTACGCGCCTGGGCGAAGATCGGCTTCATAAACAGGTTCGTCTTGTAAACAAACTGCGTCAGTTTTTCCAGATAGGCATCGAAGTCGAGGATCGGGCGGGTCGCCACGCCGGAATCCATTGCCGCCTTCGCCACCGCCGGCGCGATCTTAATGATCAGCCGCGGATCGAACGGTTTAGGGATCAGATACTCAGGCCCGAACCTCAGCTCCTGATCGCCGTAGGCGGAGGCCACTACTTCGCTCTGTTCCGCCAGCGCCAGATCGGCGATGGCGCGCACGCTGGCCAGTTTCATCTCCTCGTTGATGGTTGTGGCGCCCACGTCCAGCGCGCCGCGGAAAATAAACGGGAAACAGAGGACATTGTTTACCTGGTTCGGGTAGTCCGAACGCCCGGTACAGATAATGGCGTCGGGCCGGACGGCCTTCACCAGCGGCGGCAAAATCTCCGGCTCCGGGTTGGCCAGCGCCAGAATCAACGGTTTGGCCGCCATGCCCTGCACCATCTCCTGAGTCAATACGCCCGGCCCGGAACAGCCGAGGAAAATATCCGCATTCGGAATCACCTCGGCCAGCGTGCGCAGGCCGTTATCCTCAATCGCATACGCCGCCTTGGTTTCCGCCATGTTCTCTTCGCGCCCGCGGTAAATCACGCCGCGCGAGTCGCAGACCACGATGTGATCGCGTCTCAGACCCAGCGCCACCAGCAGGTTAAGGCAGGCGATGGAGGCCGCGCCCGCGCCGGAGACCACGAGACGCACATCGGCGATCTCTTTTTCCACCACGCGCAAACCATTCAGCACCGCGGCGGTGCAGATAATCGCCGTACCGTGCTGATCGTCATGGAATACCGGGATCTTCATCCTTTCGCGCAGCTTTTTCTCAATATAAAAACACTCCGGCGCTTTAATATCCTCCAGGTTGATGCCGCCAAACGTCGGCTCCAGCGCGGCGATCACATCGATCAGCTTATCGGGATCCTGTTCATCAACCTCAATATCGAATACGTCGATACCGGAGAACTTCTTGAACAGGACCCCCTTGCCTTCCATCACCGGCTTACCGGCCAGCGCGCCAATGTTGCCGAGGCCGAGCACCGCCGTGCCGTTGGAGACAACCGCGACCAGATTGCCGCGCGCGGTATATTTCCAGGCGGCCATCGGATCCTGCGCGATCTCCAGACAGGGAACCGCCACGCCGGGCGAGTAGGCCAGCGCTAAATCGCGTTGTGTTGCCAGAGGTTTGGTTGGAGAGACCTGAATCTTTCCAGGAATCGGATACTGATGAAAATCCAGAGCACTTTGCTTAAGTTGGTCATCCATCGTGCGTTCCTTTATTGGCTTTTGTTGTAATAAATCGGCGATCAAGCGGTCAGTATAATGTTTGCTATTTGTTAAACTTTGAAGCGCGGCAAAAACCCAATAATCATCAGACTTTATATAGTTAATTAATGATTAATAAAGGTGACGACCGTCAGCACAGTCGGCGCCTGAGCGCGGCGGGAGTCAGGGAGTCAGGGAGTCAGGGAGTCAGGGAGTCAGGGAGTCAGGGAGTCAGGGAGTCAGGGAGTCAGGGAGTCAGGGAGTCAGGGAGTCAGGGAGTCAGGGAGTCAGGGAGTCAGGGAGTCAGGGAGCAAGGGAGCAAGGGAGCAAGGGAGCAAGGGAGCAAGGGAGAATTGTCGGGGAAGACGGCCCGCGGAGCGCCATGCCGGCGCGGGCCGTTTACGTCACAGACTACAGCGCGAGAATTTGCATTAACTGCTGATAGAGCGCCTGCGCGCTCTGTTCGTAGCCGGCCTGGGACAGATGCACCATGTCCGGGCGCGCCAGCCCTTCGCTGGCCCAGCGCTGAATAGCGCATTCGCCGCCCATGTAATCGCGCCAGTTCCAGAATAGCGTATGTTGCTGGCGCGCCACCGCCTGCTGTACCTGAATCACCGTATTCAGCAACGGCGGCTGCATCTGCTGGCAGGAACCGGCATCGGCACGCTTTATCGAATCGCCGGGTCCGAGCAGCAATACGACCGCCTGCGGCGCCACGCGGCGCAGAGCGGCGATTTTACTCTCCAGATTCTGACGATACTGCGCCGCATCCAGCGACGCGTTAAAGGCCTCGTTGGTGCCATAAGACAGAATCACCATATCCGGCTTCATCTGCGCCAGCGTCTCCGGCCAGTCCTGCCATTTGTCCAGCATGTTGATGGTCGCGCCGTTGATGCCGAGGGCGGACAGCATCACGCCGGGCCGATCGCGGGCGATTAACCATCCTCCCAGCTGCAACGACGCGCCCTGGTTCACGCTGGCGTTCAACGGCAACGCGGCGGGCGCGGCGGATGAAAAGCGCCAGTTGCCGTCCGTCGCGGGCAACGGCAGCGTCCGCTGCTGGCCGGCCGACTGAAGCGCCAGCGTACTCTGGCCGGACGAGCGATACAGCGCCTGCACCAGATAGCTGTCGCCGGCGCGCCGGCTATTCAGGATGACGCTGGCCTGCTCGCCGGCCGGCTGGGCCATCATGCCGCCCAGCGGAAAATCCGTGCGCTTCTCTTTACGGCTGGAGATCAGTTGCCACGCCCGTTTATCGGCCGCGAAACTGATCTCCGCGTAGCGCTGGCCGGGCACCGCCACCGGACTGATAAACCCCGGACCGCCATCGCCGAAGCGGCGTTGCAGTTGCTGACGCAGCGCGCCGGTGAAGAAATCCGCCGCCGTATGCGAATCGCCTAATTGCACAATGTGAATGCTTTGCTGCGAGGCGGAGCGCAATTTTTCCGCCAGAGCACGCAGATTAGGCTCATCGAAATCGGTTAACTGGTGCGCGATAGCGGCATTTTCCTGCTCGCCGCCCTCTTTCGCCGGCCGGTTCCGATCGTTATGACAGGAAACCAGCAGCGAAAAAAGCACGACAAACACGCCTGAACGTATCAGGAAGGAGCGATTAGGGCTGAGATGTTTCATCTTGATGGCTTACAACCTGGTTATATTCCACTAATGATAACACATCGCCGGCGATCGCCTGCTGGCCGGCCAGGCTAAAGTGGATGCCGTCTCCGCTGCGCAGCTTCACTCTACCGTTGCCGTCGCCGGCATAGTCGGAATAGCTATCCGTCTGATATTTAAATATTTCATTGACCGCCACATAGCGCTGCCCGGCCTGACCGACTTCCTGCAAATACAGTGTATTTAAATATTTCATACTGTCTGAAAGTTTCTTCTTACGCATATTCGGCGGGCCGATCCAGATCACCTGCACGTCGTGTTGCCGCGCCTCGGCCAGAATGGTGTTGATGCGCTGGCGATAGAGTTGCATCCACTCATCGCTGCCGAATTTCAGGTATTTTCCGCCGCCCGGCGCCGGCATATCCCAGGGATCGTTGGGCCCGAGGAATACTACCAGCAGCCGGATATCGGCATTGGCGCGCAGCGCCTTACTGATGGTTTCCGGCCAGTTGAAGAAACTCGGATAGGCCAGACCGGTGCTTTGTTTGCTCAGATTAATGCTCTTAATGCCGTAGCGCTCGCGCAGCGTCTTCATCATATGAGGCGCGATGCCCTGCATCATCGAATCGCCGGCGAATAACACTTTATCGCCCTCGGCCAGCACCACCGGCTTCTTCAGCGCGGTAAAATTGATCACCACCGCGTCGGCCGGCAGGCTGGCCGGCCGGTGCGCCGCGCCGGATTGACGCGCCATCGAGGCGGAGGCCGCCCGGCTGCGCAGCAGCCATTCGGAAGAAAAACGTTCGCCGGATGGCGCACTGGAGGAGGCCAGCACGCCCTGCGGCGCCAGCGGCCGGGTTATTTCCGGCTGGCCGGCCGCCAGCGATGCCTCTTCCCCGCTATCGTCCGACAGCGGTTCATCGCCGTTCAGCGTCGCACTGAACGCCTGCAGCCCGGCGGTCACGCCCTGATGCAGACGGTCGCCGGTTGCCCATACGTCATAGTCCGCCAGCCCCGCCCACGCGCTCTCCTGATGATATTTCTGCTGCCAGAACAGATTGAGAGAACGCTGATTCAGCCAGACCAACGCCAGCGCGGTCACGACCAGAATATAAACCACCTTTGCCGCGGCTCCGCGCCCGGCGACAGACTGCGCGTCAGAAGTTGGCATAGATAAACCCCGGGATACCGGATGGCGCGAAGATAAATACCATCATTAAAAACAGAACCAAAGGAATGGGATAAATAAACCAGGGAATGCGCTGCTGCGTCTCCGCCAGAAAACGTTTGAACGTCACCAGTTGCGGATAACAGAGGAACAACAGTCCGGCCAACGCCAGCAGCGCGCTTTCCTGCGACCAGCCCACCCGCCATGAACCGCTGAACAGCTGTTTCAGCATCAGCAGCGCATCGTCAATGGTGCTGCTGCGGAAAAACACCCAGGCGAAGCAGACATAGTGAAAAGTGATCAAACGGGCCGCGAGACGCGTGAACGGATTGCCCTCGCGCGCCGGGAAAAAACGGTCTTTAATTTCCAGCCCAATCAGCCCCAGTCCGTGCAGCGCGCCCCACAGTAAAAAGTTAATACCGGCGCCGTGCCACAGGCCGGAAATCACCATCGCAATAAACATATTGATATTCTTGCGAATAACGCCGCGTTTATTGCCGCCCAGCGGGATATAAATATAATCGCGAATAAACAGCGACAGGCTGATGTGCCAGCGCCGCCAGAACAGACGCAGGTTTTCCGCCAGATACGGCGAGTTAAAATTCTGCGGTACGGCAAAACCCAGCAGCAGCGCTAACCCGGTGACCAGATTGGTATAGCCGGAAAAATTAAAGTAAATTTGCCAGGCATAGGCGTAAATCGCCAGCAACACCTGCGCGGCGCTGAAATTCGCCGGCGAATCAAACACCGGGTTTACGTAATGTTCGGATAAAAACGCGCTGAACAGAAAGAGTTTCGCCAGCGCGAACGCGATCAACGCAATCGCCCGAGATGGCTGCAGCAGCGCGCGGCCCGACGCCTGAATTTGCGGCAGCAGATCTTTGGCCCGGTTAATCGGCCCTGCGACAATACTGGGGAAAAAACACAGATACAGCAGCAGATCGGCCAGCGGCGCCGGTTTAATTTCTTTCTTCTGCACCGAAACGACATAGCTGACCGAATGGAATATATAGAAAGACATCCCCAGCGGCGTTAGCAGTTCCAGCACCGGCAGATCCACATGCAGGCCGAAACGTTCGAATCCCTGCTGCACCGACTCCTGCAGGAATGAATAATATTTGAACGCCACGAATAAAACGATAATGACAAACAGGAACAAATTATACGTCATGCGCGCCGACGTATATTTATATTGAGCAAACACATTGGCCAGCAGGTAGATCAGCAGGCTGTAAACCACAAGGATTAATAAAAACTTTATATTGAACAAAGCAATAAAAAGATAGCTTGCCGCGATCAGAAGCACGTTCTGCATTTTTATATTTTTCTGGCACAGCCAGTACAATATAAAAAAGATGACGAAAGAACCCGCAAACTCAAGAGAGAAAAAATCCATATAAAACTCAAAGCTCTATTACGCCGATCCGGATGTCGCCCCTTAACGGGCGCATCTGCCACTTTACCCGCCATACTTCAACTTGTAGATGCGTCGGGCGCGCTCAATTACTCGCTCCCCCCTGCGGCGACGCCGGTCGGGGTAAGAAGACAAAGCCAACGCACCTGCATCTGAAAAATGGAGGGATACCGCTCAACGCCAGACGCTGCAAACCCTGAAAACGCCCCGTTAAGGCGGCAAGCCAGGCGTTAAGGCTATGATTCTACTAACGCCCTGTTACTCATGGTTATTTTCCCGCCTGGCGCGGCTCTATTATCATACGCCGTTCGGGCGGCATAGCAATATGGCGCGGCGCCTGGCTAAAAAATTTACCAGCGGCAGGCGCGCCTGCACGGGCGGCTTACGCCGCGCGTTAAACGGACTCAGATCGCATCGACGGCGGTCGTGGTAGTGCGTTGAATTTGCGAGATCAGATGTTCATTGTGATCGAGGATGGTGTGCAAATAGCGATTATAGGTTTCGCCGCGCTGCGAGTAATTATCCAGGTCGTTGATCAGATGGCGAGCTTTATCCGCTTCATTACTGTCGCGCTGCCGCTCACGCGACTCGCGCAGAGACTGATAGGCGCCGTGCGTATTCATGTTCAGCATATAGTCGCGCACGGATTCTACTATCGAACCGTATGACTGATAGCCGCTCTGCGCGTTGCGCTGTCCGCAGCGCCGGTGAGCGCAGCGCAGCCCGAACAGATTATTGTTCTGCTGAGCCAGCTTCGAGGTGCCCCAGCCGGATTCCGTCGCCGCCTGCGTCGCCACCAGATGAACCGGCAGCGTATTGACGCGTTTAAGCAGGGCATCCCAGTTCACCTGTTTGGCATTCGCGCCGCAGCTGACCCGATAGCGGCTACAGATTTGCTGCAGACGTTGCGCATCCGCCGCAGCCCAGGTGGCGGAGTGACGTTTGTTAAGCAGCCAGTCGCGTTCCTGACGAATGATCTGGTTTTGCTGAGTGATAACCGGGACAACGGCTTGCAGGAATGCTTTCTTACGGGGTGTGCCAGAAGGGTATTTTCGCAAATCAGGTAAATGTTGTTGTACGTTATTGCGAGAATACTCTTCATCTGCTGCGGCGGTCCGCCTGTCTGACGACGCCCAGGCCGGTGCGGCAAGCAAAACTATTAAGAAAGCGAATCCACATACTGTCCTCATTAACGCTGAGGGCATTTTTCCTCCTCTAAAACAACGGAAATCAGGCTGGAAGCGCTGAAGGTGGGGGATAATAGCGAATTAATCGCCGCCTGACCAGGTGAAATCGTCTACAATTGCGGCAGGGACAGAGGAAAATTCCGCGCGACGACGGGTCGTACGCCGCGGCGGGCAGGCGTGGCCGGGCCGGACAGCCCGCTACTGAGTCATGTTTAAGATAGTTCTTATATTGCTGGCGCTGGTGGCGATCACGTCGATGGCGCCGGTGCGCAGCGCGCCGAGAATCGCCAGCGCTTTGGTGTTTTCCGACGCAATGGCGATCACGCAGGGGATCTTGTGCAGTTCCTCGATGCTGACGCCGATAACCCGGTCGTTCATCACGGTATCCACATGCTGCCCCTGCGCGTTGAAGAAGTCATAGCCGGCGATATCGCCGATTACGCCCTGATTCAGGCTGGCGTCGATGATCTCGTGCGGCGTGAACCAGCCCAGCTTAACCATATAGCTGTTCTCATTCATGTCGCCGATGCCCACCAGCGCGACGTCCGCTTTACGGGCCCGATCCAGCGTCTCTTTAATCGTGCCGTTTTGCATAAAAGCCTGTTTCAGCGACCGATCCTCAACGTAGGCCGGCGCATACAGCGTTTCGCTGCCGCCGCCAAACCTTTTCGCCAGCCGCCGGCTGATATGGTCGGCGTTAATCGCATCGCCGGGCCGGTGGGTGCCGCCGATGCCGCAAATAAACTTACAGTTTCTTTCCGCCACATTGCCGACGTAATCGGCCACCGCGGCCACGTTGCGCCCCTGACCGACGGCGACCACCATACCGTCTTTCAGCGTTTGCGCCAGATAGCCGGAGGCCAGCGCCGCCACCTGGCGCCGCTGTTCGTCTTCATCCTGATTGTCCAGCGCAATCAACGCTCGCTGAATGGGAAAGCGCTCCAGCATCTGCTGTTCAAGCCGGGTGCTGAATACCGGGTGGTAACGCACCGAGATCTCGACAATCCCCTCTTCCTTTGCCCGCCGGAGCAACCGTCCGACCTTAATGCGCGAGATACCGAATTTTTTGGCAATCTCTTCCTGAGTGATTTCGTCCTGATAATACGCGACGGCGATTTCAGTCAGCAGTTCACTATCCTGAGATGCTGGTTGTTTTTCCATGCGGCAACGATTTCCTCACGCAGAGTTAAGCCGATAAAGGTGCGGGCGCACCAGGAACACCGTGGGATTGTTGCACGCAGTCGCCGGAGGCTCAAGCCCGGCGCAACGATCGGCGCCCGGACGGCGCGCGAAGCCGGCCGACCTCGCGCCCTGCGCCGGGCGGCTATCGCGCCGGTTTAATCAACGCGCTCGATAGCGTCGATCTTCAGCATGCGCGCCAAAACCAGATCGAGCTCCTTCTCATCAAAGATGGTTTTCCAGTCGGGCCGGATAATCTTTTCCTTACCGTATTCGATGGCGATCATGCAGGCATCGGAGAATGGGTTGCTGCTGCGGAACGCCACCGCCAGCGCAATCTGAATATGGCCGTACAGCATCGCCTTCGCCGCCGCTTCCGGCACGCCTACGCCGTGGATGGTTTCATCCAGCGCCTCTTTCATCAGCGTACCCACCATGCAGGCGACCGTCTCCACCAGCGTCGGCTCCAGGTAAGCCAGCTGTTTTACCGTTACCCAATGCACCGCTTCCACCGGGCCGTACATCACCCCGATCACCTGCGCCAGCTGACCGCGCTGCGCGTCGCTGCCGGTCTCCCAGGCGGCCACCACGTGCTGAGGCGCCGCCACGCCGCCGAACATATCCGCCTGCTGCTCAGCGGTGAAACGCGCCAGAAAAACCGAAGGATGGCAGGGATGCGCCACCGCATAGTCAATATCCGGCCGGCGGGCGATCAACCCGGCGTAGGCGGCGGCCGGATCCAGCGTAAGCAGAACGGCGGCGGGCTTCATCAGCGGCACCACCTGGGCCGACACGCTTTTCAGCGCGATATCCGGCACGGCGAGGATCACCACGTCGCTGAGCGGAATCACGCTATCCGCCTGCGACAACTCGCGTCCCACCGCCAGTACCTGTTGCTGCGCATGCGGCGAATTTTCGCAGTAAAAGATCTGATAAGCGCTTTTTTGCAGATTGGCGGAGATACGCATCCCCATCTTGCCGCCGGCGCCCAGCAGGGTAATCGTCTTTAGCTCGGTAATCATTATTATTTACTCCTCGGATTTGCGGGAACAGAGATAATTCAGGCTGTGGCGCGTCCAGGCGTCCTCCAGCCGGCAGGTCGCATCGGCGTCGGACTGCCACGGCAGCCAGTGTTCGATGATCTGATTAATGTTTCTCTCGTCTGGCCGGACGGTGCGGTACAGATAGTCATAATCCAGCAGTCCGCTGCCCAGCTGACAGCCGGAGTAAGTAAAACCGACCCAGCCCGTCTGACGGGCGAAGGCGAAATCTTTAATATGCAGATTCACCACCCGATCGGCGGTCAGTCGGATAACGTCATTGGGATACTCCAGCGCGGCCACGCAGTTGGCCGCGTCCAGACAGATGCCCAGCGCCGGGCTGTCGATATGCTCAACCACCGCCAGCAGATCGCGGGTGGCCACCTGTTCGTAGGTTTCCAGGCCGAGCACAACGCCCTGCCGTTCGTACTGCGGCAGGACATCGCGCAGCAGCGCTTCGGCCTGCTGCGCCGTTGGCCGGTGATCGGCGCTATTGAACATAGTGCGGACGAAACGGGCGTCCAGCGTCCGGGCCAGATTAAGATAGCGCCGCAGATGCTCGCGCTGAACGCCGCGCGTCCCCAGTTCAAGCGCAATCCCTGCGTCGGCGGCGTGCTGACGCAGCCCCTCCAGCGCGCGTCGGGACAGTTGCTCCAGCGCGCCGTAATCGCAGATCTGAAACACGCTCGCCCCCAGTTCGGCGGTTTGCGACAGCATCTCATCCAGCGCTATCGGCTGTGCGACGCGCTCAGACGCGCGCCAGAAAAAAGCGTAGGTGCTTAATCCCATCGCCATTATTTCCGCTCCTGTTGTTGCGCCGCCTCGTCCAGAATGGCGCCGAACGCCGCCGGATCGTGGGCGAAACGGCCGAGAAACAGTCCGTCGAACGCCGGGCCGGCCTGCGTCAACAGCCCCGGCCCGGCGCTGCCGCCATAAATCACCCGCCCGTCATGCCGCGGCAGCAGTTGCTGCAGACGCCGCGCCAGCGCCCGGCACACCGCCCCCGTCTCCTCGACCGGCGCGGGCGCGCCGCCGCCGATCGCCCATTGCGGTTCATACGCCACGATCACCTCGCCGCTCAACCGCTGCGTCAGCGCCGATTCCAGCGCCGCCTCAAGCTGGGTCAGGCACAGTTCGATCGTTTGCGCCGGCCTGCCCTGCCGCGCCTCACCCACGCACAGCACCGGCGTCAGCCCGTTGCGCAGGGCCGCCGCGATTTTCAGCGCCACCCGCTCATCGCTTTCGCCGAAGTCGCGCCGCCGCTCGGCGTGACCGACCTCGACATAGCGGCAGCCCATCTCGCGCAGCAACGCCCCGCTCACCTCGCCGGTAAAGGCGCCGGCGTCCTCCCAGTGCAGATCCTGCGCGCCCACGCCGATTGGCGTGTCGGCCAGCAGTTCGCAGACCGGCGCCAACGCGGGGAACGACGGCAGGACAAACAGCTCGAGCGCGCTCAGCGCGTCATGCGGCCGGCGCCCGATCTCGGCGCGAATCTGGCGGCACCAGTCGAGCGTCTGCCGGTAGCCAAAATACATTTTCAGGCTCACCCCGAGGGTAAGTTTGCGCTGGCTCATTGGTCGCAGATCTCCCGTCGCGCCGACGGCTCAACGCCGTCTTGCTGCCAGATATCCGCCACCGCGTTGAGGATCAGCGCGAGAGAAACTGCGCCGGCATCGGGCGTACCGAGACTGCGCTGCGCCAGCGGACGGGCGCGGCCAATGCGCGGCAGCAGGCGCGCCGTCTCTTCGGCCGCCTGACTGGCCCGCGCCGCCGCCTGACGCCACGCCTGCGGCAGCCCGGCCCCGTCCTCGTTCACCGCCTGCGACAGCGCGTCGCTAAAAGGGATCAGCGCATCGACCAGCGTTTTGTCGCCCGGTCGCGCCTTGCCGAAGTGCATGATGCTGGCGCAGGCCTGACGCACGCCCTCCGCCACCCGGCGCGCATCGGGCGCCAGCTCATCGCCCAGGACGGTGCCCAGCGCATTCAACGCCACGCCCCAGATCGCGCCGGACGTACCGCCCGCGCGGTCGGCCCACGCGTCGGCGGCGCGCTGCAGCAGCGTCCCGGCTCCCGCCTCGCGCGCCAGCATCTGCTGCGCGCAGGCCGCCGCCGCCAGCACGCCGCGCTCCATACCGATACCGTGATCGCCGTCGCCGGCGACGGCGTCGATACGCCCCAGTTCAGCCGCATGCGCCACGATCGCCTCGCGCGCCGCGTCCAGCGCCTGGCTCACGCAGCGGGCCGACCGGCGCGAAACGCGGGTAGCAACGGGGATAACGTCGGGCTGTTCGATCCTCTCCTGCGGCGCCAGCGGTTCCGCCGGCGCCATGCTGCCTTTACGAAAGGCCGGCGTATTGGCCGGCGCCTGCCAGCCGCGCTGCAGCTCGTCATCCAGCCAGCACAGGGTGAGCGACAGACCCGCCATATCGAAACTGGTCACCAGTTCGCCCACTTCCGGCTCGACCACCGTCAACCCGGCCTGCGCCAGCCGCTGCGCCACTCGCCGGTAAACCACGAATAGCTCCTCATATTTCACGCCGCCAAGCCCGTTGAGGATCGCGCATACCCGTTGCCCGTCCTGCGCCTCATCGCCGGACGGCGCTTCATTGAGCAACGCCGTCACCAGCAGATCGGCCAGCTCATCGGCGGCAGGAATCGGCCCTTCCTGAATACCCGGCTCGCCGTGGATGCCCATCCCCAGCGCCATGATGCCGGCCGGGATCGTGAATAACGGCTGATCCGCGCCCGGCAGCGTGCAGCCGGAAAAGGCCACGCCGAGCGAACGGGTGCGCGCGTTGGCCCGCGCGGCGATCTCCGCCACCTCGTCCAGCGAGCAGCCGGCCTCCGCCGCCGCGGCCGCCACTTTGAACACCACCAGATCGCCGGCGACGCCGCGCCGTTTATCGCGTTCGTCCGCCGGTGCGCTGGAGATATCGTCGGTCACCGCCAGCAACCGGCAGGGAATGCCCTCCGCCTGCAGACGCGCGTGCGCCTGGCCAAAATGCAGCACGTCGCCGGCGTAGTTGCCGAACGCCAGCAGGATGCCGCCGCCGTTATGCGCGGCCTTCGCCACCGAGCAGATCTGCTGGGCGGAAGGCGATGCGAACAAATTCCCCATCGCCGCCCCGTGCGCCAGCCCCTGGCCGACCAGCCCGGCGAAGGCCGGATAGTGGCCGGAGCCGCCGCCAATGACGATCGCCACATCGCCCGGCCGGCTGCGCGTACTCCGAACCACGCCGCCGGGCACCTGACGCACCTTATCGGCATGGGCGGCAACCAGGCCCTCCGTAAGTTCGCGGGCGAAGGCGGAGGGTTGGTTAAACAGATAGGTCATATCAACGCTCCTGGGTTAGCGGATTGACGGCGGGTAATTTGTCCGCACGGCTCAGCAGCGCCATCAGCACGGCGGACAGCAGCATCAGGCCGCCGACGATCATCATCGGAACGACGTAGGTGCCGGTAATGCCGCGCACCATGCCGGTTATATAGCCCGCCGAAAAACCGGCGACATTGCCGATGGTATTAATCAGCGCGATGGCCGCCGCGGCCGAGGCGCCGGTCAGGAACTGCGTGGGCAGCGTCCAGAAATTGGGTAAGGCGGCGAAAATAGAGCAGGCGGTGATGGTAATCACCGCGATGGTGGCCGTCGGCGATCCCATAAATAACGCCAGCGGTACGCTAACGGCGCCGGTCAGCGCCGGAATCGCTATATGCCAGGTGCGGCAGCCGCGACGGGTGGCGTCTTTCGACCAGAAATACATCGCCACCGCCGCCGGTAAATAAGGAATAGCCGTGATTAACCCTTTTTCCATCACGTTGAAGGTGGTGCCGAACTGCTGCTGGAAGCCGGCGATAATGGTGGGCAGGAAGAAGGCCAGCGCATACAGGCCATAGATAAAGCCGAAATAGATCAGACACAGCACCCAGACCCGCTTATTAAACATCACGGTCATCACGCCGGGATGATGGCGGGTATTCTTCTGCGCGTGTTCGCGCTCCAGTTCGGCAACCAGCCAGCTTTTTTCCTCGTCGTTCAGCCAACGCGCCTGCGACGGCCGGTCGACCAGATAGAACCAGGTGATAATCCCCACCAGAATGGCCGGTATCGAGACGCCGAGGAACATCACGCGCCAGCCGGCCAGCCCGAACAGGCCGTGCTGGTCGATTAGCCAGGCGGCCAGCGGCGCGCCGAACACGATAGTCAGCGGCTGCGCCAGGTAGAACAGCGACAGGATCTTGCTGCGATAGCGCGCCGGCACCCACATGCTCAGAAACAGGATAGCGCCGGGGAAGAAACCGGCTTCCGCGATCCCCAGCAGCAGACGCAGGGTGTAAAGCCCTTCCACGCTGCTGACCCAGGTAAACAGCAGCGACACGATCCCCCACGACACCATGATGCGCGCCAGCCATTTACGGGCGCCGAAACGGTGCAGCGCGAGGTTGCTGGGCACCTCCAACAGAATATAGCCGATAAAGAAAATGCCGGACGCCAGGCCGAACTGCGCGACGGTCAGCCCCAGATCGTTATTCAGTCCGTTCGGACCGGCGAAAGAGATTGCCGTGCGATCGAGAAAGTTAATGAAAAACATCAGCCCGACGAAAGGCACCAGACGCCAGGATATTTTGCTGATGGCCGACTTTTCGACGGCCGCGACAACGGAGTGAGTATTCATACGCCCTCCGCCGGCATGACGGCCGCGTCCGACGCGCGGGCGCGCTCATTCCATCGCGGATGCGCCGCGCCGATCTGGCCCGGGATGCCGCCGCCCCCGTTCTTTTCGTTCATGCAGGTCTGACACATAGCTATGCCCTCAGAAAAGGTTTATATCATTAACACACCAAATGAACATATGAACGATACCCCTGAGGTTAATTTTTGCCTAATCTATGGTTGCAAAATTGTGAGCACGATCTTTATCTGCGTCAAAAATCGCCAAAAAAAACGGTAAAAATATGAGTTTCCACACCATGACAGTCTTCTAATCTCGCTGAAAATACCAACCAAAATATTGATTAATATAAAATTTAATACAATCACCGAAACAATAACTACCTGAATAAGAAACAGGTTGAGGGTTTGTTATCAACCCCACCGAAACGCGCTAGTCGGGTAAAAAACGATCCGAATCACGCTTTCAATAAAATAATGCGGCAAGCGCCACGCCATTCAAAATATCAATCATTGAACATTTGAACAAAGCGAGCTATGTTAGCCCTGCCGGAAACGCCGCCGCCGCGTAACGCCTCTCGCCGGCGACTGGCGCGCCGGCCACGTTCATTATCAGCCAGCAGGAGATTGATATGCCTTCCATCGCGATTGGCGCCGACGGCGCCGCCATTGATTTAAAAAATCAGCTTGTGGCTTTCCTGCAACACAGCGGGCTGCAGGTGACCGACTACAGTCAGACGCCGGCTGAAGCGGACCCGATGTATCCCGACGTCGCCTGGACAGTGGCGCAGGCGATCAAAGCCGGCCGCCATGCGCGCGGCATCCTGCTGTGCGGCACCGGCATCGGGATGAGCATCGTCGCCAATAAGGTCGAGGGGATCCGGGCGGCGCAGTGCCATGACACATATTCCGCCGGCCGCGCGCGTAAAAGCAACGATGCGCACATCATGACGCTGGGCGCCAGAGTGATCGGGCCGGAACTGGCGAAAGAGATTGTCGCCGCCTGGCTGGCGGCGGAATTCGAGGGCGGCGGATCCGCCCCGAAGGTGGAAAAAATTCGTTATTACGAACAGCTGAACCAGCGGCCATAAAGCGCATGCGGCGACGTTCGCATCGTACGTACGGTCTGCGCTTGCCGCCGTCTCCATCCGGTCCGTCGTCAGGCAAAACCTGGCCCGCATCCGCGGGGACGGCACGGCGGAGAGACGGACATCCTGAGTTTTATCAGCACCGGCGCCTTTCCCTTTTACGCAGCAGGATGAGGATAATCAATGAAACGCGCTCAGCCAGATGACGGCCGCAGCGGGTCTGAACCCGCCAACGCCGACGCCCGAAACGGCGGCACGCCCAGGCGCCGATGAAGAAGGAAATGACGACTGAAGAGAGAGCGCGGTTCGCCGCCTAATCAGACCGCGCAAGCTGCGACGCCGCCGCCCAAAGCGGCGCTTCGCTGGCGGCACGCCCAGGCGCCGATGAAAAAGGAAATGCCGACTGAAGGGAGAGCGCGGTTCGCCGCCTAATCAGACCGCGCGGACTGCGACGCCGGCCGTCACGCGGTAAAGAAGTTCGCCGTGACGCGCAGCGGGTTACGGCGGTCACGATACCCGGCGCCGGGCGGAAGAGCGCGAGGCTTATACCTGCTCCAGCGCCAACAGCTCTTCGATAGTCTGACGGCGGCGGATCAGCCGCGGCACGCCCTGTTCAAACAGCACTTCCGCCAGCAGCGGCCGGCCGTTGTAATTCGACGACATGGAGGCGCCATAGGCGCCGGTATCGTGAAATATCAGCAGATCGCCGGGCTTCGCCTCCGGCAGCGCAATGGTTTCAACGCCGCCGCCCGCCTGTTGGGTAAACACATCGCCGGACTCACACAGCGGCCCGCCCACCACGCTGTCGCGCAGCGGCGCCTGACTGACATCGCGCCCGTCGCCGGCCAGCAGCGTGATATGGTGATAACTGCCGTACATCGCCGGCCGCATCAGGTCGTTGAATCCGGCGTCGACCAACACAAAATGCCGGCTCCCCATATCTTTCACCGCACAGACTTCCGCCACCAGCACGCCGGCTTCCGCCACCAGAAAGCGACCCGGTTCAATTTCCAGCGTCACCGGATGGCCGAGATGGGCGGCGATCCGTTCGCGCGCCTTATTCCACAGGCCGAAATAGTGCGTGGTGTCGATCGCTTCTTCTCCCGCGCGATAAGGGATCGACAGGCCGCCGCCGGCGGAGATAGCCTCAATATCCTGCCCCAGACCGATGACCTGCTCCACCATCGCATCGCACACCTGCTCCAGATGGCCGTAATCCACGCCCGAACCAATATGCATATGAATGCCTGCCAAACGCAGCGAGTAACGCTGAATCTGACTCAGCGCCTGCGGCAGATCGCCGTACCAGATGCCGTGTTTGCTATTTTCGCCGCCGGTATTGGTCTTCTGGCTATGGCCATGGCCAAAACCAGGGTTAATCCGCAGCCAGACCGGGTGGCCCGGCGCCTGGCGCCCCAACTGCTCCAGCATATCGATAGAGCCGGCGTTGACCGGAATATTCAGCGCCACGACCCGCTGCAGCGTAGCGCGATCCAGCAGGTCGGCGGTGAACACGATCTCATGCTCGTCGGTGCCCGGCACAAACCCGGCGACCAGCGCGCGCTCAATCTCACCCAGCGATACCGAATCCACTTTGACGCCCTGCTGACGCATCAAACGCAGTATGTGAGTATTGGAACAGGCCTTCTGCGCAAAGCGGACGGTATCGAACTGACGCAGTTTTGCGATACGGTCAATGATAGTACGGTCGTCATAGGCCCAGACCGGGCAGCCGAAACGGGCGGGCAGCGCGCGCAGATTGTGCGCGTTCAGCGCGTGCGCGACGTCATTCAAATCGTGTGGCATAGCCGTCCTCTGAAACAGATCGATTCATTCAATGCGGTCATTATGGCGTGCGCCGCACTCTGCATAAAATATCTGTTTAGCCAGACTCTATTCATTTATGATATGGATGAATTGAAGCGGGGAGGCGCTATGGCCGGGGTATCACTGCGACACATCGAGATTTTCCATGCCGTCATGACCACCGGCAATCTGACGGAGGCGGCGGCGCTGCTGAGCACGTCCCAGCCGACGGTCAGTCGCGAACTGGCCCGGTTTGAAAAACTGGTTCAGATGACGCTGTTTGAACGACTGCGCGGTCGGCTTTATCCCACCGCCCAGGGGCTACAGCTGTTTGAAGAGGTGCAGCGATCCTATTACGGACTGGATCGAATTATCAGCGCCGCGGACGATATTCGCCGTTTTCAGCAGGCCCAGCTCTCCATCGCCTGTCTGCCGGTTTTTTCCCAGTCGCTGCTGCCTGACGTGTGTAAACCGCTGCTGACCCGCTATCCGTCGCTCAGTCTGCATATCGTGCCGCAGGAATCGCCGCTGCTGGACGAGTGGCTGTCCGCCCAGCGCCACGATCTTGGCCTGACCGAAAGCGACAGCACGCCGGCCGGCACCGAACGTTGGACGTTGATGACGCTGAACGAAGTCTGCGTGCTGCCGACCCGGCACCCGCTGGCGGCTAAAGCACGGCTCACCCCGGCCGATTTCGCCGGCGAAAACTACATCAGCCTGTCCAGCGCCGACAGCTACCGTCAACTGCTGGATACATTGTTCCTGCAGGCGGGCGTCGAACGCCGGATGGTGATAGAGACCCACAGCGCCGCTTCGGTATGCGCCATGGTCAGCGCCGGGGCGGGCATTTCGATCGTCAATCCGTTCACCGCGCTGGACTACGCCGGCATGGCGGCCCGGGCGATCGCGGTACGCCCGTTCAGCATCGAGGTGCCGTTCACCGTCAGCCTGATTCGCCCGCGGCATCGGCCGGCCTCGGCGCTGGTCGATATTGCGATCGAGCAATTGCGCCAGTATGCCGACGCCGTTCCGGCCCGCCTGCGCCAAGTACTGTGCGCTTAGGCCGGGCGCTAAAAAACCGCCGCGCCCCAGGATTAACGCTACCCGCGCAGCGCCGCCAGCCGCGCGGCAAACTGCGTGCGCCAGGCCGCGGCCAGATAAGGCAGCGACTGCAGCGTTTCCAGCACCGCGACGTCCTGTTCGTTGCCGAACAACACCTGCTGCACCCGGCTGAGCGTCCAGTGAGGATGCGGACGATCGGCCAGCATAAAGACATCGCCGACCCGGACGTCGCCCTCTTCCAATACGCGGTAAAACCAGCCGTTTTTGGCCAGGTGATGCATGGCCTGCGGCATTTCAGGATCGTCGAAACGCTCCTCCATGGTGTGGCATGCTTCGCGCCCCCAGGAGACCTGAACCCGCGCCGAGCCGACCTTTAACACATCGCCAATGCAGATATCCGCCTCGCTCATCCCCTCGGTGGAGAAGTTTTCGCCGAAAATCCCCGGCTGCGCCAGCAGATCCGCTTTGGCGGGGAAACGCTCACGCCAGAAAGCATAATGTTCCCAGGCGTAGTGCATCAGCGCATTATCGGGATCGTCGTACTGCTCGCGATCGCCGTTATCGCACTCCAGCCCGTCGAGATGGATCCGCGCCGCGGGCGCGCTGCGCTTCTGTTTAACCGGCGGCAGCGATTGATCCGCATAGCTTAACGTGTTGCATAAAATAGCCTTCAGGCTGGCTAACCTGACCGGCGTCACTTTCTCTGTCATTACCGTCTCCTGCAAGTTGCGCCGGCCGCGCGCCATCCGTTTCGACGCGCGGCCGGCGCGATTCTTCCGCGCTGCGCGTTTAGAATTTATATTCAACGCCGGCCCAGTAGTTACGCCCTTCTTCAATAAAGCCTTCCGTATAGGCATAGGTCTTATCGAACAGGTTATTCACCGAGGCATTAACGCTCAGACCGTGACCGATTTCATAATCGGCGCGCAAATTGGTTACCGCGAACCCGGCGGCTTTCTGGCTGGCGTCGGTACTGCTGTAGCTGGATGAGCGCGCCTCTTCAGACGCGGTAATGCTCAGCGTGCGCCACGGCGTAACCGTCACCCAGCCGACCAGCGTTTGCGTCGGCAGACCGGTAATTTTGCCGATCTCTTTACGTTTCGCATCGCTGTGGATCGCGCTGTAATTAAGCCCGATCTTGACCAGCTCGGACAGGCTGCCGTTGATGCCCACATCCAGACCGGCGTAGTCTACCCGGCCACTGTTACGGTTCTGCAACGTGTTGGCGTCGATATTTTGCGTCAGAATCGCGTCGTTGACCCAGTTGTAATAGACGCTGGCCTCGTAGCCCCAGCTATCGCTGATATAACCGTTATAGGTCAGGTCGACGCTGCGCGCCCGTTCAGCATTCAGATGAGGATTAACCAGCACCGTCTGGCCGGTGGCCGCTTTACTGGTGGTGTAACGCTCTTTCAGCGTCGGGAAACGGCTGCGGTCGGACAGCGACAGCGCGATCGTATCCCGGTTATCGAAATGGTATTTCGCCATCGTCTGCCAGTTAAATGCGCGCTGGTCGTTATCGTCATAGTGGATGATGTCGCCGTTACTGCCATGCTTCATGCTCTGCAGGCTCTTGCGCCAGTCATAGCTGATGCCGGCCACCACATCAAGATTATCGGCCGCCGCCCACTGATATTCGCTGGCCAGTGACCAGGTACCGTCTTTGTAACGATCATAAGGCGCGGTTGTCGAGCCTTTCTCCCGATGCACATCCTCTTTCCAGTGGGCGGCGAAGGAAAGCAGATCGCTCTCACGCATATCCGCCGACAGCTGCAGCCCGGCGCCGTTGCTGAAATCATCGTAGCGGCTGTAGCTGCCGTTTTTGTTTTGCAACGCCGCGCGCGTGTTATACATCAGCAGGGTATTTTTGAAAGTATCGTGCCAGGCGCGGCTTTTCAGGGTAAAACGATCGCCCAGGCGAGTGGTGCCCTGATAGTAATAACTCTCTTTGTCATATTCCGGCCACTGCCAGTAGCGGGCCGCCTGACCGCTGGTGCCGGCATACGGCGGGCTGTTCTTTTCGCCATCCTGCTTGATCCAGGTGAAGGTGTACTCATCGTTTTCGCGCGGCGTGAAGCCCAGCTTAATCAGGCCGTGTTTATCATCGGACGCCGAATTCTCCCGCTTGCCGCCCTCGCCGACGACGCCGCTTTCCACGCCGTGCGGCAGCCCGACGAAGTCGCGCTTCAGGCGGCTGCCGCTCAGTTGGATATAGCCCAGATCGTTTTTCGCGCCGAACGAGGCGCTGGTGTCGTAAGCATTATCATCGCCGCGGCTCCAGCCCTGACGATAGCTCACCGAACCCTGCAGCGGCTTTTGCGGTTTCTGCGTAGTGATATTGATGGCGCCGCCCATCTGATTCGGCCCCTGCAGCAGAGAGGTGTAGCCTTTAGACACCTCGATCGACGCCAGACCCGAGGTCAGAAAGCGCCCCAAATCCAGGTTGCCGTCGTACGGCACATAAATCGGCACCCCATCATAGAACACCGGCACCTGGCGATTATCAAAGCCGCGCACCCGCACCTGCAGCTCATTGCGATTTCCCGATTTCTGCAGCGAAACGCCCGGGATCACGCTCAGCGCTTCCGCCACGTTGCGTTTGTCCAACTGCGCCATCGCGTCCTGATCAAGAATATCGCTGGTGGCTACCACCGGGCTGGACCAGATGGTCATGCTGTCTTCCTGCTGAGCCGCGTGGCTATTCCCTGTGCCCGTCAACGCAACGGCGATATATAAAAAACTCTTCTTTAATTTCATCCTGCTACCCCTGTCTTATTGTCTATTTTTTGTCATCGACACCGCTGTGCCGCGGCGGTCATTGAATGGCCGCCGCTAATCTATTGGGGATCGAGGCGTACGCTGATATCCGCGGGCGGCGCGTAATAAGGCGCCGACGTCACCAGCAGCGGCACGCCGGTACGCGCCCAGGCGTCAATCGTGTCCAGCGTAATGCCGCCGGCGAGCGAGAAACGGCAGCGGGGAGCCAGCCGAGCCGCGCGCGCCAGAAAAGCCGGCACGTCGTCGATCGGACATTTATCCAGCTGCACCATATCCGGCCCGGCGGCCAGCGCCGCTTCCGCTTGCCGGATGTTATCGGCCTCGACAATGATGGTTTTTTCCGGCGCCTCGCGGCGCAGCGCCGCCACCATCCCGCGCCAGTCGTCGGGATTGGCCCAGAAATGGCGATGGTTGGCGAATAACAAAATCGTCTCCGCACAGCCGGCCCGGTGGATAATGCCGCCGCCGGCAAGCACCGCCTGGGTCGCCAGCAGTTTGGTGCCGGGGATGGTTTTACGCGTGCAGGCGATTTGCCCGTCCGGCACGTGCTGGCGCAGAATGCGCAGCATATCGAACAGGTAGCGAGTGACGCCGCAGCTCCACTCCAGTACGTTCTGCACCGCTTTCCACCCCTGGTGCAGCGCATCGACGCGGCCGCTGACGATCAGCAAGGTATCGCCGGGCCGCACCACCCAACCGTCTTCCAGCGCCAGTTCGACCACCAGGCCGAGCCGCTGCAGCATTTGCCGGGCGACCTCAAGACCGCTGATGCAGCCGCCCTGGCGGTGCTGAAAGACCATACGTCCCTGACGGTCGCCGATGCCCAGCGCGCGCGTGGTGAGATCGCCGCCCTGAATATCGTCGAGCAGCCATTGATCGATCTGCGCCTGCGAATAAAAAATCATGCGCCGTCCTCCGCCAGCGCAACCCGATCCCAGTACACCAGCGCCCAGTCGCGAGTCGGCGAGACCAGCGACCTGTCGCTGTTGCGACGCTGCCGGTAATAGTCAAACAGCCGCTGCCGTTCATCGTCGCTCAGTTCGCCCATCGACCAGCGCACATTCTCCACCAGCCGTTCGAAAGTGGCGTTGTCGCCCTGACAGTTGGGGCCGCGGATAAAATCCACTTTGGCGCGGATCCCCATCTGGTACAGCACATTGACGGCGTAGATGTAATTGGGCAATTCCACCACCGGGCGGCCGATCGCGCGCTGAATATGAACATCCATGAACGACGGGCTGACGGTGTGGGTGGTGTAAACCCGCAGCCGCGCTTTCTGATTGAGCTTCAACATCGCCTGACGCAAATCCGCCACCAGCGTGGAGCGCGACGCCACGGCGATATCGCATTGCGGCAGATCGTCCCACTCATCCTCCCAGGCGCGGCGGATCAGGGTCGCATTATCAATGCCCTGCTCCTGCGCCCGCCGCGCGGCCAGCTGTAACATGCCGCTGCTGTAATCCACGCCGTACACCCGCTGCAGCCGGTCGGCCAGCGCCAGGCAAACGGATCCCGGACCGCAGCCCATATCCAGCAGCGTATCGGCGCCGCTGAGATCCATCTTCGTCAACAGTTGCGGCAGGTAGGTGTCCTGCGGGCTTGCGCAGCTTGCGGCCATTTTTTCCGCACGCTGATCCCAGTGTTCGGGCGTTTTTTCCGTGCGCTCGGCCAGCTTCAGCTGCTGCTGGTAGAGGTCGGCAAAATTAATTTCATCAATCAGCATGGCGGGCTCCCCTTATGTCCATTGTTCTGTTCCCAGATGGCGCCGTATCTCTTCCGGCTGTACGTGATAGAGCGCGGCTAACGCTTCGCAACTCAGCATGGTTTCGGGCGGCCCCTGGCTCACCGTGCCCGGCGGCGCGATTAACACCACCCGATCGGCGACGGCCCGGGCATGCATCGGATGGTGCGTCGCCATCAGCAGGGTCATGCCGCGCGCCCTTAGCTGGCGGATGGTATTCAGCAGGGTGATTTGGTGGCCAAAATCGAGACTCGCCGCCGGCTCATCCAGCAGCAGCAGACGCGGCCGCTGCACCAGCGCGCGCGCGATCAGCACCAGTTGGCGCTCCCCGCCGCTCAGGGTGGCCCAGACGCGATGCTCCAGATGACCAATGCCGAGCGTATCCAGCGTATGGCGAGCCAGTTCGCGTTCGCGCCGGCCGGGCGAGGAAAACACACTCATATGCACGCTGCAGCCCATCAGCACCATATCCAGCGCCTGAAAGGCGAAGGGACCATCATGCGCCTGCGGCACCCAGGCCATGACGGCCGCCCGATCCGCCGGCGACCAGTCGCCGACCGGTTTGCCGGCCAGCAGAATCTCGCCGCCGAGCGGCGGCAGCAGGCCAAGCAGCGTGCGAATCAACGTGGTTTTACCGCAGCCGTTGGCCCCCAGCAGGCAGCAAATTTCTTCGCGTCGCAGATCGAACGTCACGCCGTCGATCACCGTCCGGCGCGGATAGCCGAGGGTCGCATGGTTAAAACGCACCAGCGTCATACCCGCCCTCCGCGCAGCAGCAACAGCAGAAAAAACGGCGCGCCGATCAGCGCGGTCAGGATGCCGAGCGGCAGCTCGATGTCGCTCGCCGAGCGCGCCAGGGTATCCGTCAGCAACAGCAGCAGCGCGCCGCAGCCCATCGACGCCGGTAGCAGCCGCTGATAATTGTTGCCGGTCAGCAGGCGGCAGATGTGCGGCACCACTAATCCAATCCAGCCGATAATGCCGGCGATGGCGACCGCGCTGGCGGTCATCAGCGTGGCGCTGACGATGATCACCAGCCGCAGGCGCGCGACATTCAGCCCCATCGAGCGCGCTTCATCGTCCGACAGGCTCAGCAAATTCATCCGCCAGCGCAGCAGCAGCAGCGGCAGCATCCCGCCCAGCAGCAGCGGCGCGGCGATGCGCAGATCCGCCAGCGTAGTGGAGGACAGGCTGCCCAGCAGCCAGAAGGTGATCGACGGCAACTGGGTGTAGGGATCGGACAGAATCTTAATCAGCGAAATTACGGCGCCGCATAGCGTGCCCAGCGCGATGCCGATCAACACCAGCGACAGCACCGGATCGTGACGTTTCGCCAGCCGGGCGATCGCGCACACGCCCGCCACCACCGACAAACCGCCGGCGAAAGCCAGCGCCTGGATCAGCAGCATCGGCAGGCCAAACCAAATGGCGATGCTGGCGCCCATCCCGGCGCCGGCCGACACCCCCAGAATGTCCGGCGATACCAGCGGATTGCGGAACATACCCTGATAGGCGGCCCCGGCGCCGGAAAGCCCGGCGCCGATCAGCAGCGCCGCCAGGATACGCGGCAGACGGATCTGCCAGAACACGATGGCGGCGCGGGGATCGACATCCCGCCCTTCCGGCGCACTCAGCAAATAAAACACCTGAGCGGGCGTCAGCGAGAAAGCGCCGCTCATCAGAGCCAACGCCACGCAGGCCAGCGCCGCCAGACAAAGCAGCAGCGTAACGCGCCGGGAATTCATGCGTCCCCCATCAGACGCTGGTATTGCGCATCGCTGAGTTCGCTGTGGTAGAACAGCGTGAAGAACTCGCGCATGTCGTCTTTAAAGCCGGCCCGCAGCCGCGCGTCGAAATGCGCCTGCAGCCGCCGCATCCCCAGCAGCCGGTTAATGCCCGGCGGCGCGTCCAGCCAGCCAAAGGGAAGACCGGAGAACAACAGCACCTGACGCTTAGCCACCGCGTCGACACCCTGCCAGACGGGATCCTCGCAAATGTAGCGCCAGGTGACGGGATCCTGCGTCAGAATGATATCCGGTTGCCAAAGCAGCAGTTGCTCCATCGATACCTGAGTCAGGCCGCTGCGATCGGCCTGCTGCGCCACATTTTCCAGCCCGAGCAGTTCCGCCGCCTCGGTATGCAGCGAGTGGCGCAGCCCGGTCTCCAGACCGCGCGCGCCGCGCGCCGCGTAGAAGCGAACATTCGCCGCCGGGCTGCCCGCGAACAGCGCCGCGTCGGCTAAAAAACGTTCGGCCAACAGCGCCTGCGATTCCGCCCGCCGCTCCTCGCCCAGCAGCGCGCCGACCTGACGCAGCTGTTGGGCGGAATCCGCCAGCGTGCCGTCAATCAGCACCAGGGGGATGCCGGTTTGTTCGGCGATTCTGCTCGCCTGCGAGCGCCAGGTGCCATCGGCGCTGCCGCAATCGATAATCATGTCCGGATTAAGCGCCAGCACCTTTTCCAGCGACAGCGTACTGGCCCGCCCGGATAAGCGGCCCAGTTTGGTTAAATGACAGAGCGATGAGGAAAACCAGGCGCAGTTATCGCCGGACAGATCAAACGAAGAGAGACCGGGCAACTTCTCCGGCGCGACGGCCAGCAATAACAGATCGGCCGGCGCGCCGGCGCTCAGAATGCGGCGGACACGTTCAGGCGGCGGAAGCTGGCCAAAGGGAAAGAGTAATGACGATGCGGCCCGTACCGGGCCGGAGATAAAAGACAGCGCGCAGCAGGAAGCCAGCGCGCGCAGAAATGTACGTCGGGAAATCGTCATTTTTACAACCAGAAGTAAAATAGTTACCGGAAAGCCAGAGACGCCATGGCGCTGCGCTGTTCATTTTTCAGGTTCGGCGCCGGAGGATCGCCCGCGTCGCCACGCCTCTGAAATCAATGGGATATATGCTCCATGCCCGTCATACCTCAGGTTGCAGGGCGCTGGCTACGCTGCGCGTTGTTCGAAACGATAACGTTTTGTCCAGCAACCCGAATTATCCAGAGGATAAATAATAAAAACGCCTCTCCATTACGCTATATTTTCAGATATATATCGATATTTTTATTTAAAGGCAAAAAAATATTAATGATTATTAACAAAGATTGATCGGTGTCAGTTTTCATATTCTTCCGCCGGTTGACTCACCGCAACGGAGAGCGCCGCGCGCCGCGGCCGCACAGTCCGCCGCATCGCCACCTAACCGGAAAGAAAACGATCACCATATTAAATATCAATATGTTACATACACAACAATGAAATCAAACACAATAGTTTTATTAACCATTAGTACAGTCATTCAGCAGAATTAAATAGCGACAATGACGTAAAACCATTAAATGACGGGAAGATAACGCAGATTAAGATAAAATATTATCACGTCTAATCTTTATTATTTCTTAACACTCATGACTGAAGTCTCTTTATTATCCGTCAGGGTGAATGATTATTATTATAATCGTCGATATTGCCCGAGACGACGCGTCGGGCTGCCCAAAAAGCGCGGTTCACGCTATACTGGCGGGCTAATTTTAGCCCCGGAATCAATACGGGCTGCAGGAAGGCGGCGTAAACGACTGCGTCCGACAAACAGTAAAAACGGTAAGTTATGAGCCAGAAACAGACAGAACAGAATACCCCGCCCGGCAACGACAGCGCGCAAGACACCTCCGGCCGCTGGCGCGGCCGCTTCTCCGTGGCGCCGATGCTGGACTGGACGGATCGTCACTGCCGTTATTTCCACCGCCTGCTGACGCGCCAGACGCTGCTGTACACCGAAATGGTCACCACCGGCGCCATTATTCACGGCAAAGGCGATTATCTGGCCTACAGCGCGGAAGAACACCCGCTGGCGCTGCAGTTGGGCGGCAGCGATCCGGCCGCTCTGGCGCACTGCGCGCGTCTGGCGGAGCAGCGCGGCTATGACGAGATTAACCTTAACGTCGGCTGCCCGTCCGATCGGGTGCAGAACGGCCGGTTCGGCGCCTGCCTGATGGCGGAAGCCTCGCTGGTGGCGGACTGCGTTAAAGCGATGCGCGACGCGGTTTCCATCCCGGTGACGGTAAAAACCCGCATCGGCATCGACGAACAGGATAGTTACGCCTTCCTGTGCGCGTTTATCGATACCGTCGCCGGCCGCGGCGAGTGCGATACCTTCATCGTGCACGCTCGCAAGGCCTGGCTGTCGGGGCTCAGTCCGAAAGAGAACCGCGAGGTTCCGCCGCTGGACTATCCGCGCGTTTACCAGCTCAGGCGCGATTTCCCGGCGCTGCGCATCGCGATTAACGGCGGCGTGAAAACGCTTGAGGAAGCCCGGACGCACCTGCGACAGCTGGACGGCGTGATGATGGGGCGGGAAGCCTACCAGAATCCCGGCGTGCTGGCGCAGGTCGACCGCGAGCTGTTCAATGCCGAGGCCGTGGTGCCGGAGAAGGCGGACGTCGTGCAATCCATGTATCCTTATATTGAGCGGGAACTGGCGCGCGGCGCGTTATTGGGCCATATCACCCGCCACATGCTCGGCCTGTTCCAGGGCGTGCCCGGCGCACGTCAGTGGCGACGCCACCTGAGCGAAAACGCGCACAAACCCGGCGCGGATGTCCGCGTGCTCGAACAGGCGCTGGCGCTGGTCAATCGGCGGCCAGCCTGATGGTGTATTTGCCCAACAGTTAGTCTGGTTCGCCATATCCCTCCGTCGCCCTGTCGGCCTCCTCCTGCTAAATCAAATAGTTATATTCCCCGACAGGGTGGCACGCTTCTTGTAATAACGTTGCCAACGTTATTCCGTTTCGGCCTGGCCGGACGGGTCTGACTGTGCACGATAATGACAGGAGCGCATCATGCTGGAAGTCTGTTTTGTGGTTGGATTCTTCGCGATGTTGATGGCGACCGGCATCTCGCTGGCGGGCGTGATTGCCGCGCTGTTCGTGGCGTCGCTGGCGATGTTGATCGGCGGCATGTTCGTTATGCTCATCAACCTGCTTCCCTGGCTGCTGCTGGCCGTGGCGGCAGTGTGGCTGTGGCGCAACATGAAAAATAAGCCGCTGCGCCATCGCTAAACGCCGGCGCAGGGCAAACATCCGCGGCCTGTTGCCAAAACTGTGCGCCAGCAGATATTTTCCGGCCCGCCGATCTGGCAGGATAGCACTCAGTCAGCGCCGGTCACTGCCGGCGCCTCATGTTTTCATCACTGCTGTAAACACAAAATAGCCACGCAGTGGCAGGTTTACGGTGAGTACCACGACTGTACCCTACCCACAGTCCGATGAAATCATCGCCGTCCCCCTAAGCCTCCCGCATGCGGGAGGCTTTTTTACTGCGGCGACGAACAGAGCCAGGCCGCCCTTAGTCCGGAATCAGCAAACAGGAGCCCTGCGTCTGGCGTCCTTCCAGCGCCTGATGCGCCGCCCGCGCATCCGCCAGCGCGAAGCGCTGGCCGGCGGGGATCTCCACCTTAATCGCGCCGCTGGCGATCAGGGAAAACAACGCGCCGCTGGCCTGCTCCAGTTCAGCCCGATTGGTCACATAACCGGACAGCGACGGACGCGTCACATACAGCGATCCTTTCTGATTGAGGATCGCCAGATTAACGCCGGTCACCGGCCCGGACGCATTGCCGAAGCTGACCAGCAGCCCGCGCCGCCGCAGGCTGTCCAGCGACGCCAGCCAGGTGTCCTTGCCGACGGAGTCGTAAACCACCGCCACTTTAGCGCCGCCGGTCAGTTCGCCGACGCGCTGCGCGATATCCTCCGTGCGATAATTAATCGTGGCCCAGGCGCCGGCCTGGCGCGCCCGTTCGGCCTTTTCCTGCGAACCGACCGTGCCGATTAGTTTTGCGCCCAGCGCCCGCGCCCACTGGCAGGCGATCAACCCGACGCCGCCGGCGGCGGCATGAAACAGAAAGGTCTCGCCGGACTGAATTTCGTGGGTCTGACGCAGCAAATAGTAAACCGTCATGCCCTTAAGAAAAGAGGCTGCCGCCTGCTCAACGCTAATCTCATCGGGCAAAATGGCCGCCTTGTCCGCCGGCACGTTATGCACCTCGCTATAGGCGCCCAGCGCAGACTGGGCGTAAACCACACGATCGCCCGTCTTCAGCGCGCTGACCCCGGCCCCCACCTTCACCACCACGCCGGCGGCCTCGGTCCCCAGACCGGACGGCAGCGACGGCGGCGCATAGAGCCCGCTGCGCACGTAGGTATCGATATAATTGATGCCGATGGCCTGGTTCTGCACCTGCACCTCTCCCGCCGCCGGATCGCGCGGGGTAAAGTCGACATACTCCAGCACCGAGGGATCGCCCGGCGCCCTAAACTGAATACGTTTTGCCATCTCCGCTCCTTATCATGAACAACCCGGCTGTGGCGCAGCAGGTCGTACTGCGCGCGGCCGTCATCTTTATGACGCGTGTTATTCAACGCCATCGGATATACAATGCGCCTTTCATTTACGGCAAATCAACCGGTAAAGACGACGTTACATGGCAGAAAAAAAGACTCCCGCAAAACCGAAAGAGCCCCGTGACCGCCAGATGGAAGGACTCAAGCTCCCGCCTCATTCGTTGGAAGCAGAACAATCGGTGCTGGGTGGTTTGATGCTGGATAATGAACGCTGGGATAACGTAGCCGAACGCGTAACGGCCAACGATTTTTATAACCGCGCCCACCGGCTTATCTTCACCGAAATGCAGCGCCTGCTGGAAATGAGCAAGCCGATCGATCTGATCACCCTGTCGGAATCGCTGGAGCAAAAGGGCGATCTGGACACAACCGGCGGGTTTGCCTATCTGGCCGAACTGGCGAAAAACACGCCCAGCGCGGCCAACATCAGCGCCTATGCGGACATCGTGCGCGAACGCGCGGTAGTGCGCGAGATGATCTCGGTGGCCAATGAAATCGCCGACGCCGGTTACGATCCGCAGGGGCGCAGCAGCGAAGATCTGCTCGATCTGGCGGAATCGCGCGTCTTTCAGATCGCCGAAAACCGCGCCAGCAAGGATGAAGGCCCGAAAAGCATCGACCGTATTCTGGAAGATACCGTCGCGCGTATCGAACAGCTGTATCAGAAACCGCACGACGGGGTGACCGGCGTCTCCACCGGCTACCAGGATCTGGATAAAAAGACCGCCGGCCTGCAAAAGTCCGACCTAATTATCGTCGCCGCCCGTCCGTCCATGGGGAAAACCACCTTCGCCATGAACCTGTGTGAAAACGCCGCGATGATGCAGGACAAACCGGTGCTGATCTTCAGTCTGGAGATGCCCGGCGAACAGATCATGATGCGTATGCTGGCGTCGCTGTCGCGCGTGGATCAGACTCGCATTCGTACCGGCCAGCTGGACGACGAGGACTGGGCGCGCATTTCCAGCACCATGGGGATCCTGCTGGAAAAACGCAACATGTACATCGATGACTCGTCCGGCCTGACGCCGACCGAAGTGCGCTCGCGCGCCCGACGGGTATTTCGCGAGCACGACGGCCTGAGCCTGATCATGATCGATTACCTGCAGTTGATGCGCGTACCGGCGCTGTCCGACAACCGCACGCTGGAAATCGCCGAAATATCGCGTTCGCTGAAAGCTCTGGCAAAAGAATTGCAAGTGCCGGTGGTGGCGCTGTCGCAGCTCAACCGTAGTCTGGAACAGCGCGCGGACAAACGCCCGGTCAACTCCGACCTGCGTGAATCCGGTTCAATCGAACAGGATGCCGACCTGATTATGTTTATCTATCGTGATGAGGTTTATCACGAAAACAGCGATATGAAAGGCATCGCTGAGATTATTCTGGGGAAACAGCGTAACGGCCCGATCGGTTCGGTGCGGCTGACCTTTAACGGACAGTGGTCGCGTTTCGATAATTACGCCGGACCACAATATGATGAAGAATAATGCGCTAAGGATGTAGAAATGAAAGCGGCAACCGCCGTCGTAAACCGGCGCGCTCTGCGCCACAACCTGCAGCAAATACGCCGTCTGGCGCCTCAAAGCCGCCTGATCGCCATCGTCAAAGCCAACGCTTACGGGCACGGAATGTCGGAGGTCGCGCAGGTACTGCAGGACGCCGACGGCTACGGCGTCGCCCGTCTGGAAGAGGCGCTGGCTCTGCGAGCCAGCGGAGTCGTCAAACCCATTCTGCTGCTGGAAGGCTTCTTCTGCGCCAGCCAGCTGCCGCTGCTGGTGGAGCACCAACTGGAAACGGCCGTGCATAGCGAGGAGCAACTGGTCGCGCTGGAGCAGGCCAGTCTGGCGCGCCCGGTGCGGGTATGGATGAAACTGGATACCGGAATGCACCGGTTGGGCGTGCGTCCGGATCGCGCAGAAGCCTTCTGGCGACGGCTGTGCCAGTGCCCCACCGTGGTGCAACCCGTTAATATTATGAGCCATTTTTGCCGCGCGGATGAACCCGAGGCGGACGCCACCGAACATCAGCTGGCCTGTTTCGATGCGTTCGCTCTGGGTAAGCCCGGCTTACAGTCTATCGCCGCCTCGGGCGGTATTCTGCTGTGGCCGCAGGCGCACCGCGATCAAATCCGACCCGGCATTATCCTGTACGGCGTCTCGCCGCTGGAAAGCGAAAAGGCCAGCCGGTTTGATCTGCGCCCCGTCATGACGCTGACCGCCAGCCTGATCGCCGTGCGCGAACACAAGGCCGGCGAACCGGTGGGCTACGGCAGCAGCTGGGTCAGCCCGCGCGATACCCGGCTGGGCGTCGTCGCCATCGGCTATGGCGACGGCTATCCGCGCTGCGCGCCAAACGGCACGCCGGTCTGGATCAACGGCCGAATCGTGCCGCTGGCCGGCCGCGTCTCAATGGATATGATCACCGTCGATCTGGGGCCGGACGCGCAGGATCGCGTCGGCGATGACGTCATCCTGTGGGGCGACGCGCTGCCGGTAGAAGACATCGCTGCGGCTACCGGGGTGAGCGCCTATGAGCTAATCACCCGTCTGACCTCGCGTCCGACACGCGAATACGTTGATGAATAACCCCCGCCCCGCGCCCAACGCCGGCGGAACAGACCGCCGGGCCTAACGCTGCCCGGCATTAAGCGCGTCCGCAACGGGCGCGCTTTTCTTCTTCAGCATATAGCCCAGCGCCAGCGCCAGCAGCCAGAACGGGAGCAGCACGACCGAAATCTGAATGCCCGGCGTCAACGCCATAATGACCAGAATACCGGCCAAAAACAGCAGACAGACGAAGTTAGTCAGCGGATAGCCGAGGCTTTTAAAGCGCGTCTGCTGCCGCGCGGCGGCCTTGGCGCGACGAAACTTCAGATGAGTAATACAGATCATCGCCCAGTTGATGACCAGCGCGGACACCACCAGCGCCATCAACAGCTCCAGCGCTTTCGCCGGCATCAGGTAGTTAATCAGCACGCACAGCGCGGTGACCAGCGCCGACACGCTGAGCGCCGCCAGCGGAATGCCGCGCCGGTTTACGGTCAGCAGCGCCTTCGGCGCATTTCCCTGGCGGGCCAGACCAAACAACATACGGCTGTTGCAGTAGACGCAGCTGTTGTAGACCGACAGCGCGGCCGACAGCACCACAATATTCAGAATAGTGGCGACCAGATCGCTGTCCAGCGCGTGAAAAATCAGCACAAACGGGCTGCCGCCCTGCACCACTTTCTGCCACGGATAGAGCGACAACAGCACGGCCAGCGCCCCGACATAAAACAGCAGGATTCGGTAAATAACCTGGTTGGTGGCCTGGGGAATGCTTTTCTGCGGGTTATCCGCTTCCGCCGCGGTAATACCGACCAGTTCCAGCCCGCCGAATGAAAACATGATCACGGCCATCGCCATCACCATGCCGCTAAAACCATTGGGGAAAAAGCCGCCGAATCGCCACAGGTTGGCCACGCTGGCATCCGGACCGCCGCGTCCGCTCGCCAACAGATAGCCGCCGAACCCAATCATGCCGAGAATCGCGGCCACTTTAATGATGGCGAACCAGAACTCCATCTCGCCGTACACTTTCACGTTGGTCAGGTTAATGGCGTTAATCACCACAAAAAACACCATGGCCGACAGCCAGGTCGGAATCCCGGGCCACCAGTACTGAACATAAATCCCCACGGCGGTTAACTCCGCCATACTGACCAGGACGTACAGTACCCAGTAGTTCCAGCCGGACATAAAACCGGCCAGCCTCCCCCAATACTCATTGGCGAAATGGCTGAACGATCCGGCCACCGGCTCCTCCACCACCATCTCGCCTAGCTGGCGCATAATTAAAAACGCGATTACGCCCGCAAGCGCATAGCCCAGCAACACCGAAGGCCCGGCCATTTTAATGGTCTGGGCGATCCCCAGGAACAACCCGGTTCCAATGGCCCCCCCTAAAGCAATCAGTTGGATATGGCGGTTTTTTAGTCCCCGCTGTAACTGTCCCTTTTCTTCATGCTTCGTCATCGTAATTCCTTAATAGTCAATATCGCGCCAGCGATTTAGCAACTATCAGGCCAGCCGACCATGCGCCGGCGACAAAACGGATTAACGCGATGAAATTTTTAATAAATTATTTTTTGCGCCATACTCACAACTCGTGCAGATTGTGGCCACAAAAGATTATATGACGCATAAAATGGATAATTAGCACACAAAACAACCATTACTTTTCCCGTATTCCAGTTTCAGTGCTCCAGGACGGTGCACTGCGGCCTCTCGCCCGCCGCGCGCGAGAAACAATACCTTGCCCGGGCGCTCCCCATATCGGCAAAAACTGATAGTCTTACAGGCATCATTCTTCCTGAGCTCCATGGTTTTCGGGATGCAGGCAGACGGGCGGCGCGTCTTCCCCGACCGACCGGACTCCCCCCCATCGGTCCGACATCGTCCGGCGCGTTGCCCGCCTCGTGCTCGGACCGGGTAACCGGGGATCGCCTGCGCGCCGAAAAATGGAGCGGATATTCCGTACAGCAGGCCACTATGAACATTGATAATTACGATCTGAAAATTCTGACCTTACTGCAGTCCAACGGCCGTCTGACCAACCAGGAATTGAGCGATCTGATTGGCTTATCCGCCTCGCAGTGTTCAAGACGACGTATCGCGCTGGAACAGGCGCAGCTGATTATGGGCTATCACGCGCGTCTGGCGCCCGAAGCCGTCGGGCTGGGCATGCTGGGCCTGATTGAAGTCAGGCTGATCAACCATACCGCCGAATATGTCGAAGGCTTTCACCGCATGCTGGCAGAGGTGGATGCCATCATCGACGCCTATAAAACCACCGGCGATTCCGACTATATGCTGAAGGTGGCGGTGGCGGATTTAGCCAGCCTGAGCACGCTGATCAGTCAGATTTTATCGCTGCACAAAAGCGTATCCCACATTAAGACCGCGGTGGTATTAAACCGGCTCAAAGAAAACGGGCAGATCATTCCCGGCGCGGCCGGCGAAGAAGCCTGATCCGTCCGCCCCCGCTACGCACTTATTTAGGGCGAGAGCGCACTAAATAAGTGCATATTGATGGCCCGACGCAATCAATACACGCATTAAAAACCAATATGTCGCACAATATCGTCGATTAATATAAAATTATCGCACGCTTTTCGCATCAGGCAGGCAACTTACAATTCAATGAGTTACGCCGGCACGCGGCGCCATGCCGTCAGGCCTTCGCCCGGCAAGCCGCCGCACTGGTGTAATTTTTGCTGGCTCTGTGGGTCTTTTGCCATTTTCGTACCGGGTACCTTTCTTATGGATAACGTGATCAACACTGAACGGCCTTCTCATACGCTGCTGGAAGACATTCTGGCGATTTTAATCGGCACGCTGATGGTCTCCTTCGGCGTTGTCCTGCTGCGTCAGTCCGGCGCGTTAACCGGCGGCACGGCCGGGATGGCCTTCCTGCTGCACTATCTGACCCATATCTCCTTCGGGCTCGCCTTCTTTCTGCTGAACCTGCCGTTCTACTACCTGGCGGCGCGCAGAATGGGCTGGCCGTTTACCATCAAAACATTCTGCTCCGTAGCGCTGGTGTCGGTCTTTTCCGATCTGCACCCGCTGTTTATCCATTTTGATCGTTTGCAGCCGTTTTACGCCACGCTATTCGGCAGCGTCATCATGGGACTGGGGTTTATTGTGTTATTTCGCCACAAAGCCAGCCTCGGCGGCGTAAATGTTCTGGCGCTGTATTTACAGGATCGTTATGGTATTCGTGCAGGAAAATTCCAGATGGCGGTGGATGTGATGATCGTGCTGGCTTCGTTGTTCGTGGTCAGCCTGCCGATGCTGGTCGCCTCTGTGCTGGGCGCCACCATACTGAATTTAATTATCGCCATGAACCACCGCCCTGGCCGCTATAGCGTTTAATGGCTTCCGATACCCAATAACTCTCAGGGAGAGCTACACTGTGTTTCAAAATGTTGAGGCTTATGCCGGAGATCCTATCCTGTCGCTGATGGAGCAATTCAAGCAGGACAGCAGAGCGGACAAAGTGAATCTGAGCATCGGTCTGTACTACGACCAACGGGGAATTATTCCCCAGTTGCAGGCGGTAAGCGCGGCGAAAAACAGCCTGCAGCCGGAAAGCAGCGCCTCAAGCTACCTGCCGATGGAAGGGCTACAGCAATATCGCAGCGGTATCCAGCGCCTGCTGTTCGGGGCGCGGCACCCGCTGCTGGCCGCTAACCGCATCGCCACCATTCAGACCGTCGGCGGCTCCGGCGCGCTGAAAGTCGGCGCGGATTTTCTCAAACGCTACTTTCCGAACTCCGGGGTCTGGGTCAGCGACCCGACCTGGGAAAACCACATCGCCATCTTTAGCGGCGCCGGCTTCAAAGTGCACACTTATCCTTACTTCGACGCCGAAAGCCGCGGTGTGAAATTCGACGCGATGCTGACCGCGCTGCAGCAACTGCCGGCGCACAGCATTGTACTGCTGCACCCGTGCTGCCATAACCCCACCGGCTCCGATCTGAGCCGCGATCAGTGGGACCGCGTGATCGAAGTGCTGCTGGCGCGCGATCTTATCCCCTTCCTCGATATCGCCTATCAGGGTTACGGCGACGGAATGGATGAAGACGCCTACGCGATTCGCGCCATGGCCGAGGCCGGCTTAGCGCTGCTGGTCAGCAACTCCTTTTCGAAAATCTTTTCGCTGTATAGCGAACGCGTCGGCGGTTTGTCGGTAGTCTGCGAAAGCCAGGCCGAGCAGGAACGTGTGCTGGGTCAGCTTAAAGCGACCGTACGCCGCAACTACTCCAGCCCGCCGAACTTCGGCGCGCAGATCGTGGCCAAAGTGCTCGGCGACGAAGAACTGCTGGCGCTGTGGCGTTCCGAAGTGGAAGAGATGCGCGCCCGTATTCTGGACATGCGTCAGACGCTGGTTACCGCGCTGAAGGACGCGCTGCCGGAACGCAATTTCGACTACCTGCTGACGCAGCGCGGCATGTTTAGCTACACTGGGATGAGCGCGGCGCAGGTCGATCGTCTGCGTGAGGAATTCGGCGTTTATCTGATCGCCAGCGGCCGCATGTGCCTGTCCGGCCTGAATCACAGCAACGTTCAGCAGGTCGCGCGCGCCATCGCCGCCGTGCAGTAAGTAAACCGCCACACCGCGGGCTTTGCCGCTTATACAGGGTCAGGCCCGTTCTCTTGATGCCCGGCGCGTCGCCATACGTCGGCCGCCGCGCTTAGCTTGCCCGACCCGGGATGACTGCCATTGGCAACGCGTGAATAGAAAACGCGCCGCGCCTCATAAAGACAGCGCGACGCGGATGATGTGAACAGTGAACTGTGGACGCGACGCTATTCTGCCGCAGCGGACCGCCGCATCAGGCGCTCTTCGCGGTCGGCAGGTCCCGTTCCAGCATCGGTTTAAGAAAGCGCGCCGTATGCGACTGTTTACAGGCGGCGACCGTTTCCGGCGTGCCGGCGACCAGAATCTCTCCGCCGCCGCTGCCGCCTTCCGGGCCGAGATCGACAATCCAGTCCGCCGTTTTGATCACATCCAGATTGTGTTCAATCACCACAATGGTGTTGCCCTGATCGCGCAGCTGATGCAGCACGGCCAGCAACTGCTGGATATCGGCAAAGTGCAGCCCGGTGGTCGGTTCGTCGAGGATATACAGCGTCTGGCCGGTACCGCGCTTCGACAGCTCGCGCGCCAGCTTAACGCGCTGCGCCTCGCCGCCCGACAGGGTAGTGGCCGACTGGCCGAGCCGGATATACGACAGGCCGACGTCGATCAGCGTCTGCAGCTTACGCGCCAGCGCCGGGATCGCATCGAAGAACTCGCGCGCCTCTTCAATGGTCATCTCCAGCACTTCGTGGATGCTTTTCCCCTTGTACTTTACTTCCAGCGTTTCACGGTTATAGCGCTTGCCTTTGCACTGGTCGCAGGGAACGTAGATATCCGGCAGAAAGTGCATTTCGACCTTAATCACCCCGTCGCCCTGGCAGGCTTCGCAGCGCCCGCCGCGCACGTTAAAGCTAAAGCGGCCGGGATTATAGCCGCGGCTGCGCGACTCCGGCACGCCGGCGAACAGTTCGCGAATCGGCGTGAAGATGCCGGTATAGGTGGCCGGGTTCGAGCGCGGCGTACGACCGATCGGACTTTGATCGATATCGATCACCTTATCGAAATACTCCAGCCCGCTAATCTCGCGGTACGGCGCCGGCTCGCTCAGCGTCGCGCCATTCAGTTGCCGCTGCGCGATCGGAAACAGAGTATCGTTGATCAGCGTCGACTTGCCGGAACCAGACACCCCGGTCACGCAGGTAAACAGCCCGACCGGGATGGTCAGCGTAACGTCTTTCAGGTTATTGCCCCTCGCCCCGGTCAGCTTCAACACTTTGCCGGCATCGGCCGGCACGCGCTGCGCCGGGATCGCGATCTTGCGCTGGCCGCTCAGGAACTGGCCGGTCAGCGATTCGGGCACCGCCATGATCTGGTCCACATTGCCTTCCGCCACCACCTCGCCGCCGTGCACCCCGGCGCCAGGACCGATATCAATCACGTGGTCGGCGGCGCGAATGGCATCCTCATCGTGTTCGACCACGATGACCGTGTTGCCCAAATTGCGCAGGTGAATCAGCGTTTCCAGCAGGCGTTCGTTATCGCGCTGGTGCAGGCCGATCGACGGCTCATCCAGCACGTACATCACGCCGACCAGCCCGGCGCCGATCTGGCTGGCGAGACGAATACGCTGGGCTTCGCCGCCGGACAGCGTTTCCGCCGAGCGCGACAGCGACAGATAGTTAAGCCCGACGTTAACCAGAAATTTCAGCCGATCGCCGATCTCTTTCAACACTTTTTCGGCGATCTTCGCCCGCTGACCGCTCAGCTTCATGTTGTGGAAAAAGCTCATCGCGTGGCCGATGCTCATATCGGAAATCTGCGGCAGCGTGGTTTCTTCCACATAGACGTGGCGCGCTTCCTCACGCAAACGCGTACCGCCGCAGCTGGCGCAGGGGCGATTGCTGATATACTTCGCCAGCTCCTCGCGCACCGCGCTGGATTCGGTTTCTTTATAGCGCCGTTCCATATTATGCAGCACCCCTTCGAACGGGTGGCGCCGCACCGAGGTATCGCCGCGGTCGTTAACGTATTTAAACTCGATATTTTCCTTGCCGGAGCCGTACAGAATGACTTTCTGCACCGCCGCGCTCAGGCTGCTGAAAGGCGCTTCCACATCGAATTTATAGTGTTCCGCCAGCGAGCGCAGCATCTGGAAATAGTAGAAATTACGCCGATCCCAGCCGCGGATCGCGCCGCCGGCCAGCGAAATATCCGCGTTCTGCACCACGCGATCCGGATCGAAAAACTGCTGAACGCCCAGACCGTCGCAGGCCGGGCAGGCGCCTGCCGGGTTGTTGAAGGAGAACATGCGCGGTTCGAGTTCATGCATGCTGTAACCGCATATCGGGCAGGCGAAGTTGGCGGAAAACAGCAGCTCCGGCGCGGAGGCGTCGTCCATATCGGCCACCACCGCGCTGCCGCCGGACAGTTCCAGCGTGGTTTCGAACGACTCCGCCAGGCGCTGGGCCAGATCGGCGCGCACCTTAAAGCGGTCGACCACCACTTCAATCGTATGTTTCTTCTGCAGTTCCAGCTTCGGCGGATCAGACAGGTCGCACACCTCGCCGTCGATACGGGCGCGGATGTACCCCTGCGAGGCGAGATTTTCCAGCGTTTTGCTGTGTTCGCCTTTGCGTTCCTTAATCACCGGTGCCAGCAGCATCAGTCGGCGCCCTTCCGGTTGGGCCAGAACGTTATCCACCATCTGGCTGACCGTCTGAGCCGCCAGAGTAACGTTATGCTCAGGACAGCGCGGCTCGCCCACGCGGGCGAACAGCAGGCGCAGATAATCGTGGATTTCCGTGATGGTCCCCACGGTAGAGCGCGGATTATGGGAAGTGGATTTCTGCTCAATGGAAATCGCCGGCGACAATCCTTCGATATGATCAACGTCCGGCTTTTCCATCAGCGATAAAAATTGACGCGCATAGGCAGACAACGACTCGACGTAACGCCGCTGCCCTTCCGCATACAGGGTATCAAATGCCAGTGAAGATTTACCTGAACCGGATAAGCCGGTGACAACAATCAGTTTGTCGCGCGGGATAACCAGATTGATATTCTTAAGATTGTGGGTACGAGCGCCCCGGATTTCTATCTTATCCATTCACACACTTCCCGGAATAAACTGAGCTTTGCATCGCGCCCTGACTGGCGCAACCGGTACCAAACCAATGATTATGGCATAAAAAAAACTGAATGGATATACAGTACCCAATGCAAGACTTGTTTGCTTCCCGATCCGTTTCGCAATCCATCTCGCAGGTATGCGCGCAATTTGTATCATGTTAAGATTATCCGCTTATACTTCCAGTAAAGACTTATCAGGAGACATGACCATGGCCAGCAGAGGCGTTAACAAAGTAATACTTGTCGGGAATCTGGGACAGGACCCGGAAGTCCGTTATATGCCGAACGGCGGTGCTGTTGCCAACATAACCCTGGCCACCTCTGAAAGCTGGCGCGACAAGCAAACCGGCGAGCAAAAAGAAAAAACAGAGTGGCACCGCGTCGTGCTGTTTGGCAAGCTGGCGGAAGTAGCGGGCGAATACCTGCGCAAAGGCTCTCAGGTCTATATAGAAGGCCAGCTTCAGACGCGTAAATGGCAGGATCAGAGCGGCCAGGACCGTTACACCACCGAAGTCGTGGTAAACATCGGCGGCACCATGCAGATGCTGGGCGGTCGTCAGAGCGGCGGCGCGCCGGCAGGCGGCGGTCAGCAGTCCGGCGGCTGGGGCCAACCGCAGCAGCCGCAGGCCGGCAACCAGTTCAGCGGCAATCCGCAGAGCCAACCGGCCGCTCGCCCGGCGCAGAACAACACCGCCGCGCCGGCGCCATCAAACGAACCGCCGATGGATTTTGACGACGATATTCCGTTCTAAAAAATACCATAGCGCGTTTTGTAAAGTTTTAATCTGTAAGCCCCGGGATTCGGGGCTTTTCTGTTTTGATAGCCGATAAAAGGGCCTGGTTTAATAAATCAGATTTTGAACCAGTATCCCGGTAATAAGGTTCAGGTTCAGGTTAACGTTCAGGCAATACGCACACTTTCCGGCATCCCTTCCCGCGTCAGCTTATTCAGTGCCCGAACCATGGCCGTAGCCTCTGCGACCTGGCCGTTATCGTCATGTAATATCAGTGAACCGCCGAACAGCGGTCTTACCCTCATCGCTGTTTCCGCGATCGAGCGACGATTCGCAGTCCGTTGTCTATTTCCACCACGCATTACTCCCCGTCAGGCGCTGATTCGACACCGCACGACCTCACGATTGCGGTCAGCATATTCCGACGGCCAGTAACTGACCCCGGTCCGTGGCGGAATGCGTATTCCGATTTTTTGCGGCGAAGCTCATCGTGGCATAGCCGGACATCGGGAAGCCCGGTCCGCGGCGGCCGCTCTGATTTTCCGGCGTGTCTGCCGGATAAGGACCGTGAAAGCCTCTGCATCAATAATCTTGTTCAGCGACCGGTCGGCACAGGTTATTTCATGCGTTAACCGCCGGGGGGAGCAGCCAATCGTCCGCAACAGTAATGACCGTCCTTACCATGCGCGCTTCCACCAATCTGCACGCATGATAAAGTCGGTCATCATCCTGCATCAAACCGTCCGACATCCCCTCCGAATGAAGATGAACAGTCCGACGGCGTGACACCAGATAAAACACCGCCTTCAGCGCCTGACTCACCGGGCTATTGTCCGGGTTGGACGGCATAATATCGCGCATATGCCGCCATCAGCGCAGACAAACCTCGGTCTGCGCGATCGCCTCCCTTCACGCCCCGGACTCGATCTCCACCGTGGCGAACAGCCGATTGCGTCGGCATCAAGATAGATGACGTAGCGATGCGCGCCATGCTGCTTCAGCGTCGCTTTCAGTTCGGGCCAAATCAGCGTATGCCGGTCGCCGCCGTGACGTCCGCCGGAATATCCGGCATCACGCTGGCGTCGTCCACGGCAATATCCGGGATGATATCGGATCGATCATCACCGCTTTCACCTGACGGGCGCTGTCGATGCTCACCGCATTGCTGATCATCCCGGCGGCGGTGCCCGCAGTGGTGTTGATTGCCACCCGCGGCACACCGGGTCTGTAAAGAGCCGGGCTTGATAGCATTCACAGTTTGCTATTTTCCGCCGCGCAAGCGTCGGATCCTCATAACGCAGGAGAACTCCGCTGCCCCGCCGGGCACGCTCCGTCTTTGATCCTCCCTGAACGTTCGGCGGTGAAAAAAATTTTCACTTCTTTGCTGGCGAGCAAGTTTTGATATGTTATACCATAACACTCAATAATCATCGGGAAGCAGGTGGCATGACAAGTCTTTACTCTCTTTCAGCCTGGCAACGGCTGGGCATAGCGGCGCTGGCTCTGGCCGTTTTGTGGCTGCTCATCGGCTGGGCGACGGCGCTGGTATGATCACGCTGCAGGAACTGTCATACGGCTATCGCGGCCAGCCGCCGCTCGGCACATTCAGCGGGCATTTCGCCAGCGGTTCAATGACCGCCGTAGTCGGCGCCAACGGCTGCGGTAAATCGACTCTGCTGAAGACGCTGGCCGGTTTGCTGCCGCCGTTGTCCGGCCGCTGCTATGTAGACCATGCCGGCGAGTCGACGCCGGGCTATCTGCCGCAGCTGTCGGAATTCGATCGCCAGTTTCCGCTCAGCGTGCAGGATTTGGTGCTGATGGGCTGTTTCGTTCACAGCGGAATGCTGGGGCGGATTTCGGCCGACTGGCGGCGGCACGCGGATGACGCGCTGGAAACCACCGGGATGCGGCACTGCGCCCGCCGCCCGATTGGCGAACTGTCCGGCGGCCAGCTGCAACGCGTACTGTTCGCCCGTCTGCTGGTGATGCAGTCGCCGGTGCTGCTGCTGGACGAGCCCTTTACCGGCATCGACCAACAAACCACGGCGGTACTGCTGGAGGTGATTACCCGGCTGAACCGCCAGGGGCGAACTATTCTGGCGGTGCTGCACGATATCCACATGGTGCAGCAGTATTTCCCGCAGGTGCTGCACCTGCATGCAGACGGACCGCGTCTGGAGCGCGGCAAAAATCTGGCGGACGCCCCCTCACCTGAACCATCAGAGTTATTCCATGATGCTATTTCACTGGTTAAGTGACCCTTTTATTCAGTTCGGCTTTATGCGCCGGGCGCTGGTCGGCTGTTTCGCGCTGGCGCTCAGCGCCACGCCGCTCGGCTGTTTCCTGCTGCTGCGCCGCATGAGTCTGGTCGGCGACGCGCTGTCGCATGCGGTGCTGCCCGGCGTGGCCATCGGCTACCTGATTTCCGGCATGTCGCTGCTGGCGATGGGCATCGGCGGTTTTCTGGCCGGGCTGGCCGTCGCCATGCTGTCCGGGCTGGTCAGCCGCCACACCAAACTCAAAGAGGACGCCAGCTTCGCCGGCTTTTATCTCGGTTCGCTGGCGCTGGGCGTGACGCTGGTCTCGCTGCGCGGCTCCAGCGTCGATTTGCTGCACGTGCTCTTCGGCTCGCTGCTGGCCGTCGATCGATCGGCGCTGATTGATATCGGCCTGATCGCCTCCTGCTCGGTAATAGTGCTGGCGCTGATCTACCGGGCGCTGGTGATCGAATCCTTCGATATTACTTTTCTCAGGATCGCCGCCGGGCGTTACCGGGCGCTCATCCACGCCCTGTTTCTGTCGCTGGTGGTGCTTAACCTGGTGGCCGGCTTTCAGTTGCTCGGCACTCTGATGACCGTCGGCATGATGATGCTGCCCGCGGCCAGCTCGCGCTTCTGGACTCAGCGGCTGGCCGTCATGCTGTGCATCGCCGTCGGCATCGGCCTGGCCGCCAGCCTGCTCGGTCTTCTGTGGTCATGGCATGCCGATCTACCGGCAGGCCCGGCGATTATCCTGACCGCAACCCTGATTTTCTGTATTTCCGCCTGTTTCGGTTCCAGCGGCGGCATGCTGCGTGCCCGTCGCTAATCCCCCTGTTATAGCTATTAAGGAGAGAAGATGAAGCGTTTTATTCCGGTTATCGCACTCTGCGGTCTGCTGATCAGCCCGCTGAGCATGGCGAAAACCCTTGAGGTGGTCGCCAGCTTTTCTGTGCCGGGCGATATGGTGCGACAGATCGGCGGCGATCAGGTACACGTAACCGATCTGGTCGGCCCGAACGGCGATCCGCATGAGTTCGAACCTTCGCCCAAAGACAGTAAAACGCTGGCCAGAGCGGATCTGGTGGTGGTCAGCGGACTGGGGCTGGAAGGCTGGCTGGATCGACTGATTGGCGCTTCCGGCTATAAAGGCAAGGTGATAACCGCCTCGCAGGGCGTGACGCCGCTGCACATGGAAGAAGACGGCCAACGCGTGACCGATCCGCACGCCTGGAACAGTATGAGCAACGGCATCATTTACGCCCGCAACATTATGAATGCCCTGATCGCCACCGATGCGCAACACGCAAATGACTATCGCCAGCGGGGCGAAGCCTATATCGCGCAATTACAACAGCTGGACGACTACGCCCAAAAAACCTTTGCCGGCATAGCGCAGGATAAACGTAAGGTACTGACCAGCCATGACGCGTTCGGCTATTTCAGCCACGAATACGGCGTGACGTTCCTGTCGCCGGTCGGGTATTCCACGGAGTCGGAAGCCAGCAGCCGGACAGTCGCGAAGCTGATCTCACAGATTAAGCAGGAAAAAGTTAAAATCTACTTTATTGAGAACCAGACCGACCCGCGTCTGGTGAAACAGATTGCCGCAGCCAGCGGCGCCGAACCCGGCGGGGAACTCTATCCGGAAGCGCTGACCGACGCCTCCGGCCCGGCGGCTACCTACGCCGCCGCGTTCCGTCACAATGTCGACGCCATCGCAGCCGGGATGAAATAAACCATTGCCTCGCAGGGGAAAGCCCTGCGAGGCCTATAACTCGCCAATGGATTACTTTTTCTGCACAAAGTCGCGGTATTTCGCCACCACGGCCAGGAAGTCATCCGTGCCGCACAGCGACAGGCTTTCTTCATCGTAGTAGCTCATCCCCTCTTCCATTTCATCCATCGCAAAGGCCAGCTGATTGGCCCGGATCATGACCTCTTCGCCGTCCAGCAACAGCGTGTATTCATGCCCGACATGCTGCCATTGGCGCTCGCTGCCGGCTACAGAACGGGCCGCCGCCTGCACCTCGCTCAGCAGCGCCAGATTGCCTTTCACTTCTTCATTGAACCAGTGGCCGACGGCTTCGTGCCCCATCGACATTCTGACCATCACCTGACCGGTAACATCGCGCAGAAACTCATAGTCCATGGTGCATCTATATGAACGCATCCCGTTTGCAAAGCTTCCGTTGTGCTGACGTTGACGGACAGGCCACCGCTCGATATCCGGCCTTATTGCAGCCAACTCCGCGAGCCTCGATGAGATTCGCCGACTTGTTCCTTATTCTCCTGGCGGGCTTCAGGCCCTGGCCACCATTCAGGTTTAGCAAGTCCCTGTCTTCGTCATCACTCCAACTGCCTCAGCAACCTTTCCGCATTCACCCTTTCGTTTAGGGGTTAATGGTTTTCAGCGCCTGCCGTTAGTACGGCCTGACGCTGACGTAATCTTTCCGGTACTCCCGCCCGTGTGCCGCTATCGCCCACGCCGTACGCGCCAGCTTGTTCGCCATCGCTACCGCCGCCACGCTGGTCGGCCGCCGTTTCTTTAACTCCGTTATCCACGGCCCCGGCACGTTCGCCAGCAAGCTCGCCGCCCTCGCGCCATGGATAAACAGCGCGCACAAATAGGTATCGCCGCGCTTGCTTATTCCCGGCAGCCTCACCTTACCGCCGGCGCCGGTCTGTCGGGGAACCAGATCCACACAGGCCGCGAACGCCCGTCCCGCCCCGAACGCGCGGGCATCGCCGATCGTGGCTACCACCGCCGTCGCTATCAGCGGCCCCACGCCGGGGATAGCCCCCAGTCGCCGGCAGGTCTCATTCTGGTTCGCCTGCGCCGCCTGCTGTTTCTCGGGAGCGTCAATCTGCTCGTCCAGGTCGCTCAGGCGACGGTGCTATTCTTCAATGCTGGGCGATGAGGAACGGCGGCAACCTTTCTTTCAGTCGCTCCAGCGCCACTGGCAACGCCTTGTTCAGCGCGGCGCGACCTTTACGCCTGTTTCGCCGAACGCCAGCAGCAGGCCGTACATGCATTTATCTGTGCGGTGCGGAATTTTATCCACTGGCGGCGCATGAGATACAGCGCCAGCATGCCTGCGGCTGTTCGCTCTTGACCGCAATCTTGCGGCCCGGCCGCTGCACCGCCATCCAGATGGCGCGGACATCCATGATGTCGTTCATGTTTCCCATCAAGGAACGCCTTGACGAACTTCGCCTGGAGTAATCGCAATCGCACCTGATGACCGGGTTTCTCCAACTTCGCTTGCCCAGTGTTGAGCACCGCCGCAGGCTTCCATGCCAATCAGGCCAGGTCCGCGGTTGCTGAAGAATGTCAGGAAGTCCTGACGGCGCAGTTGCTTATCCACCGCTTCGCCGCTGTGTGTATCGATGAAGTGAACATGAATCAGATGTTTTGCGATATCTACGCCAACCGGAGTATATTTTGTCATGCGTGGAGTCTCCAGTCTGGGGAACTTATGAATCCCGCTATTGGGCACGATGATGCCGGAAATCTGCGAGGCCCCACACCCCGCCGTTCCACTCGTCAAATAGTTGAGATGCGTTCATCTCATTCCCCTGTATCACTCTCGTCATTTTTAGTTTAATGGGTATTGGATATTGCCACAGTGATGCCTCGCATACGTCTGGCAAAAACCGGTAAGATTATTTGCTCCGCGGGCCGCCTGAGCCCGCTGACGCGGCGGCGCGACGCTAAAACGCGCCTCTGCATCCCGCCCTGGTCGGATGGCCGGTTTCTTCCGGTCATTATCTTCAAACTATTCTTAATGTCATCATAACCAATTGCTCTATAATGAAAAGTTATATTTTTTACGCGACCAGCCGCCCCCATCCAGGCTAAATAAAAGGAATTATTCAGTGAACAGACTCAGCGGCCCGGAATGAGTCATGCGTTTTCCCGGCAGCACGGTTACACGGGATCTCAGATCGCCTTTTCGCGAGTCTGTCGATCAATTGCTCGCCGCGCTCCGGACAGCCGGCGCGCAGGTGACGATATCCGCGACGTTCCGCCCGCCGGAGCGTGCCTGATGCACTGGAGCTGGAAGATCGACCGGCGCAGAGTGCGGCCGGAGGATGTTCCTCCGATGGCCGGCGTGAATATACAATGGGTGCACCAGAACGCGGATGCGAGCATCCAGGCGGCGACGGCGAGGGTTAATGCCTACGGTATGAGCAGGCTGCATGTGGCGCCCGCATTGCGCAGCCGTCACACGGAGGGTCATGCCATCGACAGGAGTATCGCATGGCAGGGAAATCTGACCATCAAAGATAAAAACGGCAACGATGTTGTCATCAATACGCCGCCTTCAACCGGTATGAATGCCGGGTTGCATCGCGCCGGCCAAAGCTATGGCGTCATTTAATTCCACAGCGGCGATCGGGATAAACCACACGGGTCAATTGATGGGCGATAAAATGAAAAGACGTATGTCAGTATGGCCGATCGCCATGCTTTTCTCGGGTTGCGTACTCGCGGCGCATACGGATTCACTGCCTGAGGATGTCCGGTCGTTTCTGGATAACGCCGACACCTGTCAGCATTTGTCGGGGGAATGGGATAGCTCACTGCCTGAAGAACGGCGACGCGAGATAGAGCGCGACGTAGACCAGTATTGCGGCGCCGCCCAGCGGCGGCAGCCGGAATTACAGAAAAAATACAAGGGCGACAAGGCGGTTGAAGAAAAACTGTCTGAATATCAGTTCTGATATCCGTCTCGCCTGACCGGTAAAAAACAGCCGGGATAACCCGGCTGTTTTCATACGGCGACCGACTGGATCGTCATCAGACCGCAGTCTGGAAAATAACCCCATCCGCCTTATCCGTATACTGTTCCAACTGGTCGAAATTCAGATAACGATAGGTGTCCTGCGCGGTCTTATCGACCTGCGCCATATAGGCCTGATATTCTTCCGGCGCAGGCAAACGTCCCAGCAGAGCGGCTACCGCCGCCAGTTCGGCCGACGCCAGATAGACATTGGCGCCCGTGCCCAGACGGTTCGGGAAGTTGCGCGTCGACGTGGAAACCACCGTCGAGCCGTCGGAAACGCGCGCCTGGTTGCCCATACACAGCGAACAACCGGGGATTTCCACCCGCGCGCCGCTCTTGCCGAATACGCTGTAATAACCTTCTTCCGTCAGCTGCGCGGCATCCATTTTGGTTGGCGGCGCGACCCACAGACGCGTCGGCAACTGCCCCTTGTGCTGATCCAGCAGTTTACCCGCCGCGCGGAAGTGGCCGATATTAGTCATACAGGAACCAATAAACACCTCATCGATCTTTTCGCCCTGCACGTCGGACAGCCAGCGCGCATCGTCCGGATCGTTAGGCGCGCACAGGATAGGCTCTTTGATTTCCGCCAGATCGATATCGATCACCGCGGCATATTCCGCATCGGCGTCGGCTTCCAGCAGTTGCGGGTCGGCCAGCCATTTCTCCATGCCCTGCACCCGGCGTTCCAGCGTACGACGATCGCCGTACCCTTCCGAGATCATCCACTTCAGCAGCACGATATTGGAGTTCAGGTATTCGATAATCGGCGCTTTATCCAGCTTGATGGTGCAGCCGGCAGCCGAGCGCTCCGCCGAGGCATCGGTCAGTTCGAAAGCCTGTTCCACTTTCAGATCCGGCAACCCTTCGATTTCCAGAATGCGGCCGGAGAAAATGTTTTTCTTACCTTTCTTCTCTACCGTCAGCAGGCCCTGTTTAATTGCATACAGCGGGATGGCGTGCACCAGGTCGCGCAAGGTAATGCCCGGCTGCATCTTGCCTTTAAAGCGTACCAGCACGGATTCCGGCATATCCAGCGGCATCACGCCGGTTGCGGCGGCGAAGGCCACCAGCCCGGAGCCCGCCGGGAAGGAAATGCCGATGGGGAAACGGGTATGGGAGTCCCCGCCGGTGCCGACGGTATCCGGCAGCAGCATGCGGTTAAGCCAGGAGTGAATAACCCCATCGCCGGGACGCAAAGAGACCCCGCCGCGATTCATAATGAAGTCCGGCAGCGTATGATGCGTGTTGACGTCCACCGGCTTCGGATAGGCGGCGGTATGGCAGAATGACTGCATCACCAGATCGGCCGAGAAACCGAGACAGGCGAGGTCTTTCAGCTCATCGCGCGTCATCGGGCCAGTGGTGTCCTGGGAACCGACCGAAGTCATCTTCGGCTCGCAATACTCATTGGGGCGAATCCCGGCCACGCCGCAGGCGCGCCCGACCATCTTCTGCGCCAGCGAGAAGCCTTTACTGCTGCTCGCCACCGCTTTCGCCACCCGGAACACATCGCTGTGCGGCAGGCCCAGCGACTCGCGCGCTTTGGTGGTCAGGCCGCGACCGATAATCAGCGGAATACGGCCGCCGGCGCGCACTTCATCCAGCAGCACGTCGGTTTTCAGCGCGAAGGTAGCCAGCAGTTCGCCGGTGGCGTGATTTTTCACTTCGCCGAGATAAGGATAGATATCGATCACATCGCCCATGTTCAGCGCGGAGACATCCACCTCGATGGGCAACGCGCCGGCGTCTTCCATGGTGTTGAAGAAGATCGGCGCAATTTTGCCGCCCAGCACTACGCCGCCGGCGCGTTTATTCGGAACAAACGGGATATCGTCGCCCATAAACCACAGCACCGAGTTGGTGGCGGACTTACGGGAAGAACCGGTGCCAACCACGTCGCCGACATAGGCCAACGGAAAGCCTTTCTGATTCAGCGCTTCGATTTGCTTAATCGGGCCGACCACGCCCGGTTGATCGGGCTCAATACCTTCACGGGCATTTTTCAGCATCGCCAGCGCGTGCAGCGGAATGTCCGGGCGCGACCAGGCATCGGGCGCGGGAGAAAGGTCATCGGTATTGGTTTCGCCGGTTACTTTGAAAACGGTGACGGTGATTTTTTCCGCCAGCGCGGGACGAGACAGGAACCATTCGGCGTCAGCCCAGGACTGCAGAATCTGGCTGGCCCAGCGATTGCCGGCCTTCGCTTTCTCTTCCACATCATAGAAATTGTCGAACATCAGCAGAGTATGAGACAACGCCTTCGCCGCGCCTTTCGCCAGATCGTCATTATCCAGCGCTTCGATCAGCGGCTGGATATTATATCCGCCCTGCATGGTACCCAGTAATTCAATCGCTTTTTTTGGGGTAACCAGGGGCGAGACGGTTTCCCCTTTCGCGATGGCCGCCAGGAAGCCCGCTTTCACATAAGCCGCTTCATCTACGCCAGGAGGCACACGATTGGTCAACAGATCCAACAGAACGTCTTCTTCACCAGCAGGCGGGTTTTTTAATGATTCCACCAGCGCCGCCATTTGCCCGGCGTCTAACGGTTTGGGAACTACCCCCTGTGCAGCTCGTTCGGCTACGTGCTTACGGTATTCTTCTGGCACGACTTTCTCCTCGCTCTCATTGTCTTAATTATGCCTGGCCCTCTGATTCCCGCAGAATGTCCATGCCCGGAGATAAGCGAGTGGATGCAAGGTCATAGAGCGCCCGGTCTGGCCTCGTCAGCATATCAGGATTTTAACCAAATGTTAATTTGTTCACATAAAAGCAACATCAAGACATCGTTTAGCCATTGTTCATGGCCCGGGTAACGATTTTTCATCCGATAAACACCAACTTCAGCAGAATAGCATGATCGGTTGAGACACACTATTTGCACTAATGACGCGCACTCTTTGCGCAATAACGCACGGCGCAGGGCGGCTGAATGCAGCGCCGGTCAGCAACGATTCAGCCCATTTCCGCATGCGCAAAACCTTTTCCCGGCTGATAATGCACGCTGACGCCGTTGCCGTCTTTATTGCTGTAATTGATCGCCGCCCGATGCTCATCAACCTCAATCTCATCCAGACGGAGCTGAGCGATAAACTGCTCATGGGTAAAGTGTTCATCTTCGTCATCGGGATCGGCCCAGTATTCGTTCCATATATCCAGCAGTTGCTCAGCGGCGAACTGACGCGCGGCGTCATTCCAGGCGGTCAGGTCGCGCAGTCTGCATTCGACAGACGACAGCATTTGCATCGCCCGCTCGCGCTGACCGCTGGCCAGCCGCAAAACCAGCCGCTGGCCGTGAACGTCGATATCGCCGGTAAATTCGCCCAGTTGCGCATTGCACGTCAGCCGCCCCATGCCCGGCAGTTCAATCGGCGGGCATGGCTGATGAATCCGCCTGAAGGCCGCCACGATCTCCTGTTCCGTCACGCCTCGCGACAGATCAAGCGTCTGCGCCGCATTGGCGAACTGCGCTGGATAGCCCAGCGGCATCGGACATGCCTCCCCATCCATCAGCACGTTCAGCTGGTATTTTCCCTGTCGCTGGCTGAGCGAACAGGCATTCAGCCCCTGCGGCAGCGGCAGCGACGTGACGTCGGACTCGCCCTCATCGTCATACCGATAGAGATCCACGCAGACCCGGCGCGGCCCCTCCGGCGACGGAGGCGCATCAAATATCCGCCAGTAGCCGTTACCCTGCGGCTGCGCCTGTTTTTCCTGAATAACCATCAGGGAATCATGACCGGTCATATGGCCGGCCTGAATCGACTGCAGCGCGCGTTCGGCCTGCTCATCCCCGGCGAAAGCCCGTCTGAGCCACTGTCGTATTTCCGCCTGATGATAAAAGACGGCGCCTGCCGCCGCCTGCTTCAGCGTCCCCTTTTCGGCCCGGGCGGCTGCCGCTTTTACATCGGCAGGCAGTATTTTAATCCCCTCGTTTCTGAAAGCATCGATGACGTCATAGTCGGTCAGACCGTCTTTCAGTTTTGCGCTCAATCGGCTGGCCACCGCTTCCAGCGAGACGAAATAGCCCAGCGACAGCGCCATCTCTTCACCGTCCGCCAGAACCTGCAGTTGATAGCAGCTTTCGTCTTCATAAGAGAGGGACAAAATATTGAGTTCACGCGGCAGCGGCATGGTCGTCACCCTGAGAGGAGAATCCCCGGCGCACCGGTAAAGATCGGCGCACGGCCAGAACGGGCCGCCGGGCTGCGGGGGCGCATCGACGATTTGCCAGTGCTCATCGTCCAGCTGCAGCGCCTGTTTTTTCTGAATGATCACCAGACATCGATAGCCCGGCGCATGAATAGCCTGAATCTCCCGCAGGAAGCTCGCCGCCGCCTCATTCTCCTCTAAGGACAGTTTAATTTGCCGCAGTATTTCGTCGCTATAATAAAACATGGCGTTGTCCCTTCGCTAAACGCTGATGCATCGCCCGCCGGTTCTCTGCCCGCGTGACGCCTCATGCCGGGTAAAATTTTATCTGTATATTACGCGTTGTTGCAGGCAGTCAAAATACCGCCGGTTTCCGCATGCGCAAAATTTTTTCCCGACGGATAATGCACGCCGAGGGCGCTGCCGTGCTGATTGCGACAGCGGAACATTACCGTCCGGTGTTGATCAGCCTTATGCCCAATACCGGCTAAAACCTTATCGCTATTTTGCGCTTTGCCGCAGATAGTCCAGATACTGCTCGCGCGTCACGCTTCCCGCCTGACGGCTGAATTCGTCAAACGAGCACGCCGGCGCCAGACCGAACTCGGCCAGCGCGTCGGCGCGTACGCGATCGTTATACAGTAAATCCAGCGCCGCTTTCGCCGCCGGATCGTCGCTAAACCAGCTCTCCGGCACGCCGCTGTAAACGCCATTATTCAGATAGTCGCGTCCCGTGGTCAGCCGGGTTTCCGACTCCGGTTTCGACAGCGTGCCGCAGCCCCAGCTCAGTTGGTAAGATCGCTGCCCGCCGCTGTTCGTGCGGAGGCCGTAACCGATCGGCAGCAGAATATCCTCTTCGCTCAGCATCTTACGTCCCATATATTCATAACGGCCGCGCAGAAAGTTATCGTCCATCACGCTTCCCGCATAATCCGCCAGCGGAGCCTCGATGATTTCCTGCAGCGCGGGAATGCGGTTATGGGTGATAAACCGCCAGGGACGAACAAACAGCGGTACGGTCATCAGGCTGTTCCAGATACTGTCGGCGCAAAACAGACCGTCTTTCCTCATCCTGCGCACATCGCCAATGACCAGCACGTATCCTTCGCGATACAGATCCAATTCGACTCTGAATATTTCCCCCGGCTGCGCTTTATGACGCGGGTTCCTCATACGCAGCAGGCGCTCCAGCTTGCGCGCATAGTCGACCGGCAGGCGTTGCGCATACCGCGCCAGCCAGCGCTGCATGTCCGCCCGGGTAGCGATCTGTTCGCAGCCGCGAATCGGCAGCGCCGCATAAGTATGCGGGTTAAACACTCTGATGCCGGCGGGCGCGGCGTCGGTTTTAAGCCCGATAGAAAAATCGATTGTCTGCGCCCTCGTCTTTGAGATGCCGGTATAGTTGAGTTTTTTCTCCCTGCCGCGCGCCGTGGTCGGTAAAATCACCTGCCGGTCGCGGGTCAGAATATGCAGGTCGGCCTCATGATAAGCGTGGCTGTAGACGGCGATGCTTTTTTTGACGATATCGCCCTCCATACAGATAAAATATCCCGCTTTTAACTCCAGGATATCCCAGTTATCGTCCAGCAGATTCAGTCCAAATAGCGGGCGCAACGTATTCGACAGCCAGCTGTCCACACCGGTGACTGGTTTGATACTCATTTAACGCTCCCTGGTGATTCCCGCTTATGTCTGTTTTTCTCCCGGGAAGCACCGGCGCAATTACGCCGCTTCCGCGGCAGGGCAAAACAAAGGGGGTAAATGGACATTCAGATTATCAGAAATACCGGGCATGTCAGCACGCCGGGGGAGAACGCAGTCAGCGCACGAATCGGGATCAGGCGCAGCAAGGCGGTCGGACTTATCCCTGACCGGGGGACCAGCAAAAATGCGTCCGCAACGCGTGCTGCATGGAAAGCAGCGGCACCGACTGGTGGGATTGTTCAGGATAGATATGCAGTGTAACCGACAATGCCGGCAGGCGTTCGCGCAGTATCCACGCCAGTTCGCGCACGCCGTCCACCATCCGGCGCTGATGGCGATGCTGGCGCAGCGCCTTACGCTGTTTATCCGGCAGCGCCATTTCCCACGGCTCCAGCGATTGTTCATATTCGCCCACCGACAGCGCCAGCCCGGCCGGCAGCGCCCGTCCCGGCGCCAGCGACTGCGCGGCGCACGCCGCGGCGTGACGCAACAGATACTGGCCGTTCCACCAGACCGACGGACTGGCCGCATAAAAGTGCTGAAAGTCGTCCGGCTCGCTGAGCAAGGTATCGACGGTAAACAGGCCGCCGTAGGAGTGGCCGAATAGCGCGCGCCGGGCAGGATCGATCGGATAGCGGCTGGCGATCAGCGGCCGCAGTTCGTTGCGCAGGAACTGACGGAATCCGGCAGCGTCGCCCGCCAGACCGCCCGGATAGTAACCGCCGAGCGGATTAGCCTCCGCCACCAGCGCCTCCACGGCCGGACGGTAGTCGCATTCGCGCCGGGTCGGGCCATCATAATCAAGCGCCACCACCACGCCGGGCTGCATACCGCAGCGCGGGCGCGCCAGCGCCTCCATTATGCCGACCGCCAGCGGAAAATAGCGCGCGCCGTCGAGCAGGTAAATCACCGGCCAGCCGTCGGCCGGCGCCGCCGTCTCAGGCCCGGGGACAAAGGTCATCAGGCGATAGCGACCGCGGGTTGTCGGGGTGATGATTTCATCCTGGGTATTCGGTAACTGGTACACCGGTCCTCCTGCGCTAAAAGCACCACCGTAGCCTGCCGAAAAAACGCCAATACCAAAATCCGGCAAGAATAAGCGTCATAAGCGCCTGGTAGCCTGAGCGGTATTTTTTATTCAGGCATAAATAAAAAAAGGCAGCAGCATAATGAATGTCAGCGGCGCCGTGGTTGACCTTATATCATCGACCATGAAGATACGATAAGCATCACAAGCCGTCTTCACCTCATCGCCATCAACATACTGCTCTTGCTTAAAATAAGAAAAGTAAGCAATATTAAAAAAACAGAACAGGGCGTAAATAAAACTGAACGTGAAATGTTTCCCGTTCATTCGCTCACTCCCATTATTTTCGCAACGTATTTTCTTCTCCGGCATATTCTAAATAATTCGCCCCGCGGAACAAAACGTTATCGTTTTGAACAACGCAACGCGTCGACCCTTTATGGAGGAAGCCCGGAGACGAGCTGAATAATTGAGCGCAGCCAACGCACCGGCGATTTGCAGGATGATGAATATATACGCCTTACTGCAGGTATATTGGCTACGCTAAATTAAACGATTATCCGCGGTTCCCTGCGCCGGTTGGCGACGCAGGGAACGGCTATCAGAAGCGGGTGTTCAGACTGACAAAGAAAGTTCTGCCTGGTTCATTGTAGGTCGCCGCCCCGGCGCCGGCGCCGTTGTCATTAAGACTTTGCGCGTTCCCCGCCCGGAACTGGCGTTTATCGAACAGGTTCTCCACCCCGGTCGTTACGCTGACGTATTTATTGACATCGTAAGTCCCGCTCAGGCCAAAGACCGCATAAGGGCTGACCTCATGCCGATCGTAGCCTGACGTCTCCGTTCCCTGATAATTGTATTTTTTCGGTTTCTGGCGACCATACCATGTCATATCGGCCAGTAAAGAAAGGTCTTCGGTGGCCTGCCAGCTGACCGAGGAGTTCAGGGTAAATTGCGGCGTGATCGACAGTCGATCGCCAGTCGTTTTGTTTTTCGACTGCAGCATCCAGGTAATGTTATTGTTCCAGCTAATGGTCTCCGTCACGGGAATATTCAGCGTGCCTTCCAGTCCTTCCAGCAGCGCTTTAGGTACGTTTTCCCATTGATATATAGTGGAGTTAGCGTAGCTTCCCGTTCCGCCGGATGCCGCACCCTGCGAATGAACGCCTGATTCAATCTTATTGCGGTAATCATTGCGGAAATAAGTGACGCCCGCCTGATAGCCGTCGCGCTTGAACTCAATACCGACTTCCTTATTAATACTGGTTTCCGCTTTGAGATCCTCGTTGCCCATCAGGTAGCAGGAGCCGCCGCCGTAGCAGCCATTACCGCGGCTATACAGCAGGTAGTTGGGGTTAAGCTGATAAAGGTTAGGCGCCTTATAGGCCCTGGCGATCCCCATTTTTAGAGTGAAATCCCCGCCCAACTGCTGGGACAGGTTTAACGACGGACTCCAGTTATTGCCGATCATGCTGTGATGATCGAAACGCAGCGCGGGCGTCAGCATCGTGCTATCGGTCAATTCAATATTGTCTTCGGCGAAAACAGAAGCGATACGGGCCGAGATTTTGTCGCTGCGGTTGGCGTCGCTAATAGAACCGATACTGCCGCCTTCGGTGGTGGTTTGCGTATTGGATGCCGGATCCTTCATCTTCTGTTCAACCCACTCCACCCCAACGGTGGCCGTCTGGTTAAACAGCAATTCCAGCGGGATATTCAGTTCGCTGTGGGCGGTATAGGTATCCAGCTTGATGGTGGCGTAGTCATTGCCCGTCGGCCTGCCGGCAGGACCGCCCGACAATTGCTCAAAAATACGGGTATTGTGCGTATTTTCATACTGCAAGTAAGAAAGCGCGCTAATGCCGCTATCCCAGTAGCCTCGGTGGGTAACGGAAAAATTCTGCCGGTACATACGGTTGGTTTCCTGACCGTACTTATCCAGCGATGTGCTGTTGCTGTTATTGTTTTCAGTATCGCCGGCGTAAATATTGCCCTGACGACTGGTACCGGCCTCAAACTCCAGCGTTTGCTGCGGCATAAACTCCCAGCGCAGCAACCCATTGATGTCCTTGTTGCGCACGCCCTCGCGCCCGGCGGGGATCGTCGTCACGCTCGGATTCAGCTGGTGCCCGTCGTTAATATCTATCGCATCGGCCTGGGTTTTATTGATATTACCGTACAGACGGAAGCTCAGGTTATCCGTCAGCCCGCCCATCAGGCTGAAATCCGTACGTTTGGTCGCGCCTTCCGATTTGTGCTGCGGCGCGTTCATATAAGCGTTCCAGGTACCATGCAGTTCCTGCGTGGGCTGTTTGGTAATAATGTTGACCACCCCGCCCGCGGCGCCGTTGCCGTAGCGCGCCGCCGCCGGACCGCGCAGCACTTCGATGCGTTCGACCATATCGGCCGGCACCCAGCTGGTATCGCCGCGAGTATCGCGCTCACCTCGCCAGCCATAGCGCACCGCATTGCGGCTGGAAACCGGCTTGCCGTCCACCAGAATCAGGGTATTTTCCGGCCCCATGCCGCGAATATCGATCTGGCGGTTGTTGCCGCGCGAACCGCTGTTCGAGTTGCCGGAAAGATTGACGCCCGGCATAGTGCGAATAAGCTCGGATAAATCACTCGTCGGCGGACGTTTGCTGATGTCCTCCGCCGTAATTACAGATACGCCCGGCGCCTGACGGGTTTGCTCCGCGGCCGTCACCACCATCGTATCGGAAGAGCCGGCGCCCGCATTCTGCTGAGTCTCGCTGGCGGTGCCTGAATCAGTCGCCGACGTCTGCGCCCACGTCAGGAAGGGGATGGTTGAACAGCTCAACCCAATCAACGTCGCCAGGTAGTGGCGTGGTGGTAATTTCATCATTTAAAATCGCCCTGTAATAGTCGTAATCTGAAAGACGGTCGTTGCTGACTGGCGCATATGCTGACGGCGCTTAACCGGCCGTCTTAAAGATCGCGGCGCCCGTTAAGGGGAGCCCGCGCTATCATTGCTCTGTTACCGGCGGAAACGCTCTCGCCCGGAATGGATAAAGCGTGTATACCTTCCTGCAGACATACTGTACGGCAGGAGAATCGCCACGACGCGCTGCGGGCCACCAACGAAAAATGCTACTGATAAGTATTTGCATTACCAATTTGGCGTAGCCATTGTTACATTTGTTGTCTGATACCGGGTTTGCGCAAACAGCAAATTGTTTTGCAAAAGCAGCAAAATGACGCGGAAAAACCAGACAATTGAAGGGGAAATCATGCGAAATCATGTTCCGTCGTCTAAATCAATCTATAAGAATCACATCGTCCAGCAGTCCAGTCTGGTTTCCAATAACTACCGTTGCCAGGGCGTTGGGCTGATTGATGATATGCCGCTGCTGTTCGGCAGCTTTAATGTCATTCAGCTGAATCGCGACTTGATTTTACACACGGCGGATGTGGTCAATCTGCACAATATGAAAACGCAGGGCTTGCTCAATGGCGCCATCAAGCTGGCCATTGTGGTTAACGGCATCGCGCATATTACCTATGGAGATCGGTTGTTGCATCTGGGCAAGGCGCAGCCGGCCTCATTGATGTCGCTGACCGAACCGACGCTGTTTAGCCGCAACGGCAAACGAGACGAATACGAACGCACCGTATCGCTCACCTTTAGCCGCGACTGGCTGTACGGTAATTTGCTGGACAGCGTCGACGACTGGCAGGCAATTTATGATTTCACTCAGACCCACCTCGCCACGCATTTATGGACGCCTTCGCGTCAGGCGCTGGGCATCGCCTGGCAGATACTGAATACGGAAGCGTGCAGCACGCCGCTCCAGCGACTGTATCTGGAGAGCCAGTGCATGATGTTGATCATTGAAGCCTTTAGTTCGCTCACCAGCCAGGCGCAACAGAATAAGGAGGTGCCCGGCGTCACATTGCGCAACCATCATCGCGTGCAGCAGGTCAGAGATATGCTGGAAAGCGGCGCGGCCGATCAGCTCACCATTGCGGAAATCGCCAGCAACGTCAGCATGAGTGAAAGTACTCTGCAGCGTCACTTTCGTCAGACGTTCAACATGACGGTGTTCGAATACCTGCGCAACTGCCGGCTGCAGCGGGCCATGCTGGCTATGCAAAAAGAAGGGATTGGCATCGCCCAGGCGGCCAGCCTGGCGGGCTATAATAGCCCGGCTAACTTCGCCACCGCTCTGCGTCGCGTCTACGGCGTCACGCCAGGCCAGGTTAAGGATCGGTTTTGAAGGCGGTTAAGGAGAGGGAATAACGGACAATGATGAGCAAATAGCGATTATCACTTATCCCAGCGCTTACGACACGCAGTACCGTGCAACCATGCCTGCTCGCCTTTTTCATCCAGCGAGCTGAGATTTTCCAGACAAAGCAGCCCGGGGCCATTATCGGTATCAATGATCCCAATACCGATAATATCTTGCGCTTTCGCCGCAATCCGCGCCCACTCTTGTTCTGGCAAACGAATTCTTACTTTGTGGTGTCGCAGTCGTTCATCAGCCGGGGTAACCACATAACCAGTAACAACCACCGGATCCGCATATCCGGACAAAAGCGAAGGCGAACGTTTAATCGCTGACGTCACCTCCCGATCCGTACGGACAGTTTCAACGGTTAAAATAAGTTTGCCGTCAGGCTCAAGCTCGTCAACGCCGCGAAACATGGCATTTTCCGCTTTAATTTCGATGTTCTTATCAGCAAACGGGGACATCGCTACCGCCGGGGCAAGCATAAAGAGCAGCATGCTTATCACCATAAGCCCCGGTTTTAATGGAGTACGCAGCATAACAAAACAGCCCTCATCAGCATCAGACACGCCTTACACAGACATCCCCAAAATACGTCTTTCATTATTCTGCGCCGCGGCGCTTCGACGATGCATCAAAACCAGCATATTACCATCCGTTCGAAAATCGCAAAAAATCCGCCGCACCGCCACTTGAAAACAACGTTCCGGACAATATATATCCAATATTGATTATCGTTTCGTCAAACAGGAGTCCAGATTATGAATCAATGCGACAAGACTACGCCGGCGCAGCCGCAGAATATTGTCGCCGCGGCCAGTAGCGACACCGTACAAGAGATACTCAACATGCTGGCGGACAAACAGCTGCCGCCCGAAACGGCGTTGGCCAACCTGGCGGTCGCCATGTCGCACATCATGGGCGTTTCAGGCTGCCATCAGTTCTTTTTGTCTAATCCGCTGTCAAATCTGATTGTCATGCTGCAGACCAGCGGGCCGGAAAACGGCCGAATGGTACATTAATCAGGCATATTCAGGACGCGCAAGGCGCGCAAAACAGTCTGTCAGCGCCAGCTATAAAAATCGCGCCCGCGCCGTCCGTGTTTTTACCCGCGCCCCCCAAAAAAAAAGCTCCCGTAACAGGAGCTTTTTGCCGAAGGCGAATAACGCTTATTTCTTTTTCGCTTTCGGGTTAGGCAAATCGGTAATGCTGCCTTCGTACACCTCGGCCGCCAGGCCGATGGATTCATGCAGCGTCGGGTGCGCATGGATGGTCAGCGCAATATCTTCCGCATCGCAGCCCATCTCAATCGCCAGACCGATTTCGCCCAGCAGCTCGCCGCCGTTGGCGCCGACAATGGCCCCGCCGATAACGCGATGCGTTTCCTTATCGAAAATCAGCTTGGTCATGCCATCCGAGCAGTCGGATGCGATCGCGCGGCCGGAAGCCGCCCATGGGAAGGTCGCCGTTTCGTAGCTGATCCCCTTCTCTTTCGCTTCTTTTTCCGTTACGCCGACCCATGCCACTTCCGGCTCGGTATAGGCGATGGATGGGATCACTTTCGGATCGAAGTAGTGCTTTTTACCGGAAATCACTTCCGCGGCCACGTGCCCTTCGTGTACGCCTTTGTGCGCCAGCATCGGCTGGCCGACGATATCGCCGATAGCGTAGATGTGCGGCACGTTGGTGCGCATCTGTTTATCCACGCGAATAAAGCCGCGATCGTCCACTTCCACTCCGGCATGACCGGCATCGATCAATTTACCGTTCGGTACGCGGCCGATGGCGACCAGTACGGCATCATAGCGCTGCGCGTCGGCCGGCGCGTTTTTACCTTCCATCGTGACGTAGATACCGTCATCTTTCGCCTCAACGGCGGTCACTTTGGTTTCCAGCATCAGCTTGAACTGTTTGCTGATGCGTTTAGTAAAGGTTTTCACCACGTCCTTATCGGCCGCCGGGATAACCTGATCGAACATTTCGACCACTTCAATCTGAGAACCCAGCGCATGATAGACCGTGCCCATTTCCAGACCGATGATCCCGCCGCCCATCACCAGCAGACGTTCCGGCACGGTTTTCAGCTCCAGCGCATCGGTGGAATCCCATACGCGCGGGTCTTCATGCGGAATAAACGGCAATTGAATAGGACGAGAACCGGCGGCGATGATGGCATTGTCAAAGTTAACGGTAGTCGTACCGCCTTCGCCTTCTACCACCAGGGTGTTGGCGCCGGTGAATTTGCCCACGCCGTTAACCACTTTAACCTTACGACCTTTCGCCATACCCGACAGGCCGCCGGTCAGCTGAGCGATAACTTTCTCTTTCCAGCTGCGGATTTTGTCGATGTCGGTTTTAGGTTCGCCGAAAACGATACCGTGCTGCGCCAGCGCCTTAGCTTCTTCGATGACTTTAGCGACGTGCAACAACGCTTTGGAAGGGATACAGCCAACATTCAGACAGACGCCGCCCAGCGTGGCGTAGCGTTCAATCAGGACGGTGTCCAGCCCCAGGTCCGCACAGCGGAACGCCGCGGAATAGCCGGCGGGGCCTGCCCCCAGAACCACCACCTGAGCTTTAATTTCAGTACTCATCATGACCTCTTGTTTTGTTTGTCCGGCGGTCAGACGTCGTTTTATACTCGTCGTTTTCCAGTTGCGGTACGTTGGCCGCGATCGCTCGCCGCCTTCCGGCAACCCGAAATAAAGTGAGTATATGGCGAATTAATTCAGTACGCCCATCGTCCACCGGGACGCTCCCACCTTCAGCAGTTTACAGAACTGTTAATAATCTGCAAAGCACGCCCGGGCGAAGAGTGCCTCTGCGGCGCTGTGCGGATTAACGACCCGACAACGCCGACGTTAAACAAAAAGGCTGGTCGCCTGACCAGCCTTTACGGTTACATCACCAGACGACGGATATCGGCCATCACGCCGTTGATGAAGCTGATGAAACGCGCACCGTCGGCACCATCGATTACACGGTGGTCGAAAGACAGTGACAGCGGCAGCATCAGGCGAGGCGCGAACTCTTTCCCGTTCCAGATCGGCTTAATGGACGATTTGGAAACGCCCAGAATCGCCACTTCCGGCGCGTTGACGATCGGCGTAAACGCCGTGGTGCCAAGACCGCCCAGGCTGGAGATGGTGAAACATCCGCCCTGCATATCGGAAGACGTCAGCTTACCGCCGCGCGCTTTTTTGGAGATTTCCATCAGCTCGCGGGACAGCTCGACAATGCCTTTCTTATTCACATCGCGGAACACCGGCACAACCAAACCGTTCGGCGTATCGACCGCCACGCCGATGTTAATGTATTTCTTCAGCGTCAGGCGCTGGCCGTCTTCAGACAGCGAGCTGTTGAAGCGCGGGAACTCTTCCAGCGCTTTAGCCACCGCTTTCATAATGAACACCACGGGCGTGATCTTCACGTCCATCTTCTTCTTCTCGGCTTCCACATTCTGCTGCTTACGGAAAGCCTCGACGTCGGTGATGTCGGCTTCATCATGCTGCGTCACGTGCGGGATCATCACCCAGTTACGGTGCAGGTTGGCGCCGGAGATCTTCTGAATGCGGCCCAGCTCGACTTCTTCAACTTCACCGAACTTGCTGAAGTCCACTTTCGGCCACGGCAGCAGACCCGGCAGCGTACCGCCCGCCGCGCCGGCGGCCGGCGCGGACTCGGCGCGTTTCACCGCGTCTTTCACGTAGGCCTGAACGTCTTCGCGCAGAATGCGGCCTTTACGACCGGTGCCCTTCACTTTCGCCAGGTTGACGCCGAATTCGCGCGCCAGACGGCGGATCAGCGGCGTGGCGTGCACGTAGGCGGCGTTTTCGGCGAATTCGCCTTTATCCGCAGCCTTCGGCGCCGCGCTCTGCGTTTCCGGCTTAGCCGGCGCCGGCGCAGCTTCAGCTTTCGCTGCGGGCGCCGCTGCCGGCGCCGCGCCTTCTACTTCGAACACCATGATCGGCGAGCCGGTTTTCACCTTGTCGCCCACGGCGATTTTGATCTCTTTGACCGTACCGGCGAACGGCGCCGGCACTTCCATCGAAGCTTTGTCGCCCTCAACGGTGATCAACGACTGTTCGGCGGTCACCTTATCGCCAACCTTGACCAGCACTTCGGTGACTTCCACTTCGTCGCCGCCGATATCCGGCACATTAACGTCTTTGGCGGCGGAAGCGGCGCTGGCCGACGGCGCGGCGGGCGCTTCGGCTTGCGCGGCCGCAGGCGCGGCGGCGCCTTCGACCTCAAACACCATGATCGGCGAGCCGGTTTTCACTTTGTCGCCCACGGCGATTTTGATTTCTTTGACCGTACCGGCGAACGGCGCAGGCACTTCCATCGAAGCCTTGTCGCCTTCAACGGTGATCAGCGACTGCTCGGCGGTCACTTTATCGCCAACCTTGACCAGCACTTCGGTGACTTCCACTTCGTCGCCGCCGATATCCGGCACGGCGACGTCCTGGCTGGCGCTGGCTGCGGCGGCCGGTTTCGCCTGTTCTTTTTTCTCTTCCGCGGCCGGCGCGGCGCCGTCAGCGGCCTCAAACAGCATAATCAGCTTGCCGGTTTCGACCTTATCGCCAACGGCAATCTTGATTTCTTTCACCACGCCGGCCTGAGGCGACGGGACTTCCATTGAAGCCTTATCGCCCTCGACGGTAATCAGCGATTGTTCCGCTTCAACTTTATCGCCCACCTTCACCAGCACTTCGGTGACTTCAACTTCATCTGCACCGATGTCCGGTACGTTGATTTCGATAGCCATGTAATCTTTACCTCTTATGCCAGACGCGGGTTAACTTTATCGGCATCGATACTGAATTTAGTAATCGCTTCGGCCACTACGCTCTTATCGATTTCGCCACGTTTAGCCAGTTCGCCCAGCGCGGCAACCACCACGTAAGATGCATCCACTTCGAAGTGGTGACGCAGATTTTCGCGACTGTCGGAACGACCGAAGCCGTCGGTGCCCAGTACGCGGTAGTCGCTGGCCGGAATAAAGCTGCGGATCTGTTCGGCGAACAGCTTCATGTAGTCGGTCGACGCCACTGCCGGCGCCTCGCTCAGCACCTGCGCAACGTAAGGCACGCGCGGGGTTTCGGTCGGATGCAGCATGTTCCAGCGTTCGCAATCCTGGCCATCGCGCGCCAGTTCGGTAAACGAGGTAACGCTGTAAACGTCGGAACCGACGTTGTAATCCTTCGCCAGGATTTCCGCCGCTTCACGCACGTGACGCAGAATAGAGCCGGAGCCCAGCAGCTGAACGTTGCCTTTGCTGCCTTCCAGGCTTTCCAGCTTGTAGATACCCTTACGGATACCCTCTTCCGCACCCTGCGGCATGGCGGGCATGTGGTAGTTTTCGTTCAGCGTGGTGATGTAGTAGTAGACGTTTTCCTGCGCTTCGCCGTACATACGCACCAGACCATCATGCATGATGACCGCCACTTCATAGGCGTAAGCCGGATCGTAAGAGATGCAGTTCGGGATGGTCAGCGACTGAATGTGGCTGTGACCGTCTTCGTGCTGCAGGCCTTCGCCGTTCAGCGTGGTGCGGCCGGAGGTGCCGCCGATCAGGAAGCCGCGCGCCTGCTGGTCGCCTGCCGCCCAGCACAGATCGCCGATACGCTGGAAGCCGAACATCGAATAGTAGATGTAGAACGGGATCATCGGCAGGTCGTTGGTGCTGTAAGACGTTGCCGCCGCCAGCCAGGATGAGCCGGCGCCCAGTTCGTTAATCCCTTCCTGCAGGATCTGGCCCTTCAGATCTTCTTTATAGTACGCCACCTGCTCACGGTCCTGCGGGGTGTACTGCTGGCCGTTCGGGCTGTAGATACCGATCTGGCGGAACAGACCTTCCATACCAAAGGTACGCGCTTCATCGGCGATGATCGGAACCAGACGATCTTTGATCGACTTGTTCTTCAGCATGACGTTCAGGGCGCGCACGAAAGCGATAGTGGTGGAGATCTCTTTGTTCTGCTCTTCCAGCAGCGAACTGAAGTCTTCCAGCGTCGGCAGTTCCAGCTTTTCAGTGAACTTCGTCTTACGGGTCGGCAGGTAGCCTTCCAGCGCCTGACGACGTTCGTGCAGGTATTTGTACTCTGCGGAATCTTCTTTGAAAGTCACATAAGGCAGTTTTTCGATATCTTCATCGGCGACCGGCACATTGAAACGATCGCGGAAGTAACGCACGCCGTCCATGTTGATTTTCTTAACCTGGTGCGCGATGTTCTTGCCTTCGGCGGCATCGCCCATACCATACCCTTTGATGGTATGCGCCAGAATAACGATCGGTTTGCCTTTGGTTTCCTGCGCTTTTTTCAGCGCAGCATAGATTTTCTTCGGATCATGGCCGCCGCGATTCAGGGACCAAATCTGGTCGTCGCTCCAGTCTTTCACCAGAGCGGCGGTTTCCGGATATTTGCCGAAGAAGTGTTCACGCACATAGGCGCCGTTTTTCGACTTGAAGGTCTGGTAGTCGCCGTCCACGGTTTCGCCCATCAACTGGATCAGCTTACCGCTGGTGTCTTTACGCAGCAATTCATCCCAGCGGCTGCCCCAGATAACCTTAAGCACTTCCCAGCCCGCGCCGGCGAAGATGCCTTCCAGCTCATTGATGATCTTACCGTTGCCGGTTACCGGACCATCCAGACGCTGCAGGTTACAGTTGATAATGAATACCAGGTTATCCAGTTTTTCACGCGTGGCGATGGTAATCGCGCCTTTGGATTCCGGCTCATCCATTTCGCCGTCGCCCAGGAAAGCGTACACGGTTTGCTTAGATGTATCTTTCAGGCCGCGGTGTTCCAGATATTTCAGGAATTTAGCCTGATAAATCGCGCCAATCGGCCCCAGCCCCATGGATACGGTCGGGAACTGCCAGAATTCAGGCAGCAATTTAGGGTGCGGATAAGAAGGCAGCCCCTTGCCGTGTACTTCCTGACGGAAATTATTCAGTTGTTCTTCGCTCAGACGGCCTTCAAGGAAGGCGCGCGCGTAGATCCCCGGGGAAATATGGCCCTGGAAGTAAACCAGATCGCCGCCGTCCTGCGCGTTGTGCGCGCGAAAGAAGTGGTTAAAACACACTTCGTAGATAGTGGCGGAAGACTGAAAAGATGCCATGTGGCCACCCAGTTCCAGATCTTTTTTCGAGGCGTGCAGCACGGTCATGATCGCATTCCAGCGAATCGCGCTGCGAATACGGCTTTCAAGCTCCAGGTTGCCCGGATATTCTGGCTCGTCCTCCACGGGGAGGGTGTTGATGTACTGACGGACAGCATTACCCGCAGCAACGTTTACGCCTCCCTTACGGGCCTGGCCCAGCACCTCGTCTATCAGGTACTGAGCGCGTTCAACACCCTCTTCACGGATGACCGATTCGATCGCCTGCAGCCAGTCGCGGGTTTCGATCGGATCCACGTCATTATTTAAACGATCTGACATGGTGGTATTCCTTATCTTCTCTAATAAGTTAATTTACTGGTGCCTGTCGCCCTGTACTCTGCCCGGAAAGCCAAAGCACACGAAGACAGGCCCATGGTTTAATTGCCGCATTCAGTACCCAAAATCGGGCGCCTAATCCTTGCGTTGCTGGAGTCGACGTAACGATCTTTCCCGCCGGCTATGTTCCCGGTTAAGATCCAGCAATAGCTCCTCAATAAACGCCAGATGGCGGTGTGATGCTTCGCGAGCCTTCTCCGGCTCCCGGGCAACAATCGCTGCAAAGATTCCGGCGCGATGGCTGCTCACCTTCGCCAGCATTTCCCGGCTCAGGTAGAGCAATTCAAAATTCTGCCGCACGTTTTGTTCCAGCATCGGCCCCATACAGCGCAACAGGTGCAGCAACACCACATTATGCGTGGCTTCTGTTACAGCAACCTGATACTGCATGACGGCTTCGGATTCAGCGTCCAAATCGCCGGCATCGTGCGCCTGCTGGATTTGTTCGTGACACTCCCGGATACGCTGTAAATCATCGTCTGTTCCGCGCAGTGCCGCATAATAGGCGGCAATTCCTTCAAGCGCATGACGCGTTTCCAGTAAATCGAATTGTGACTCGGGATGGTTACTGAGCAATTGAGCCAGCGGATCGCTGACGCTTTGCCACAGATTACTTTGGACGAATGTGCCACCCCCCTGGCGGCGCAAAAGCAAACCTTTGGCTTCCAGGCGTTGAATGGCTTCTCTCAGAGAAGGTCGGGATACATCGAATCGTCTGGCCAGTTCGCGTTCCGGCGGCAGTTTTTCACCCGGTCGCAATGTTCCTTCGAGGATCAAAAACTCCAGCTGCTGCTCAATCACATCTGACAGTTTGGGTTGACGGATTTTGCTGTATGCCATTATGAAGTCTTCTCTGCGAATAGCGCGGAGTTAATTGGTAATACCAATTGCAAAAACGTGACGCTAAAGTAACAAAGTATTCACCTTCTGTCCATACGGGCGTTGCGCTAAATTCTAACCCCATCATAATTTAACAATTGCACAAAAAATACCCGCACGGGCGGCCCTCCGTCGCCCCCGGCAGTCGATTGCGGCGACGGCCGTTATTAACTTTTCTTAAACTAAAATTAGCCATGCTGAAGCGTTTAACCTGCGATAAAAATGAATAAAAATTCAATTTTTATGCTTATTTACCCACCCTTCCTGGCTATTTTTTCGCCGTTACGGGCGCATAAAAATAACCGAAACGTTACCGGCAAACAATGACGAAAAACCGGACGATTTTTGATAACCGCTTCATTGCGCCCGCGCGATTTCTTGTCCGAACCTGTCATAAATCAAGTGCATTCCGCTGCGCTTACCACTATTCTCTCAGCAACGGTAGATAAGCAGAAAAATTCGTTTATCGGCAGCCGTAAAAATAAAATTACACTAACCGTAAAGTAAAAAAGTCCGAACGCCGCGTCAGACGCGCCGGCGCCGGTCTTTGTTCACAATGGCAGAGGGTTATTTAATGGATGGTCAAAAACAAGCCGGTACGCTCAAGCGTGGCCTGAAAAACCGCCATATTCAGCTTATTGCACTGGGGGGCGCGGTAGGAACCGGGCTGTTCCTCGGTATTGCCCAGACAATCAGAATGGCCGGGCCTTCCGTCCTGCTGGGCTATGCAATCGGCGGGATTATCGCATTCCTGATCATGCGCCAGTTAGGGGAAATGATTGTGGAGGAACCGGTTGCCGGCTCTTTCAGTCACTTCGCCTATAAATACTGGGGCAACTTCGCGGGTTTCGCCTCCGGCTGGAACTACTGGGTGCTGTACGTGCTGGTGGCAATGGCCGAACTGACCGCCGTCGGCATCTACGTTCAGTACTGGTGGCCGGGCATTCCTACGTGGGTTTCCGCCGCCGTTTTCTTCCTCGTAATTAACGCCATCAACCTGGCCAACGTGAAAGTGTATGGCGAGCTGGAGTTCTGGTTCGCCATTATTAAGGTCGCCGCCATTATCGGTATGATTGTCTTTGGCTGCTGGCTGTTGATCAGCAACTCCGCCGGCCCTGAGGCCAGCGTGACCAATCTGTGGGCCCAGGGCGGCTTTTTCCCCAATGGCATTATGGGGCTGGTGATGGCGCTGGCGGTAATTATGTTTTCTTTCGGCGGGCTGGAGCTGGTGGGCATTACCGCAGCGGAAGCGGACGATCCGGAAAAAAGCATTCCGCGCGCCACCAATCAGGTGATCTACCGTATTCTGCTCTTTTACATTGGCTCGCTGGCTATCCTGCTGTCGCTGTACCCCTGGGGTAAAGTGGTCGAAGGCGGCAGCCCGTTCGTGATGATCTTCCACGATCTGAACAGCAACGTGGTCGCCACCGTCCTGAACGTAGTGGTTCTGACGGCTGCGCTGTCGGTTTACAACAGTTGCGTCTACTGCAACAGCCGTATGCTGTACGGCCTTGCGAAACAGGGCAACGGCCCGCAGGCGCTGCTCAAAGTCGACGGACGCGGCGTGCCGGTCGTGGCGATCGGCATCTCCGCGCTGGCTACCGCGCTGTGCGTCCTGATCAACTATCTGCTGCCGGGTAAGGCGATTGAGCTGTTGATGTCGCTGGTGGTTTCCGCGCTGGTGGTCAACTGGGCGATGATTAGTCTGGCGCACCTGAAATTCCGCCGCCAGAAAGATCGCGAAGGGGTTACCACGAAATTCAAAGCGTTAATTTATCCGCTGGGCAACTATATCTGTCTGCTCTTCCTGGCCGGCATTCTGGTCATCATGTACCTGACGCCGGGCATCCGGATTTCGGTATTGATGATTCCGGCGTGGCTGCTGGTGCTGGGTATCGGCTATCTCATCCGCCAGAGAAACCAGAGCAAGATCAACGCAGAGCAACACTAAACCGCTCCCCCGCTGGCGAGTACACCGCTCGCCAGCGTTCTCCGCGCTTATACCAGCGTGCCGTAAATCGTCAGCAGCGCCACCACCACCACAATCACCAGCGTCACTTTTTTCGCCAGCGTCACGGCGGCGCGCGGCGTCTGAACCGGATCCAGATGCGCTTCCCGCGCCAGCGAAAACTGCGCCAGTTGCGTCAGAACAAAATACTGTGAGCTGCGCAAATCGCCCAGCGAGGCAAACCATGCCGGCAGCGCTTTCTCGCCGTGCCCCAGCAGCGCATAGGCCGCGCCCGCCAGCCGGACCGGTATCCAGTCCAGCCAGTGCAGCAGGCTATCCACGCCGGAACTGGCGCGCGTCAGCGGCTGACTATTGCGAGCCAGCCACGTTTGCCAGGCGCGCAGAAAAGCGTAGCCGGCCAGCGCCACCGGACCGTAAGGACCGGCCACCACCAACCAGAATATCGGCGCCAGGTAGAAGCGGAAATTAATCCACAGCAGCGCATTCTGCAATTCAGCCAGCCGTTCTTTCTCCCCGCAGCCGGCCGGCAGGCCATGAATCAACGCCAGCTCCGCCGCCAGTTCGTGGCTGGCGTCGGCTTCGCCGCGCTGGGCGGCCTGCAGATAACGCCGGTAATGCCGACGGATCTCGCCGGCGCCGATGCACAGCAGACAAATCAGGATCCACAGCAGCAGACGCGGCAGGCCAAACAGCAAACCAGAGACCAGCCACAGCAGCAAAGCCAGCGCCACCATCCAGCCCGCGGTCAGCGCCAGCGTTAGCGACAGCGACGCTCGCGGCGCGCGACGGAATATTCGCCCGGCGTAATGATCCAACTGCCAGTGTTCCCCCTGCTTAAACAAGCGTTCCCATGCCAGCACCAGCAATAGCGTAAACAGCGTCATCGGTTATGACTCCCTTATTAGCGCCGCCTGGCGACCCTGCAGCTGACGGCGATAACGCCCCCAGTCAAATGCCGGTCCGGGGTCGGTTTTACGTCCCGGCGCGATATCACTGTGACCGGTAATCGATGCCGGCGTAATGGGATAAACGCGCATCAGCAATTCGGTGACGGCCGTCAGTTGCCGATATTGTTCATCGGTAAACGGTAGCGTATCCGTCCCTTCCAGCTCGATGCCGATGGAAAAATCATTGCAGCGTTCGCGGCCGTTAAAACAGGAAACGCCGGCATGCCAGGCCCGATGGGTAAACGGAACATACTGAATAATCTCGCCGTCGCGACGGATGAGACAGTGGGCGGATACGCGCAAGTGACTAATGTCGGCGAAATAGGGGTGCGCGGCGGGATCCAGCGTCGCGGTAAATAACCGGTCGATCCAGGGACCGCCAAATTCGCCAGGCGGCAGACTGATATTATGAATCACCAGCAGGGAGGGCGTCTCGCCGGCCGGTCGTTCGTCACAATGGGGGGAAGGAACGCGCTTAACCTCAGATAACCAGCCATTTTCCAGCAGCATCAATCACCTCGCGTCTCACATATGCGTTTTATCATCACAGGGTAGCATGTTTCTTCCGCAGGCAATTAATCCATTTCAGCCGCCGTCCTCAGATTATTCCGCGCCTGCGCGCAAAAAACGACTTTTGTTACCAAAGTTGCATCACAACGATAATTAATTCACTTGTGTGATAAAGATCACAAAAAATAAGTAAAAAAAATAAAACATACATTAATTACGTGAATAGAATCACTCATGTACGCGGCCGGACATGACAAACTGCATGCGATCTCTGACATGCCCCTGTTGTCCAGGCAAACGACGCGCCGACATCCGTTTTCCCCGTCATCTGCGCCGTACATTGCTTTATTTTTCACCCCGACGGATCTCAGCGCGCGGCATGGCGACAGCGCTGAAAGATGAAGGGCATATCTCCCGGACAGACATTAGCCCATGGATAAAAATTTATGAAAAAAACCACTCTGATCGCCGGCACGTTTCTGGCCCTCTCCGCGCAGGCCGAAGCCAGTGAGCCGCAATACCTGTCCGACTGGTGGCACCAAAGTGTCAACGTGGTCGGCAGCTATCACACTCGCTTCGGACCCCAGTTAAATAACGACGTTTACCTTGAGTACGAAGCATTCGCGCGCAAAGACTGGCTCGATTTTTACGGCTATATCGATATTCCTAAAACCTTTGGCGCCGGCAATACGCCCGACCGCGGAATATGGGATAAAGGCTCGCCGCTGTTTATGGAAATCGAACCGCGTTTTTCCATCGATAAACTGACCGGCGCGGATTTAAGTTTTGGGCCGTTTAAAGAGTGGTATGTGGCGAATAACTATATCTTCGATATGGGACGCAACAGCGCTTCGCGCCAGAGCACCTGGTATATGGGGCTGGGTACGGATATCGACACCGGCACCGCGCTGAACCTGTCCGTTAATGCCTATGCCAAATATCAATGGCAAAACTACGGCGCCGGCAATGAAGACAGCTGGGACGGCTACCGCATTAAAATCAAATACTTCTATCCGCTGGCCTCCCTGTGGGGCGGCAACCTGAGCTACATCGGCTTCACCAACTTCGACTTCGATTCGGATTTACGCGAAAAAGGCGGGCGCACGCGCACCAGCAACGCCATCGCATCCAGCCACATTCTGTCGCTGGGCTACGATCACTGGCACTACGGCGTGGTAGCCCGGTATTTCCATAACGGCGGGCAATGGGCGGACGGCAGCGAACTGAACTTCGGCAACGGACCGTTTGAAGTAAAATCCACCGGCTGGGGCTATTACCTGGTGGTCGGCTACAACTTCTGATACCGTCGCGCGGCCGGTTCCCGACGCCACGAACCGGCCGCCACGCGTCGTCAACAGCCTGAATTCGCTCTATTACTCCCCCTTTACACTGTGGCTCCGCCGCTGGCGGCCGCTAATCAAACAGGGTAGCATATCTGGCGATATCCCTTTCCGGAGCCTGTGTAATGACAATCCGTCGCTATAATCCCGATAGCCGCCGTGCCGAACTGCTGGAACGGATCGAAAATGACATTCCCTTTATCGTTGCCCGCGCGCTGAGCGAAGATCTGGGCGGTTCGGTGGACGCCAGCCAGGACATTACCGCGCAGCTGCTGTCGCCGGACAGCTCCGCGCACGCCAGCATCATTACCCGCGAAGCCGGAATTTTCTGCGGTAAACGCTGGCTGGATGAAGTTTTTATTCAACTGGGCGGCAAGGTAAACGTCAGCTGGCATGTTAAGGACGGCGACGCCATTAGCGTCAACCAGTGTTTATGCGAACTGGACGGCCCGGCGCAGTTGCTGCTCACCGGCGAACGCACCGCCCTGAATTTCGTCCAGACGCTGTCCGGCGTAGCGACCGAGGTCAGCCGCTACGTGGCCTTACTGGACGGCACGCACACGCAGTTGCTGGATACGCGCAAAACGCTGCCCGGTTTGCGCGCCGCGCTGAAATACGCCGTACTGTGCGGCGGCGGCGGCAACCACCGGCTGGGGCTGTCCGATGCGTTCTTGATCAAAGAAAATCACATTATTGCCTCCGGATCGATCAAACAGGCGGTCGAAAAGGCCTTCTGGCTGCGCGACGATGTCCCGGTTGAAGTAGAAGTGGAATCACTCGATGAGCTGCGGCAGGCGCTGGACGCCGGCGCCGACATCATCATGCTCGACAATTTCAGCCTCGAACAAATCCTCCAGGCGGTGGCGCAAACCCAGGGCCGCGCACAGCTGGAAGTTTCCGGCAACGTCACGCTGGAAACCCTGCGCAACTACGCGGAAACCGGCGTGGATTATATTTCGGTCGGCGCGCTGACCAAACACGTGCAGGCGCTCGATCTTTCCATGCGCTTCCGCTGAGCGCAGAGCGATCCGGCTGGCCGCCGGATCGCCGTTTCCGCATCCGCATCCGCCTTCGCGCCGTAGCAAAATATTGCGCGGCACTCAGCAAAAAAACCGGTTTGCCTGAAAAACGACACGATTTCGCGCATGCCCGCCTGCGTTTTCGTTGCGCCGCACTCGCCTCCTTCCCGCCGGCGATTTACCCTGCTGCCACTCACAGCCACGGAAGAAAGGAAGATGAGCAAACAACAGGGATTTACCTTAGCCGAACTGATGGTGGTGATCGCCATCATCGCCATACTCAGTTCCATTGGCCTGCCCGCCTGGCAAGGATACCTGCGCAAGGCGGCGCTGACCGATATGCTGCAGGCCATGGTGCCCTATAAAACAGCGGTGGATCTCTGCGCGCTGGAAAGCGGCGACATCGCTGGCTGCAGCGCCGGCAGTCAGGGCATTCCGGACGGTAAAAGTTCGCGCTATATCAGCAAGATCGTCGTGGATAAAGGCGTGATTACGCTCAGCGGCCAGAGTACGCTGCAGGGGCTGAGCGTGGCGCTCACGCCGAAACGCGAGTCGGACAGCGACGGCCTGCGCTGGACGCGCCGCTGCGCCGTCGCCGCCGGGTCGGAGAATCTCCAGGCGGCCTGCCAGGATGTTTTTCGTTTCGACGACAGCGCGGGGTAAACGCCATGCCGCTGACCTCAATGAGCGCGGAACTGCAGACGCTTTGCCGTCGTTACCATGCTTTACCTCTGGCGCTGGATGACCAGACCCTGACGGTGGCCGTCAGCGGCGCGGCCGGGGCGGAAATGCTGACCGCACTGCGCTTCGCCAGCAACCGACGGGTGCTGGTGGAACAGTGGCCCGCGGCGCGTTTTGAACAACGGATCAATCAGCCGGAAAGCGCCGGCAGCCATGCGGCGTCTGACGCAGATACAGAAGCCGCCGACGCCATTGACGGCGACGAACGCGCGGATGCGCCAGTGGTGCAGCTTATCAACCAAACGCTGCGTCTGGCGATTCAGCGTCGCGCTTCGGATATTCATTTTGAACCCGTGCGGCCGGATTACCGTATTCGTCTGCGCATCGACGGCGTATTGCAAACCGTCAGCGCGCCGCCGGCCGAACTGGCGTTGCAAATCAACGCGCGGCTCAAGATCATGGCCGGACTGAATATCGCCGAGCGCAGGCTGCCGCAGGATGGTCAGTTCAGCCTGACGCTGGATCGCCAGCCTTACTCCCTGCGCATCGCCACCCTGCCGGTTCATTTCGGCGAGAAAATCGTATTGCGCATCCTGCAAACCCGCCAGCAGGAACTGCGGCTGGAAAATCTCGGGCTGCCCGAACCGGCGCTGCGCCATTTGCGTCGGATACTCAGTCTGCCGCAGGGAATGATACTGGTCACCGGCCCGACAGGCAGCGGCAAAACGGTGACGCTATACAGCGCGATTCGCTGGCTCAATGACATCACGCGCAACATATGCAGCGTGGAGGATCCGATCGAAATTCCGCTCGACGGCATCAACCAGACCGCGATCAACCCAAAAGCCGATCTGACCTTCGCCCGTATACTGCGCGCGCTGTTAAGACAGGATCCGGATGTCATTATGATCGGCGAAATCCGCGATGCGGAAACGGCCGAAATTGCGGTAAAAGCGGCGCAGACCGGTCATCTGGTGCTGTCGACGCTGCACACCAACTCCGCAGCGGAAACGCTGACCCGGCTGGCGAATCTCGGTATCCCCGGCTATCTGCTCGCCTCGGCGTTAAAGCTGGTGATAGCGCAGCGCCTGGTGCGCCGGCTATGTCCTCACTGCCGGCAGCCCGATGAAACGCCGCCGCTATTGCCAGCCGAACTGTGGCGCGGGCCGCTGACCAGCTGGCGCGCGCAGGGCTGCCAGCACTGCTTTTCCGGCTACTATGGCCGCACAGCGATTTATCATTTGATGCCGGTGACGCCGCCGCTGCAACAGGCGCTGGCCGAAAATCTAACCGCTGCGGCGTGCGGCGGCGTCATCCCGCGAACGTCGCTGTTTCATGCCGGTCTGGAGCTGGTTAACCGCGGCGTAACCTCGCTGGCCGAGCTCTATCGGGTTACCGGTCAACTGCCGCTGGATGAATAATCGTCTATTTCAGGGAACAGGTTTATGGCGTTATTGCAGCTATACCGGTGGCAGGCTATCGATAGCGAGGGCGAATTCCATCAGGGAGAATATATCGACGCGCGGCGTCGCGCGGTATTTCTGCGCCTGATTCAGGCGGGATACCAGCCGCTACGCATTACCCGCAGCGGCTATCTGACCGCAAAAGACCGGCATCACCAGCAGCGCTGCGGGTTTATCCGCCAACTGGCGACGCTGTTGCAGGCCGGCCTGCCGCTGCTGGAGGGGCTGACCCTGCTGGCGCAGCAGCATGAACGGCCGGTCTGGCGCGCAATGCTGCAGGCGCTGGGTCGGCAGGTCAGCGCCGGCAAATCGCTCTCCGACGCGCTGGCGGACTATCCCTGGGCGTTTCCCGCCGTGTACCGCGCCCTTATCGCCACCGGCGAACTGACCGGCAGGCTGGACGAATGCTGCCTGAAGCTGGCCCGGCAGCAGGAGAAACAGCACCAGCTCAACCGTACGGTGAAAAAGTCGCTGCGCTATCCCTGCTTTGTGATGACGATCGCCCTGCTGGTCAGCCTGCTGATGCTGACGCTGGTTTTACCGCAGTTCGCCCGGCTCTACGCCTCGTTCGACACGCCGCTGCCGGCGTTGACTCGTCTGTTGCTTTCGCTGGCCGACGGGCTTACGCGCGTCGGCGGAGCGGGCGTTTTGCTGCCGCTGGTTCTGCTGGCCGCCTACTGGCGGCTGCGCCAGCGGCGACCCTCCTGGCGACACCGAGAACAGCGGGCTCTGCTACGCTGCCCGCTGTTCGCCGATCTGGTGCGCGGTAACTGTTTAAGCCAGATCTTTCATATTCTGGCCATGACGCAGAGCGCCGGGCTGACGCTGCCGGCCGGGTTACAGGCAGTGTGCGCCACCCTGCACAACCCGCTCTATCGGCAGTTGCTGCTGGAAATGCAGGCCCGACTGCAGCAGGGCGTTGCGCTACACCAGACGCTCAGCGATGCGCGTCTGTTCCCCGCCCCTTGTCCGCAGCTCATTCGCACGGGCGAGGAATCCGGTACGCTGGACGAGATCTTTCATCAACTGGCCCACTGGCACGAACAGAATACGGCGCAGCTGGCGGAAACCCTGAGCCAGACGCTGGAACCGCTGCTGATGCTGATCGTCGGGGTGATCGTGGGAACGCTGGTGGTGGCGATGTATCTGCCGATATTCCAGCTAAGCGACGTGCTGGCCGGCGCTTAACCCGGCCCAAAGGCCGGGCAGCCGTTCAGTCACTGCCGAAAATACGGTTTTCTTGTTCGGAGACGCGAATAAAGGTGGTGCGTTTGGTCAACTCCTTCAGCCGCGACGCCCCGACATAGGTACAGGCGGAGCGCAGCCCGCCCATAATATCGCGCACGGTATTTGCCACCGGCCCGCGCAACGGCAGTTTGACCGTTTTACCTTCAGCGGCGCGATATTCCGCCACGCCGCCGACATGGCGCGTCATCGCGGATTTGGAGCTCATGCCGTAAAACAGCATGAATTTTTCGCCCCGCTCCTCGACGATCGCCCCTTCGCATTCATCGTGCGCGGCCAGCATACCGCCCAGCATGACAAAATCAGCCCCGCCGCCAAACGCCTTAGCCACATCGCCCGGCACGGCGCAGCCGCCGTCGCTGACAATCTGCCCGCCCAGACCGTGAGCCGCATCGGCGCATTCGATTACCGCAGACAGCTGCGGATAGCCGACGCCGGTTTTAACTCTGGTGGTGCACACCGAGCCGGGGCCGATCCCCACCTTAACGATATCCGCGCCGGACAGGATCAGTTCTTCCACCATCTCGCCGGTCACCACGTTGCCGGCGCAGATCACTTTGTCGGGAAAGGCTTCGCGCGCTTTCTGCAGGAAGGTAACGAAATGTTCGGAGTAGCCGTTTGCGACATCGATGCAGATAAATTTCAGCTGGTCGGAGAACGACAGAATCCGTTTCAGTTTGACGAAATCCGCATCGGAGGTGCCGGAGGACACCATTACGTGGCGCAATACGGAAGGCGACACGCGCTGAATAAACCCCTGCCATTGCTGCTCGGAATAATGCTTGTGCACCGCCGTCAGCACGTCAAACTCCGCCAGCGCTTCCGCCATCAGAAAGGTGCCGACGGTATCCATATTGGCGGCGATAACCGGTACGCCGGCCCAGTCACAGCCGGCATGCAAAAATCTGAACTGGCGCGCCAGTTCAACCTCGGCGCGACTTTTAAGCGTCGAGCGTTTAGGACGGATCAGAACATCTTTAAAGCCTAACTTTAAATCTTCTTCGATACGCATAAGGTTTTATTCCTGGCTAATAACGGCCCATCGCCGCAGCAATGTCCCGCGTGACGAATAATGTTTACGCCCGGGTTATCATACGCGTGAATAATCCTGCGACAAGACTGCGAATTTTCCTGGCTTTACGTTAAAATCGACTAAATTTACCGGCATAGTTTCGCAATCGATCATGACATATACCGTAGCGTTAACCGGCGGCATCGGCAGCGGCAAAAGCACCGTCGCCGATGAATTCGCGCAACAGGGCATTACGGTGGTGGATGCCGATATCATCGCGCGCCAGGTCGTTGCGCCAGGCCAGGACGCGCTGCAGGCCATCGTGCAAAGATTCGGGCCGACGATGCTGCTGCCGGACGGTTCGCTGCATCGCGCCCTGTTGCGTCAGCGTATTTTTAGCTGCGACGACGATAAACGCTGGCTGAATGCGCTGTTGCATCCGCTGATTCATACCGAAACCCGGCGCCAGCTCGAGGCGGCGCACAGTCCGTATGCCCTGTGGGTGGTTCCCCTGCTGGTGGAGAACCATTTACAGCGCCATGCCGATCGGGTGCTGCTGGTTGACGTCAGCCGGGAGACCCAGTTGACCCGGACGCTGGCGCGCGACGGCATCAGCCGCCAGCAGGCGGAAAATATTCTGGCCTCGCAGGCGACGCGCGAACAGCGCCTGGCCTGCGCCGACGACATTATCGATAACAATGGTATGCCACAACAGATTGCACCCCGCGTTGCTGCTTTGCATCATCGCTATCTTCAACTGGCAGCATCCGCAACCTGACAGGATTAACCATCATGAGTGACGTTACCTCAAGCGTATTATTCGAACATCCTCTGAATGAGAAGACCCGTACCTGGCTACGGATTGAATTTTTATTGCAGCAGCTGCATCACAACCGTTCGCTCAGCGACATCGGCAACGCGCTGACCTTCTTCCGCGCGGTAGCCGATTTGCTGGACGTGCTGGACCGCGGCGACGTGCGCACCGAACTGCTGAAAGAGCTGGAACGCCAGCAGCAGAAGCTGCTGCAGTGGGCCGATGTGCCCGGCGTCGACCGGGATCGTATCCATATGCTGCGCCAGCAGTTAAAAGAGCGCGCCGCGGCGTTAATGTCGGCGCCTCGCATGGGGCAGATGCTGCGCGACGACCGACTGATCGCCATGGTGCGTCAGCGGCTGAGCATTCCCGGCGGCTGCTGCAGTTTCGATCTGCCCACGCTGCATATCTGGCTGCATCAGCCGAAGGCGGTGAAGGAAGGGGTAGTGGCCGACTGGCTGAGCACCCTGACGCCGCTGCAGCAGGCGCTGGATATGTCGTTAGATTTAATTCGCCATTCAGGCACTTTTCATCCGCAAACCAGCCTGAATGGTTTTTTCCAGGACAACGCGGCCGATGCCGACCTGTTGCGCCTGCGCATCACGTCAGATCAGCAGCTGTATCCGCAGATATCGGGGCACAAAACGCGTTATGCGATTCGCTTCCTGTCGCTGGATGCGGAAAACGGGCAGATCCCTGCTCGTCTGACGTTTGATTTAGCCTGTTGTTAGTCTGTAAGCCCGGAGCCCGTAATGAACAATGAAACTACCATCGTTAAATGCCCGACCTGCCACAAACCCGTGGTCTGGGGGGAACAAAGCCCGTGGCGCCCGTTCTGCAGCAAACGCTGTCAGTTGATCGATTTGGGCGAATGGGCCGATGAGGAGAAACGCATTCCCAGTAAGGAAGAGATTTCCGATTCAGAAGAATGGAGCGAAGATCGGTAATCATCGTTTTCTGGCAAAGGACTTACTTTTTTGCCAGAAAACGAATCAGATTAGCGAGAAGATTTAAGCCTGCGGATAATATCCGCATTGGCCGGCGGGAATTCATCCTCCTGCAGTTCATCAACCGGCAGCCAGCGCATCGGCTGCCCTTCTCTACCCCAGGGTTCACCCTGCCACCGTTCAACCAGAAAGAAATGCAGCGTGATAAGGCGGCCGGGAACGTCCACCTGTTTACTCTCGAGAAAATGCGGCTGCAGCGCGGTAATGCCGGTTTCTTCCTGCAGTTCGCGGATTAAACCCTGTTCCGGCGTTTCGCCTTCCTCTACCTTGCCGCCGGGAAATTCCCACATCCCGCCCATATGCACGCCCTGCGGGCGCCGGGTGATGAAATAACGCTGCTCAGAATTACGAATGATGCCTACCGCAACGGATAATTGTTTCTGCGTCATGCGACCAACCTGTGATAATCGTGGAGGCGGTTCAATGCCGTCTCCGCATCTTCCATCCGCATTACTTCTGCAGACGTCCGTGACAATGTTTATATTTCTTGCCCGAACCGCACGGGCAGGGATCGTTACGCCCGACTTTACGTTCGGCCTGCGCCGGGCCGCCGTCATCCAGCCCGCTCTCTTCCTGATGGCTTAGCTGCTGCTGGCGCGCCAGACGCTCCGCCTCTTCCCTGCGTTGCTGTTCGAGCGCTTCGATCTCTTCCGGCATGCGCACCTGAACTTTGCTCAGCGTACTGATCACTTCATATTTCAGCGACTCCAGCATGGCGGCGAACATCGAGAACGACTCACGCTTATATTCCTGCTTCGGATCCTTCTGCGCATAACCGCGCAAATGGATGCCCTGACGCAGATAGTCCATGGCGGCCAAATGCTCTTTCCACAAAGAATCCAGCGTTTGCAGCATCACGCCTTTTTCAAAATTACGCAGAACGTCGCTGCCCACCACCTCTTCCTTGCGCTTATAAACGTCAAGCGCCTGCTCGAAAATGCGCTCACGCAGCGTTTCTTCATGCAGTTCCGGCTCTTTATCCAGCCATTCGGCAATCGGCAATTCAAGATCGAAGTCGTTTTTCAGCCGCTGCTGCAACCCTTCGATATCCCACATTTCCTCCAGCGACTGCGGCGGAATGTAGCTATCAATAGCGGTTTTGAACACGTCCTGACGGATGCTGTTAATGGTTTCGCTGATATCGGAAACATCCAGCAGCTCATTACGCTGTGTATAGATGGCGCGGCGCTGATCGTTCGCTACGTCATCATATTCCAGCAGCTGTTTACGGATATCGAAGTTACGGCTTTCAACCTTACGCTGCGCGTTGGCGATCGCCCGGGTCACCCACGGGTGCTCAATGGCTTCGCCTGGTTTCATCCCCAGCTTACGCATCATATTCGACACACGATCGGAGGCAAAAATACGCATCAGCGCATCTTCCATCGACAGATAGAAACGTGAAGAACCGGCATCGCCCTGACGCCCGGAACGGCCGCGCAGCTGGTTATCGATACGGCGCGATTCATGGCGCTCGGTACCGATGATATGCAGGCCGCCGGCCGCCAGAACCGCGTCATGACGCTGCTGCCAGGCCTCTTTGATGGCGGCGATCTGCGCCTCATCCGGGTTTTCCAGATGCGCGATTTCCGCCTGCCAACTGCCCCCCAGCACGATATCGGTACCGCGACCGGCCATGTTGGTGGCGATGGTCACCGCACCCGCCTGGCCGGCCTGCGCGACGATATCGGCTTCCATGGCGTGAAATTTCGCGTTCAGCACATTGTGTTTAATCCCGGCCCGGGTCAGCGCTTCAGACACCACTTCCGATTTCTCGATGGAGATGGTCCCGACCAGAATCGGCTGCCCGCTCGCGGAACGCTCTCTGATATCTTCGATAATGGCATCGATTTTTTCCTGTTCGGACATGTAGACCAGGTCAGGTAAATCTTTACGGATCATCGGACGGTTGGTCGGCACCACGATGGTGTCCAGCTTATAGATCGAGCTGAACTCAAACGCTTCGGTATCCGCCGTACCGGTCATGCCGGCCAGTTTTTCATACAGACGGAAGTAGTTCTGGAAGGTAATGGAGGCCAGCGTCTGGTTTTCGTTCTGGATTGGCACCCCTTCTTTCGCTTCCACCGCCTGATGCAGGCCGTCGGACCAGCGCCGGCCCTGCATGGTGCGGCCGGTATGTTCATCGACGATAATCACTTCGCCGTCTTTCACGATGTAATCCACATCGCGCGCGAACAGAACATGCGCGCGCAGCGCCGCCGTCACGTGGTGCATCAGCATAATGTTGGCCGGCGAATAGAGCGACTCGCCCTCGGCCATAATGCCTTCTTTAACCAGCAGCTCCTCCACCAGCACCAGACCGCGTTCGGTCAGGTTAACCTGGCGCGACTTCTCGTCCACGGAAAAATGGCCTTCGCCCTGGAAGGTATCCGAATCCTCTTTTTCCTGACGAATCAGATGAGGGATGATCTTGTTGACGCGGATATACATTTCCGAGCTGTCTTCCGCCGGTCCAGAGATAATCAGCGGCGTACGGGCCTCATCGATCAGAATGGAGTCGACTTCATCCACCAGCGCGTAGTAGAGCTTACGCTGTACGCGCTCTTCCGGGCTAAACGCCATGTTATCGCGCAGGTAGTCGAAGCCGTATTCATTATTGGTGCCGTAGGTAATATCCGCGGCGTAGGCTTCGCGCTTCGCGACGGCAGGCATGCCCGGCAGGTTGATCCCAACCGTCAGGCCGAGGAATTCAAACAGCGGACGGTTGTTTTCCGCATCGCGCTGCGCCAGATAGTCGTTGACTGTCACCACATGAACGCCGCGTCCGGTCAGCGCGTTCAGGTAGGCAGGCAGCGTCGCGGTCAGGGTTTTACCTTCACCGGTACGCATTTCCGCGATGCAGCGTTCGTTCAGCACCATGCCGCCAATCAGCTGTACGTCAAAGTGACGCATGCCGAATACGCGCTTACTGGATTCGCGCACCACGGCGAAGGCTTCAGGCAACAGCGCCTCCAGCGTTTCTCCCTTTGCCAGACGGGCACGGAATTCGCCGGTTTTGGCCTTCAGTTGCTCATCGGACAACGGCTCCATTTCCGGTTCCAGACGATTGATCACCTCAACGATTTTACGCATACGACGCAGAGTGCGATCGTTACGGCTGCCAAAAACCTTGGTTAACATTTTAATTAACATAATAATTTTTTATCTCAACGACGCCACCGCGCAGGTGGCTTACGGCACCATAAAACAGGGATATCCCGACATTCGGTTACGGCAGCCGATGGCTGCGCGCTATACATTCATTCACTCAGGCCGTATGCGGCCCTGCGCGAATACCCTGTATCTGAGCCAGCCAAAGCCCGGTATGATGGGAAAGAAAGGCGGGAGGAACGGCACGTTCCGTCCGGCGGATAATCGCCGGCGGTTTGGATTCATGGGTCAGCAACGCATTGAGCGTATCCAACAGCACCAGATGATGATCGGCCGCCAGTTGCGTTGCCGCCGCCGGCGCACTCGCCGTTTGCGGCGTGGACAGCGCGAAGGACAGATGACGGATCACCGTGCGGATCGCGTGCTGATGCCAGTAGTCGACGCTGAAAGCGCGCCGGTGCCCCTCTTTGAGCGACACCAGCGCGGTCAGATTCACCGGATGGCGGCCGGCCGGACCGGAGACCGTACTCGACAGGGAAGTCTGATTCTGGGAATCGGTCAGGCAAGCGGGCAGGCCAAGGCTCGCCGCGACCATCCCCAACAGGAGATGCGGCCAGAAATAACGTCTGCCAAATTGTCGCCAACGATTTAGAATACCAATCACTTATTTAGTCCGCCGGAGCCTGATATGCGTGATAGCCGCCCACAATCACTGGAATTCCTGTTTGATAGCGCATCGGACGCTGGTAATGGCCCGTTGCGCGACATACAACAACGCGCGCTGGCGCTGCTGAAACTCAATCGGGCGGTGCGCGGACTGTTACCCGCACAGCTTCACCCCTGGTGCCGTGTCGCCAACTACAGACAGGGCCTGCTGGTGCTGGAGGCGGCCAGCGCTAACTGGCTGATGCGGCTGCGTTATGAGCAACCGACGCTTCTCTCAGCATTACGCGCACAAATATTACCATCATTGGCTTCGATCGACATCAGGATTAATCCAGCGCTGGCCGCAAAAGGCCATGAAATCGTGCAAAATAACGGCAATAGCGCTCAACCTGCGGTTCAGCAGGCGCCGCGACGTCAGCTTAGTACGCAAAGCGCACAAACGTTGAGGGATTTAGCGGGTCACAGCCCGGAGAAATTACGGAAAATATTAGAACGACTGGCTTCACTGGCCGGAGAGAGTACCAGTAAAACCAGTCGTGATAGTGACTAAAAGCGTAACTGTATCAGGCCAGTACGGTTGACGGCGCCTTGAATGCCAGCGGCATTTCGGCCTCGTCTTCAAACGTGACGTATTCCCACGCTTCCTGTTTAGCCAACACAGCCTGCAGCAACTGATTATTCAGCGCATGGCCGGATTTAAAGGCAGTGAACGCGCCAATGATGTTGTGGCCGCACATAAACAGGTCGCCGATGGCGTCCAGCATTTTATGGCGCACAAATTCATCCTGGAAACGCAGCCCGTCTTCATTCAGCACGCGGTAATCGTCAACCACAATGGCGCAATCGATACTGCCGCCCAGGCACAACCCACGAGACTGCAGATATTCGATATCACGCATAAAGCCAAAGGTGCGCGCGCGGCTGATCTGACGCACAAAGGCATCAGCCGAGAAGTCGAGGCAATAGCGCTGCGACCCTGCATCAATCGCCGGATGGTTGAAATCGATGGTGAAATCAAGGCTGAAACCATTGAACGGCTTCAACTCGGCCCACTTATCACCGTTTTCAATGCGTACCGGCTGTTTGATACGCAGGAATTTTTTGGCGGCGTTCAGCTCTTCAATACCGGCGTCCATCAGCAGGTAAACGAAGGGACTCGCGCTCCCGTCCATAATTGGAATTTCCGGTGCATCCACTTCAACGACAATGTTGTCGATGCCTAATCCCGCCAGCGCGGCATTAAGGTGTTCCACCGTAGAAATACGCACGTCATGCTCGTTCACCAGGCAAGTACAGAGCATGGTATCACGCACGGATTTGGCATCAGCCGGAAAATCAACCGGTGGATTCAAGTCAGTGCGACGATAGATGACCCCGGTATTTGCCGGCGCAGGGCGCAGAATCAGGGTGACTTTTTTGCCGGTATGTAAACCGACCCCCGTCGCCTGAACAATACGTTTTAATGTACGTTGTTTGATCATCATGTTATCTCGCAATGTTGCCCATCCTGTCAGCCAGGTAAAATTCTACCCTAAAGCTGGCAGGACAGTTTAGCACAAAGAGCGGAGATTCCAACGTTATACGGAGCGTTAATCCGCCTGCTTACGCAGAAACGCCGGGATATCCAGGTAGTCAGGCTCTTTATTTGACTGAGTGCCCTGGTCATTAACCACCTTCGCCGCCGGTTTTTCCTGCTGCAGAGGAGACATCCCGTGCTGCTGATAACGATGATCCATTACCGGCTGGCTGGAGGACTTATTGGTCACCAGCGTAATCTCAGGACGTTTGTCCATGCCGATGCCGGTCGCCACCACGGTAACGCGCAGTTCATCGTTCATCTCCGGATCGAGAGAGGTACCGATCACCACGGTCGCGTTATCGGAAGCAAACGCGCGAATGGTGTTACCCACGGTTTCAAACTCGTCCAGACGCAGGTCGAAGCCCGCCGTAATGTTGACCAGAACCCCACGCGCGCCGGACAGATCGATATCTTCCAGCAGCGGGCTGGAAATGGCCATTTCCGCCGCTTCTTCAGCACGATCTTCACCGCGCGCCACGCCTGAACCCATCATGGCGTAACCCATTTCGGACATCACGGTGCGCACGTCGGCGAAGTCGACGTTCATCAGACCCGGACGGGTGATCAGCTCGGCAATCCCCTGCACCGCGCCTTTCAGCACGTCGTTGGCGGCGCCGAACGCATCCAGCAGGGAGATACCGCGACCCAGTACCTTGAGCAGCTTGTCGTTCGGGATAGTGATCAGCGAATCCACGTGTTTGGACAGCTCGGCGATACCCTGCTCAGCAAAGGCCATACGCTTCTTGCCTTCAAAATTAAACGGCTTGGTGACCACGGCCACCGTCAGGATGCCGAGATCCTTAGCCACTTCGGCAACCACCGGCGCGGCGCCGGTGCCGGTGCCGCCGCCCATACCTGCGGCGATGAACACCATGTCCGCCCCTTCGAGCGCCGCGCGCAGCGCGTCGCGGTCTTCTTCGGCGGAGGTACGGCCGACTTCCGGATTAGCGCCGGCGCCCAGACCTTTGGTAATGCCGTTACCGATCTGGATGGTCTGGCCCACCGCTGTTTTACGCAGAGCCTGCGCGTCGGTATTCACCGCGAAGAACTCCACCCCTTCGATGCGTTCACGCACCATGTGTTCGACGGCGTTGCCGCCGCCCCCACCGACGCCGATGACTTTAATCACCGCGTCGTTGGTTAACTCCATTGGTTCAAACATAGTTTCTCTCCGTTTTGTGCCTGTAACTTCGGGATCATAATCGTTTTGCGATACGATCTCTTTCGATAAACATTAAAATTCTTTTCTCAACCAGCTATTGATACGTTTAAACCAGCTGCCGACTGAGGCGCGTTTCTCTGCTTCATGCTCACCACCCAGGTGAGACTCTTTACCGTAATGCAGCAACCCGACCGCCGTTGAGTAGTAGGGTTCCTGTGCATAATCCGTTAAGCCTGTAATATTTAGCGGCTGACCAATGCGCACTTGCGTATGGAATACGCGCTGGGCGCAGGCGGCCAACCCGTCAATCTGCGCGGCGCCGCCTGTCAGCACGATACCGGCCGCCAGATGATGCTTCACGCCCTGCTGACGTAACTGCTCCTGCAACTGTAAAATTTCGTCGTTCACCAGATTCAGCAATTCGGTGTAACGGGGCTCAATCACTTCGGCCAGCGTCTGCCGCTGCAAACTGCGCGGCGGCCGGCCGCCAACGCTCGGCACTTCCACGCTTTCATCTTTGCTGACGATCGAGCCCAGCGCGCAGCCATGACGCACCTTAATCGCTTCGGCGTCGGTCGGCGGCGTGCCGAAAGCATAGGCGATATCGCTGGTCACCACATTGCCCGCATAGGGGATCACTTTGGTGTGGCGCAGCGCGCCGCCGGTATACACCGCGATATCCATCGTGCCGCCGCCGATATCCACGACGCAGACGCCCAGCTCGCGTTCGTCTTCGGTGAGCACCGCATAGCTGGAGGCCAGGCCGGCGAAGATCAGTTGATCGACCTTCAGCCCGCAGCGTTCGACCGCTTTCACGATATTCTTCGCCATATCATTGTGGCAGGTAATCAGATGCACCTTAGCCTGCATACGCACGCCCGACAGCCCGACCGGATTCTTAATGCCTTCCTGATAGTCGATGGCATATTCCTGCGGAATAACGTGCAAAATGCGATGTTCATCGCGCACACGCACCGACTTGGCGGTGTGCACCACGTTTTCCACGTCTTCCTGCGTCACTTCTTCTTCGGAAATCGGCACCATGCCGATTTCGTTCTGGCAGCTAATGTGTTTGCCGGACAGCGCCAGATAGACCGAGGAAATCTGGCAATCGGCCATCAACTCGGCCTGATCAATGGTGCGCTGTACGCACTTGACCACCGACTCCAGATCGTTGACGCCGCCTTTATCCATACCGCGCGAGGGACAGCTGCCAACACCGATAATGTTGACCATGCCATCGGGCAGAACCTCCCCTACCAGCGCAGCGACTTTTGCTGTACCGATTTCCAGCCCAACTACCAGTTTTCTGTCCGTCGACTTGATCATTGTTGTTTAGCCTGTGCCTGATTCTGTTGCTGATGACTGTCTTGCCGGTTGTCTTCCTGCTGACCAACACCCTGTACCTGATCGATAAAGGCCGGGGCCCAACCGACTGCCGCCCCAGTGTCATAACGCAAATCGACATAGCCGATTCGTTTGCTATCGTTCTGCGCCTGACGCTGCAGCAGCGGATAAAGCTCAAGAAAACGCTGCAGGCGCCGGGTGCGCTCATCCCGGCCCAGCTCCAGCCGGATATCGTTGTCCAGCGCCAGCTGCCAGGAGTGACGAGCGCTCATCGCCACCATTTTAAGGTTCAGCCTGGCCGACGCCAGCGCCTGACTCATGGTGCGATACCCCTCCAGCACCTCTTTTTCGCCGCCTTCGGGTCCGTACAGCAGCGGCATCTTCATGTTCCGAATCCGCTCCGCCGGCACGCTAAAGGCGTTGCCGTCGGCGTCCACCATCTGTAAATCGTTCCAGCGCGCCGCCGGCACATACTCCACCAGATGGATCTTCAGTTCGTCCGGCCACTGCTTACGTACGCTGGCCTGCTTAACCCACGGCAGACGTTCGATCTGCTGCTGGATAACGTCGACGTCCTGAGTCATAAACGTACCCGGCGCGCCCAGCGCCAGGATCGCCTGACGGATATCGTCGTTGGTGGTGTAATGCCGCTCCCCGGTCATCACCAGGCGAGAGAGCGGCAGACGACTGGCGTCTTTCATCCACTCCACCACCATCCAGCCGCCCCATACGATGGTGCCCAGCACCATCAGCATGAAAATCACGCCCGCCAGCTGACCGCCATTGCTGCGCCGCGTCCCCTGGCGTTCCGGGCCACGGCCGCGCGTGTTCAGTGCCGCCTGCGACATATCAGTCGGCCAGTTCCAGAATGCGCGCCGCCAGTTGCGAGAAGCTCATCCCTCGCTGACGCGCCGCCATCGGCACCAGACTGTGGCTGGTCATACCCGGCGAGGTATTCACCTCCAGCAGGTAAAACGCGCCGTCGCCGTCCTGCATCACGTCCACCCGTCCCCAGCCGCGACAATCCAACGCGCAATATGCATCCCGCGCCAGCTGCGCCAATTGCGCTTCCTGCCGCGGCGCTAAACCGGCCGGACAAAAATACTGCGTCTCATCCGACAGATACTTCGCGTCATAGTCATAAAAGGTGGCCGAGGCCGCCGCCTGGATGCGGATCGACGGCAACACGTCATCCCCGAGAATGGCGACGGTAAACTCCGGACCGCTCAACCATTTTTCCACCAGGACATCGTCGTCATGACGGAAGGCTTCATCCAGCGCAGCGGCCAGCTCGTCGGCCCGATCGACCTTGCTCATCCCGACGCTGGAGCCTTCGCGGCTCGGCTTCACGATCAGCGGCAGCCCAAGCGCCGCAATCTGCGGCGCCAGCGCCGTCGCCCACTCGCCGTCGGCGAACTGCCGGCGCTGAATCAGCACATAAGGCGCCACCGGCAGCCCCGCCGCCTGCCACACCATCTTGCTGCGCAGCTTGTCCATGGTCAGCGCCGAGGCCATTACGCCGCTGCCGGTGTAGGGCAACCGTAAAAACTCCAGCACCCCCTGCAGCGTGCCATCTTCGCCGCCGCGACCGTGCAGGGCGATAAACACTTTGTCGAACCCCGCCGTTTTCAGCTCCGTCACCGGAAAATCACGCGGGTCGACCGCGTACGCATCGATCCCCGCGTCTCTCAGCCCCGCCAGCACCGCCTGACCGGACTGCAGGGAGACATCACGTTCGGCAGAGGTTCCACCCAGTAAAACTGCGACTTTCTCTGTCATGATGTTCCTCACTGCGTTATCTGCGGCTGCAGGCGGTTATCGGCCAGACTGCGCGACAGTCGGCCAATATTGCCCGCGCCCTGCATCAGGACCAGATCGCCCGGGTTTAGCGCCTGTGACAATAATTCCGGCAAAGTATCCGCTTCCGAGACCAAAATAGGATCAATCCGACCCCGGCCGCGGATGGTGCGGCACAGCGAGCGGCTGTCCGCGCCGGGAATCGGCGTTTCTCCCGCGGAATACACGTCCAGCACCAGCAGAACGTCGACCTGCGACAGCACGTTGGCGAAGTCGTCGTACAGGTCGCGGGTGCGCGTGTAGCGATGGGGCTGAAACACCATGACCAGACGCTTATCCGGCCAGCCGGCCCGCGCCGCTTTGATGGTCGCATCCACTTCCGTCGGGTGGTGCCCATAGTCATCCACCAGCATCACGCTGCCGGATTTGCCGTTGACCGGCGACAGCGGGAACTCGCCCAGGAAGTCGAAGCGGCGCCCGGTGCCGGCGAACCCCGCCAGCGCGCGCAGAATCGCGTCATCGTCGATCCCTTCCTCGGTCGCCACCGCTACGGCCGCCGCCGCATTCAGCGCGTTGTGACGGCCCGGCGCGTTGAGCGTCACCTGCAGCAGCGGCTTATCCTGACGCACCAGCGTAAAATGCCCCTGGGCGCCGGTCTGCCGATAATCGGCGACCCGCACATCGGCGTCATCGCTGAAGCCATAAGTGGTGATGTGGCGCCCCACGCGCGGCAACAGTTCGCGAATCACGTTATCGTCGACGCACATCACCGCGCGGCCGTAAAACGGCAGATTGTGCAGGAAGCTGATAAACGTCTGCTTCAGGTTCTCAAAGTCGCCATGGTAGGTCTCCATGTGATCGGCTTCGATATTGGTCACAATCGCCACCATCGGCTGCAGATGCAGGAACGACGCGTCGCTCTCATCCGCTTCAGCAATCAGGTAACGACTGGAGCCGAGCCGCGCATGCGTGCCGGCCGCTTTCACCAGCCCGCCGTTGACAAAGGTCGGGTCCAGTCCCGCCTCGGCGTAAATGCTGGTCACCATCGCCGTGGTCGTCGTTTTACCGTGCGTGCCGGCGATAGCGATGCCGTGGCGAAAACGCATCAGTTCCGCCAGCATTTCCGCGCGCCGGATCACCGGAATGCGGGCCTCATGCGCCGCGACAATCTCCGGGTTATCCGCCGGGATCGCGCTAGACACCACCACCACGCTGGCGTCCAGCACATTTTCCGGACGATGATGGAAATAAATCTGCGCGCCCAGCTCCGTCAGCTGTTGCGTCACCGCGTTCGGCGCCAGGTCCGATCCGCTGATCTGATAACCTTCATTGGCCAACACTTCGGCGATACCGCCCATGCCGGCACCACCGATGCCGACAAAATGGATGTGCCGGACGCGACGCATCTCGGGCACGATTGAACGCAGTTTCGCCAGTTGTTGAGTATTCACTTCTTTTATCGTTACCTTGTCTATTATCGGGCGACTCGTCTCGCCCGGTAAGCCCGCCGGAATTCAGTTATCCGCGGGCCGCCTTGCTCACTTCGCTCGCCACGCGCTCGGTCGCATCCGGGATGGCCACCGCGCGGGCTTTTTTCGCCATTTCCAGCAGCGCAGGACGATCCCACGCCGCCAGCGTCTGGCTGACGGCCGCAACGCTAAGCTGCGGCTGTTCGATAATTTTGGCGGCGCCCGCCTGTTCCAGCGGCAGCGCATTCCAGTATTGCTGGCGGTCCTTATGCTGAAACGGCACAAACAGCGCCGGCAGCCCCGCCGCCGCGATTTCGCTCACCGTCAGCGCGCCGGAGCGACACACCACCACATCCGCCCACGCGTAGGCGGCGGCCATATCATCGATAAATTCCGTCACTTTATGCTGCGGCTGGCCCGCCTGCGCATAGGCCTGGCGTACGCTCTGCTGGTTGCCCTTGCCGGACTGATGCCACAGCGTCACCCGATCGCCCAGCTGCGCCGCGACGCCCGGCATCGTCTGGTTCAGCACGCGCGCGCCCTGACTGCCGCCGACCACCAGCACGCGAATCGGGCCGTCGTGCGCGGCAAAACGCGCTTCCGGCCGATCCAGCGCCAGCACGTCGGTGCGCACCGGGTTGCCGACCACGGCCGCGCGCGGGAAGGCGCCGGGAAACGCCTGCAGCACCGTCTTCGCGATACGCGACAGCCAGCGATTGGTCAGACCGGCAATGCCGTTTTGCTCATGCAGCACCACCGGGATACCGCACAGCCAGGCCGCCAGGCCGCCGGGACCGGAAACGTAGCCGCCCATGCCGAGCACCACGTCGGGCCGGTAGCTGCGCATAATGGCCCGCGCCTGACGCACCGCGCGAAAAATACGCCACGGCGCGCCCAGCAGGGCCATTATTCCTTTGCCGCGCAGCCCGGAAATACGAATAAAATCGATGTCGATACCGTGTTTAGGCACCAAATCGGCTTCCATCCGATCGGCGGTACCGAGCCAGCGTACCTGCCAGCCCTGCGCCATCAGGTGATGTGCGACCGCCAGGCCGGGGAACACATGGCCCCCGGTTCCGCCCGCCATCACCATCAAACGCTTGCCTTCGCCGCTCATCGGGCACTCCTTGTAAACGCCTGCGCCATAGTCAGGCGCGTTTCATAATCAATCCGCAGCAATAGCACGATCGCCGTCGACATAATGATCAGACTCGAACCGCCGTAACTAATCAGCGGCAGCGTCAAACCTTTGGTCGGCAGCATGCCGGCCGCCGCGCCGACATTCACCAGCGTCTGGAAGCTAAACCAGATACCGATCGAACAGGCCAGAAAGCCGGAAAAGCGCTGATTAATCTCCAGCGCCCGCCGGCCGATCGACATGGCGCGAAAAGCGACGAAGAATATCATTAACAACGCCAAAACCACACCGATATAGCCAAGTTCCTCGCCCAAAATAGAGAAAATAAAGTCGGTGTGCGCCTCCGGCAAATATTCCAGTTTCTGCACCGAGTTTCCCAGCCCCTGTCCCCACAGTTCGCCGCGGCCAAACGCCATCAGCGACTGGGTCAGCTGATAGCCGCTGCCGAACGGATCGTCCCACGGATTCCAGAACGAAGTCACGCGGCGCATACGGTACGGCTCCGCCACAATCAACAGCCCCACGGCGAAGATGCCGCAGCCGATAATCGCCAGAAATTGCCACATCCGGGCGCCGGCCAGGAACAGCATCGCCAGCGTGGTGATAAACAGCACCACCACCGTGCCGAGGTCCGGCTGCGCCAGCAGCAGCACCGCCAGCACCACCATCACGCCCATCGGTTTACAGAAGCCCCAGAAATTGTTGCGCACTTCGTCGACCTTGCGCACCATATAGCTGGAGAGGTAGCAAAACAGCGCCAGTTTCGACAGTTCCGCCGGCTGAATACGCAGCGGCCCGAAAGCGATCCAGCGCGAGGCGCCGTTCACCGAGCTGCCGACCACCAGCACCACCAACAGCATCACCATCGCCAGCAGCAGCAGCACGCCGCTGTAGCGCTGCCAGGTATCCATCGGAATGCGCAGGGTAACCAGCGATAAAGCGAACGCCAGCCCCAGATAGAGCGCATCGCGTTTAGCGAATAAAAACGGATCGCTGGCCAACCGCTGACCCACGGGCATTGACGCCGACGTCACCATCACGAATCCGATAACGGCGAGGCCGAACGTTAGCCAAAGCAGGGTCCGGTCGTACAGCACGTAGCTGAGCGAATCGCTCTCCCGCGTCCCCATGACCCAGCTTTTTAGCCGTTCCACCACGCCCGCACCGGAAAATGTCATCAGCCGAGCTCCTCCGCCAGACGGGCGAACTCGTCGCCGCGCTGTTCAAAACTGCGGAACTGATCGAGACTGGCGCAGGCGGGAGACAGCAGCACCATATCGCCGGCCGCCACGCGCGAGGCGATGACCCGCATGGCCTGTTCCATCGTCTGGAAGCGTTCCGCCCGATCGGGGCGCAGAGCCAGCAGTTGATCGCCGTCGCGGCCGAAACAGTACAGCCGAATATTATCGCCCTGTAGATACTGACTCAGCGGCGAAAAATCGGCGGATTTGCCGTTGCCGCCCAGCAGCAGATGCAGCGTGCCTTCCACCTGCAGTCCGTTCAGCGCGGCTTCGGTGCTGCCGACGTTGGTCGCCTTCGAGTCGTTGATCCAGCGGATGCCGTTACGTTTCCACACCTGCTGGAAGCGATGCGCCAGACCGGTAAAATGAGTCAGCGCGGTCAGCATCGAGGGGCGCGGGATACCGACGGCATCGCCCAGCGCCATCGCGGCCAGCGCATTGGTGTAATTATGCACCCCCACCAGCGTCATCTCGCGGGTATTCAGTACGCGCTCGCCGCGCACCCGCAGCCAGGTTTCGCCCTGCTGACGGTTCAGGTGATAGTCGCCGACATCGACGCCAAAGCTGACGCAGCGCTCATCGGCGCCGCGCACCGGCATGCTAAGCGCGTCATCGGCATTCACCACGCAGACTTTGGCGTTTTCATAAATCCGTAATTTTGCCGCGCGATACTGCTGCAGCCCGAGCGGATAGCGATCGGAATGATCCTCGGTCACGTTGAGGATGGTGGCCGCCGCCGCCTGCAGGCTGCTGGTGGTTTCCAACTGGAAGCTCGACAGCTCCAGTACGTAAAGCTGGCACTCCTGCTGCAGCAGTTGCAGCGCGGGCAGGCCGATATTGCCGCCGACCCCGACCGCCCAGCCGGCCGCGCGCGCCATGTCGCCCACCAGCGTGGTGACCGTACTCTTACCGTTCGAGCCGGTGATCGCCACCACCGGCGCCTGCGCCTCGCGGCAGAACAGTTCAATATCCCCGACGATTTCCACGCCGGCCTGTTGGGCGGCGCTCAGCGCCGGCGTAGTCAGCGCGATACCGGGGCTGGACACGATCAGATCCGCATCCAGCAGCCAGTCTTCGTTGAGATCGCCCAGATGGCGCTCAATGTTCTCCGGCAGTTTATCCAGACCTGGGGGCGTGATTCGGGTATCCATCACACGCGGCGTCACGCCCCGTGCAAGAAAGAAATCAACACAGGACAGCCCGGTCAGGCCAAGCCCGATAATGACAACCTTTTTACCCTGATAATCCACCATGGTTTACCGTACCTTCAGCGTTGCCAGGCCAATCAGCACCAGCATCAGCGAAATTACCCAAAAGCGCACGATGACGCGCGGTTCCGGCCAGCCTTTAAGTTCATAATGGTGATGAATCGGCGCCATACGGAAAATCCTCTGACCGCGCAACTTAAAGGACCCTACCTGCAGAATCACCGACAGGGTTTCCACCACGAACACCCCGCCCATAATCACCAGCAAAAATTCCTGCCGCAACAGCACCGCGATGGTGCCCAACGCGCCGCCCAGCGCCAGCGAGCCGACGTCGCCCATAAACACCTGCGCCGGATAGGTGTTGAACCATAAAAAGCCCAGCCCGGCGCCGACGATAGCGGTACAGACAATCACCAGCTCGCCGGCGTGACGCAGATAAGGAATATGCAAATAGCTGGCGAAATTAGTATTCCCGGTGGCCCAGGCCACCAGCGCGAAACCGGCCGCCACAAACACCGTCGGCATGATGGCCAGCCCGTCCAGGCCGTCGGTCAGATTGACCGCGTTGCTGGTGCCGACAATCACAAAGTAGGACAGCAGGATATACAGCAGCCCCAGTTGCGGCATCACATCTTTAAAGAACGGCACCACCAACTGCGTGGCGGGCGTATCCTTACCAATCGCGTACATGGCGAACGCCACCACCAGCGCGATCACCGACTGCCAGAAATACTTCCAGCGCGCGATCAGCCCGCGGGTATCCTTACGCACAACCTTGCGATAATCATCGACAAAACCGACGACGCCGTAGCCGATCAGCACAAACAGCACGCACCAGACGTAGGGATTGGACGGGTAAGCCCACATCAACACCGAGATCGTGATGGAGGTCAGAATCATCAGTCCGCCCATCGTCGGCGTACCGCGCTTGCTAAAGTGCGACTCCGGTCCCTCGCTGCGCACCACCTGGCCGATTTGCAATTTTTGCAGCCAGGCAATCAGGTGCGGCCCCATCCACAGCGAAATGATCAGGGCAGTCAGCAGGCTGACAATGGCGCGAAACGTCAGATACGAAAAGACGTTAAAGCCGGAATAAAATTTGACCAGATGCTCGGCCAGCCAGACTAACATGTTGCATTCTCCTGTAACGCGCGTACTACCTGCTCCATTGCGGCACTACGTGAACCCTTAATAAGTACGGTGATTACCGCATGTTCAGACAGTAACGCCATTAAACGGGCGACGAGTGCTGCCTTATCCTGAAAATGTTCGCCGCATCCGCTGGCCTGGCTTATCAACGCACTGAGCGTTCCCACGCTCAGCACCTTATCAATACCTGCCGCTCGCGCCGCTTCGCCCACCTGACGATGACAGGCCGGTGCTTCATCGCCCAGCTCAGCCATATCGCCCACCACCATCACCCGAAAACCCGGCATCTCGGCCAGCGTTTGCGCCGCTGCGGTCATGGAGCCGACGTTGGCGTTATAGCTATCGTCCAGCAGACGTTTGCCCTGCGCCAGCGCTATCGGGAACAGACGCCCCGGCACCGGCTGTAGTTCGGCCAGCCCGGCGCGCACCGCTTCCAGCGTTGCGCCGGCCGACATCGCCAGCGCCGCGGCCGCCAGCGCATTGGCGATGTTATGTCGCCCCGGCAACGGCAGGCCCACCCGCAACCGGCCGAACGGCGAGTGCAGCGTAAAATGCGTGCCCTGCGCGTCGACCGCCGTCTCGCTGGCGTAAAAATCGATGTCGGTCCCGGCCTGCGGCGAGAAGCGCCAGACCCGTTTCTGACCGATGGTGCTCTGCCAGCGCGGCCAGTCATGGCTGTCGGCGTTGATGATCGCCGTGCCGTCGACCGGCAGACCGGCGAAAATTTCGCCTTTGGCCTGCGCCACTCCGGCCAGCGAACCGAAACCGGCCAGATGCGCGCTGGCCAGATTATTCACCAGCGCGCTGCGCGGCCGGGTCAGATCGGTGGTCCAGGCGATTTCGCCGATATGGTTGGCGCCCAGCTCGATGACGGCGAAATCATGTTCCGTCGTCAGGCGCAGCAGCGTCAGCGGCACGCCGATATCGTTATTAAAATTGCCGGCGGTCGCCAGCACGTTGCCGCACTGACGCAGGATGGCGGCGGTCATTTCCTTAACCGAGGTTTTACCCGACGACCCGGTCAGCGCCACCACATACGCCTTGCTTTGCTGACGCACCCAGGCGGCCAACTGGCCCAGCGCCTGACGGGTATCGGCAACCAGCAGTTGCGGGACGTCAACAGGTAAGCGCTTACTCACTATTAAAGCTGCGGCGCCGGACGCGACGGCATCATCGGCATAGTCATGCGCGTCGAAACGTTCGCCTCGCAGCGCCACGAACAGGCTGCCGGCGCCAATCTTGCGCGTATCCGTCGACACCGCGTCGATCGTGCAGTCTTCGCCAATCAGTTGCGCGCCCAGCACCTGGGTCAGTTGACGCAGAGAAACCGAAATCATGCGATCACCCCCAGTAAGCGCGCCGCCGTGACCCGGTCCGAATAATCCAGACGCTGGCTGCCGATCAGTTGATAATCTTCATGCCCTTTACCGGCGATCAGCACGATATCCTGCGCCGCCGCCTGCATCAGCGTATGGGTCACCGCATCGGCGCGGCCGTGCACTACCTGCGCCCGGCCCGCATCCAGCAGCCCGTTCAGGATGTCGTCAATAATGGCGGCGGCGTCTTCGCCGCGCGGATTATCGTCGGTAATCACCACCTGGTCGGCCAGTTGCTCGGCAATCGCGCCCATCAGCGGTCGTTTGCCCTTGTCGCGATCGCCCCCGCAGCCGAACACGCACCAGAGTTTACCCCGGCAGTGCTGCCGCGCCGCCGACAGCGCTTTTTCCAGCGCGTCCGGCGTATGGGCGTAATCCACCACGGCGACCGGTTTGCCGGGCGCGCTGAACACCTCCATCCGCCCGCAGACCGGCTGCAGGCGCGGCGCGCTCGCCACCAGTTCATGCAGCGGGTAACCCAGCGCCAGCAGCGTCGCCAGCGCCAGCAGCAGGTTGCTGACGTTGAACGCGCCGATCAGATGACTTTCAATCTCGCCCTCGCCCCACGCGGAGGAGAAACGGATGGTCGCGCCGGCATTGTGGTATTCGACCCCGATCGCCTTCAGCCAGCGGCCATGACCGCCCGGCTGCAGATTATTATCCATCGTGACCGCCACGGCGTCCGGCAGTTGGCTGAGCCAGCGGCGGCCGACTTCATCGTCGGCGTTGATAATTATCTGGCCGACCTGATGCTCGGAGAACAGCGCCCATTTAGCCGCTTCGTAATGCTCCATATCGCCGTGGTAGTCGAGGTGATCGCGGCTCAGGTTGGTAAACACCGCCGCGGCGAACGGCAGCGCGGCGACCCGGTGCTGCGCCAGACCGTGCGAGGAAACTTCCAGCGCGGCGAAGGTCGCGTGCTGCTCAACCAATGACGCCAGCGCTTGCTGCACCGCAATGGCGGAGGCGGTGGTATTTTCCGACGGCGTGGTCTGCCCCAACAGCCCGTTGCCGAGGGTGCCCAGTACGGCGCTGGTTTCGCCCAGCAATTGACTCCACTGGGCCAGCAGTTGCGTCGTCGTGGTCTTACCGTTGGTGCCGGTCACGCCCGTCAGGCGTAGTTTCTCGCCCGGCTGGCGGTAAAAACGCCCGGCCAGCGCGGAAAGCCGCTGATTCAGCTCGCTCAGATAAACCACCGGCACGCCGTCGATCTCACGCACGGTAGCGTTATCCGCCTCTCCCGCCGCCTCGGCCAATACGGCAGCCGCCCCTTGCGCAATCGCCTGCGAAATATAGCGCCGTCCATCCGTTTTGTAGCCGACTACGGCGACAAACAGATCCCCGGCAGCCGCGGTGCGGCTGTCTAATGTCATTTCACGCAGTGCGCGCTCCGGGGCATGCTGCACCCAGGGAGCCAGTAACTCGCGCAAATTACGATCTGCCACCTGAACCCTCTTCTCGATTAATCACAAATTCATTTTTATCGCCCGTGGGCAACGCATCGGGTTCAACGTTCATGGTGCGCAAGACGCCGCCCATGATTGCGCCGAAGATCGGTGCCGAAACCGCACCGCCATAGTATTTGCCGGCCTGCGGGTCGTTAATCACCACCACCAGCGCAAAACGCGGATTGCTGGCGGGAGCGACGCCCGCGGTGTAAGCAATGTATTTATTAACGTACTGACCGTTCGGGCCGACTTTTTTGGCCGTCCCGGTTTTGATGGCGATTCGGTAGCCCTTGATCGCCGCCTTCGTCCCACCGCCGCCCGGCAGCGCGACGCTTTCCATCATATGCACCACTGAACGCACGATCGGTTCCGGGAAGATGCGTTCACCCGGCACGGGCGGGTCCACTTTGGTAATGGACAACGGCCGGAAGACGCCATAGCTACCGATCGTGGCGTAGACTCGCGCTAACTGTAACGGCGTTACCATTAGCCCGTAGCCGAAAGAAAAGGTGGCCCTCTCTATGTCAGACCACCGTTGTTTTTGAGGGTATAAGCCACTGCTTTCTCCGACCAACCCCAAATTGGTCGCTTTTCCCAGTCCGAAACGTGAGTAAGTGTCTACTAACGCCGAGGCGGGCATCGCTAACGCCAGCTTAGACACGCCAACGTTACTCGACTTCTGTAATACCCCGGTCAGGGTTAATTCGCTGTAGCGGGCCACGTCTTTAATTTCGTGACCGTTAATATAGTAAGGCACGGTGTTCAGCACGCTATTTTCTTTGACCACGTTGCGCTGTAAAGCGGTCATCACCACCATCGGCTTCACCGTCGAACCGGGTTCGAAAATATCGGTAATCGCGCGGTTGCGCATAATGTCTTTCGGCGTACCGGCCAGATTATTGGGGTTATAGGAGGGGCTGTTAGCCATCGCCAGCACTTCACCGGTGTTGACGTCGACCAGCACCGCGGTACCCGATTCGGCCTTATTGAACGCCACCGCATTGTTCAGTTCGCGGTACACCAGCGCCTGTAAACGCTCGTCGATGCTCAGCACCAGATTATGCGCCGCCTGACTGTCCACGGAGGAAACATCTTCAATCACCCGACCAAAACGGTCTTTACGCACCGTCCGCTCGCCCGGCTGACCGGTCAGCCAGCGATCGAAGCTTTTCTCCACCCCTTCAATCCCCTGGCTGTCGATATTGGTGAAACCGATCAGATGCGACGTCACCTGGCCCGCCGGATAGTACCGCCGCGATTCCTGGCGCAGGAAGATGCCGGGCAGTTTGAGTTTGTGGATATACTCGCCGATGGCCGGGTTGACCTGGCGAGCCAGGTAGACGAAGCGGCCTTTCGGGTTGGCGTTAATTTTGGCCGCCAGCTGATCGAGCGGAATTTCCAGCGCGTCGGACAACGCCTTCCAGCGCGTATCGAGCGTAATGCCGCCGTGATCGTTCAGATCTTTCGGATCGGCCCAGACCGCATTGACCGGTACGCTGACCGCCAGCGGACGTCTGGCGCGATCGACAATCATGCCGCGCGCAGTCGGCACTTCCTGCACGCGCAGGGAGCGCATATCCCCTTCGCGCACCAGCTTATCGGGATTAATCACCTGCAGCCAGGCCGCCCGCGCCATCAATCCCGCCATCGCCAGTAAAATCCCGCCGCACAGCAACGCAAAACGCCAGCTGACAAAGCTGGCCTGTTCTTCCTGGCGTTTCAGTTTTCCTTTACGTGCTGCACTCATGCGTGATTGACGCCTATTGGTTTATGGTTTAACCACTATGTTCTCTTGTGACGGATCGACATGCCCCATCGACAGTTTCTCCGTGGCGATACGTTCGACCCGGCTGTGGTCGCCCAGCGCGTTCTCTTCCAGAATCAGGTTGCGCCATTCGATATCCAGCGCATCGCGTTCCAGTAGTAAGCGCTCACGTTCCGCCGTCAGCAGACGCGTTTCGTGCGCGGTAGTCACCACGAAGATGGCCGATACCAGCACGGCGACCAACAGCAACAGAGGCAGACGGGCATTTCTGAGCAAATCCTCAACGATAACCCGAACCAGACCATGCCGCTCATTGCCGATCATCATCAGACCAGCCTTTCCGCAAAGCGCAATACCGAGCTGCGCGCCCGCGGATTTTGCGCTACTTCAGCCTCGGGAGGCATCATCTTGCCGATGCTTTTCAGCGTCTGTCCGCCCTGCTGTCGCAGTTGCTCTTCCGTGACCGGCAAACCGGCCGGCACCTGCGGCCCGCGGCTATGATGACGAATAAAACGTTTCACAATGCGGTCTTCCAGCGAGTGAAAGCTGATCACCGACAGCCGCCCCTGCGGAGCCAGCACGCTGCGCGCGCCTTCCAGCGCCTGTTCGATCTCTTCCAGCTCGCTGTTGATATAGATGCGAATCGCCTGGAAACTGCGCGTCGCCGGGTGCTTGTGTTTCTCCCGGATCGGGCTGGCCGCCGCGATCAACTCCGCCAATTGTTTGGTCCGGTTAAGCGGTTCCGTCTTATTGCGTTCGACGATGGCGCGCGCGATGCGCTTCGCAAAACGCTCTTCGCCAAAGGTTTTCAGCACCCAGGCGATATCGTCCGCTTCGGCTTCCTGCAGCCACTGCGCCGCGGATACGCCGCGCGTCGGGTCCATGCGCATATCGAGCGGCCCGTCGCGCATAAAAGAGAAGCCGCGTTCGGGATCGTCGAGCTGGGGCGAAGACACGCCCAGATCCATCAGTACGCCGTCAATGCGGCCGACCAGATCGCGTTCGGCAACATAATCCGCCAGCGCGGAAAAAGGGCCGTGAATAATAGAAAAACGGCGATCGTCGATAGCCTTAGCCGCTTCGATCGCCTGCGGGTCGCGATCGATAGCGAACAAGCGCCCTTCCGGCCCCAGATGAGACAGAATCAGACGAGAATGACCGCCCCGGCCAAAAGTGGCGTCAATGTAAATCCCGTTGCTGCGAATGTTCAGTCCGTTGACCGCTTCGTCTAACAGCACGGTCGTGTGTTGATAATTTTCCGGCATATTTATAGTGATAGATCCTGCAATCGCTCAGACAGCGGTTCCTGAGAAGATTGTTCAGCGTCAATATCTTCCCTGACTTGTTGATACCAGGTCTGTTCATCCCACAGCTCAAACTTGTTGAACTGCCCAACCAGCATCACTTCTTTTGTTAAACCCGCATGTTGTCTTAACGTACCGGCAATCAGCAAACGCCCGGCGTTATCCATCTGGCATTCGCTGGCATGGCCCAACAGCAGGCGCTGGACGCGGCGCTCCGCGGGGTTCATGCTCGACAGACGCGACAGCTTCTGTTCAATAATTTCCCATTCGGGCAGGGCATAAAGCAGCAGGCAGGGCTGATGGAGATCAATGGTGCAAACCATTTGACCTTGCGATTCCTCGTTCAGCGTTCCCCGGTAACGGGTAGGTACGGCAAGCCGCCCTTTACTGTCGAGGTTAACCAGCGTTGCCCCACGAAACATACCTGAGCTACCCCTCGATCACCCTTTTCACCACATTATCCCACAAATTCCCACGCTAAAGAGTTTACGGAGGGTATTAAAACCTTGTCAAGCCAGAGCGGAGGCGCTTTGGAATTATTTCTTCATTATTTTGGGATGCGCGCGAACGCAGCGAAATATCCATCATTCAGGCCGCAAGATTAACGTCATGAAAATTTGAGTAAAAATTTGCCAGTGAAGAGAAAACAGTGCGGATATAACCAGCGGATTGTCCGTGCTCATTGCTTTTATTACCGTCGCCGGCGACGGAACAGCAATATATTTCTGCTTGTTTATTAGACTGTAATCTATTGTTTTAAAATGGTTAGTTTGCTTAGCGTGCGTATTGTGCCGCCGGCATTCATACCCGTTCAACCTCTCACATTCGCGAAATAACCCGAAATATTGTTCAGCAGTCGGGTTATTTTACTTTAATTTACGTTGCGGGCCTGAATATTTATCCATTCTTTTATTTGTAACAAAATGATTGAGGCTTTATTAATAACTAAGATTCATCCTAAAAGGACGCGTTTTGGCGTCGGCCGAATATTTCCCCGCCGGCCGACGTTGATTGGATGATAAATAGTCCCGCCCCGATATTTTACAACTAATTGTTTGTAAAACATATTTTATCCACCTCCACTTTTAATACTCAAAAGAGCGCCCTGCCTGCAACTAAATGCCTAAATCACTGCTTTATGGCTAAAAAATAAAAATTTATAGCTAGTTAATAAGCCATATTGCAGTGATGTACACTATGAGAAAAGCGATATATCAACATATATAACTATTAAACAAACTCATCAAGAGTGGTTCTGAACAGGAGTCAGCAATGATGTTTTCTCCCGCTTCCCGGCTGCGCAGCGCAGCAGCGGATACCTTTGCGCTGGTTATTTACTGCTTTATCACCGGCATGATCATCGAAATGGTATTGTCCGGGATGACCTTTCAGCAATCGCTGTCCTCACGCCTGCTGTCTATTCCGGTCAACATTGTCATCGCCTGGCCCTACGGTCTGTACCGCGATCGGGTCCTCGCGCTGGTCACGCGCCGCCGTCCGTCTCACTCATGGCTGCGTAACCTGGCCGATCTGCTGGCCTACGTCAGCTTCCAGTCGCCGGTCTACGCCGCTATCCTGTGGGTTATCGGCGCAGGCGGCGCGCAAATCGTCACCGCCGTCAGCAGCAACGCCGTCATCTCTATGGCGATGGGCGTGCTCTACGGCTATTTTCTGGAATATTGCCGGCGACTGTTCCACGTTCCGCTGCACGGCTGAGTCGGGTCTGGAAAGCGGCGTAGCCGCCGGTGGGGGGATTGCGCCGCCGCTGGAGACAGCGCGGCGGCGGCTCGGGACAGGTCAGCTGCGGCCGAGAGAACCGCGGCGATAGAGATTGCGCCGGATGCGGTTCAGTCCAGGTTTCGGTTTTTTCGGTTCGTCCAGGCTGGCCAGCACCAGTTCCAGCACGCGTTCGGCCACTTCACGATGACGCTGGGCCACGGAAAGCACCGGGCACTCCAGAAAATCCAGCAGTTCATTATCGCCGAAAGTGGCGATCGCCAGATTGCTCGGCAAGCGGCCGCTCATCTTCAGCGTCACGTCCATCACGCCCTGCAGCAGAGGAAACGAGGTGGTAAACAGCGCCTGCGGCATCGGATTGTGACGCAGGTACTCGCCGAACACCTCGGCGGCCGAGCTACGTTCGTAACTATTGGCGTACAGCCAGCTGACTTCGCGCGCATCCCCTTCCCAGGCCTGGCGGAACCCCTGCTCGCGCAGATAGCTAACCGACAGTTCCGGCAACGCGCCGAGGTATAAGATCGATTCTGCCGGCTGGCGGCGCAGTTCCTGCGCCAGCATCTCCGCATCTTCCAGATCGGCGCCCACCACGCTGGTAAAATGTTTGCGATCCAGCGCGCGATCCAACGCGACGATCGGGAAACTGCCGGTAGCCCAGCGCTGATAAAAAGGGTGTTCGGGAGGAAGCGCGGTCGACACGATGATAGCGTCGACCTGACGCTGCAGCAGATGCTCGATGCAGCGCATTTCATTATCCGGTTGATCTTCGGAACAGGCGATCAACAGCTGGTAGCCGCGCTGCCGCGCCTGGCGTTCGAGGTAATTGGCGATGCGTGTATAGCTGGTATTTTCCAGGTCCGGAATGACCAGGCCAATCGAGCGAGTGCGCCCCGCGCGCAGTCCCGCGGCCACGGCATTAGGATGATAATTGTGTTCCCTGACCACTGCCATGACTTTCTCAACGGTTTTGTCGCTGACGCGATACTGCTTTGCCTTACCGTTGATCACATAACTGGCGGTCGTGCGCGAAACACCCGCAAGACGCGCAATTTCATCCAGTTTCACGTTAGCCCCTTTGATAAGCCGGATAAATAGTAATTATAAAAGCGATCCTATGACCATATTTTAATCATGGGTATCTTTGGATCTAACCGCAGAAAACCCTGAGGAGCAACCGCTTTCGCGCTTAAATAAATAACCTATTACGTCACTCTAAATAATTCGGGCTGCCGGAAGGCGACGACGCAGCGAATCCCGGCGGCTTACCGCAGTAAGAAACCGGGCAAAGCGACAAATCCGCCGCAAGCGGATTTGAACGCCGCTGGCGGCGGCCCCCAGGGGCGAGGCCCATTGATGGACCGGCAACAAAGCCAACTCACCTGCAGCCAGAAATACGACGGGTATAAGCAAAAATCAGAAGCCCGCCAGTTGGCGAGCCTCTGAGACAGAAAATAATACCTTAGCCGAAAGAATAAAAGATATCCGTGCGCCGGATCAGCGCATGATCTTTTCACCGCGCGATACGCCGACGATGCCGGAGCGCGCCACTTCGACGATTTCCGCCACTTCGCGCACCGTCACCGTATTCAGGAAGGCGTCCAGCTTATCGCTGGTGCCGGCAAGCTGAACGGTGTACAGCGATGAGGTGACGTCCACGATCTGGCCGCGGAAAATATCGGCGCTGCGTTTCACCTCTTCACGCCCATAGCCCGTCGCTTGCAGTTTCACCAGCATGATTTCACGTTCAACGTAGGCGCCCTGGGCCAGTTCGCTGACGCGCAGCACATCGACCAGCTTATGCAGTTGCTTTTCAATCTGCTCCAGCACCCGGGAATCGCCGACCGTCTGGATGGTCATGCGCGACAGAGTCGGATCGTCCGTCGGCGCGACCGTCAGACTTTCAATGTTATAACCGCGCTGGGCAAACAAACCGATGACACGCGATAACGCCCCTGATTCGTTTTCCAGTAATACCGATAAAATCCGGCGCATCATCAGGTCCTCTCCGTTTTGCTGAGCCACATTTCGTCCATCGCGCCACCGCGAATCTGCATCGGGTACACGTGTTCACTGCCGTCCACTCTGATATCGACAAACACCAGCCGGTTCTTCTCCGCCAGCGCCTGAGCCAGCTTCGGCTCCAGCTCTTCCGGCCGATCGATAGCGATGCCGACGTGGCCGTAGGCTTCGGCCAGCTTGACGAAATCAGGCAGCGATTCCATGTAAGAGCTGGAGTGACGGCCGGAATAGATCATATCCTGCCACTGTTTCACCATGCCGAGGAAGCGGTTGTTCAGATTAACCACCACTACCGGCAGGCCGTACTGCAGCGCGGTGGACAACTCCTGAATATTCATCTGGATACTGCCGTCGCCGGTCACGCATACCACGGTTTCCTGCGGCAGAGCCAGTTTAATGCCCAGCGCCGCCGGCAGGCCGAAGCCCATGGTGCCCAGACCGCCGGAGTTGACCCAGCGTCTCGGCTTGTCGAACGGATAATACAACGCGGCGAACATCTGGTGCTGACCGACGTCCGAAGCGACCCACGCCTCTCCGTTAGTCAGCCGGTACAGGGTTTCGATCACCGCCTGCGGCTTGATAATGTCGCCGCTATCGTCATATTTCAGGCACTGACGGCCGCGCCACAGCTCGATGCGCTGCCACCAGTCGCGCAGCGCGTCGAACGATTGTTGCTGATCGCCCTGCGCCAGCAGTTCCAGCATGGTGCTCAACACATGTTTAGCATCGCCGACAATCGGCACATCCGCATCGACGGTTTTGGAAATCGAGGCCGGATCGATATCGATGTGCAGCACCGTGGCGTCGGGACAGTATTTAGCCAGATTATTGGTGGTGCGATCGTCGAAGCGCACGCCAACGGCAAAAATCACATCGGCGTTATGCATCGCCATGTTGGCCTGGTAGGTACCGTGCATGCCCAGCATCCCCAGGCTCTGGCGATGGGTGCCCGGGAAACCGCCCAGCCCCATCAGCGAGCAGGCCACCGGCAGATTCAGTTTTTCCGCCAGTTCGCGCAACCCGGCGGAGCAGTCGGCGTTAATTACTCCGCCACCGCTATAAACCACCGGCCTCTCGGCCGCCAGAAGCGTTTGCAGCGCGCGCCGGATCTGGCCTTTATGGCCCTGCACCGTCGGATTGTAGGAACGCATACTGACGTGATCGGGATAAAGGTAAGGCAGCTTATTGGCCGGGCTCATCACGTCTTTGGGCAGATCGACCACCACCGGACCGGGACGCCCGCTGGCGGCCAGATAAAACGCTTTTTTCAGCGTAGCGGGCACATCTTCCGCCCGCTTCACCAAAAAGCTGTGTTTCACCACCGGGCGGGAAATCCCCACCATGTCGCACTCCTGGAACGCATCCGAACCAATCAGCGACGTCGCCACCTGGCCGGACAAAATCACCAGCGGAATAGAATCCATATAAGCGGTGGCGATACCGGTAATGGCGTTGGTCGCGCCCGGGCCGGAGGTCACCAGCACCACGCCCACCTCGCCGGTGGAGCGGGCATAGCCATCCGCCATGTGCACCGCGGCCTGTTCATGGCGCACCAGGATATGCTCAACGCCCCCTACCGTATGCAGGGCATCGTAGATATCCAGCACAGCCCCGCCCGGATAGCCGAATACATGTTTCACGCCCTGATCGATCAACGATCGGACCACCATCTCGGCTCCTGACAACATCTCCATGGGTTTGCCTCCAGGCTTACATTTTTGTTCAGAGAGCGGAACGCGTTTCCGCATTGAGGGGAAAAAGCCCCGCGATCACACGATCGTCTTTAGGTTAAATATAATTGACTAACATAGCGTCTGGATATGGCTCAGGCAAACGCCAAAGAAACCACTCAAACAGTACAAGAAAAGGAAAAAACGGCTTTTTATCTCCTTTTCCCAGTAAAAAATCCCATGCCGCAGGCGAATAAATGAAAAATATACCATTCCATTGGCACTTAACAATACGAAAACCGCGGATTAGCCCGACGGCGCGCGCAGACCGAGCCGCAAGGGGCATCAGCCGTTATACATCGAATCGATTTCATTCTGATAGCGCTGATGGATCACGCTGCGCCGCAGTTTCAGCGTCGGCGTCAGTTCGCCCTGCGCCATGGAAAACGGCGCCGGCAACAGAGTAAACTTTTTCACCTGTTCAAAACGCGCCAGCTCTTTCTGCATCTCATGCAGCCGGCGCTCGAACAGCTCAATAATGTGGCTGTGCCGCAGCAGATCCAGCCGATCGTGATACTTCAGATTGATCGAATGCGCATACTCTTCCAGCGCCGTAAAACAGGGCACGATCAGCGCCGAGACATATTTACGCGCGTCGGCGATCACCGCGACCTGTTCGATATAGCGATCCTGGATCAGCGCACCTTCCAGCTGCTGCGGCGCGATATATTTCCCGCCGGTGGTCTTCATCAGATCTTTCAGACGCTCGGTGATAAACAAATTGCCGCGCGCGTCCAGTACGCCGGCGTCGCCGGTCTTCAGCCAGCCGTCCGGCGTAAAGGCCGAGGCCGTCTCCTGCGCACGGTTGAAATACCCCTGCATGACGATCGCGCCGCGCACCTGAATCTCATTTTCTTCACCAATGCGCACCTGTACGCCTGGCAGCGGCGTGCCTATCGAGCCGGGGAGAAAAGAGGATTCTTCCCAGCAGGAAACGGTGGCGCAGGTTTCGGTCATGCCGTAACCATAAATAAGGCGGATGCCGATCGACTGGAAAAACAGGATGATAGCGTCGTCCAGACGCGCGCCTGCCGCCGGCATAAAGCGCACCCGGCCGCCGAGCAGTTGACGCAATTTGCTCAGCGCCAGCCGTTCGGCCAGACGGTGACTTAGCCGCAGCAGCAGACCGGCCCGCCGCTGCTCCTGTCTTGCCTGAAACATTCGCCGCCCCTGCGCCACCGCCCAGCGAAACAGCAAACGCCGGCGCCAGTCGGACTGCGCGACTTTTTCGTGGATCGCCGCGTAGACCTTTTCATAGAAATGAGGAACCGCGCACATCAGCGTCGGCCGTACCGCCTGCATGGCATTCCTGACCAGACCGGTATCGGCGAGAAAAACATTCTGCGCGCCGCTGTGCATGACGAAAAAGCTCCAGGCGCGTTCGAATACGTGGGACAACGGCAGGAAGCACAGGGAGACATCGTCTGGCTCAATCTTCAGGCGCTGCTCATGCAGCCGAAGCTGGGTCGCTATATTGGCGTAATCCAGCATCACGCCCTTCGGCTCGCCGGTAGTGCCGGAGGTATAGATCAGGGTAAAAAGATCGCTGAGACGACGCTGTTCAATGCGCCACAGCCACTCCTTGCGCCACAGCGCCACATCGGCCCGGGCGATAAGGTCGCTCAGCGTCAGCGCGATATCGCAGCCGCGCAAATCGATGCCGTCATCCAGCACAATAATATGGCGCAGCTGCGGGCAGCGTTCGCGCAGCGACAGCAGCGCATCGTACTGCTGCTGACCGCCGACAAAAATGGTGCGAATATCCGCGTCATTGATGATGAAGGCCGCCTGCGCCGGCGCGCTGGTCGCGTAAATCGGCACGGTCACCGCGCGAAGATGCAGAATGGACAGATCGGCCAGCGACCAGTTCATACTGTTGGCAGAAAAAAGCGCGATGCGTTCCTGCACGCCCACGCCCAGCCCCAGCAGCGCGCTGGCGATATGCTGTACGCGCCGGCCGATTTGCGCCCAGGTTAACTGCCGTTCCGCCTCAGGCCGCCAGTCGCGAAAAACCACCCGACCGGAACAATGGCTGATTTGCGCCTGAATACGCTGGACCAGATGATATTGCTGCAAATGGTTGGTCATAATTCGCCTGCTGATGAACGAGAACAGCGATAGCCGCTGGTTTACTCAATTACGGGATTGCCGCGCCTGCGTCGTTCACCTGGCCAAACCGGGCAGCGTCCGCCGCGCGGTCTGCCTCGTTCGCACCGGGCTGCGCAAACTCAGCGTACAGGTGTCCATTTTTTCGCAGCAGTCTACCGTCATCATGAAAAAGCGCAACGCTATTTCTGCCGCGCCAGGTCACAAATATCGCCGGCGGATGGGCGACGCAAGAAAACGCCGGATGAAAGAATCTCCGCAGGTTCGCGCGCGCAGCCCGCGCGCGACGGGCGATGCGTGGCAGAGAGATGGCCGGTCGCGCGCGATTGCCCCTAAATCAAATGTTGACATTAACGACGGAATCAAGTACCAATAGTAACATTGAGTGTTAAATCTATTTCGGCGACCAAATTCCATGTTCAACTTCACTTTCCTGCTAAGCCTACTACTAAACGCATCTCATTTGCGCGGTACGCTGGTGGGCGAAGCTCTGAACTAATTTAGCCGTCACCCATAAAAAACCCCGCGCCAATGCGCGGGTTTTTTTTTACCCGTCTGGCGCACAAGCATACGACAAGGAAACAACCGATGAGCCAACAAGTCATTATTTTTGATACCACGTTGCGTGACGGTGAACAGGCACTGCAGGCCAGCCTGAGTGTAAAAGAAAAACTTCAGATAGCACTGGCACTGGAAAGAATGGGTATCGACGTAATGGAAGTCGGTTTCCCGGTTTCTTCGCCAGGCGATTTCGAATCCGTCCAGACCATCGCCCGTCAGGTGAAAAACAGCCGGGTTTGCGGTCTGGCCCGCTGCGTGGAGAAAGACATCGATGCCGCCGCCGAAGCGCTGCGCGTAGCCGACGCCTTCCGTATCCATACCTTCCTGGCCACCTCGCCGATGCATATCGCCACTAAACTGCGCAGCACGCTGGACGAAGTGGTGGAACGCGCGGTGCGCATGATCAAACGCGCGCGCAATTACACCGACGATGTGGAATTTTCCTGCGAGGATGCCGGCCGGACGCCGATCGACGATCTGTGCCGGGTGGTGGAAGCGGCGATTAACGCCGGCGCCCGCACCATTAACATCCCGGATACCGTCGGCTACACCATGCCTTATGAATTTGGTGGTATCATTCACTCCCTGTTCGAACGCGTACCGAATATCGATAAAGCGATTATCTCCGTTCATACCCATGACGATCTGGGTCTGGCGGTCGGCAACGCGATGGCGGCGGTACAGGCCGGCGCCCGTCAGGTGGAAGGCACCCTGAACGGTATCGGCGAACGCGCCGGCAACTGCGCGCTGGAAGAGATTATCATGGCGATTAAAACGCGCCATAATCTGCTGAATGTCCATACGGACATCAAACATCAGGAAATCTACCGCACCAGTCAGATGGTCAGCAAGATCTGCAATATGCCGATCCCGGCCAACAAGGCGGTAGTCGGCTCGAATGCGTTCGCGCACTCATCCGGCATTCATCAGGACGGCATTCTGAAGAATCGCGAAAACTACGAAATCATGACGCCGGAATCCATCGGCCTGAAAGAAGTACAGTTGAACCTGACCTCCCGTTCCGGCCGCGCCGCGGTTAAACACCGCATGGCGGAAATGGGCTATCAGGACGGCGACTACGATCTGGACAACCTGTACGCCGCCTTCCTGAAACTGGCGGACAAGAAAGGCCAGGTCTTTGATTACGACCTGGAAGCGCTGGCCTTTATCAACAGCCAGCAGGAAGAGTCCGAGTTTTACCAGATGGACTACTTCAGCGTCCAGTCCGGCTCCAGCATCATCGCCACCGCCTCGGTTCAGTTGACCTGCGGCGAAGAGACGCAGTCCGAAGCCGCCACCGGCAACGGCCCCGTCGACGCCGTTTATCAGGCGCTCAGTCGCATCACCGGCTATCAGGTCGAACTGGTAAAATATCAGCTGTCGGCCAAAGGCCAGGGCAAAGACGCGCTGGGTCAGGTCGATATCGTGGCGGATTATCAGGGCCGTCGCTTCCACGGCGTGGGTCTGGCGACCGATATCGTTGAATCGTCCGCCAAAGCGATGGTGCATGTATTGAATAGCATCAGACGCGCTCAGCAAGTAGAAAAAGAAATCCAGCGTCTGCAACATCAGAATAAACAACAAAATAGTCAGGAAACAGTGTGATGACAAAAAGCTACCATATCGCCGTTTTACCCGGAGACGGCATCGGCCCGGAAGTAATGGTTCAGGCTCATAAAGTTCTGGAAGCGGTACGCCAGCGTTTCGGTTTCCGCATTACCACCAGTGAATACGACATTGGCGGGATGGCGATCGATCGCCAGGGTAAGCCGCTGCCGGAGAGCACCATCGCCGGCTGCGAACAGGCGGACGCCATTCTGTTCGGTTCGGTCGGCGGCCCGAAATGGGAACACCTGCCGCCGAACGAGCAGCCGGAACGCGGCGCGCTGCTGCCGCTGCGCAAGCACTTTAAGCTGTTCAGCAACCTGCGGCCGGCGCGCCTGTATCAGGGGCTGGAAGCCTTCTGCCCGCTGCGCAGCGACATCGCCGCCCGCGGCTTCGACATTCTGTGCGTGCGCGAACTGACCGGCGGCATCTATTTCGGCCAGCCGAAAGGCCGCGAAGGCAGCGGCATGCATGAGAAGGCTTACGATACCGAAGTGTATCACCGCTATGAAATCGAACGCATCGCCCGCATCGCGTTTGAATCCGCCCGTAAGCGTCGCAGCGCCGTGACTTCCATTGATAAATCCAACGTTCTGCAGAGCTCCATCCTGTGGCGAGAAGTCGTCAATGAGATCGCGAAGGATTACCCGGACGTCAGCCTGTCCCACATGTATATCGATAACGCCACCATGCAGTTGGTGAAAGATCCGTCCCAGTTTGACGTACTGCTGTGCTCCAACCTGTTCGGCGATATTCTGTCCGACGAATGTGCCATGATCACCGGCTCGATGGGGATGCTGCCTTCCGCCAGCCTGAACGAACAGGGCTTCGGCCTGTACGAACCGGCGGGCGGTTCAGCGCCGGATATCGCAGGCAAGAATATCGCCAACCCGATAGCGCAAATCCTGTCGGCCGCCCTGCTGCTGCGCTACAGCCTGGGCGAAGATGAAGCGGCTCAGGCTGTCGAAAACGCGGTTAATGCCGCGCTGGCCGAAGGTTATCGCACCGCCGATCTGGCTGGCAGCGGCAAATCCGTTACCACCGACGAAATGGGCGACGTCATTGCGCGCCTGGTCGCGCAAGGGGCATAACATGGGCAAGACGTTATATCAGAAATTGTTTGACGCGCACATAGTGCGGGAAGCGCCAAACGAAACGCCGTTGCTGTATATCGACCGGCATCTGGTGCACGAAGTCACCTCGCCGCAGGCATTCGACGGGCTGCGCGCCAAGGGGCGTCCGGTGCGTCAGCCGGGCAAAACCTTTGCCACGATGGACCATAACGTGTCCACGCAGACCAAAGATATTAACGCCAGCGGTGAAATGGCGCGCATCCAGATGCAGGAGTTGATCAAGAACTGTGCGGAATTCGGCGTACAGCTGTATGACCTGAATCACCCGTATCAGGGCATCGTGCACGTTATCGGGCCGGAACAGGGCATGACGCTGCCGGGCATGACGATCGTGTGCGGCGATTCGCACACCGCCACCCACGGCGCTTTCGGCTCACTGGCTTTCGGTATCGGCACCTCCGAAGTGGAGCACGTGCTGGCCACCCAGACCCTGAAGCAGGGTCGTGCGAAAACCATGAAGATCGAAGTCGTCGGCGACGCCCCGGTCGGCATCACCGCCAAGGATATCGTGCTGGCGATTATCGGTAAAACCGGCAGCGCCGGCGGCACCGGCCACGTGGTCGAATTCTGCGGCAAGGCGATCGAAGCGCTGAGCATGGAAGGCCGTATGACGCTGTGCAACATGGCGATCGAAATGGGCGCCAAGGCGGGTCTGGTGGCGCCGGACGACACCACCTTCGCCTATCTGAAAGGCCGTCAGTTCGCGCCGAAAGGCGAAAACTGGGAAGCGGCGGTCGCCTACTGGAGAACGCTGCGTTCCGATGCCGACGCCCGCTATGACAGCATAGTCACGCTGGACGCCTCCGGCATCGCGCCGCAGGTGACCTGGGGCACCAACCCGGGCCAGGTGATCGCCATCAATCAGGCTATTCCCGCGCCGGAATCGTTCAACGACCCGGTGGAACAGGCTTCGGCCGCCAAGGCCCTTGCCTATATGGGGCTGCAGCCGGGCATTAAATTGACCGATGTGGCGATCGACAAGGTCTTTATCGGCTCCTGCACCAACTCGCGCATTGAAGATTTACGCGCCGCCGCTTCCATCGCCAAAGGCCGTAAGGTCGCCAGCGGCGTGCAGGCGATCGTGGTGCCGGGTTCCGGTCCGGTGAAGACGCTGGCGGAGCTGGAAGGCCTGGATAAAGTCTTTATTGAGGCCGGTTTTGAATGGCGTTTGCCGGGTTGCTCCATGTGTCTGGCGATGAACAACGACCGCCTGAACCCGGGCGAGCGCTGCGCATCGACCAGCAACCGTAATTTCGAAGGCCGCCAGGGACGCGCCGGACGCACGCATCTGGTGAGCCCGGCGATGGCCGCCGCCGCCGCCGTTACCGGTCGCTTCGCCGATATCCGCGAGCTGAGCAAAGAGAGAGACTGAGATGGCTAAATTTACTCAACACACCGGACTGGTCGTGCCGCTGGACGCGGCCAATGTCGATACCGACGCCATCATTCCCAAGCAGTTTTTGCAGAAAGTGACGCGCACCGGATTTGGTCAGCATCTGTTCAACGACTGGCGTTTTCTCGACGATGCCGGCCAGCAGCCTAACCCGGATTTCGTGCTGAACAAACCGCGCTATAAGGGCGCCAGTATTTTACTGGCGCGGGAAAACTTTGGCTGCGGTTCCTCGCGCGAACATGCGCCCTGGGCGCTGACCGACTATGGTTTCAAAGTCGTTATTGCGCCGAGCTTTGCCGATATTTTCTACGGCAACGCTTTCAACAACCAGTTGCTGCCGGTCACGCTGAGCGAAACCGATATCGACCGGCTGTTCACGCTGGTTAACGATCAGGAAGGCATCACCTTCACGGTCGATTTGGAACAACAGGTGGTTCACGCCGGCGGGCAGAGCTATTCGTTCGAAATCGACGGTTTCCGCCGTTACTGCATGATCAACGGTCTGGACAGCATCGGGCTGACGCTGCAGAACGAAGCCGATATTTCGGCTTACGAGCAAAAACAGCCAGTCTTCCTGCGCTAAGCCGGCCATACGTCGGCTAACCAGAGGCCCGCCGCGTGCGGGTCTTTGTCTTTTTTCATCCCCATTCCCGCCAAACGCGAATAAAAAAAACCAGCGATATGCGATCGCTGGCTGGTGAACAGCACCATTACTCAGAATTCAATTATGCCCGGCGGACGTCAGGGCGGTGGATGATCGAATGCCGATCGCGCCGCGGCTCATAGCCAGTGGCGATATTCCTCTTCCGACAGCGCGGCTATCTGCGATTGGGTCGTCTGCTGCAACAGAGCCAGACGTTGCCGCGCGGACAGCCACTTCAGCCAGGGCGTGCGGCATGTTTTCAAATGAGCCAGCCAGAAACGTTCGATACGCGTAGCCATCATCATTTACCTCCCGGTCAAACTCCACGCTTTCATTGCGTTCAAGTATCGACGTAATATAGGGAATGATAAATTGATGAGTTTCACGCGGAGAGTTCCCCTTTTATGTCCTCACCCCGTTTACATCAGCAGTTCGTTCGCCTGTGGCAATGCTGTCAGGGTCAGTCGCAGGAAACCACGCTGCAGGACCTGGCGCAGATGCTCAGTTGCTCGCGCCGTCATATGCGATCGCTGCTCTCCGCCATGCAGCAGCAGGGCTGGTTAACCTGGGAGGCCGAGGCGGGACGGGGAAAACGTTCGCGGTTGACCTTTATCTACAGCGGGCTGGGCCTGCAGCAACAGCGGGCGGAGGATTTGCTGGAGCAGGATCGCATCGAGCAGTTGATCCAACTGCTCGGCGATAAGGACGCGGTACGCCAAATGCTGTTGTCGCATCTTGGCCGCAGCTTCCGGCAGGGCAAGCACCTTCTGCGCATCGTCTATTATCGCCCGTTGCTCAACCTGCTGCCCGGCACGGCGCTGCGCCGCTCGGAAATACATATCGCCCGGCAGATATTTAGCGGACTGACGCGCATAAATGAGGAAAATGGGGAACTGGAGCCGGATCTGGCGCATCACTGGCAGTCGATTACGCCGCTGCACTGGCGTTTTTATCTGCGGCCGGCGATCCGTTTTCATCACGGCCGGGAAATGACGATGGACGATGTCATCAGTTCTCTGAGCCGGCTGGGCGCGCTGACGCTGTTCGCTCATATCCAAAAGATCGACTCGCCGACCCCCTTCGTGATCGATGTGCGGCTGAGCTGCGCCGACCGCTGGCTGCCCTGGCTGTTGGGCAGCGTGCCCGCCATGATCCTGCCGCAGGAGTGGCGCACGCTGCCCGATTTCGCCCGCAGCCCGATCGGCACCGGCCCCTATTCCGTGGTGCGCAACAACCACAGCCAGCTGAAAATTCAGGCTTTTGACGACTATTTCGGCTACCGCGCGCTGATCGACGAGGTCAATATCTGGGTGCTGCCGGAAGTGGCCGAAGAACTGCCTAACTCGATCCAACTGCAGGTGGATGATTCGTCCCATAACGAACTGGAGAGTCGGCTGGAAGAGGGCTGCTACTTTATTTTGTACGATCAACGCTCGGCCGCGGGAGCACGTCCCGAAGTGCGGCGCTGGCTCAGTCAGGTGCTTAGCCCCATCGCGCTGCTCAGCCAGGCCAATGCGCTGCAGCAGCGCGACTGGGCGCCCGCCTACAGCCTGCTGCCGCGCTGGCACCATAGCCAGCAGCAACCGCCCGAGCCAAAGCCGGCGGGGGTCGATAGCCTCACGCTGACCATCCATCGCGACCATCCTGAATATCAACAGATCGGTCAGATAATGGCGACGCTGCTGGCCCGGCATCATGTCGAGCTGCAGGTGAAGCAGGTAAGCTACGAGCAATGGCACCAGGGCGAAGCCGTCAGCGATATGTGGCTCGCCACCGCCAACTTTTATCTGCCGCTCGAATTTTCGCTATTCGCCCTGCTGTATGAAATACCGCTGCTGCAGCGCTGTCTGAAGCGCGACCTGAACGAGGAGGCCCTGCGGTGGCGCGCCGACAGTCTGGCGCTGGCCGAATGGTGCCGGATGCTGGTCGGCAGCCAGCAGCTGCACCCGCTGTTTCACCACTGGCTGCAGTTGCAGGGACAGCGCAGCATGCGCGGCGTGCGCATGAACACGCTCGGCTGGTTCGATTTTAAATCCGCATGGTTTGTTCCGCCGGAAAATCCGCGCTCCCCTTTCCCCGATGCGCCTAAGCCTCTACAATGAGCCCAGTCTCAACGGGGTGCGAAACCTGCCGCTGTCGCGGCGGTTTCGCTGAGAAATACCCGTCGAACCTGATCCGGTTAATACCGGCGGAGGGATTTGAGCGTGACCGCCGCTGACTCAAAGACCTTTGCCACTCTAAATGTTCAGGAGCGCAAAGTGTTAAAAAAAATCTTGTCCTGTCTGTTGTTACTCTCCGCTCCCGTGCTGGCTAAACCGGTACTCACGGTATATACCTACGATTCATTCGCGTCGGAATGGGGCCCGGGCCCGGCAATTAAAAAAACCTTTGAACAACAGTGCGACTGCGAGCTGAAGTTCGTCGCGCTGGCCGACGGCGTTTCCCTGCTCAACCGCCTGCGAATGGAAGGAAAGAATAGCGAGGCCGATGTGGTGCTGGGCCTGGATAATAACCTGCTGGAAGCCGCGGAAAAAACCGGTCTGTTCGTGCCCCATCGTCAGGATACGCCGCTGCTCAGCGTTCCCGGCGGCTGGACGGACGATCTTTTCCTGCCCTACGACTACGGCTATTTCGCCTTCGTCTATGACAAAAACAAACTAAAAAACCCGCCGCGCAGCCTGCATGAACTGGTTGACGGACCGCAGTCGTGGAAAGTGATCTACCAGGATCCGCGCACCAGCACGCCGGGTCTGGGCTTACTGCTCTGGATGCAGCAAGTGTATGGCGATCAAGCGCCGGAGGCCTGGCAAAAACTGGCGCGGAAAACCGTTACGGTCACCAAAGGCTGGAGCGAAGCCTACGGCCTGTTCCTGAAAGGAGAAGCCGATCTGGTGCTGAGCTACACCACTTCGCCCGCCTATCACATCATCGAAGAGAAAAAGGACAATTACGCCGCCGCCGGTTTCAGCGAAGGGCACTATATGCAGGTGGAAGTCGCCGGCCAGCTCGCGGCCAGCAAAAATCCGGCGCTGGCCAGCCACTTTATGAGCTTTATTATCTCCCCGGCGTTCCAGCGCGCGATCCCGACCGGCAACTGGATGTATCCGGTGATCAAAATCGAACTGCCCGCCGCCTTCGATACCCTGCCGGTGCCGGAGAAAACGCTGGAATACAGCACGGAGCAGGTGGCTAAACAGCGTAATGACTGGGTTCAGGCATGGCAACGCGCCGTCAGCCGTTGATTGCCGGTTGGCTATGGCCGGGACTACTGGCCGCCGTTTTGCTGATTCTGGTCGCCGCGCTGGCGTTCGGCGCGCTGTGGCGCCATTCGCCGGACAGCCAGTGGCGGACCATCTGGCAGGACGATTATCTGTGGCACGTTATTCGTTTCACCTTCTGGCAGGCGCTGCTTTCCGCTCTGCTTTCCGTCGCGCCGGCCATCCTGCTGGCGCGCGCCCTCTACCGGCGGCGTTTCCCCGGACGTCTGTGGCTGCTGCGTTTATGCGCGATGACGCTGGTTCTGCCGGTGCTGGTGGCGGTTTTCGGTATCCTTAGCGTCTACGGCCGCCAGGGATGGCTGGCGTGGCTGTTGAACGGGCTGGGGCTGAAATACGCGTTCTCTCCTTATGGGCTGCCGGGCATTTTGCTGGCGCACGTATTCTTCAATCTGCCGCTGGCGACCCGCCTGCTGCTGCAGGCGCTGGAAGGCATCGCCACCGAACAGCGCCAGCTCGCCGCGCAGCTCGGTATGAACGGCTGGCAGCATTTTCGTCTGGTGGAGTGGCCGCCGCTGCGCCGTCAGTTGCTGCCCGCCGCCGCGTTGATCTTTATGCTGTGCTTCGCCAGCTTCGCCACGGTACTGTCGCTGGGCGGCGGGCCGCAGGCCACCACCATCGAGCTGGCCATCTATCAGGCGCTGAGTTTCGATTACGAGCCCGGTCGCGCCGCGTTGCTGGCCTTAATTCAGATGACCTGCTGCCTCGGCCTGATCTTGCTCAGCCAGCGGCTGAACAAGGTGCTGCCGACCGGTTTCAGCCAGCAATACAGCTGGCGCAATCCACAGGACTCGCTGTTCCGCCGCCTGTACGACGGCGCGTTGATTGGCGCCGCCCTGCTGCTGCTGCTGCCGCCGCTGCTCGCCGTGATCGCCGACGGCCTGAATCCCTCGCTGCTTAGCGTATTGCGACAGCCGGCGCTTTGGCAGGCGCTGCTTACCTCGCTGCTGATTGCCGCCGGCGCCGGTCTGCTATGCGTCATGCTGACCCTGATGCTGCTGTGGAGCAGCCGGGAACTGCGCCAGCGTCAGCGTTACCTGCCGGGCCAGTTGCTGGAATTGAGCGGGATGCTGATCCTCGCGATGCCGGGCATCGTGCTGGCCACCGGTTTTTTTCTGCTGCTGACCAGCACCGTTGGCCTTCCGCGCTCGCCCTGGGGGCTGGTGATAATGACCAACGCGCTGATGGCGATCCCCTATGCGTTAAAGGTGCTGGAAAATCCAATGCAGGATATCGCCGCGCGCTTTACGCCGCTGTGCCAGTCGCTGGGCATTCGCGGCTGGTCGCGCTTTACCCTCATTGAACTGCGCGCCCTGCGTAAACCGTTCGCCCAGGCGCTGGCCTTCGCCAGCGTCCTGTCGATGGGCGATTTCGGCGCAATAGCCCTGTTCGGCAGCGAACAATTCCGCACGCTGCCGTTTTATCTGTATCAGCAGATCGGCGCTTATCGCAGCGAAAACGGTGCGGTAACCGCCATGATCCTGCTGATATTGTGCTTTTCCCTGTTTACTCTGATAGAAAAACTGACGGGCCGCCATGCTAATCCTCGATAAACTAACCTACCGGTATCAACACCATCCGATGTGCTTCGATCTGCGGATGCGAGCGGGCGAGCGGGTTGCCGTGCTGGGCCCAAGCGGGGCGGGTAAAAGCACGCTGCTGAGCCTGATCGCCGGCTTTCTGGCGGCGGACGGCGGTCAGCTACGGATCAACGGCCAGGATCACCGGCTGACCCCGCCCGCGCGGCGGCCGGTTTCCATCCTGTTTCAGGAAAATAATCTGTTCCCGCACCTGACCGTTGAACAAAATATCGGTCTGGGGCTGCACCCCGGCCTGCGCCTCAACGACGAGCAGCGCGACACCCTGCGCCAGATTGCACGCCAGGTAGGACTGGCCGATTTGTTGACTCGCCTGCCGGCCCAGCTTTCCGGCGGTCAGCGCCAGCGCGCCGCTCTGGCCCGCTGTCTGGTGCGCAGCCAGCCGGTGTTATTGCTGGATGAGCCTTTCTCGGCGCTTGACCCGGCTCTGCGCCAGGAGATGCTGCAGCTGCTGGAAAACGTCTGCGACCAGCGTCAGCTGACCTTACTGATGGTGTCGCACAATATGGATGATGCGGCCTGGATCGCCAGCCGCATCGTCACCGTAACAGACGGACGCATCAGCGACGATCGGGCAATCGGCTAATCAAAGCGAATCGGCGGAGAAGCTATCCGGTGGCGCCGGCCGGCAGCGGCGTAGAAAAGATCGGTCGCTCATCGAGCAATGCAGCGGCGCACAATGTGATCGGCCGCAAAGTTCTATTTTTTTGTCCGCCGGGGGGCTTGTTCCCGTTTTGTTAAACATGGTTAGATAATCCGGTCTGTAACTCTTTGGATAAAGGTACCCCGTGAATCATTCCGCCACGCTTTTCGCTCTACGCAACGCCGCGCTCATTGACGCGGTCGTCGTCGTGCGCGTGGTGGTGGTGATCGGCTGCGCGCCGTAACGGGTTCCGAATCCAACTGATTCCTCAACCCCGCCGGCGCAAGTCGAGCGGGGTGTCCTGTACCCCTCCCGCTTCGAAAAGTGCCCCGGCTTAGCTATCCCAATAGATTTCAGGTTACAGGAAGGCGGCAAACGAACAGATTCTGGGGGAACGCCCCGGGTCCGCGACAAACTTCCCGCCGGGGAAAATCCCATAACGGCGCGGACGACAGTGCCAGCCTGCCGGCAACCTGAAAGATAAAGGGAATAAGGATGCCTTTTATGCGTTATACCGGAGCTCAGTTGATCGTCCGCCTGCTGGAGCGGCAGGGTATCACCACCGTCGCGGGGATTCCCGGCGGCGCCGCGTTGCCGCTGTACGATGCGCTGGGACACAGCGATACGATTCGTCATATTCTGGCGCGCCATGAACAGGGCGCCGGTTTTATGGCGCAGGGCATGGCCCGCGCCAGTGGAAAAACGGCGGTATGTCTGGCTTCCAGCGGCCCCGGCGCCACTAACCTGGCCACGGCGATTGCCGATGCCAAACTCGACTCCATTCCGCTGGTGTGCATTACCGGCCAGGTGTCCTCGGCGATGATCGGCACCGATGCCTTTCAGGAAGTGGACACTTACGGCATGTCGATTCCGCTGACCAAACACAACTACCTGGTGCGCGACATCGGCGAACTGCCGCGCGTGATCCCGGAGGCGTTTCGCATCGCCGCCTCCGGCCGCCCCGGCCCGGTGTGGATCGACATCCCCAAAGACGTCCAAACCGCCTCGATCGAACTGGACAGTCTGCCGGAACCGGGCCGCGCCGACGATGCGCCGTCCATTGATAGCGCCGCCGTCGCCCAGGCGGCGGCCATGATAAACGCGGCGCAGCGGCCGGTTTTATATCTGGGCGGCGGCATTATCAGCGCCGGCGCCCACCGCCAGGCGGTCGAACTGGCCGAGCGCGCCATGCTGCCCACCACCATGACGCTGATGGCGCTGGGCGCTATGCCGGCCGACCACCCGCTATCGCTGGGGATGCTGGGAATGCACGCCGCGCGCGCCACCAATCTGATCCTGCAACAGGCGGATTTGCTGATCGTGTTGGGCGCGCGCTTTGACGATCGCGCCATCGGCAAAGCCGAACAGTTTTGCCCGCAGGCCGGCATCATCCATATCGATATCGATCGCGGCGAACTGGGGAAAATTCGACAGCCGCACATTGCTCTGCATGCCGATGTGGCGCAGGCGCTGGACCGCTTGCTGCCGCTGATCACGCCGCAGCGACGCGACGGCTGGCGCGAGGCGGTCGACGCGCTGCAGCGTGAGTTCCCCCGCCGCCCCGCCGTGGAGAACCCGCTCAGCCCCTACGGTCTGATTCGGGCGGTGGCCGATGCGCTGGACGACAGCGCCATCATTACCACCGACGTCGGGCAGCACCAGATGTGGGTGGCGCAATCCTATCCGCTGCGGCGCCCGCGCCAGTGGCTGACCTCCGGCGGGCTGGGCACCATGGGGTTCGGTCTGCCGGCCGCGCTGGGCGCCGCACTGGCGGAGCCGCAGCGTAAAGTCGTTTGCTTCTCCGGCGACGGCAGCCTGATGATGAATATTCAGGAGATGGCGACGGCAGCCGAGGAAGGGCTGGACGTCAAAATTATTCTGATGAACAACCAGTCGCTTGGACTGGTGCATCAGCAACAGGATCTGTTCTTTGGACAGCGCATTTTCGCCGCCGATTACCGCTACCGCACCGATTTCGTCAAAATCGCCGCCGGTTTCGGCTTTGCCACCTGCGACTTAAACCAGAGCGCCGATCCGCGCGCGGCGCTGGCAGAAGCCCTGAGCCAACGGGGACCGGCGCTGATCCACGCCCTGATCGATGTGAATGAAAAAGTGTATCCGATGGTGCCGCCGGGCGCCGCCAACACCGAGATGATTGGAGACTAACGCCATGTTAAATCAGACCACGCCCGCCCAGGTTACGCTGGAATTATCGGTACGCAACCACCCTGGCGTCATGTCCCACGTGTGCGGCCTGTTTGCCCGCCGGGCCTATAACGTCGAAGGAATACTCTGCATGCCGCTGCCCGGCGGTCAGCAAAGCCGCATCTGGCTGCTGGTGCAGGACGACCAGCGCCTGCCGCAGATGATCAGCCAGGTGGAGAAACTGGAGGATATTCTGGCGGTAAGGCGCCACGGCGCGGAAATGCAAATATTTTCGCAGGTGGCGGAGTTTTATCGCTAGCCTCTCTCCTGCGCGGAGACTGCAGAACAGGGGACGAGAAGGATGGAAACAGGGACGTCATCCCCGCACAGGCGGGGCGGGGCTCAAAAGAAGGGGCGAGGATGCGGGAGGAACGACCGTGGCCGTCGCGCGCCACCGTCCCCTCCCGCGCAACCCGCGGGCGCCGAATAATTAGGGCGCCAGCATCAGCACCTTAAACTGACTCGGCACAATGCGCATACCGATCGCATTGGTGGAGTTTTGCAGGCTAATGCTGGTCAGACGCGTCGCCGGCGTCCCTTTCAGCAGCACGGTAAACGCGCCGGTGAGATGGCGGGACGGCCCCATGACCGTGCCGGACGCCACGCCGGTAGCCACGCCGGGGTTATCGCCATTGGTCAGCGGCGTCACCGTCGCCATATTGTGCGCCGGCATGCCCATAAACAGGATATTCAGCGCATTGGGAATGGCGGTCGGGCCCAGCGCGATATCCGGATAGGGGATCGGCACCGGAGCCGGCGTTGGGGTCAGACAAACATCGGGAAAGGCCAGATCGACGCCCATTAACTGACAGTTAGCAAACATTGCAGCTCCTTATCCCATATGGATCTGTTCGGAATCCACTTTAGTGATCGCCTTTGAAGTGATCAGCGTATTTTCTGCGTGCAGCCGGGCGTAATCTTCCGCCTTCATATCGAGCTGACCGGCGCGCACCTGCTCCGTCTGGGTGGTTTTACGCAGTAAATGGTGACTGATTTGCGTTACGGTGTGCCAGACGGACTCGGCGCGCTTGCCGACGATGCGTGACAGACTCACCCAGGCGGATACCGACTCGCCGCTGTATTTCATCTGGCTGATATGGCAATCGCCCTCTTCCGCCGTCACCCGCAGCGTCGGACTGCTCAGGCTCAGTTCTCCGTTGCTGGAAATACGCAAATCGCCGGCGACGTTCAGTTGCGCCGGCTGATGCGTTGCGGCGCGCTCCAGCACCGCCAGCAGCCAGACCTGTTCGTCCGTGCTGGCGATCAACACCCGGTCGCCGATTTCGGCGGCGATAACGCAACTGGCTGCGCGGCGGCAGTGCCAGCCGCGCCCTTCACACTCAACCGTCAGACTGCCGTCGGCGAACAGGTGGGTGACCAGGCCCGCGGACTGCAGAGGCGGAGTCAGCGACAACGCCAGCGCATGGTTAACTTTATTCATCATCAACGTCCTTCTTTTAAATACGGCTTTGTCTTTGCACACTCCAGGCTTCGGCGCTCAATAATTCCTCATCGTAATCGATAATACCTTTACGATCGGAAAAATGCGCGCCGTCCTGACGGGCGCGATGAAAGCGGGAGCGGGAAAACGTGGCGCCACGAAAATCGACGCCGCTAACGTCGGCATAACTCAGATCGGCATAGGTCAGATCGCTCATCACGAATTTAGCGCCTCGGGCGTCAACCCGCTGCAGGATACTCTGAAAAAAACGGCTCTGACTGAAATCGGCCTGGTGCAGGCAGGCGCCGACCAGTATCGCCTGATCAAACAGACTGCCCTGGCATTGCGCCATCGACAGATCCGCCTGCATTAGCAGCGCCTGTGAAGCATTCACCTGACGCAGTTGCGCGCCTTTCAGCGAGGCGCCTTTAAAATTGCACTGCGTTAACTGAGCGCCATTGAAATTGACGCCGTCCAGCAGGTTGTCAGTAAACTGGCAGCCGGTGAAATGCTGCTGCGCATAAGACTTACCGCGATGATCGCAGGCAAAAAACACCACTCGCTCAAACGTAGTGGCGCTGAAATCCGTACGGCGCAGATCGATGCCATAGAAAGTGACCAGCAAACAACGCTGACGGTCAAAACGCGCCTCACCCAGCGGCGACTCGAAGAAGGTCGCGCGATCGAGCACGGCTTCGCTGAACTGACTGCCCTGCAGCGCGCATTTCATCATCTGCGTTTTATCAAGCTGGCTGCGCATGAATCGCGCGTTGGTCAACGCGCACTGATTAAATATGCACTCGGTCAGCGTGGTGCCCACCGCGCTAAGATTATTCATTTCACAATCGTTAAATACCGTTTGCTGCAGCCGGGCGTTGTCCAGACGCGCATCGTTGAGCCTGCATTCGGTCAGCACGCTTTCATGCAGGTTAGTCTCGCGCAAATCGGCCGCGCTGAAATCCACTTCCTGCAGAATTCCGCCGGACAGATCCAATCCACGCAGATCGGCTCCCCGCAGCGACACATTGCTTACCGCCTCGCCGCTCTTCACCTTCTGCTGCAGCTGCGCTGCGCTAAGCGTTGTCATATCAGTTCTCCATCCCGTTTCGGCAGCGTTTTGACCCGTTTGGTATAGGCATCATTCAACTGTGTGCTCTCATCAATTGACGACTGCGACAGATCGGCGCGAAACAGATTGGCGCCGCGCAGATCGGCGCCGCCCAGCTGGCTTTTCTGCATTAATGCGCCCATCAGATTGCTGTCCGTCAGTCGCGCCATGCGGAAATCCGTACGCACGCACAGGCTGCCCATCAGGTTGGCGCGGGTGAAATCGGCATGCTGACAATTCGCCTCGCTCAGATCGCTGCTTTCTATTTTGGCCTGCGCAAAGCAGGCATGCTGCAGCGGAGTCTGACGCAGATTACTTTGCAACAAAGTGGCGTGGGAAAAATTCGCGCCGTCAAGCACGCTGCCGGAGGCAAACGCGCAGGTAGTCAGCGACGCAGCGGTAAAGTTGCCGTTTACGGCCTGGCTTTCAACCAGAGAGCAGCTCTCCATTTGCGCCCGGCTGAAATCGACCTGTTCCAGCGTACATTTAATAAAGGCAATTTTATTCAGGCCGGCGGCCGAAAAATCCAGCCCGGGCAACGTAAGCTCAAGGAAAACGCTGTTGGTCAGAGTGGCCTTGCGGAAATCCAACTGGCTGAAAAACACCTTATGGAACAGTAGATCGTTGAACGTCGCCCCGCCGAAGCAACAGCGTTCGAACCAGGCTTCCTGCAACTGCGTACCGTTAAAGACGACGCCGGAAAAATCGCTGTGCCGGCACTCCGCCAGCGCCAGAGTGGCATTGCTCAGATCGGCGTCGCGCAGCGAGCTGTGGTGAAATTCGGCGCGCGCCAGCACCGCATCGTTGAATTTGGCGCCATCCAGTTGACACTCGCTGAAATCGACGCATTCCAGCAGGGCGCGGGAAAAATCGGCGCCGCGCAGATCGAGTCCGGAGAAATCGGCGCCGGTGAAATCCATACCGCTGAAGTCGCCCCCCAACCGCATGGTCGCCAGCGCCCTCTGGCGAATAATGCCGGCGATATCTCCCTTCAGACGCGGCGCCGGCGGCTGCGTTTGCACCGACATTAAATACATCTGATGCAGCGCGTCGGTCATCTGGGTCAGTTTTTTTTCGCTCAGCCCGCTATCGTTGCTCTGCAGCATCTCCTGCATGCGATACAGCGTTTCCGGACCGCGCGGTTTCTTCTCGTCGTCCTCATCGCTGTTCTGCTGAGCTCTCAGCGGCGCCATGCGCGCCTCCGCATCGGCGCGCATCTCCTCCGCCCGCTGCTCCATTCGCTCGATAAACTCGGGCAATTCATCCAGCCCTGGCATTTCCGGTTCTTCAAACGGCGGCAGAACCGCGTCAATATCCGCGCCCTGCTCCGCCAGCCGGGCGCGATGCTGCTCGCGCAGCAGCGTTTCGCGCTGGCGGAAATTATCGCGCATCGGGCTTTCGCTTTCCGGCAGGTCGGTATCCAGCCAGGGACCGATCGCCTCCTCCGGCAGCAGATCTTTTTCACGAAAGGCAAACAGCGCGCCTTTTTCTTTATCCAGCCGCTGCTGCATAACCTTACGGTAGTGATGCACGGAACGCGCCGCGCCGTTTTTTTCCAGCGCCGGAATCAGCTGCAGCACATCGGCGGCGTCGTCCTCATTAATCCGCACGTTGCCCTGCCAGATGATGATCATCTGCTCCAGATGCGGAAAAAACCAGACTGTAGTGGCCCGCAGCGGGACCTCCTCAAACAGGGTTTCGTCCGCTCGCTGGCGATTGATAAAACAGCGCGCGCGCCACGGCGGCAGTCGTCCCTGCTGCACAGGTTTCTCGGGATGCATATTCCAGATGCGCCATTCGGCCTCTGGCGGCAGCGCATCGCGCTCTTCCCACCACTGATCGCGGCTGGCGGCATTGAACAAGCGCCAGTCGATATCACGCGCGAAACCAGGGAACTCATTTTGCAGCCACTGCGCATCGTACTTCTTACCGACGCGGCTAAAGCGGCGCGGCCACATCAGATCCAGCGGGCCAAAGCCGGCAGGCTCCGGTTTTTGCCGCGGCGACGTCATCCGCCCTTTCAGCGGCTCAATATTAGGTAAACGATAATATTTATAGCCGTCGGTTTCCTCCATATTGAAACCGATGCCGTGCGGGTTATCCTCATAGCCCGCACCGCCCCAGGCGCGGCTCCAGTCCAGCCGCATTTCGGTAAAAGGCAGCGGTTCGGACGGTTTGCCGTTGACCCAGTAACGATCGCCAAAGACCGCCAGCGTTTTGCTCAATTGTTCGATTTCGATACGGGCGGCGCAGGCGGTTTTATCCTGCTGGTGATGGCTGTAAACATAGCCGGTGGCGAGGAATTCAGCCTGAGCCTTTGGAATCGCTAAATCAATCACTCCGCCGCAGGTTTGTAATTCAGCGGCGGCCAGTTGCCAGAGTTCCGCTTCGGGCCGCAACTTTGGACTCGCGCCCATATCAGCCAGCGCCAGTACCGAAACGCCTAAATGATTTTTTCCCTGCCAGCGAAAGGGGCGATTTAACACGCTCAATCGCAGTGGCTTAATAATTTTCATGCTGAGAGTCCCTGGTAAAGATCAGGCTGTATGGCTGCGAACTGATATGCGACAAGCCTTAACCGCCGGTCACTAACTGGTTGTGAAATATATCAACGATGACGCACGCAGGTCGATAATTTTATATTCCATACCCTAAATAATTCGAGTTGCGGGAAGGCGGTAAGAACGTAAAAAATTTGTCGTGAGCGAATTTGAACGCGACCGGCGGCGCACCCGCAAGAGGGGGACGCTGGGACGGTCCGAATAATTGAGTGCAACCAACATATCGGCAACCTTAAGTATGACGAATATAACAGAGGCGACATACCACCATACAACATTCGTTAACAATACGTTTTTTCTTAAAGAGTCAACGCAGCTATCCTTAAGTCAAATTTCTTCACATTCTGAGCCGCCGCCGAGTCCCTTGATGGTCGTAATTTAGCTGTAAGGTCCTTCATGTAGGTTTTCCGTGATCTGAAACCGTTCCAGAATAGTCGATGTGGGTTAAACTATTATTGCGTCTCGTTATAAAGCAATCACTAAAGATAACATCTTTAGAAAAATTATATATCAAGAGCAATTTCGTCTGTTTTTTTAGGGTTATATTTGATCATAACAAAACATCCGCGCTGATAATTTGGCATATCAACAATTTTTATTGCCCTAATCGCATCGGCTATCTTCCTGTTGCCATCGCCATCGATAAAAGACACCTGTACTCTACAAACGGGGTTATTACCATCTATGCCGCCCGTCTGAGAGATAGAAACGATCTCTCCATTGGTAGCTATACCATCGCGTAATAAATCAATATTCCTGTCTACCTGCTTAACATATCCCCAAAAATCAACAAAAATAAACTTAAAAAAACCAAATAATGACATGACGGGAATCAGTGGAATCAAAAACAATAACGTGATAATTCCTTTTAGTTTTTTCATTTTTCACCTCAAAAGAACATTGCCGCCCAATCAACGACATCGTCAATTTTTAATCTACAGAAAAGTAATTCGAGTTGCAGGAATGCGGCAAGAGAGCAAATCCCAATGAGCTGACCCAGATAAGTGATTCGGGTGAGCAAACGTAGCAACGCACCTGCAAATTAAAGTATGGCAAGTATACATACTTTCGATAAGGCAATACGTCCGTCAGGTTCGTCTAATCAGCCCGATTGAATAAATATTTACAGGCAGCTTACAGCTTGTTGTATTATTGATCATTTTGTTAGCTACATTCATGAGCAACGACTCAGCCGATATTTTATTTTAAGTGTAATAAATTAAATAAAAACACAATATCCCAACACGCTGTAACATTTGTGTTGTTACTTGCCTTATCCGCCAGTCTCCCCCACCAGGTCATCGCGCAGGAAGTTCAGGCTGATTATATTCTATTTTACAAATAAAATCATTTATAATCAGCCTGGTTATTACGGCTAATTATCAATAGCAATTTTATTCGAATCTTTAGGATCGTATTTAATCATAATAAAACTACCTTTTTGATAATTAGGAATATCAACAATATTTATAGCCGAAATTGTGTCAACCTCTTTTTCATTACCATCCCCATCAATAAATAAAACCCTTATCTTACAGACTGGATTATCAGCATCCCTCAATCCTTCCTGAGAAATAGAAACAATCTCACCATTTGTGGGAATACCATCTCGCAATATGTTCACGTTTTTAATAACCGTTTTAACATAACCAAATACATCAACCACTATAAACTTAAAAAAACCGAAAAGAGAGATAAAAGGAATTAACGGAATAAAAATCAATATCGTTATAATTACTTTCAGTCGTTTCATTTTCCATTCCCTAAAAAACACTCCAGTTGCCAACAAGAAAGACATGCATTCAGACTAAAAGCTAATGACACTTCAAAATGAAGAAGAAACATTGTCGTTTAAAATAACGTAAAAAATCAATATATTTTATAGCCACAGCATACGATATTGCAGCTGAGAATTTGACAACGATTTTATTGATAAAAATTTTCGCTTACTTTTGAAAAGTATCATTTTCCATTAATTATTTAGATGTTTAACCACCCGTATCCCTCCAAAATATTTAATTTTATAACAAATAAATATATTTCTTTCTCTTTTCACAAAAAATAATATAGAACAATATTTTTACACCAACCTCGCTACCGAATTATTTTTTAAATGAAAGAGAAAATCACATTGCACACCCCCTCCATTTGATGGTTTTGTTGAACCATTCCTTATAAAGGGGAATCATCAAATAAAACCCATTGCAATGAGTTATTTAAGGTTCATAATTTCTTTAGTGAAAACTCACAATTACTCAATATGAATCGGCTTGCCACTCTCATCCTTCATCAACAGAATATCATTCTGATTTTTTCCCATACGGGCATTGTATACACCACCAACCTCATAGGAATTAAGAGCGATCAGAAGAGCAGTTTCACTATGCTTCTCAACCAACCATGATTTATCAGCTTGTTCGTCCTCAATCTTTAACTTTAATTCCAGAACCGGATTATTGTTTAAAAAAACTCCGCTTTGGCGCATCGAAAGAATCGTTGCCCTTACAACAGTGCCACTTTTTTTTAACTCTTTTTCTCTATTAGCAGATCCTTTAATTATTTTATTAGCCCAATAAAATGCAAAAAGAAAAATAAGAATAGTCAAGAGCAATTCAACAATATTAGACGTAGTCATAAATCATCCTGATAACGATCACACCATTGTATACTATACGAAAAAAACATATTACCACTTGCCCCGATCAGTTGCATACCCCCCATATTCACAACTACATGGTTCCAAAACCATTATCTCATATGAAACATCTGCGCTATAAAATAATTCAGGTTACAGCAAGGCGGTAATCAAACGCCAAACGCCACGGGAACGAATTTACTCAACCAACTGGAGGGTTTCGATAAAGTACAGAATATATCATAATCCGCAAGAGTTTACATCAGTAAGTAACTGGGCTACATAAACCAGATAATGTACATACAATTTGCAGAATGAAAAGTATATGTATGTTGCAGCATAACTATGCTGTATTAAACATAGCGGTGGTCTAATGAATAATTAATTAATATATGAAGCATCAGTGCGACAAGCTATTTATCACCTTCAAAACTCACAAGCATAAACATTAAAATCAATTATCACCCATCGTACAGAACGTCAGTAACAGCAATTTTTTTTGGTGGCATTTCATCATATTTTACTATTATCGTCAACCCTTTTTTTAGGCGACATATATCGTTAGCACGAATTAAAGCTGCTGCACAGTACTCCTTAAGATCACCATTAACTTCAAGATCAAAATTAAAACTATAAAAATGATCCATTCCATAAGTTGCATTTGTCTGTTCCCAGGACTTTAGTTTTGTCTCTCTTAATTCACCTTTCCATCGTTCTCTACTTAACCAATCTTTTGTTTCTCCAATCACTTTCTTGCTACCTTTCAGGCCGTGTAAAGCCAATGCTAACATAGACAGCGTTATTGCTATAACAATAATAACCGCATATTCAGAAATGAAATCCATCATATTTTCAACCTTCATATAAGCAAACGCAAAGCACCAAATGCTATATTTCGCATGTGAAGTTTCACCTCGTTCAGGAAAAGTACATAATTTATAGGTGCATGAACAACACTGGTAAGAGACGTACTTATATTTACAGGAGTAAAACTTATCCTAAGCATATCATTAATAGATGTATTGCGCCATTCACTTGTGATGTTATTCTATTGAAAAAATAGAGGTAGAGATTATATTTTTATCTTTAGATGCAACCATAGTCCCGGAAAAACAAATAAAGACTACCGTATCGATTTTAATCGTAATCTTATCTGGTTAATATAACTTATCTTCACCGGTAACGATATTCCAATGCCAGTTATCATTAGTGTCACGGATAACGTTTCCAATAATCATTTTTTCCGATACCGCTATTAATAGTCAGGATTAACTACTCCTTCTGACTAAGGGGGATGGAATATTAATTATTATTTTATCTGGATTATCTATAATATACTTAATATTAACTTTATTCCCTGGCTGAAAGTTCTGAATTTTAGTCATATCAATTACTGTGACTCCTTTTGATACATGTTTGTTATTGTTTTTATCCACATATAAAACTTTTAGCTCAACATTGACAAAGCCAGAATTTCCACCGGATCGACTTTTTATATCTAAAACCTCACCAATAGCCTCATCACCATATTTCCTTACTTTATTTTTTTTCATATCACCAAGATGAATACTTATTAAGGCATAAGCAAAAAAAAACATGACAAATATGGCGACATAAAAAAATGGATCCGTCAAGTTATCTGTAATAAATTTAACTATATACATATTACCTTTCCGTTAATTATACAAAATTTTTAGAATTAATCTGCGCCCATCTCTATCATTATCATTAAAAACAACAACCTTAGGTAAATTTGTCTTTAATTTTTATGGACTATTGTATTATGCTAATAAATCACCTTTCCAGTTATCACTGAATATATGAAGATAACCCTGCTATCACCGTCAAAACCATACGCACAGATAATCATTAAAATAATAAAAAAGAGAAACCAGTCATTGCACCTTACAAATCCAGCTAAAGAAAAAGAGGCTTATCATAAATAGCTATCTTATGTGGTTTTTTGGGATCATATTTAATAGTAGTTCCATTACCAGCTTTGAATCTTTCAACTTCATTGATATCCAGAGCCTTTTTAACACTAGCTTCATACTCCTTCCCATCCAGAGTTATAAATCTGACCGTAATATTGCAGACTGGTTTATTCCCACCCCATTCATTCGTTTGCTGAACTGAGACTATATCTGCATTAGCACCAACGCCGTTTTTCAAAACACGAGCCTGTGTAAAACCCTCCTTAACTGGAATAATTAATAAATATAAAACCGTCCGACAAACAGCAAATATTGGGACTATCAATATAACTGCAATAAAAATATCTTTCCACGTAGCCATTTTAAACCTATAAAATCAAAGTAAAACCTTTGGTGAATAAAGCAAGACCCGCTATTAATAAGGACAAGAAGACTTATTCTATCTCTTGAGGGATGTTTATTTTTAATACCTTTTATGAGATAAATACTGAGCCAATTAAAACATTCGTCTATGTACACTCAAAAAATAAGCATTTTAACTATATTGTAAATAGCCTTCATCACCATCTCATTTTTACATCATCAACAGAAATTTTCTCGAAAGGTCTTTTGATGCATTTCTACTTTCAAACTCTGGATATTCAACAGTAGCCGGCCTTACTGCTACATTTAATAGTAATGTAATGTTAACCAATACCGGATTTTTCTATTTCCTAACAGGAAAAATAGTTATCTATGACCCGCAATCAAGCACTTCAGTAACTATTTCTGTCACATGGTGTACACATATGCCATCAACCTCAACCTCTCCATTATCTTAATTATCACATTACTATCGCCGTAATTAATGAAGTTCCTGATATTCACCGTATAGATAAATAACTTCGCATATTGATGCTCCACTTTTCATCATGCGAGCCCAATACTGGTGGAATGCATGTCCTGCAAGTGTAGAGCTATTATGCGAAGCTATTTAGCGTTTAAGATGCGGTTTTCAACATAATCCATGTACGTATAGCGCCCCTCCATCGTAATCCCGGTAAATAGTGTGTCGCTCGTCACCCGCTTATAATTCTCAACCGAAATATTCATATCTTTCTCGGCATGCATGCCAAATGACTCGCTGCCGAAGCGGTCTTCAAAGAACAGGTAGCTGGCGTTGTCTTTAGTGACGTTTTTACTGCACAATATAATGCCCATTCTGGTCGCAGAAGTGAGTCGATAATTTAACAGATAAATCGTCAGATACGATCACTGTAAAATATCATTTCAGAGCGCATAATTCCCATCAAAAACATTGATAATTATTCAATACGCACCGGCTTGCCGCTATCATCCTTCACCAGCAGAATATCATTCTCATTTTTTCCCATACGGGCATCGTATATACCGCCAACTTCATACGAACTCAGCGCAATCAAAAAGGCAGTTTCCTGATGCTTTTCAACCAGCCATGATTTATTAGCCGGCTCAGTCTCTATTTTTAATTTTAATTCCAGAACAGGATTATTATTTAAAAAAAGTCCGCTTTGGTGCATCGAAAGAATAGTTGCTCTTACTACAGCACCATTGGCTGTTAATTCTTTTTCTCTGCTGGCAGAACTTTTAACTATTCTGTTTGCCAGATAAAAAACAACCACAACAATAACTAATGTTGCAATAACATTTACTACGCCTGACGTTGTCATAGATCACCTTAATATTAATTATATAACCATATACAATGCAAACAAGGCTGTGCGGACACTGCCACTTTCGACACGAGCAGCTTCAACACGTTGTGCATTCACGATTGAACGGCCGAATGTCTCCCCTTTATGCGCAACATCTATCGCAGTTACTGCATAATTACCGCCTTTGACAGCAACACTAACCGTAGAAAAACTAACAAACTTCGATGCAAAATCTAAAACATCCTGCGCAAGGTTCGTCTTTTTCACATCATTATGCACAAATTCGGGTGAATCAATAAAAACAGTCGTATCGCTTTTAATCGTAATCTTATTTGGCGAATATATCTTAGCTTCACTGGTAACAATATTTTGATGCCAGTTACTATTAATCTCGGTGGTTACGTCTCCGGTGATGTTTTCCTTACGACTACCGCCATTAATCGTCAAGGTTTCGCCAGACCTAATGGTTACTCCACTGGTATCACACAAGGCGGAATTGTACTTTGTTAACCCCCTTAACATCTGGTCAGAACAAAACCAAACAGAGCGTTTTACGAACATATTATGAGGCAAATTACTGACGGGAATAAATTAAATGCATTTAATATAATTTTTAATTCATTATTGATTTATTTTGAACAGTACAGTCCCGCCCTGGCTATAACTAGGGTGTGTCCCGTAACTGTTTTTTGTACAGTACAGCATTGTTATAACTGTGCAAAAACGCCTTTAAGCGATAAAAACAGTCCTAAAAATGCTCAATATTCAACCCGCAAACACATTCCGGAAATGATTACTGCATCACTTTTTGGTATGCAGGGAGGTTAAGGGACACACACTAATATAGACATCATTCTTACCGGTTATTGTCTCCTTTCTGTTGCCGTCAAGGAGCAGGGTTTGATCCCCAGTAATTTTTCTCTCATTACCGTTATTAATAATCTCAAGCTTCCCGTCGTTCTTGACCTCCGTCGTCTGGATGTTGTTGAACGTATTGCTTTCAACATCAACAACCGTTCTATCACGAGATACATATCGTATCCCTACAACGTATCCTGCTGTTTTTTATAAGGTTGAAGGCTATTTAACTGCTCTCCGGCATAGCAGGTGGCTTTGATACGCAGAAGGAGGACTAAAAAATAACCTGTCATCCACATCAGGTCACGCGTCACCGTTCGAAAAAGCGTATCCCTGCTTATTTAAATCACAAAATAATAAATCTGGATATATTTTCACCTGATTCTCCGAACTATAGTCCTGCAGGGGAAATAACCACATCTCAAGGATGGTGGTTTAAGGCTCACAATAAAAATCATTAATTATCTTTAAATATAAATAATGCCTTGCTATGGTCATTCGGAAGATATTTTATATCAATAGCCATGTCTGCTTGCACCCGGGGCGCATATAGTTGTGGAATCGTCGTATCAAACGTCAACTCTTCCTCATTACCATGCTCATTGATAAAGTAAACCTGAAAACGACCATTAATACTTCCTCCATCATTCCCGCTTAAGTGTTTGGCCTTTATTATTTTTGCTGTAGCAATAACTCCATTCTTATTTATCTGATTATTTATGTAAAAATCACGCCCCATATAAAAACAAAAACCGATTATAACAAATATTACTATTATTTCTTTCATTGTCTTTATCCTTAAAAAAACATTAAGTTTAGACAAGTTAAGTTTTAAACCACTTACTGCAATTTTCACCGAAGTAACAAACTCAGTTTTCCCATCAGTGTTTGACACATCAAAAATAGTTTTATTAAAAATAATACCCTTTACACTACCATTATAATTAGTGAATGATAGGTCAATTCCTTTAAATGTTGCTGTTGCTAACTTTACTGTTAAATTGTCTTTAATAAATTCAGAAACAACGTTAGAAGTTATAGTTTTAGACTTATCATTATGTTAAAACACTGGAGAGTCAATAAAAACTTTCGTTTTACTTTTTATTATAATTTCTTTAGGCGAAAAAATGAAATCCCCTCGCTGACATTTTCACTCATTGAACTATCAATATTAAAAGTAGCATCACCTTTGATTTTTGTTTTTTCCCGCCAGCCATAATCTCCAGAGAAAAACCTTCGCCTATAGTGATTTTTTTCTTTTCAGCAATATGCTCAATTTGAGAACCTTGCAGTTTAAGGGTTTGATCCCCGGTAATCTTGCTCTCATCACCGTCATTGATGATCTCAAGCTTCCTGCCATTCTTGAGCTTCGTCGTCTGGCTATTATTAAAGGTGTTGCTTTCAACATCGTCCACCGTAGTATCGCGCTTAGCCTTATAGTGGAACGTGGCGTTCCCCACCATCGTATCCTGCTGCCCCTTGTTAATCACGGTAAAGCAGTTTCCGTCGATCGTCACCCGTTTATCATTCTCCACCGAAACATTCATATCTTTTTCGGAGTGCATATCAAATGACTCGCTGCCGAGGTGACCCTCAAAGAACAAGTAGCTGGCGTTGTCTTTGGTGCAGTATTGGCTGCACAACATAATGCCCATATTGGTCGCATAAGTGCGTCGATCCTTTAACAGATAAATCGGCAAATACGTCCACCGTAAAATATTATTTCAGAGTGCATAATTCCCATCAAAAACATTGATAATTATTCAATACGCACCGGATTGCCGCTCTCATCCTTCACCAGCAGAATATCATTCTCATTTTTTCCCATACGGGCATCGTATACACCGCCAACTTCATACGAACTCAGCGCAATCAAAAAGGCGGTTTCCTGATGCTTTTCAACCAGCCATGATTTATTAGCCGGTTCAGTCTCTATTTTTAATTTTAATTCCAGAACAGGATTATTATTTAAAAAAAGTCCGCTTTGGTGCATCGAAAGAATAGTTGCTCTTACTACAGCACCATTGGCTGTCAACGCTCTCTCTCTCTGCAGAGCGTTTTACTATTCTATTCGCTACAAAAAACCAACGATAAAAATAAAAACTGTTAAAGCAATATTAACAATACCAGCCGTAGTCATAGGTTTCCTTAAATACTAATCACATTAAAAGATACAAAGCAAATAAAGCTGTACGCAAATTGCCACTTTCGACGCGAGCCATTTCAACACGCTGCGCATTCACCGTCGTTCGACCAAAAGCCAGCAATTTATACGAAACATCTACCGTTGTTGCAGAATAGCTTACTCTTTTGAATGCTGCAGTAGCAGCCCAACAGTTAACATACTTCGATACAAAATCCATCTTATCCTGAGCAAAGCCAGTGCGTGTACCTTAAAAACGACCAGTTCGAGTCCAGTTTAAGCATATTCAGGTAGTTTCTGGCCGTTTTTTCTGAATGCATTTCGACACAACAGTTTTCTTTTAGCATTGCAAAGCAATGCTCCACGACATTACATTTTTTGTACAGGCGCATATCCAGTCTTCGGCGTCCGTCCAGACTGGACTTTTCATTCTATTTGAACGGAATGGCCGCTTTTATCCCTTTTATTTTTGGTTGATAACGTAGAGACCGATTAGAATATCCCTTATCAACCAGCACGGCTTTCAGGTGAGATTTAGGTATTCCTTTTCTTCGTATTTTCCAGTAACCGTAACGTTCGGTAAGATACCGCCAGGAGCGCCTGAATACAGTCCTAAAATATGGCCATTCATTACTTGTCTGAGCTCAGAATAAGGACGGCCACCTCTGGAGGTCTCGCTTTCAGGCGGCAACATAGAATAAATCAGTACCCAGGCATCATCAGGGAAATCGTAGCGAACCAAATAAAAAGACTTCTTATGGTTAAAACATGCGCTAAATTGTTCAAAAAATAGTTACGCCCCCTAATATAACAATGTGATTAGTAAAAACATCCTAACCAAATATCATTAATAAAAATTTATTCAATAATACTATTAAATAGTTTTTCATAATAGAACCGTTTTTCTCTCCTGAAAAATTTACAGTGTTGGCGCTGGCAGGTTCCGGAGGAAAAATCAATATATGAAGCTATATAGATCTTTTCATTTTTTGTATCTATGACAGTATTCCTTATTACTATGCATACAAACACCACTAATCCACCACGAATATACAACCCGGTATACATAGCAATATCAGCTAGTTTCATAATAGCTCACGTAGAAAAATGGTGTAATTGCTCTAAAAAACATGCCAATATAACCTACAGAGACATCAGCACTGTTAATAAACCTGATCTTACCTGTACTATTTTTTAGTTAAAATATTTTATTCTTTATACTTAAAGCTCCGACTGATACTGACAATCCGCTGAAAAATACGCTTAAAGCAGTAGAACCTGTAGAACCTCCTGTTACACTCTATGATGCTCCTGTCCGGCCGAATGAATTATCGGTATAACTTTAATTATGAGCCTTTGCTTTTCTCTTAACATTTGGAGCATCTATATTAATTTTTCTCACTCTGTAATGCATATATCGATAAGTGAATAAATATTTTTAACCACTAACTTATTCCATTCGCCATACCAATAGCAGGAAGGGGGAATACACATGTAAAATTTATCAAGGCGTTACATAGGCACAAAAATAATTTGCGGGATATTTTTTTAAATAAAAATATTATTTTTAATTCATCTTTTTATTTTTAAACACCTATAAATATACACTATTACTATTTCATCATATACTAACCTGAAAGCTAAAAATTATTATAATCCAGGAAAATTATTTTTTGATTATTTTTTTTATTAAACTTTATTCTTATTAACTTCCCTTCATTAACTTCTTCACTTTTATAAACAGGAAAACTTACTCCCCTGGAGGCAGAGACTGAATTTTCTCTATAGAAGAATCTAACTGTAATAGTAGCAAATAATACTCCGGGGGCATTTTGATTTTTATTATATTGTATCGATACAATTTCTGCATTTATCTCCTCACCATCTGCTATAAGTCCTTTATCCTCTGATGCAGTTTGTCTCGTCTGTACTATAATATAAATAACAAAAACCGATATGCACAATGGTACTATTATCGCCAATTTAGGCATAATTTCTGAAAGAAAATTCATCTCAACCCTCAAAAGGTTATTAAAGCTTGGAAAAATGAGTTTAGGCGATTAATTTGGTGTCGGTTCCTTCGACTATGAATCGAAGTTAACCTTCTTACTTTCTATTTCGACATTTTTATTTTTCTGATTTTCAAGCCATTAATACTAACGTCTACAATAAGATTAAGTGAGAACGAAGTGAGATTTAATGATATAGCATTGATTTTCACATTTACAGATGAGCTTTCATACTAAAATATTTATTTAACAATAAAAACTAACTTTTTCAGTGCTTTTAATAATGATTTTTTAGATTTAAGCTATAAATTTTCACACTACCTCCAGTTATAGTTTGATTCCAGTAGATATTAATATCAACCAATACTTTATCTTCAATTTTCCTCCTTTGCCGCCAGTAGAAATAATAATTTGTAATCTGTGTTCAGATATCTCCGTAACTTTTCCTGTCACATAATTTTTATACACGCCATCAACGTTAACGGATCTACCCTCTTAACTATATTAGTGATCTCGAGCTTTCTGCCGTTCTTGATCTTCTTCGTCTGGCTATTATTGAAGGTATGGCTTTCAACATAGTCCACCGAAGTATAGCGCTTAGCCTTATAGTGGAACGCCGAGCTCCCCATCATCGTATCCTGTGACTCCTTGTTAATCTCAATAAAGCGGCGCCATCGACCGTCATCCGTTTATCATTCTCCACCGAAACATACATATCGTTTTCAGCATGCATGTCGAATGACTCACTGCCGAGACGATCTTCAAATAACAGGTAGCTGACGTTGTCTTTGGTACCGTTTTTTGCGCGCGATATAAGCCGATGCTGGTCGCATCGGAGCGTTGATCCTTTGACAGATAAACCGTTCAAAGAAAATAACCGAAAAATATTATTTCAGAGCACATAATTTTAATTAAAGACATTGATAATTACTCAATACGCACCGGCTTGCCGCTCTCATCCTTCACCAGCAGAATATCATTCTCATTTTTTCCTATACGAGCCTCATATATACCGCCCACGTCGTATGCACTGAGAGCAATAAGGAGTGCGGTTTCCTGATGCTTCTCGACAAGCCACGAATGATTATTTTCATCAGTATCGATTTTTAGCTTCAATTCCAACACCGGATTATTATTGATAAAAATCCCATTTTGTTTCATCGACAGAATAGTCGCTTTAGCATAAAGCCCATTCTGAGTGATTTCAACTTCTCTGAGTTGAGAGTTTTTTATAATACGATTGGCTACGTAATAGCACAGGGCTATTCCTGACATTACAACGATGGCATTAATAATTCCTGATATAGACATATTTTAACCTTTTATGAGAATAGTATATGTAAAGAAAACAAGGCTGTCCTTACGCTACCACTATCCCCCCGAGCAGTCTCTACTCTACACTGCGTGACATAAAATATATTTTAGCAGAGTTAATGGACAGATCTCACATTAGTATATTAATTTAATAGTAACGACGTTTATCTCTCCCTGGTCACTACCGATGAAATCAACCGTCACATGAACAGTTCTGTATATATTGTCATTCCTGTTCTGCTAATATCCACTTAATAACCGGATTTAATTTTTCGCCACCATAACATACCGGTTAAATTTAGCTTACCTCAATACACAATAACGTCTTCATTTTTCTCTCTGCCAGAGTACGCTTATGGAAAAATTCAGCGTAACTGTACCTTTCAGGATTAACTACTCCTTCTGGCTAAGGGGAATGTAATATTAATTATATCTGAATTATCTATATCATATGCACAAGTAATCATTAAAATAAAAACCATAAAAACAGCGAAACCAGTCATAATGCCTTACAAATCCAGCTAAAGGAAAAGGGGCTTATCATAAATGGCTATCTTATTTGGGTTTTCTGGATCATATTTAATAGTAGTTCCATTTCCTGCTTTAAATCTTTCTACTTCATTGATATCAAGAGCTTTTTTAACGCTAGCCTCATACTCTTTTCCATCCAATGTCATAAATCTGACCGTAATATTACAGACTGGTTTATTTCCTCCCCATTCATTAGTTTGCTGAACTGAGACTATATCCGCGTTAGCACCAACTCCGTTTTTCAAAACACGTGCCTGTGTAAATCCCTCTTTGACTGGAATAATTAATAGATTTAAAACCGTCCGACAGGCAGCAAATATCGGAAGAATCAATAAAATAGCAATAAAAAAATCTTTCCACGTATTCATTTTAAACCTATATCATTAAAGTTAAAATTTTTGATGAATAATGCAAAGCGCCACTACCAACAAAAGTGCCTATAACTCTTATGTCCATTGCTGAATATTTATTTTCAAAACTTTTATGCGATAGAGAAATCGGTGTAATCGAGATATTTGTTTGTGCATAAGCAAAAGCAACCCCTTTAAAGGCTAGTGTAAAAGCCTCCAACGCTGTCTTACTTTTTACATATTCAATAGAGGATTCCGCGAAAGATTTTTTTGATGTATCTTTGCTTTCAAACTTTGGTGAATCAATAAAAACCTTACTATCACTTTTAATAGTTATAAGATTTGGGCTATAAATTTTTACACTACCTCCAGTTATAGTTTGATTCCAATCGCCATTAATATCAATCGATACTTCACCTTCAATTTTTTCTTTTTTACCACCAGCTGAAATAGTAGTTTGTAATCCGTCATCAAACATCTCAGTAACTTTTCCTGTCACATGATGCTTATATACGCCATCAACGTTAATGGATCTATCCCCTTTAATTATATTACTATCCCCTCCACTTGTGATCTCAAGCTTCCTGCCGTTCTTGATCTTCGTCGTCTGGCTATTATTGAAGGTGTTGCTTTCAACATCGTCCACCGTAGTATCGCGCTTAGCCTTATAGTGGAACGTGGCGTTCCCCACCACCGTATCCTGCTGCTCCTTGTTAATCTCGGTAAAGCGGTTGCCGTCGACCGTCACCCGCTTATCATTCTCCACCGAAACATTCATATCTTTTTCGGCGTGCATGTCGAATGACTCGCTGCCGAGGCGGTCTTCAAAGAACAGGTAGCTGGCGTTGTCTTTAGTGCCGTTTTTACTGCGCGACATAAAGCCCATTTTGGTGGCGTCGTTAGGCAGGTCCCACGGCGGCATGCTGTCTTCATTATAGACGCGGCCGGTGATAATCGGCCGATCGGGGTCGCCGTTGATGAAGTCGACCACCACTTCTTCGCCGACGCGCGGTACCTGCACGCCGCCATATTTCCAGCCGGCCCAGGCGCTGGAGACGCGCACCCAGCAGGAGCTGGTGTCGTCGCCGCTGGCGTAGCGGTCCCAGCGGAATTTAACCTTCACCCTGCCGTATTTGTCCGTCCAGATGGGCTCGCCCTGCGGGCCGACCACCTCGGCGGTTTGCGGTCCATAGGTACGCGGCCAGGGCGTGCTGCGAGCCGGGCGCCAGTTCAGGCTGGCCGGCACCACGCTGAATTTAACCAGGTGTTCGCCCTGCTGGCTGCCGCCGGAGGCGTAGTGGTTTTCCGTCAGCAGGTAGGTCGCGCGCACCGTCAGGTAGTTGCCGCTGTCTTCCTGGCGCGGCGGATTAATAAAAGTAAACTGGTAGCCCGGCGCAATTCCCACCGCCGTGGCTTCGCCGCTCATTTGTTCGTGGCGCGCTTCCATTTCCTGCTGGCGCACGCGCGCATAAAATTGCCCGTGCTCCTGTTCGGTAAAGCGGCCAGGCCAGTCATAGACTTCTGCCTTTCTGGCAGCGAAGGACTGCGGGTTCTGACGCGCCTCGAACAGCGCGGCGCGCGGTTTATGGAAATCATAGTCCGCGTGGCTGTACAGGCCGGGCGTAATGGCGTCGGTGACGCTCCAGCTATAGATGCCCTCCGCCTTCACCAGCATGTCGCCTTCCGGCATATCGTAGGCGATGGTTTCATAGCCGGTCATCGTGGTGTGGCTGTCCGGCGAGTCGCTGAGGATCAGCGTCTGCTCGCCCATTTCGTGGCGGAACCAGAAGTAGATGCCTTCATGCTGCATCAGGCGGGAGATGAAATCGTAATCGCTTTCGTTGTACTGAACGCAGTATCCCCACTGGCGGTATTCGGCGCTAAGCTGGTTCTCAAAGGTGATCTGATAGTCGTTGAGCAGCGAGGTGAGAATTTCCGGCACGCTCTTTTCCTGCCAGATCCTGAAATCGCGATTCTGTTTGAGATACCACAGCGCCGGGCTCAGGGTGGCGCGGTAAATATAGTAACGATCGCCGTGACTTTCCCGCCCGGCCAGCGTCATACGGGTGATATAGCCATTAAGATAGCGGGAGGAAAGCAGATTGCTGCGGATTTCGACCGTTAGCGGCTTGCCCAACAAGCCTTTAAGATCGATGGCGTTATCGGCGCTCAGCAGTTCAACGTCAAACTCATAGAGTTCAGAGAGCTGTTCAGTGCCAGCGAGTGATTTAAACAGTAGCGCGTCAGAGCCTAACGGTGTATGAGCAGTAATAATGCGATCCATTGACGATTACCCTTCATCTTTCCAGTTGCAGAGGTGTTGAGTTTTTTAATTACCCGGTCCGGCGGGACCGCGGTAAGTCGCGTTCAAATCAGCGCGGGCGAATCATCGCGCCGCTCACTGAGTGACTAAACGCCAGAGGACTTGTCATTTACCGCCCGACCGCATCCTGAAGCCTGGTGGGCCTGTCTCCCCTTACTGCGGCGTACATTTCTGATGCGAAAATAGCTACCGCAGCACCTGACTATGCTTTTAAATAACATCAGGCGCGACAGCAAGATACCCCTCATCGCTTTCAGACTGCAGCAACGCCGTCAGCCGATGAATACCGGTCGACGGGCTTACGCCATGACCATATAAGGAGGCGAAGCCGACTCGCCGGCGTTCTTAGCCATGAAGGGTATAACTTTCAGCGGATTAGTATACCCGGCGCAGCGCCAGGCGCCCAGATGCCGACACTGAGACTAATCCTAAACAGCGGAGTTTACCCCGGAATGCCGTCTATTGCAGGCTAAATTTCTGTCGTGCAAAGCGCCAACAGGCCGCGACGGATACGCTGACGATAGATTGCGGCTCTGGTTACGCCGCTAAATCAGGCGACCCTGCCGCCGCGTTTTCGTCCGGGCGGCGACCGTCCGGCGCGGGCTTACCCCAGCAGCACCTGCCAGAGCAGATGGCGGTAAACCGGCATTAACGGCTGCTGCAATAACAGAATGCAACAAACGCCGGCGCCCAGCGTCGCCAGCGGCGTCAGCCAGCGCAGTCGCTGCAACGTCAACCAGCGGCCTGCGCCCCGCCGGACGCTGCGCCGCGCCGCCCGCCACCAGCGCCAGATCAGCCAGCCCGCCAGCCAGATGAGCAGCACCGAACACAACAGCAGCAGCTTGAAGGCGCCGCTGTGCGCATTGGCCGGGATATCGATCGCCACGCCGGTCAGAATACCGGGCAACAAATAGATCGGCGGCCATAGCAGGCAACCGATAATATTAGGCAGCGCGAATTTCCACGGCGGCAGTTCCAGCATACCGGCAACCATCGGGATCAGCGGCCGGGTCGGTCCGACGAAACGGCCTATCAGAACTGTCGATATATGGTGCTGATGCAGCGCGTGTTCGGTGCGTTTCATCAGCGTCTGATGTTTTCGCAAAAATGACCAGTTATGCAGCGGTTGCCTGAACACCCGGCCGATAAAGTAAGAAATCCAGTCGCCCAGCAGGCAACCGACAATGCCGGCGCCCCAGGCGGGATATAGCCCCATCTGGCCGCTGCCGACCAGCGTGCCGAGCGAAGCCATCATAACGGTGCCCGGCAACAATAAACCGACCAGCGCCATAGATTCCAGCAACGCAACCAGCATCACGGCAAGTAATGAATAAGCTAATGATTGTGTTACCAGATGATCCAGCCAGACTTCCATAAATTGTTCTCTCTGCACAGACACGCAACGCATTGTCTGGATCATAACCGGCGGCGTCAACGGCTGGAGTGTGAATAAATTTATGGCCGTGGTTATTTTACATACACCGCCGCAACGCCTATTATCTCCGCTTACTTTTTTCCGAGTTTGCGCAACCTGGCCTATGTTTACACACAAGTTCCCCCGTATCGGCCTGGGCCGTCTGATTCTAATTTTGGCCGTTATGAGCGCCCTGATCACCCTGGCCAACAGTTTCTATGCCAGTTATCGCGTCCAGAAGCAGCTATTAATCGATAATACGCTGGAAGCGAATCGGGTATACGCCACTAAGCTGGCCGCCGTGACCGATATGTTCTTCATAAACGCGCAGGAGCAAATGGCCTATAGCGCTCAGCTGATCGCGGGAAATTTTAACGACGAACGCAAAATGCAGCAGGAAGTGGACCGTCTGAGATTACAAACGCACGTCTTCAATTCGGTGGCGATCGCCGACAGTAAGGGGACCATTCGCACTATCTCGCCGGATACGCTGCAGCTCAAAGGGCATACTCCCGCGTCGCCCGGAATCAATGAAGCGCTGAAAATGCGGCGCCCGCTGATAGGGCAACCCTATGTCTCCGCAGCGAATAATTTGCTAATTCTGATTTCATACCCGATATTCTCGCCGCAGAACCGCTACCTGGGCTATATCAGCGGCACCATTTATCTGAAGCAAAAGAATATCCTGAACGATCTGCTGGGCGACCACTATTATCGCGACGGCTCCTATATTTATGTAATTGATAAATACAAAAATATTATTTATCACAAAGACGTTGAGCGCATCGGCCGGAAAATGGATAACGATCAAATTCTGGATAAAAGCGCCAACGGCAGCCAGCAGCTCATGAGCAGCAGCGGCGTCGAAATGCTGGCAGGCTACGCCACGGTGCCGACCTCCAGCTGGCAAATCGTTACCCTGCGCCCGACGCACATGACGCTGCGCCCGCTGGACGGGCTGATGAAGAATGTACTGCGCCATACTTTTCCGATCGCGCTGGTGACGTTGCTCGGCGTCTGGATACTGGCGCGCTTTATCTCACGTCCGCTCTGGCTGCTGGCGCACAGCGCCAACCAGATGGACGCCAGCGGCGTGGAAGATAATATCAAGCATATTTCATCCTGGTATTTTGAAGCGGCTCAGTTGAAAAAAGCCATGCTGGTCGGGATCAATCTGCTGCATAAAAAAATAGGCAAGCTGAAATCGGAAGCGCAGACCGACCCGATGACCGGGCTGTATAACCGGCGGGCGCTGGATACGCAGCTAAAATACTGGCGCGAAATGAAAAAAAGTTTTGCCGCCATCTCATTGGATATCGATAAATTTAAGCGCATCAACGATACCTGGGGGCATGACGTCGGCGATCAGGTCATTATCACCATCGCCCGCCAATTGCGACTTTGCTCGCGCGACAGCGACGCGCTGTTTCGCACCGGCGGCGAAGAGTTTTTAATTCTGCTGCCGGAAACCAGTCTGCAGGCCGCCGCGCTGTTTTCAGAACGTCTGCGCAGCTGTGTGGAACAGACCGTGATGCCGATGGCGCAACCCGTTACGATATCCGTCGGCGTCGCGATGGAACAGGCCGGCTGCACGCAGCCCGATATCGTATTTAAACAGGCGGATAATGCGCTTTATCAAGCCAAACAGCAGGGACGAAATCGGGTAGTGATTGCCAGCCCGCCGCAGGATACTGTATAAATAACCATATCATTAACCGGACGGCTGAAACACGCCTCCGACGCTCCCGCAGGCAAAGGCCATTTTGTGACTCAACCACGTCAGGGCTTTGTGCTCACGCGCCACTGGCACGATACGCCGGCCGGCACGCAGATTACCTTCTGGCTGGCAACCGATAACGGACCGCTGTCCGTTACGCTGCCGGCCCAGCCGGCCGTGGCCTTTATTCCCGTCGCGCAGCAGGCGCAGGCCAGCGCGCTGCTGCGCCAGGAAAAGCACTGGCGGCTGCGCCCGCTCGGCCTGCGCGATTTTCACTTGCGGCCGGTCGTCGGTCTGTACTGTACGCAATATCGCCACCTGCTGCGGCTGGAAAAGATCCTCAGCGCAGGCGGCGTCACCGTTTATGAAGCCGATATTCGCCCGCCCGAACGCTATCTGATGGAACGCTTCATTACCGCGCCGCTATGGCTGAGCCAGCGCGATGCCAACGGCGAGGCGGCCATCCGCATGAAGCCCTGCGAGGACTACCGCCCCAGTCTGCGGCTGGTGTCGCTGGATATCGAAACCAGTCGTCACGGCGAACTCTACTGCATTGGTCTGGAAGGCTGCGGTCAACGCCAGGTGTATATGCTCGGCCCGCCCGGCCCGAGGCCGTCAGCAGAGCCGGGCGTTAATCTGGAATATGTCGGCAGCCGGCCGCAGCTGCTGGAAAAACTGAACCAGTGGCTGGAGCAGCACGATCCGGACGCAATCATCGGCTGGAATCTGGTGCAGTTTGATTTGCGCGTGCTGCAAAAGCACGCCGAACGCTATCGCATTCCTCTGCGCTTCGGTCGCGGCGGCGGCGAGCTGGAGTGGCGCGAACACGGTTTTAAGCCCGGCCATTTTTTCGCCGGCGCCGCCGGCCGGCTGATTATCGATGGCATTGAAGCGCTGAAATCCGCCACATGGAATTTCCCTTCATTCAGTCTGGAGGCCGTCGCCCGCACCCTGCTGGGCGAGGGGAAAGACATCGACAATCCCTGGCAGCGCATGGACGAGATCGAACGGCTGTTTGCCGAAGATAAACCCGCGCTGGCGCGCTATAACCTGCAGGACTGCACGCTGGTAACGCGGATCTTCGAACACACGGAACTGCTCTCTTTCCTGCTCGAACGGGCCAGCGTTACCGGTCTGGCGGCCGATCGCAGCGGCGGTTCGGTCGCCGCCTTTACCCACCTCTACCTGCCGCGCATGCATCGCGCGGGCTACGTGGCGCCGAACCTGGGCGAGATCGCCCCCGAGGCCAGCCCGGGAGGTTTTGTTATGGACTCGCGGCCCGGCCTGTATGACTCCGTGCTGGTGCTGGATTACAAGAGTTTGTATCCGTCCATCATTCGCACCTTTTTGATCGATCCGGTCGGTCTGGCCGCCGGCCTGCAGCAGCCCGACGAGCAGCATGCTGTGCCAGGCTACCGCGGCGCCTGGTTCTCGCGCCGGCAGCACTGTCTGCCGGCCATTGTGGAACACATCTGGCAGGGGCGCGAAGCGGCTAAACGCGCCGGCAACAAGCCGCTGTCGCAGGCGCTGAAAATCATTATGAACGCCTTTTACGGCGTGCTGGGGTCGGACGGCTGTCGCTTCTTTGATCCGCGGCTGGCCTCCTCCATTACCCTGCGCGGGCATGACATCATGCGGCAGACGCGCGAGCGCATTGAAGCCCAGGGTTACCGCGTTATCTATGGCGATACCGATTCCACCTTCGTCTGGCTTGGGCGGGCGCATTCCGATGAAGAGGCCGGCCGCATCGGCAACGCGCTGGTGCAGGATATCAATCAGTGGTGGCGCCGGCACCTGCGGCAGACGCTGGGACTGGAGAGCGCCCTTGAGCTGGAGTTCGAAACGCATTTTCGCCGCTTTCTGATGCCCACCATCCGCGGCGCCGAGCAGGGCAGCAAAAAACGCTATGCCGGGCTCATCAGCGCGCCGCAGGGCGACCAAATGGTGTTCAAGGGGCTGGAGACGGTGCGCACCGACTGGACGCCGCTGGCGCAGCAGTTTCAACAGGCGCTGTATCTGCGTATTTTTCAGCGTCAGCCTTACCAGGAATGGCTGCGCGCCTGGGTCGAGGATACGCTGAGCGGCAAATACGATCATCTGCTGATTTACCGGAAACGTCTGCGCCGCCGGCTGGACGATTATCAGAAAAATGTTCCGCCCCATGCGCGCGCCGCCCGCATCGCGGAGGACTATAATCGCCAGCTCGGCCGCCCGCTGCAGTACCAGAACGGCGGCTGGATTAGCTACGTGATGACCAGCGCCGGGCCGGAGCCGCTGGAAATCCGCCATTCGCCGCTGGATTATCAGCATTATGTCGAACGGCAGCTGCAGCCGGTCGCCGATGCGATCCTGCCCTTTTTGCATGACGATTTCACCACGCTGGTCACCGGCCAGATGGGGCTGTTTTAACATAAAGGAGGATGTTTTACAGGTGACGAACGCGCCGCCATCCATTACCATAACGCCCTTTCTGAAGGAACTTCAGTAACATTGAATTTTTCGTGCCTGACGCACTGCCCTTCACGAGCACGAATGGCAAGCTGTTGCCAACACTCCCCCGACACAGACGAAAATCGAGCTGAGAATTTATGCCTTTTACACTTGGTCAACGCTGGATCAGCGATACAGAGAGCGAACTTGGATTAGGTACCGTCGTTGCGCTGGATACGCGGATGGTTACGTTACTGTTTCCTGCCAGCGGTGAAAACCGCCTCTACGCCAGAAATGACGCCCCAATCACTCGCGTGATATTCAATCCGGGCGATACCGTTACCAGTCATGAAGGCTGGCAGTTGAAGGTTGAGGACGTGCGCGAAGAAAACGGGCTGCTGATATATACCGGCCAGCGGCTGGACGATACGCCCGTCACGGCCGAACTGCGTGAGGTTATGCTCGACAGCAAACTGACCTTTAATAAACCGCAGGATCGTTTGTTCGCCGGACAAATCGATCGGATGGACCGCTTCGCGCTGCGCTACCGCGCTCGTCGTCATCAGCGCGATCAGGCGCTTCAGCCATGGAACGGTCTGCGCGGCATGCGCGCCAGCCTGATCCCGCACCAGCTGCACATTGCGCGCGAAGTCGGCCAGCGCCATGCCCCGCGCGTTCTGCTGGCCGATGAAGTGGGTCTGGGGAAAACCATCGAGGCAGGCATGATCATTCACCAGCAACTGCTGGCCGGGCGCGCCGAACGCGTGCTGATCGTGGTGCCGGAAACGCTGCAGCACCAGTGGCTGGTGGAGATGCTGCGTCGTTTCAACCTGTTGTTCTCGCTGTTCGATGACGAACGCTACGCGGAAGCGCGGCTGGACAGCAGCAACCCGTTCGAAACCGAACAGCTGGTAATCTGCTCGCTGGATTTCGTCTGCCGCAACGCGCAGCGTCAACAACAGCTGCAGGCCGCGGGCTGGGACCTGCTGGTGGTGGATGAAGCGCATCACCTCTCCTGGAGCGAAACCGCCTCCAGCGAGGCCTATCAGGCGATCGAAGGTTTGGCCGGCCGCATCCCGGCGGTATTACTGTTGACCGCCACGCCCGAACAGCTGGGACAGGAAAGCCACTTCGCGCGTCTGCGCCTGCTCGATCCCAACCGTTTTCATGATTACCACGAATTTGTGCGCGAACAGCAGCAGTACCGTCCGGTCGCCGACGCGGTCTCCCTGCTGCTGGCCGGCGAAACGCTGACCCCGAACGACCTCAACTTATTGGGCGAGCTGCTGGGCGAGCAGGACATCGAACCGCTGCTGAAATCGGCCAACAGTCAGAGCGAAGACAGCCAGCAGGCGCGTCAGGAACTGATTACCATGCTGATGGACCGCCACGGCACCAGCCGGGTGCTGTTCCGCAACACCCGCCAGGGCGTGAAAGGCTTTCCGCAGCGGGTACTGCACCAGATCAAACTGCCGCTGCCCGCCCAGTATCAGACCGCCATCAAAGTCGCCTCGATCATGAATGCGTCCAAAACGGCGGAGGTGCGCGCGCGCGATATGCTCTATCCCGAGCATATCTACCAGCAGTTTGAAGATGATAACGCCACCTGGTGGAGCTTCGATCCGCGCGTGGAATGGCTGCTGAACTACCTGACTCAGCACCGGGAAGAAAAGATCCTGGTGATCTGCGCGCGCGCCGCCACCGCGCTGCAGCTCGAACAGGTGCTGCGCACGCGCGAAGCCATTCGGGCCGCCGTGTTCCATGAAGGCCTGTCTATCATCGAACGCGACCGCGCCGCCGCCTGGTTCGCCTCGGAAGAAGACGGCGCTCAGGTGCTGCTTTGCTCGGAGATCGGCTCCGAAGGACGCAACTTCCAGTTCGCCAGTCATCTGGTGATGTTTGATCTGCCGTTCAACCCGGATCTGCTGGAACAGCGCATCGGCCGTCTCGACCGTATCGGCCAGACGCAGCAAATTCAGCTGCTGGTCCCTTATCTGGAAAATACCGCTCAGGCCCTGCTGGTGCGCTGGTATCATGAAGGCCTGGATGCGTTTGAGCACACCTGCCCGACCGGCCGCGCCATCTACGATATGCACTACGAAGAATTGCTGCAGCGGCTGATCACGCCGACCGAACAGCAGGGGCTGGATGAGTTTATCCGCGCCTGCCGTCAGCAACATGACGCGCTGAAACAACAGCTGGAACAGGGGCGCGACCGCCTGCTGGAAATGCACTCCAACGGCGGCGAGCAGGCGCAGCAACTGGCGCAGGCGATCGCCGAACAGGATGATGACGTCAACCTGATTACGTTCGCTCTCAACCTGTTCGATATTGTCGGCATCAACCAGGAAGACCGCAGCGATAACCTGATTGTGCTAACGCCGTCCGATCATATGCTGGTGCCGGATTTCCCGGGCCTGCCGCAGGACGGCTGCACCATTACCTTCGATCGCGAACAGGCGCTGTCGCGGGAAGACGCCCAGTTCATCAGTTGGGAACACCCGTTGATCCGCAACGGCCTTGATCTGATCCTGTCCGGCGAAACCGGCAGCTGCGCCGTATCGCTGCTGAAGAATAAGGCGCTGCCGGTCGGCACGCTGCTGGCCGAGCTGATCTATGTGGTTGAGGCGCAGGCGCCGAAAAGTCTGCAGCTGACGCGCTTTCTGCCGCCGACGCCGGTGCGCCTGCTGGTCGATCGCAAAGGCACCGATCTGGCCGGTCAGGTCGAATTCGAAGCGTTTAACCGGCAGCTCAGCGCCGTCAACCGGCATACCGCCAGCAAGCTGGTCAACGCCGTGCAGCCGGAAGTACACAATATGCTGCAGTTGGCCGAAGAGCTGGTTGCGCATCAGGCCCGTCAGTTGATCGTGACGGCGCAGGAGGAAGCGGACCGCCAGCTGCGCCTCGAACTGGAGCGACTGGCCGCGCTGCAGGCGGTGAATCCGAACATCCGCGAGGACGAACTGCGCGCGCTGGAAGACCAGCGCGAACAGATCCTGCTGAACCTGCATCAGGCCAACTGGCGGCTGGATGCCATCCGTCTGGTGGTGGTCACTCACCAGTAAACGTATCATCCCGGCGGCAAAGGCCGGCGCCCTTGCCGCCCCAGTGGAGTTATGATGGATCCTTATAACCCTCCGCGCGATCCCTGGCTGCATATTCTGTATCAGGATCAGCACATTATCGTGGTCAATAAGCCCAGCGGTCTGCTGTCGGTGCCGGGCCGGGCGCCCGAACATAAAGACAGCGTGATGAGCCGCATCCAGGCCGATTTCCCGCTGGCCGAATCGGTCCATCGTCTTGATATGGCCACCAGCGGCGTGATGGCGGTAGCGCTGAACAAGGCGGCGGAGCGCGAATTAAAGCGCCAGTTCCGCGAGCGGGAACCGAAAAAATCTTATCTGGCGCGCGTCTGGGGCTGGGTCGAACAGGATGAGGGAATGGTTGATCTGCCGCTCATCTGCGACTGGCCGAATCGGCCGCGTCAGAAAGTGTGCTTCGAGCAGGGCAAAGCGGCGCAAACGGCCTGGCAGGTGCTGACGCGTGAAGCCGCCGGCACCACGCTGATTAAGCTGATGCCGATTACCGGCCGTTCTCACCAGTTACGCGTACATATGCTGTCGCAGGGGCATCCGATTCTCGGCGATGGCTTCTACGCCCCCGCCGAGGTAAAAGCGATGGCGCCGCGCCTGCTGCTGCACGCCCAGGAATTGCGCATCACCCATCCAGCCTTTACCACCCCGATGCACTTCCGCTGCGAGGCGGATTTCTAAGCGCGCCGGATTTTACTTGCGCCTGGCGCCGTCAACGGACAGAATGCCGAAAGTTAAATACCAGACTGTTGACAACGTTCGTTACCAGGGAACGCCTCTTTCTGCGACAGTTCCCGCTATCTCTGGTGCCCTGGCGACGCTCTCAACAACCTCTACATTTAAGCGACAGGATGCTGCACGATGCCATTTTCCTCTACTCGTTGCCAGTTCACCGAAGGCAGCGTTGCGCTGCCCGAAGGCTATCTCGACCGCACGGTAAACGTCTTCGCCCCAGCCGCGGCGGATAGCGCCTCCTTTAATATCGCTCGCGATACGCTGCCGCCGGACGAAACGCTGTCCGCTTATATCGATCGTCAACTCAGTCTGCTGGGCAAACATCTTAAGGGATGGAAAGAACGCTCCCGCGCGCCGGCGCAGCTTGGCCAGGGGGAGCAGGCGCTGAACGGCGAATGCGTTCAGGCCAGTTACCTGCGCGACGGCCAGCGGGTCTGGCAGCAGCAGGCGGTGTTTGCCCCGGGCAACGGCCTGATCCTGGTCTTTACCCAGAGCGTCGGCCGGGCGCTGACGGAGCAGGATAAAGCGCAGTTCGCCGACCTGCTGAACAGTTTTACCCGAGCGGCGTCTTAATCTCCGCGTGGTGATGACCGCCGCATGGCGCCCCGACTTAGCCCGGACAGCGAAGTCGCGACGGACACGGCGCCACTTCGGCCAGTCGGCGCTGCCGCACGCCGCGGCGCGACCCGATAGATGGCCGCGCCAGGCATGGGAATCGGTTCATAGACCGCTCATCCGGCAAAAAACGGCGGACGCCGGGCAAGCGATAAATTCAGATCCACCGGTCAGCGGGCGCGGTTCTTTCGCCTCCCTGATCGCCGGTATTCATCACGCCGCGCGGCTCAATGATTAACAGCTTTACCTCCTTGTCGGCACGGGGTTTATGGCTAACGCCTTTCGGAACCACAAACAGCTCTCCGGCGTTGACCAGCACATGGCTATCCGCAAAATCGATGCGCAGTTCGCCTTCAATCACCATAAAAACTTCATCGGTTTCGGGGTGGGCATGCCAGATAAACTCCCCTTCAATCCTGACCAGCTTAAACTGGTTGTCGTTCATTTCCGCAATGACTCTGGGAGACCAGTGTTCATCGATCAACGAAAACTTATTCGCCAAATTGATCGCCGGCACGGCGGACTGAATGTTCTTTTTAACCATAATAACCCTCTCGCGTTGAAATGAGAGAGTAGTACGGCAGAGGAAGCAGGATCTTGTACGATCGTGCAGTTGGTCAGTCGGTCAGTCGGTCAGTCGGTCAGTCGGTCAGTCGGTCAGTCGGTCAGTCGGTCAGTCGGTCAGTCGGTCAGCATTCTGAACCAGCGCGCCGGCGAAAGGCCGTATGTCTGAGTGAAATGCCGGGTCATGTGGCTTTGGTCGCTGAATCCCGCGGCCAGCGCGGCATCGGCAAGGGAAAAACCGTCCAGCATCAGATGCCGGCACTGTTCCAGACGACGCTGGACCACATAGCGATAAGGGCTGGTGCCGTACAGTGCGCGAAAATCGCGCGACAGGCTCCAGCGCTCCCGGCCGCTGGCGATCTCCAGCGCATCCAGCGTTACCGCGTCCGCCAGGTGGCTATGAATGTACTCGCGCGCCCGCTCCGCGGCGGCGAAATCGAATGACCCGCGTCCCCGACGCTGGCCGGCCACACAATCCAGCGCCTGCGCCAGATCATAAATAGCATCGTCTTCTTCCAGCGGGTCGATAACGTTATCGATACTTTGCAGCAGATTTTCCATCGCGCGATACAGTCTCGGGTCGTTCGATATCCCGCCGGGAATAAAAGGCAGAGGACGGCCCCGCAGAATCTGCTGAATTAATACCGGCTCCACATAAATCATCCGGTAATGGAAACCCTGCTCGCAGCCGGCTTCGCCGTCGTGCAGTTCATCCGGGTAAATCACCATGCTGCTGCCGGGCAGACTATGCCGCATGCTCTTCTGATAGCGAAAATTCTGCACGCCCGACAGCGTACGGCCAATAGCGTAGACGTCATGGCGATGAGGCTCATATGCATAACTGCTAAAGAAGGCTTCAATTCGCTCTACTTTAGCGCCCTGCGGCGCGCGTAAGACCCAGTCTCTGTCAGTGATAATCATCGCCGTCAGCGCTCCGGTTGATATTGGCAAACGTCGTCCGGCCGGTCGACATCATCGGTTGCGCCAGCGACCGGCGCCCCCACTCGATAATAGACGATCGCCGCCAAAGATAAATACCCGCGACGGACTATAACCTGCTGAAATAACAATACAAAAATAATGGGCATGGAATCTAACTCATTAGATCAGCTGGACAAAACGCCAGCGGGCCGAACACCCCGGCGCGTCGCCCTGTTTACAAAACTGCCCCAGAAATGGGTCGGGCAATAAAGCCAGCGCGCCGGCGGCCTGAAATATGACGGATATAAAGATCGTTGCCGCTTACGGCGGAAGGTGATTGCGGAAGGAAATGATTCAGAAGGGAGACATAATGCACAGAAGAGAACGTGATTATTCTACCGCCGCTGACTCTTTAGCAGCTCATAGGCGGCCTGAATATCCTGCGCCTTGCGTTTAGCCAGTTCCATCATGCGCGGAGATAACCTTTTCGCCACCAGCTTATCCGGGTGATGTTCACTCATCAGCTTGCGGTAGGCGCGCTTGATGGTGGCCGCATCATCGCTGCTCTTCACCCCCAGAATGCGACAGGCGCTTTCCAGCGTCGGGCTGCGCGGAGGAGACTGGCGCTGCTGCTGCTGATAATGCGAACGGCCGCTATGCGCGCCGCGGTTATCGCCGCTCCTGCGGTAAGATTGATCGCTCTGCGGCCCCGGCCCCGCGCGCCCCTGCTCCATATTGCGCAAAAAAAGCTCAAACTGCGCGCGCGTAACGCCCAGTTCATCGGCGAACACATACAGAAGGCGCCGCTCATTGGGGTGCAGCGCGCCGTTGGCGAAAGCGACCTGTAGCTGAATATCCAGAAACATCTTAATCAGATCGAAACGTCCCATGCAGACATCGCGCAGCTTGCGCAGCTTCATTCGCAGGGGAAAGTAGCTGACTTTTCCCTCGCGGAACGCCTGTTGAGCCGCCGTGCGCGACGCGCCGTGCAGATCGAGCTGGTCCATGATTTGCGTCGCCATCTGGATATCGGCTTCGGTTACCCGCCCTTTCGACTTAGTCAGGTGCCCCATCGCCTGAAACGTGGTCAGGAAGAACAACCCCTCGCGCGGTGACCGGGCGGAGAAAAAATCGCGACGCCGCGACGCACGGGCTTTATCCAGCAAATGACCCGCCAGCAATCCCGCTACCATTCCCCATACGCCGCCGCTGGATAACGCGCCCAGCACCAGCCCCAGCAACTTACCCCAATACCGCATATACTTCCTCAAATCCCCATGCCGTCGGCGAAAAATTGCTTTATCATACCCGTCATTTATCTTTGCACCTAACGGCGGTGCGCAGAAACGACGGGGATTTAACGCTGGCACAACGTCAGCGACTGATATAGTCTCTGACCGTTTGCCGGCATGATGCCCCCGATGACGGAACACCTGATACCGCGTATGAAAAAAAGTTTCCCAACCCTGCTGGCCACACTGATTTGGTCAGCGCTGTACAGCCAGCACGCGCTGGCCGATCTCGCTGAGCAATGCCTGCTGGGCGTGCCCGTCTTCGAGCGTCCGCTGGTCACCGGCTCGGCGGATGAACTGCCGGTCAATATCCACGCCGATAAGGTCGAGGCCAACTACCCGTCCAGCGCCCGCTTTAGCGGCAACGTCAACGTCGCGCAGGGCAACGGCCTCCTCACCGCGAAGGAAGTCGAATTAAACCAGTTGCAGGACGGCGCCGGCGACGATCCCGTACGCACCGTCACCGCCACCGGCGACGTTCACTATGACGACAACCAGGTCATCATGAAGGGTCCGAAGGCCTGGTCTAACCTGACGAATAAAGACACCGATGTCTATCAGGGCGACTATCAGATGGTCGGCCGTCAGGGGCGCGGCAACGCGGACAGAATGAAACTGCGCGATAACAATCGCTACACCATTCTGGAGAACGGCTCCTTCACCTCCTGTTTACCGGGAGATAATAGCTGGAGTGTCGTGGGTTCGGAAGTGATCCACGATCGCGAAGAGCAGGTGGCCGAAATCTGGAACGCGCGCTTTAAAATCGGTAATGTGCCGGTCTTTTACAGCCCCTATCTACAGTTGCCGGTCGGCGATAAGCGCCGTTCCGGCTTCCTGATCCCGAACGCCAAATACGGCAGCAGCAACGGTTTCGAACTGCTCACCCCGTATTACTGGAACATCGCGCCGGCCTTTGACGCCACGCTGACGCCGCATCTGCTGACCAAACGCGGCGTCCAGTGGCAAAACGAGTTTCGCTACCTGGTCGCGCCCGGCACCGGCCTTGTTGAGCTGGACTGGCTGCCCGACGATCGCGAATACGCCAAAGACGAGCCGCAGGATGACAACAACCGCCGCTGGCTGTTCCACTGGGAACATGAAGGCGTCATGGATCAGGTCTGGCGTTTTAGCACCGACTACACCAAAGTCAGCGATGAACGCTACTTTAAAGATCTGGACTCCACCTATGGCGCCACGACCGACGGCTACGTGACGCAAAAACTGAGCGTCGGTTATGCCGATCTCAACTGGGACGCCACGCTCTCGAATAAACGATTCCAGCTGCTGTCCGGCACCGAAAGCAGCGACATTTATCGCGCCGAACCCCAGCTCGATCTGAATTATTACCGCAATGATATCGGCCCGTTCGATGTTCACCTTTATGGTCAGGCGGTAAAATTTACCAATGAGAACCCGAATCGACCGGAAGCCACCCGCCTGCACATTGAACCCGCGCTGACGTTGCCGCTGTCGAACCGCTGGGCCAGCCTGAATACCGAAGCGAAACTGATGGCGACGCACTACCAGCAAAGCAATCTGGAGCGTTACCAGGCCGATCCCGACGTCATGGACAGCAACAAAAACGATCTGAAATCTTCGGTGAACCGGGTGATGGGGCAGTATAAAATGGACGGTAAGCTGGTGCTCGACCGCGATATGGACTGGGCGCCGGGCTATACCCAGACGCTGGAGCCGCGCGCGCAGTACCTGTACGTACCTTACCGCGACCAGAGCGACATCCATACTTATGACTCCACGCTGCTGCAAACCGACTATGCCGGGCTGTTCCGCGACCGCACGTACAGCGGTCTGGATCGCATCGCGTCGGCCAACCAGCTGGCCACCGGTATTACCTCTCGCATTTATGATGATGCGCTGGTTGAACGTTTTAACGCTTCCATAGGTCAAATCTACTACTTTGATCGTCCTCGTACCGGTAATACCAGCACGATACTCGATCAAAATACGGATAACGGCAGTCTGGTGTGGGCCGGCGACACCTACTGGAAGGTGAACGGCGACTGGGGCGTGCGCGGCGGGTTACAGTACGACGCCCGTCAGGACAGCGTGGTGCTGGGCGATGCGGTGGTGGAATACCGGCGCGATGCCGAACGCATGGTGCAACTGAGCTACCGCTACGCCAGCCCGGATTACATTCAGGCGATGCTGCCGAATATCCGTAACCCGGGCTTCCAGCAGGGCATCTCGCAGGTGGGGATGATCGCCAGCTGGCCGGTCGCCGATCGCTGGTCGGTCGTCGGCGCGTATTATTACGATACCAAAGCGAATCAGCCCGCCGACCAGTTGATCGGTTTACAGTACAACACCTGCTGCTGGGCCGTCAGCGTTGGTTATGAACGGAAGATCACCAGTTGGAACAACAGCAGTCTCAGTAGCGAATACGACAATAAAGTGTCGTTCAATATTGAACTGCGCGGCCTGAGCAATAATTACGGGCTGGGTTCCGCGCGCATGCTGAATTCAGGTATTTTACCGTATCAGCGGGCGTTCGGAGAATAGAGCCCCGATAGCGGTTCAGGTTGCGGCGTACGGTAACGACAGTCTCCCCCCGCTCATGCCGGGCGGAGAGCGCGGAACCCTTCGCGCCGCGTCGGCCTGAACACCGGGGGATTGCGGTAACGTCAGGCAAAACACACCGGGTGCCGGATATCAATGTTAACCCGCTCAGGCGGACAGATAATGGGAAAGGTATGAAGAACTGGAGAATGCTGATTCTCGGGCTGGCTTTGAGCGCCAACACTGTGTTTGCCGCGCCGCAGGTCGTCGATAAAGTCGCGGCGGTGGTAGATAACGGCGTGGTGCTGGAGAGTGACGTCAATGGCCTGTTTCAGTCGGTAAAACAGAATGCCCGCCAGGCGGGTCAACAGTTGCCGGATGACGACACGCTGCGCCACCAGATCATCGATCGCCTGATTATGGATAACATCATCCTGCAGAGCGCGGAGAGAATGGGTCTGCAGATCAGCGACGAACAGTTGGATCAGGCGATTACCCGCATCGCCGCGCAGAACCGCATGACGCTCGATCAGCTGCGTCAACAACTGTCCTATGAGGGCCTCAGCTACAGCGCTTATCGCGGCCAGATCCGCAAAGAGATGCTGATCGCTGAAGTACGTAATAATGAAGTTCGCCGTCGCGTCACTATTTTGCCGCAGGAAGTGGACGCGCTGGCTAAACAAATCGCCGGCCAGGCCGGGGAAGGCGCGGAATTCAACCTGAGCCATATCCTAATCCCGCTGCCGGAAAACCCCAGCCAGCAACAGGTGGACGACGCCGAAAAACTGGCGCGCTCGCTGGTGGCCGAGGCGCAGAAAGGCGCCGACTTCGGTAAGCTGGCTATCTCCTACTCGGCGGACTCCCAGGCGCTGCAGGGCGGCCAGATGGGTTGGGGCCGGCTGCAGGAACTGCCGACGCTGTTCGCCCAACGGCTGGTGACCGCCAAAAAAGGCGAAGTCGTCGGCCCGATCCGCTCCGGCGTCGGTTTCCATATTCTGCGCGTCAACGATATCCGCGGCGGCGACCAGACGGTATCCGTGCTGGAAACCCATGCCCGCCACATCCTGCTGAAACCGTCGGTGGTCATGACCGACGACCAGGCGCGCGCGAAACTGGAAGAAGTGCTGCAGAATATCCGCAGCGGCCGCTCTGATTTCGCCACCCAGGCCAGACAGCTGTCGCAGGATCCCGGCTCCGCCAACCAGGGCGGCGATCTGGGCTGGGCATCGCCGGATATGTACGATCCCACCTTCCGCGATACCCTGCTGAAACTGAAAAAAGGCGAAATCAGCGCGCCGGTTCACTCCTCGTTCGGCTGGCACCTTATTCAGTTGCTGGATACCCGTCAGGTGGATAAAACGGACGCCGCCCAGAAAGAGCGGGCTTACCGCATGCTGTTCAACCGTAAGTTCGCTGAAGAAGCGCAGACCTGGATGCAGGAACGTCGCGCCGCGGCCTATGTCAAAATCATCAACGACAATGACCGTTAACGACATCCCCCGCCGGATTGTCATCACGCCCGGCGAACCCGCCGGGATTGGTCCCGATCTGGTGGTGACGCTGGCTCAACAGGCCTGGCCTGTTGAGCTTGTTGTTTGTGCCGATCCGCAACTGTTGCGCGCGCGCGCTCAGCAGCTTCGCCTGCCGCTCACCCTGTGCGACTATCGCGCCGATCAGCCCGCCCGTCCTCAGCCGGCAGGGTCGCTGACGCTGCTGCCGGTCGCGCTGAATCAGCCGGTTCGGGCTGGTCAGCTTGATGTCGGCAACGGCCGCTATGTGGTGGAAACCCTGGCGCGCGCCTGCGATGGCTGTCTGAACGGCGAGTTCGCCGCGCTGGTCACCGGGCCGGTGCACAAAGGCGTGATCAACGACGCCGGCGTACCGTTCAGCGGACACACCGAATTCTTCGCCGATCGCAGCGGCTGTCGACGCGTGGTCATGATGCTGGCTACCGAGAGTCTGCGGGTGGCGCTGGCGACCACTCACCTGCCGCTGCTCGACGTTCCGGCCGCCATCACCCGGCAAACGCTGCACGAGGTCATTACGATTTTGCATCACGATCTGCAGCGTAAATTCGGCATCGAACAGCCGCAGATTTATGTCTGCGGACTGAATCCGCACGCCGGCGAAGGCGGCCATATGGGGCGTGAAGAGCTGGACATCATCATTCCCGCGCTGGAAGAACTGCGTCAGCGCGGTATCCGGCTGATCGGCCCGTTGCCGGCCGATACGCTGTTTCAGCCCAAATATCTGCAGCCCGCGGATGCGGTGCTCGCCATGTATCACGATCAGGGGCTGCCGGTGCTGAAATACCAGGGCTTTGGCCGGGCGGTGAATATCACCCTGGGTCTGCCGTTTATCCGTACCTCTGTCGATCACGGCACCGCGCTGGAACTGGCCGCGACCGGAGAAGCCAGCGTGGGCAGCCTCACGACGGCGCTCAATCTTGCCATTAAAATGATAAATAATCGTAATGAATAATCGAGTTCATCAGGGCCACTTCGCCCGCAAGCGTTTTGGACAAAACTTTTTAAGCGATCGCTTCGTAATTGACAGCATCGTCTCCGCCATTCATCCGCTGCCAGGCCAGGCGATTGTGGAAATTGGCCCCGGCCTCGGCGCGTTGACCGGGCCGGTTGCCGAACGAATCGACCGTTTCACCGTGATCGAGCTGGACCGCGATCTGGCGGCCCGGCTGGAAACGCATCCGGTATTAAAAGACAAGCTGACCATCGTGCAGCAGGATGCGATGACGGTGAATTTCGCCGATATGGCCGAACAGGCTGGTCAGCCGCTGAGGGTATTTGGTAACCTGCCGTATAATATTTCAACGCCGCTGATGTTCCACCTGTTTAGTTATACTCACGCTATTCAGGATATGCACTTCATGTTGCAGAAAGAGGTGGTTAATCGGCTGGTCGCCGGTCCGGACAGCAAGGCCTACGGCCGTTTGAGCGTGATGGCGCAATACTATTGTCAGGTGATTCCGGTGCTGGAAGTTCCGCCGACCGCCTTTAAACCGGCGCCTAAAGTTGATTCCGCGGTGGTTCGTCTGGTGCCTCATCAAACGCTGCCCCATCCGGTCAGCGATCTGCGTCTGCTGAGCCAGCTCACCACCGAAGCTTTTAACCAGCGCCGGAAAACCCTGCGCAACAGTCTGGGACACCGATTTACCCCGGAGCAGTTGACCGAACTGGGCATCGATCCCGCCCGCCGCGCGGAGAATGTTTCCGTTGAGCAATACTGCCGCCTGGCGAACTGGCTTAGCGCCCACCCCGCCGCGCAGTAATCACAGGAGTTGCCGAGATGATCGATGCCCCCCGCGTATGTGTTCAGGTTCAGAGCATTTACATTGAAGCCCAGTCCAGCCCGGACGAAGAGCGCTATGTGTTTGCCTACACCATCACTATCCGTAATCTGGGGCGGCATAGCGTGCAGTTACGCGGACGCCACTGGCTAATCACCAACGCCAACGGACGCCAGACCGAAGTGCACGGCGAAGGCGTGGTCGGCGCACAGCCCGTGATCGATCCCGGCAGCGAATTCCAGTACACCAGCGGCGCCATACTGGAAACGCCTTTAGGCACGATGGAAGGACATTACCTGATGACCGACCACCAGGGCGAGAGTTTCCACGTAGAGATTCCGGTATTCCGTCTGGCTATTCCCTCACTGATACATTAATTATGTCGACTTATCTGATTGGCGATGTTCACGGCTGTCTGGCCGAACTACAGGCGCTGTTGGCGCAGGTTTCTTTCGATCCGCAGCGGGACACGCTGTGGCTGACCGGCGACCTGGTGGCGCGCGGGCCTGATTCGCTGGGCGTCTTGCGTTACGTGCGCTCGCTGGGCGATTCGGTACGCGTCGTACTGGGCAATCACGATCTGCATTTGCTGGCCGTCTATGCCGGCATCAGCCGCAGTAAACCCAAAGATCGGCTGATGCCGCTGCTTAACGCGCCGGACGCGGACGAGCTGATTAACTGGCTGCGCCACCAGCCGATTCTGCAGGTGGATGACGAACGGCGGCTGGTGATGGCTCACGCCGGCATTACCCCGCAGTGGGATCTGGCAACCGCGCGTCTGTGCGCGCACGAAGTCGAATCCATTCTGGCCAGCGACAGCTATCCGCTGTTTCTGGACGCCATGTATGGCGACATGCCCAATCACTGGAGTCCCGAGCTAAGCGGTCTTGCGCGTCTGCGTTTCAGTACCAATGTGTTTACCCGCATGCGCTATTGCTTTTCCGGCGGACAGTTGGATATGCAGTGCAAGGAGCCGCCTTCGCACGCCCCCTGGCTGCTCAAACCGTGGTTTGATATCCCGGGGCCGATAGCCAGCGAATACGCCATTGTCTTCGGCCACTGGGCGTCGCTGGAAGGGAAAGGCACGCCGCCGGGCATCTATGGGCTGGACACCGGCTGCTGCTGGGGCGGAAATCTTACTCTGCTGCGCTGGGAGGATAAACGCTACTTCACCCAGCCTTCCCTCGCTCAGTCCTTGCCGGAGGACAACGACGCCGCATCCGGCACCGCAGGCTGAGCGCCGCCGTTACGGCGCTGCCCGTTGCTGACGACGGGCAGCCAGATTCCGCCGCCTAAAATTCCCGATAATACAGGCGCGCTGCCGGTTGACGCCGCGCGCGCCGGATCGCGCAGTCTGTCCTGATTCAATCCCGATGTTGTTTTCATGTCCACGTCCACTGGCTGTTTTTTCCAACCATACGCGGCCAGTATGACTGTCGTGTGTCAACGGCGGAGCAGATATAAGGAGAGCGGGCGCCGTAAGAAAAAGAGAATTAGCGCGCCCGTTGAGCCCGTAGCGAATTAACGGCGTTCGAGGATTTCAAAGCAGTAGCTGTGACTATTGTTTTCGTCGGCGTCATGGAATTCGCTGAACGTCATCTGCCATTCGTCCGGCTCATAGTCCGGGAAATGGGTATCGCCCTCGACTTCCGCATCGATATGGGTCAAATAGAGCCGCTGCGCCTGCGGCAACAGCTGTTTATAGACATTGCCTCCGCCGATCACCATCACTTCCTCGACCTCGCCCGCGGCGCTTAACGCCTGCTCCAGTGAGGTTACCCATGTCACGCGCGGGTCGTCGCCCGGGCGGCGGCTCAGAACAATATTGAGCCGGCCGGGCAGCGGCTGCCCGATGGACTCGAACGTGTTACGCCCCATAATGATGGGCTTTTTGAGGGTGTTGCGCTTAAACCACGCCAAATCGGCCGGCAAATGCCACGGCATGGCGTTTTCCATACCGATTACGCGATCTACTGCCAGTGCGGCAATCAAACTAATAACCATGGTAAAACCCTACAGGCGATAAAATTGGTGCCACTATACGGAAAGGCCGCGCACTCGTCGATAACGTTACCCGGCGCGGCGAATAATATAAGAGTGCTCCGACCGGCTACACCCCGGGCCGCTTGCGGTACAGCCAAATCCCCGGCAGCGACAGCCCGATGGAAAGCGCGCCGACGATAAAACTGGCTTTGAGAAAATGAGTGATCAGCGTCTGCATCAGCGCCTCGCTATAACCCTGATGAGACAGCTGCACAACGGAAATCATCGCCGTATAGGCCGAAATCCCCGGAAACATCGGGATCACCGCCGCCACCGTAAACACCTTCGGGTGCGCCAGCAGCCAGCGCGACCAGCGGATGCCGATGATGCCGATCATGATCGAGGCCAGGAACGAGGCCCATTCGATATGCAAGCCAAAATGGATCAGCAGAAAACGCGCGCCGTGTCCCAGCGCGCCGAGCAGCGCGCAGTAGTGCAGCGCGCGCACCGGCACATTAAACACCATGGCGAAACCAAGCGCGGGAACCGCCGCCAGCGCCATATCCTGAATTAATGCCCACATCAACGCTAAGACCATCCGTGCAACCCCCATAACGCCATCGCGGATACCACGCCGATACAGGTCGACAGCGTCAGCAGGCTGGCCATCGCCCAGCGCGCCAGCCCGGTATTCACATGTCCCTTAAACATATCCGCGATCGCGTTGATCAGCGGAAAGCCCGGCACCAGCAGCAGCACGCTGGCCGCCATCGCCACCGTGGACGAATGCTGCAGCACGGGCAGACGCATCAGCAGTCCGGATGCGGAGGTCGCGACGAAGGCGGTGATGCAGAAGTTAATCATCGGATTGAGATGCCGGGCGGTCAGGAGCTGGCGCACATACATCGCCAGCCCGCTGGCGAGCAGCGCGACCAGAAAAGCATCCCAGCCGCCGCCGTTCAGCCGACTAAAACAGCCGCACGATAACCCGACGGTGGTGACCACCAGCCAGCGCGGATAGCGCAGCGGACGAATATGGCTGAAACGCTTTTCCACGTCGACCACGTCCAGCAGGCGATGCTCCGCCATAATCACCACATGCTGCACTTCCGTGACCACGTGCATATTGATACCGCGATCCACATTCTTACGCGTCGACGTCAGGCAATGTCCGTGCATAATGGTCGTCAACACAATCGCGTTGGCGGAGATGGAGCTTTCGACGCTGTCCACCCCGAGAGCGACGCCCAGCCGGGAAGACAGCTGTTCCACTACCGTACTTTCCGCGCCGTGCTGCAACAGCAATAGCGCGCACTGAATACACAAGCGGGTAATTTCCCGCTGCGATGTTTCTGCATCGATCATGTAAATTTACTGCCCCCAGCCCGAAAAAATATACCCGGCGGATAGTACGCTGTCGGCAGGCGCCTGTATGCGAATCCCGCCTCACTATCATTGAGCGCAGCCAACGCGCCTGCTACCGGCAAGATGACGGATATAACCATAAATAATGGAAGGACACTTGTTAACATATTGCCGGCAAATAACCAAGATGAGCAGAAAGAAATAAGTTTAGCGCCGTTATTATACGCCTTTCTTGCGCCGCCGGAGCGCCGATTATGGCGGGGCAGGATTGGTCCGACGACAAGGCCCGGGAAGGCTCCCGGGCCGGGAGGAAAGCCGCGCCATTTCCGCCGCTAAACGACTGCGGCGGAAGAGACCGACGCGGCAAAGACATGGCGAATTAGATTATCGCGGCCTCAGGAGCGGCTATAGCGTGCCGGTGCCGCCATCGGCGCACCACACCTGGCCTGAAGCGTAACTGCTCTCGGCCGACGCCAGGGTAACGTACAGCGGCGCGATCTCCACCGGTTGTCCCGGCCGTCCCATCGGCGAACTGGCGGCGAATTGCTGCACCGCGTCCATCGGCTGACCGCCGCTCGACTGCAGCGGCGTCCAGTACGGCCCCGGCGCTACCGCATTGACCCGAATACCCTGGCCGGCCACCTGTTTAGCCAGCGCTTTGGTGAACGCCACGTTGCAGGCTTTCGTCTGGGCATAATCCAGCAAAATGGCGCTGGGATTAAAGGCCTGTACCGAGGAGCTGTTAATGATCGTCGCGCCGGGTTGCATGTGCGGCAACGCCGCCTTGCTGATCCAGAACGGCGCGTAAACGTTAGTGCGGAACGTGGCGTCGAACGCCTCCGTCGTCAGTTCGGCGATCGACTCGGTAAACTGCTGGCGCCCGGCGTTATTGACCAGAATATCCAGTCCGCCCAGTTGTTTCACCGCCTCGCTCACCAGCTGCCGGCAAAACGCTTCCTCGCGAATATCGCCGGGGATCGCCACCGCGTTACGGCCCTCGGCGCGGATCAACGTCAGCACTTCCTGCGCATCGGACTCCTCTTCCGGCAGATAATTAATCGCCACGTCGGCGCCCTCCCGGGCATAGGCGATCGCCACCGCCCGGCCAATGCCGGAATCGCCGCCGGTGATCAACGCCTTACGCCCGGTCAGCCGGCCGCTGCCCCGATAGCTTTGCTCGCCGTGATCCGGCAGCGGCTGCATCTTGCTGGCCAGCCCCGGCGGCGTCTGCGGCTGACTGACGAAGGGCGGCCGAGGATAAGCCTCCAGCGGATTTTTTCCATTCGACGCCGGCGTGCAAGACGGCCCTTTCTTTACCGTTGAACCCATACTCACCTCCAGAAAAATGAATGTTGAACGGATGAAAATCATTCATCCGCCGAGCGGTAATCAGTAAGGTAAGCGTAGACGCCGGAGCAGTTTTTTTCAGGCTAATTGGTTTTTTATGCTGGAATAAAGAGGGTTTTATCGATGAATAATCCAGATAAACGCGAGCCGCTCAGCAGTATTCGCTGAACGGCTCGTGGGGTGACGCCAGTGGTTTACCGAGGGCTAGTCGCGGATGCTGGCGTGCATTTCCTGTACGGAGATCACCCGGTCGGTAGGATCGGCGCTCAGCGACATCGCGGTGGCAAAACCGCCGTTCATCGTCGTATCGTAATGTACCTTGTACTGCAGCGCGCTGCGACGGATCAGTTTAGAATCCTCGATCGCCTGACGTCCCGCAGTGGTATTCACGATATAGGTATACTCGCCGTTTTTGATCCGGTCCTGAATATGCGGACGACCTTCATGCACCTTATTGACCAGGCGCGGATTAATGCCGGCCTCGCCCAACACCACCGCTGTGCCGTGCGTCGCATCCAGTTCAAAGCCGTGCTTCAGCAGTTTGGCCGCCAGGTCCACCACGCGCGCCTTGTCGCCTCCGCGCACGGACAGCAGCGCGCGTCCGGTTTGCTTCATCTGCGAGTTGCTGCCCAACATGGCTTTGGCGAAGGCTTCGGCAAAGGTCCGCCCTACGCCCATCACTTCGCCGGTCGAACGCATTTCCGGCCCCAGAATCGGGTCGACGCCGGGGAATTTATTGAACGGCAGCACCACTTCCTTCACCGAGTAGTACGGCGGGATAACCTCTTCGGTCACGCCCTGCTGCGCCAGCGTCTGGCCGACCATCACGCGCGCCGCCACTTTCGCCAGCGAAACGCCGGTGGCTTTCGACACAAACGGCACGGTGCGCGCCGCGCGCGGGTTGACTTCGATCAGATACACTTCGTTGTTTTTCACCGCGAACTGCGCATTCATCAAACCGCGCACGCCCAGTTCAAACGCCAGTTTTTTCACCTGGTCGCGCATCACATCCTGAATATCCTTGCTCAGCGTATAGGCCGGCAGAGAACAGGCCGAGTCGCCGGAGTGTACGCCCGCCTGCTCGATGTGCTCCATGATGCCGCCGATCAGCACGCGTTCGCCGTCGCAGATGGCGTCGACGTCCACCTCGATCGCATCGTCGAGGAAACGGTCCAGCAGCACCGGCGCATCGTTGGACACCACCACCGCGTTCTGGAAATAGCGACGCAGGTCGATCTCGTCGTATACGATCTCCATCGCCCGGCCGCCCAGTACATAGGACGGACGCACCACCAGCGGATAACCGATAACGCTCGCCTTCTCCACCGCTTCGTCAATCGCCACCACGGTGGCGTTGGCCGGCTGTTTCAGCCCCAGACGCTCTACCGCGTGCTGGAAGCGCTCGCGGTCTTCCGCCCGGTCAATCGCGTCCGGGCTGGTGCCGATCACCGGCACGCCCGCCGCTTCCAGCGCGCGCGCCAGCTTCAGCGGCGTCTGGCCGCCGTACTGCACGATGACGCCCTTAGGCTGCTCAACGCGCACGATCTCCAGCACGTCTTCCAGCGTGACGGGTTCGAAGTACAGACGATCGGAGGTGTCGTAATCGGTCGACACGGTTTCCGGGTTGCAGTTGACCATGATGGTTTCATAACCGTCTTCGCGCAGCGCCAGCGAAGCGTGAACGCAACAGTAGTCAAACTCGATCCCCTGGCCGATACGGTTCGGCCCGCCGCCCAGCACCATGATCTTATCGCGATCCTGATTCGGGTTCGCCTCGCACTCTTCTTCATAGGTGGAGTACATATAGGCGGTGTCGGTCGCGAACTCGGCCGCGCAGGTGTCCACCCGCTTGTAGACCGGGTGCAGATTGAATTTCTCGCGCAACTGGCGAATCACGCTTTCGTCCACGCCGGCCAGTTTAGCCAGACGCGCATCGGCGAATCCTTTGCGCTTCAGGAAACGCAGGAACGCCGCATCCAGCGCGGCGACGCCCTTCTCCGCCACCTGTTCTTCCAGCCGCACCAGCTCTTCGACCTGCACCAGGAACCAGCGGTCGATGTTGGTCAGGCCGAACACGCCGTCGATCGACAGTCCGGCGCGGAAGGCGTCCGCCAGATACCAGATACGTTCGGCGCCGGCATCCTTCAGCTCGCGACGAATACGGGTCAGAGACTCCGGATCGTCCAGGTCGACCATCGGGTCCAGACCGGTCGCGCCGACCTCCAGCCCGCGCAGCGCTTTCTGCAGCGACTCCTGCTGGGTACGACCGATGGCCATCACTTCGCCGACGGATTTCATCTGCGTGGTCAGACGGTCGTTGGCGCCGGCGAATTTTTCAAAGTTGAAGCGCGGAATTTTGGTGACGACGTAATCGATGGACGGTTCGAACGACGCCGGGGTACGGCCGCCGGTAATGTCGTTCATCAGCTCATCAAGGGTATAGCCCACCGCCAGTTTGGCGGCGATTTTCGCAATCGGGAAACCGGTCGCCTTGGAAGCCAGCGCCGAAGAGCGCGATACGCGCGGGTTCATTTCAATTACGATCAGGCGGCCGGTTTTCGGGTTGACCGAAAACTGCACGTTGGAGCCGCCGGTTTCGACGCCAATCTCACGCAGCACCGCCATCGAGGCGTTACGCATGATCTGATATTCTTTATCGGTCAGGGTCTGCGCCGGCGCCACGGTGATCGAGTCGCCGGTATGGATGCCCATCGCGTCCAGGTTTTCGATCGAGCACACGATGATGCAGTTGTCATTCTTATCGCGCACCACCTCCATTTCGTACTCTTTCCAGCCGATCAGCGACTCATCGATCAGCAGTTCGTTGGTCGGCGACAAATCCAGACCGCGTTCGCAAATCTCTTCAAACTCTTCGCGGTTATAGGCAATACCGCCGCCGGTTCCGCCCATGGTGAAAGACGGACGAATGATACAGGGGAAACCCACATCGGCGGCCACGGCCAGCGCTTCTTCCATATTGTGCGCAATGCCCGAACGCGCCGTATCGAGGCCGATTTTTTTCATCGCCTTGTCAAAGCGCTGGCGGTCTTCCGCTTTATCGATCGCATCGGCGGTGGCGCCGATCATTTCCACGCCAAACTCGGCCAGCACGCCCTGCCGCTCCAGCTCCAGCGCGCAGTTGAGCGCCGTCTGCCCGCCCATGGTCGGCAAAACCGCGTCCGGCCGTTCTTTTTCGATAATCTTACGCACCACTTCCCAGTGAATCGGCTCGATGTAGGTGGCATCGGCCATATTCGGGTCGGTCATGATGGTCGCCGGGTTGGAGTTCACCAGGATAACGCGGTATCCCTCTTCGCGCAGCGCTTTACAGGCCTGAGCGCCTGAGTAGTCGAATTCACATGCCTGACCGATAACAATCGGGCCCGCACCAAGGATCAGGATGCTTTTAATATCTGTACGTTTTGCCATGGTTCTGCTCCTGATTATTTACGGTTAGCACGGTAAGTCTGAATCAGTTCGATAAAGTGATCGAACAACGGCGCCGCGTCGTGCGGGCCGGGACTGGCCTCCGGGTGGCCCTGGAAGCTGAAGGCGGGTTTATCGGTGCGGTGGATGCCCTGCAGCGAGCCATCGAACAGAGACTTGTGCGTAACGCGCAGCGTCGCGGGCAGCGTGCTCTCATCCACGGCGAAACCGTGGTTCTGGGCGGTGATCATCACGCGGCCGGCATCCAGATCGCGTACCGGATGGTTGCCGCCGTGGTGGCCGAATTTCATTTTGATCGTTTTCGCGCCGCTGGCCAGACCCAGCAACTGATGCCCCAGACAGATGCCAAACACCGGAATATCGGTTTCCAGCAGCGTCTGAATCGCTTTGATGGCATAGTCGCACGGTTGCGGGTCGCCGGGGCCGTTGGACAGGAAGACGCCGTCCGGGTTCAGCGCCAGCACGTCTTCAGCGCTCGTCTGCGCCGGAACCACCGTCAGTCGGCAGCCGCGGTCGACCAGCATGCGCAGAATATTGCGTTTCGCGCCGTAGTCGTAGGCGACGACGTGGTACGGCAGCTCGCTTTCCTGCTTCGGCGCCGGCAAATCGCCGCTCAGCGTCCAGCTGCCCTGCAGCCAGCTATAGCGCTCGGCGGTGCTCACCTCTTTCGCCAGATCCATCCCCTTCAGGCCCGGAAAGGCTTTGGCCTTTTCCAGCGCCTGCGCGGCGTCCGGCGCGTCGCCGGCGATAATGCAGCCGTTTTGCGCGCCCTTCTCGCGCAGCAGACGCGTCAGCTTGCGGGTATCGATATCGGCAATGGCGACAATATTGTTGCGTTTAAGGTAGTCGGACAGGCCCTCTTCGCTGCGATAGTTGCTGGCGATCGGCGGAAGGTCGCGAATAACCAGACCCTGAGCCTGTATGGCGGAAGATTCTTCATCGCTGGCGTTGGTGCCGACATTACCGATATGGGGATAAGTGAGAGTGACAATCTGGCGGGAATAGGATGGATCAGTAAGGATTTCTTGATAACCGGTTATTGACGTATTGAAGACCACTTCCCCCACTGCCGTTCCCTCTGCCCCGATGGCCCGACCGTGAAACTGGGTTCCGTCTTCCAGAACCAATAGCGCTGACTTAATCAAAACATCCTCCAGGGAATAATAAATCATATTATTTGCATATTAATTCAGATTGCAGCATCAAAATCAACGCAAAAATCACCGGCGCGGTAAATTTTTGGCAAATTGGGCGCATTTTAATGATGGCCAGTGATTTTGTCTACACCAGACGGAGTTTTTACTGTTCTTTTATGCCTCTGATAAAGAATCTTCGCTTATTACAGCAAAAAGTCGCATCAACTTAGAGAAGAAAACGGTTGCAGGGCCGGGAAAATAATAAAAGAATATTATTTCAGCAATAGGCCCCGTCTTTCCCGCCTCAGTCGCCGTACAGGCATTAAATCCCACAAAAAATACGAAGAAAGGAAAAACCTGATAAAAACCGCCTCCATTAGCGGATAAATTAAAAAAATGGCGGAACATACCGCCATAAATCAATTTGTTACATTTTTATAAAATACTATAAACTATCCAGACCAAGCACATCTCTCATATCATAGAGGCCGGTTTTCGTGGTTCCGAGCCATATAGCGGCACGAACCGCGCCATTGGCGAAAGTCATGCGGCTTGAGGCCTTATGGGTAATCTCTATACGTTCGCCAATATCGGCAAACATCGCGGTATGTTCACCCACAATATCGCCGGCGCGCAGCGTGGCGAAACCAATGCTTTTCGCATCGCGTTCGCCGGTGTGCCCCTCGCGTGCATAGACGGCGCAGGTTTTCAGATCGCGCCCCAGCGCGGCGGCAATGGTTTCCCCCATGGCCAGCGCGGTGCCGGACGGCGCATCGACTTTGTGCCGGTGATGCGCTTCCAGAATTTCAATATCGGTGTAATCACCCATCACCTTCGCCGCTTTCTCCAGCAGTTTAAGCATCACGTTGACCCCGACGCTGAAGTTTGCCGCGAAAACGACCCCGATCTCATCGGCCGCCTGGCGGATTGCCGCTTTGCCCTGATCATCAAACCCGGTGGTGCCGATAACCACCGACTTATGCTGCCGACGGCAGAAATCCAGCATGGCCAGCGAGCCTTCGGGACGGGTAAAATCGATCAGAATATCGAAGTCGTCGCGCACCGCGTTCAGATCGCTGCTGATTTTGACGCCCAGTTCGCCGAGTCCGGCCAGTTCGCCCGCGTCGCTGCCCAACAGGGAAGAGCCCGCGCGTTCCAGTGCGGCGCCCAGCACGGCGCCTTCCGCCAGCTGCACGGCCTGAATCAACTGTCGGCCCATTCGGCCGCCGGCTCCCGCTATCGCAATACGGATCGCTGAATCCCCCATACTCCCTCTCTTATTTAATGACGGTTTATTCTGAATGGCCCCGGATTAACGCACGCAGCGACGCATAACCCGAGGACCAATAACATGATGAGAAAATTATGACAGAAAGACGGTGGAAAAATCAGTAAAAACTCTCGCGTCGTCACGCCATTCCCGCGTCTGACGGGGAAACGAAAGGGATAACGGCGCCAGAACGCATAAACATGCACTTTGGGCGCCGCATCGGTCGGCGCAACACCCGGCGACGGAGAACACGACGCGCCCGGCGATGCCGCCTGAAGACGAGTTAATCGACCTGCCTGACCTCGACCCGCAGCTCTTTGGGCACTTCAAAAACGATATTCTCTTCACGCCCTTCCAGTTCAAAAGCAACCTTGCCGCCGAGCGATTTCAGCCGATCGATCACCTGCCGCACCAGAATATCCGGCGCCGAGGCGCCGGCGGTGACGCCGACGCGCGTCACGCCGTTCACCCAGCTTTCCTGAATGTCCGTAGCGGCATCGATCAGATAAGCCGGCTTGCCGGCGCGCTGAGCCAGTTCAGCCAGCCGGTTGGAGTTTGACGAGTTTTTCGAGCCCACCACCAACACCACATCCGCGCTGTCGGCCAGATAGCGCACCGCTTCCTGGCGATTGGTGGTGGCGTAACAGATATCATCCTTGCGCGGCCCGACGATATTCGGGAAACGCGCGCGCAGCGCATCGATCACCGCATAGGTATCGTCAACCGACAGCGTCGTCTGCGTCATGAAGCACAGGTTATTTTCATTCTTGACCTGCAGCTGCCAGACATCTTCCGGCGCTTCGACCAGGTACATGCCGCCGGCCGGGTTGCTGTACTGCCCCATGGTGCCTTCCACCTCGGGGTGACCGGCATGGCCGATCAGGATCGCCTCGGTGCCTTTACGACTGGCGCGCGCCACTTCCATATGCACTTTAGTCACCAGCGGGCAGGTAGCGTCGAATACCGTCAGGTCGCGGCTTTTCGCCTCGGCCCGCACCGCCTGAGACACCCCGTGGGCGGAGAAAATCAGAATCGAGCCATCCGGCACTTCGCCGATTTCCTCGATAAAAATCGCGCCCCGGTTGCGCAGCCCGTCTACGACATAGCGGTTGTGCACCACTTCGTGCCGGACATAAATCGGCGTGCCGTAAATTTCCAGCGCGCGCTCGACAATGCTTATCGCCCGGTCGACGCCCGCACAAAACCCGCGCGGGTTAGCCAGCAAGATTTGCATGTTGTTCCTCCTGCTGCGGATCAATATCCAGCACTTCCAGATTAAAGGTCACCGTCTGTCCGGCGAGCGGATGATTAAAATCCACCGTAACGGACTCTTGCTCCACCGCGCGGATAACGCCCGGCATTTCATGGCCGGCTGCGCCGCTGAACACCATGATGGTGCCGACATCCGGCACCCCGGTACGGGAAAAGTCGCGCCGTAAGAAAAACTGGATCAAATCCGGGTTCACCGGGCCGAAGGCCGCTTCCGGTTCGAGAGTAAACTGCCTGCGATCCCCACGACTCAGCCCCAGCAACTGCCGCTCCAGCGCCGGCGACAGGCTACCGTCGCCGAGGCGAAACAGCACCGGTTTGCCGCGCTCTAGCGAGGACTCGGCGGTCGAACCGTCCGCCAGCGTCAGGGTAAAATGCACCAGAACGGCGCTGTCAGACTGTACCCTTTCCGACATGGTTTACCCTTTCTGTTGCGAGCCGGCCGACGCTGAAGGCGTTAAAAAGCCTTCCAGCACCACCAGCGCCGCGCCAATACAGATCGCGCTGTCGGCCAGGTTGAAGGTGGCGAAATGCCAGTCCCCGACGTAGAAGTCGATGAAATCAACCACAAAACCGTGCCACAGGCGATCGAACAGGTTACCCAGCGCGCCGCCGATAATCAGCGCATAAGCGATATTATTCAGCTTTTGCTGCGCCCGGCTGCGAAACATCATCACCAGCAGCGCGATCACGATAGCCACGGCGATACCGGCGAAGAACCAGCGCTGCCAGCCGCCGTGATCGGCCAGGAAGCTGAAGGCGGCGCCGTAGTTGCGCGCATAGTGCAGATTCAGAAAAGGCGCCAGCGGCCGGGTTTCGCCCAGCTGCAGGTGGCTCAGGATCCCCAGTTTACTGCCAAGATCGGCCAGCACCACCACCAGCGCTAGCCACAGCCAGCGCAATCCGCTCGAACAGATCGATTTACTCATCAGACAAACTTACGCTCTTCACCGCGTCCGCCGACGTTCGTCGCGCAGCGGCCGCAGACTTCAGGATGACTGGTGTCCGTACCAATATCGGTTTCATAATGCCAGCAGCGCGGGCACTTGTGCCCTTCCGCCTTGCTTAAGGCAATTTTCAAACCGGCAAGTTCACTTTGCTGTGCGTCGTCGCCCGCCGCGGCATACGCCGCCACCACGGCTTTCGACGTCAGCAACGCGAAATGCAGTTCCGGCTGCAGGCTGCGCAGTTTGCCGGCCAGCGCGTCGTCGGCATACAGCGTGACCGCCGCTTCCAGCGAGCCGCCGATACGCTTGTCGTTACGCGCCTGCTCGATCACCCGGTTCACCTCGGCGCGCACTTTCAGCACCTCGGCCCAGAAGGCGTCGTTCATTGTTTCGCCGTCGTCCAGCCCGAACAGACCGTCATACCACTCTTCGGTAAACACATACTGCGCGCGCTCGCCCGGCAGATACGCCCAGATTTCGTCCGCGGTAAAGGAAAGGATCGGCGCCATCCAGCGCACCAACGCCTCGGCGATATGGTACAGCGCGGTCTGGCAGCTGCGGCGCGCGATGCTGTCGCTCTTCGCGGTATACTGACGGTCCTTGATGATATCAAGGTAGAACGACCCCATCTCGATCGAGCAGAACTGCATCAGACGCTGCACCACGCGGTGGAAATCATAGCTGTCGTATGCCTGAACGATCTCTTCCTGCGCCGCCCGGGCGCAGCCGACCGCCCAGCGATCCAGCACCACCATCTCTTCCGGCTTCACCATATCGCGCTTCGGATCGAAACCGTTCAGGTTAGCCAACAGGAAGCGGGCGGTATTACGGATACGGCGATAGGCGTCGGCCGAACGCTTCAGAATCTCATCCGATACCGCAATCTCGCCGGAATAGTCGGTTGAACCGATCCACAGACGCAGAATATCGGCGCCCAGTTTATTCATGACGTCCTGCGGGCTGACGGTATTGCCGATGGATTTGGACATTTTCCGTCCCTGGCCATCGACGGTAAAGCCGTGAGTCAGCACCTGGCGGTACGGCGCCTTGCCTTTGATCGCGGTGGAAATCATCAGCGAGGACATGAACCAGCCGCGATGCTGGTCGGAACCTTCCAGATACATATCGGCGGAATGGCCGCCGAACTCCGGACGCACATCCACCACCGAAGCATGAGTGGAACCGGAGTCGAACCAGACGTCCAGCGTATCCGGCACTTTCACGTAGTCGGCCGCATCGGCGCCCAGGATATCGGCCGGATCCAGATCCCACCAGGCCTGAATGCCGTCCTGTTCGACGCGTTTCGCGACTTCTTCGATCAGTTCGTGGGTACGCGGATGCAGCTCTTCCGTCTCTTTATGCACGAACAGCGACATCGGCACGCCCCAGGTGCGCTGACGGGAAATACACCAGTCAGGGCGGTTGGCGACCATCGATTCAATCCGCGCCTGGCCCCAGTCGGGGATCCACTGCACGCTTTTGATCTCCGCCAGCGACTGTTTGCGCAGCCCCTTTTGATCCATGCTGACGAACCACTGCGGCGTAGCGCGAAAAATGATCGGCGATTTATGCCGCCAGCAGCACGGATAGCTGTGCAGCAGCTTTTCCACATGCAGCAACGCGCCGCTGGCACGCAGCATCTCGACAATTTTGTCGTTCGCCTTGAAGACGAACAGACCGTCCAGATCCGGATGCGTGCCGGACAGATAGCAACCGTTCGGGCCGACCGGGTTGGCGATCTCCAGACCGTATTGTTGACTGATCACATAGTCGTCCGGACCGTGGCCGCCGGCGGTATGCACCGCGCCGGTACCGGCATCGAGCGTAACGTGTTCGCCCAGAATCGCCGGCACGTCGAAATCCAGCAGCGGATGACGGAAGCGCAGCAGTTCCAGATCGCGCCCTTTCAACCGATTGTCGCTCAGCGCGCTAACACGGGCATCGCCGGCGATGCGCTGCGCCACCGACTCCGCCAGGCTATCGGCGACGATGATGTTTCTGCCGTCCACCTTAATCAGGACGTAATCAAACTCCGCATTCAGCGCAATCGCCCGGTTGGCCGGCAGGGTCCACGGCGTGGTGGTCCAGATAACCAACGCCACGTCTCCGTCAACCGCGTCCGGCGCTAAACCGAACTTCGCCAGCACGGCGGCGCGATCGACCGCGTTAAACGCCACGTCGATCGCCGGAGAGGTCTTGTCGTAATATTCAACTTCCGCCTCGGCCAGCGCCGAGCGACAGTCTACGCACCAGTGAACCGGTTTGGCGCCCTTCAACAGGTGGCCGTTATCGATGATTTTGCCCAGCGCCCGGATGATATTGGCTTCGGTGTTGAAATCCATCGTCAGATAGGGGCGATCCCAGTCGCCCAGCACTCCCAGACGGATGAAATCCTTTTTCTGCCCGGCGACCTGTTCCGCCGCATATTTGCGGCACTCGGCGCGAAATTCGGCGGCGCTGACCTTCTCGCCCGGTTTCCCCACCAGCTGTTCGACTTTCAGCTCGATCGGCAAACCGTGGCAGTCCCAGCCCGGCACATAAGGCGAATCATAGCCGGCCAGCGTTTTGGACTTAACAATAATATCTTTGAGAATTTTGTTAACCGAGTGACCAATGTGAATGTTGCCGTTCGCATACGGAGGGCCGTCGTGCAGGATAAAGGTTTTTTTACCTTTCTTAGCGTTACGGATAATCCCGTACAGATCCTGTTCATACCAGCGTTTCAGCATGTCGGGTTCGCGCCTGGCGAGATCGCCACGCATCGGGAACCCTGTTTCCGGCAAATTCAGGGTAGTCTTATAGTCACTCATTAGATTCTCGATTTCGTTTTCGGCTAGAGAAGAAATTAAACCGGTGTCTTTAACCCAAAAAACTCACGGGCCGTCACCACATCCAGGGCGATTTGCTGCTTCAGTGCGTCGAGCGAAGCAAACCGCTGTTCATTACGCAATTTTTTACGCAGTACGACTTCAATATGACGTCCATAAAGATCCATGGACACATCCAGTAAATGGACTTCAAGCTGCTGACGCCGATCGCCGTTCACGGTCGGACGAAAGCCGATATTAGCCACGCCGGCCAGCGGCTCCGCTCCGGCGCCATATACGCTGACCGCATAGACGCCGTTCACGGGAGAGACCTGACGTTTCAGCGAAATATTCGCCGTCGGGAATCCGAGGGTTCTGCCCAGTTCGTTGCCGTGGATAACCCGCCCGGAGATGCGATAAGGATGGCCCAGCAGGCTTTCCGCCAGCAGCAGCTCATCGTGACTCAGCGCTTCCCGCACCGCCGTGCTGCTCACCCGTTTACCGGCATTGCAGAAAGAGTCGGTGCTGATCACGTCGAAGCCAGCCTGAAGGCCAGCTCCCTGTAATAACAGGAAATCGCCCTTGCGGCCAGCGCCAAAGCGGAAGTCATCGCCCACCACCAGAAATTTCACGCCCAGCTTTTCCACCAGCAAATCATCGACGAAGGTCCGCGCGCTATTGGCGGCGAAATGGCGATCGAATCTCACGCACAGCAGGTAATCCACCCCGGCCTGCGCCAGGTAGTCGACCTTGTCGCGCAGACGCGTCAGGCGGGCCGGCGCGCCGTCAATCGCAAACAGTTCCTGCGGCTGAGGTTCAAAAATCATCACCATCACCGGCAGCCGGCGCTGGCGACCCTCCTGTTTTAGCCGCTCAAGCAGCATTTGATGCCCGCGATGAACGCCGTCGAAATTACCAATAGTGAGCACACAGCCATAATGGCGTGCCCGAAGATTGTGTATACCGCGAATTAGCTCCATAGCTGGCTCAAAACAGTGGAAATCGGCGGATTATACCTTGTACAGCGTGTAAGGTTAACCTTCGATTGTTGCCTTTTACCCGCGCCGGCGAGATAATCCGCTGCGCCGGCGCGACTTTTGCCGCGTCAGGCGCCCGGCGTCTCTGATGCCGGCCCGGCGACGCCGGCAAATACGAATTTTATCGCGCGAAAGGCTGTATTCCCCGCAATGAAGCTGTTAAAATCCTGCGCCATCACAACGTAACAAGCGTCGACGTACAAACGACGCTTATTTGCACAAATCCATTGACAAAAGAAGGCTAAAAGGGCATATTCCTCGGCCTTTGAATTGTCCTCGATAGAATATATTTGGGAGTTGGACCTTGGCTAATATCAAATCAGCTAAGAAACGCGCCGTACAGTCTGAGAAGCGCCGCAAGCATAACGCTAGCCGTCGCTCTATGATGCGTACTTTTATCAAGAAAGTATACGCGGCGATCGCTACTGGCGATAAAGAAGCAGCGCAGAAAGCCTTTAATGAAATGCAACCGATTGTGGATCGCCAGGCAAGCAAAGGCCTGATCCACAAGAACAAAGCTGCACGTCATAAAGCTAATCTGGCTAAGCAGATCAGCGCTATTCAGTAAGCACCGATCTTCGCTGCAGCGATTAAAAGAACCGGCTCAGGCCGGTTTTTTTGTGTCTGGCATTCGTCAGGCCGGGTGTACGCGGGCACAAAAAAACCGGCTGGGTTTAGCAGCCGGTTCGAGCGTCAGCGCAACCACGCCTACGGTATCCCTACCAGCCCGCGCCTGGCGGAGCGAGCGCAGTGCGGGGCGTCGGCACGGTATTTGCGGTGACGCGTAAACGCCGGGATTAACGCGTCAGGTCGTCAAAAAACTTCTTCACGCCGTCAAAGAAACTCTTCGAGCGCGGGCTGTTATGCTCGCCGGACGGGCCGCCAAAACTCTCGGACAGCTCCTGCAGCAGCTGTTTCTGGCGTTCATTCAGGCTAACCGGCGTTTCCACCACGACCCGGCACAGCAGATCGCCCTGCGCGCCGCCGCGCACCGACTTCACGCCCTTGCCGCGCATGCGGAACAGCTTGCCGGTCTGCGTTTCCGCCGGCACTTTCAGTTTCACCCGGCCATCCAGCGTCGGCACTTCGATTTCGCCGCCGAGAGCCGCCATGGCAAAATTGATCGGCACTTCGCAATACAGATTGCTTTCATCGCGTTCGAAAATCGGGTGTTTCTTCACCTGCACCTGTACGTACAGATCCCCGGCCGGCGCGCCGTGCTCGCCGGCTTCGCCCTCGCCCGACAGGCGGATGCGGTCGCCGGTATCCACGCCCGCCGGAATTTTAACCGACAGCGTTTTGCTTTTTTCTATCCGGCCGTGACCGTGACATTTGTTGCACGGATCTTTGATGATCTTGCCGCGGCCATGACAGTGCGGACAGGCCTGCTGTACGGTGAAGAAGCCCTGCCGCATCTGCACCTGGCCCGCGCCATGACAGGTCGGACAGGTAACCGGCGAGCTGCCTGGTTTCGCGCCGCTGCCGCGGCAGACATCGCATTCTTCCAGCGCCGGGATACGTATTTCTTTGGTTACGCCACGCACCGCCTCTTCCAGAGTCAGTTCCATGTTGTAGCGCAGATCGGACCCGCGGCTGGCGCGCTGACGGCGTCCGCCGCCGAAAATATCGCCAAAGACGTCGCCAAAGATATCACCGAAATCGGCCCCGCCGCCAAAACCGCCGCCGCCGCCACCGCCCATGCCGCCCTGTTCAAAAGCGGCATGGCCGTACTGATCGTAAGCGGCGCGCTTCTGCGCGTCGGTCAGAATTTCGTAGGCTTCTTTAACTTCTTTAAAGCGGGACTCAGCCTCTTTATCGCCCGGATTACGGTCCGGGTGGAACTTCATCGCCAGACGTTTATACGCCTTCTTGATTTCGCGCTCTTCCGCATCTTTGGAAACGCCCAAAATCTCGTAATAGTCTTGCTTCGCCATTGTTTTCTCAGCCCTCAACATGCGTACACGGGCGCAGAGTTTCCCCGACGCCCGTGCTGGTTGCCAGCAACAGTATTAAAGTTACCGCTACTGCGCCCGCCTAAGGGCGATTATTTTTTATCTTTGACTTCTTCGAACTCGGCATCGACGACGTCGTCGTCTTTACGCGCGGCATCGTCCGCAGATGCGTCGGCGCCGCCGGCCGCACCGGCCTGGGCCTGCTGCTGAGACACTTCCAGCAGTTTAGCGGAGGCCTGAACCAGCGCTTCGATCTTCGCTTCGATATCGGCTTTATCTTCGCCTTTCAGCGAACCTTCCAGCGCGCTCAGCGCACTCTCGATTGCGGCCTTGTCGTCGGCGGCCAGTTTGTCGCCCGCTTCCTCCAGCTGCTTACGCGTACCGTGCAGCAGATGGTCGCCCTGGTTGCGCGTTTGCACCAGCTCTTCAAACTTACGGTCCGCTTCGGCGTTCGCTTCGGCGTCACGCACCATCTTCTGAATTTCGTCCTCATTCAAACCGGAAGACGCCTTGATGGTGATGTTCTGCTCGCGGCCGCTGTTTTTGTCTTTGGCCGAAACGTGCAGGATACCGTCCGCATCGATGTCGAAAGTCACTTCAACCTGCGGCATACCGCGCGGCGCGGGCTGAATACCGTCCAGGTTAAACTGCCCCAGCGATTTGTTGTCGTGCGCACGTTTACGTTCACCCTGCAGCACGTGGATCGTTACCGCAGACTGATTGTCTTCCGCCGTAGAGAACACCTGACTGTGTTTCGTCGGGATAGTGGTGTTCTTGGCAATCAGCGGAGTCATTACGCCGCCCATGGTTTCAATACCCAGCGACAGCGGGGTAACGTCCAGCAACAGAACGTCTTTCACGTCGCCGGACAGCACGCCGCCCTGAACGGCTGCGCCGATAGCCACGGCTTCGTCCGGGTTAACGTCTTTACGCGGTTCTTTACCGAAGAAGTCGGCGACTTTCTTCTGCACCAGCGGCATACGCGTCTGACCGCCGACCAGGATAACGTCGTTGATATCGGAAACGGACAGACCGGCATCCTTCAGCGCCACTTTCAGCGGCTCGACGGAACGGTTTACCAGATCCTCAACCAGCGATTCCAGTTTGGCGCGCGTTACCTTAATGTTCAGATGTTTCGGACCCGAAGCGTCAGCCGTGATGTACGGCAGGTTGACGTCGGTCTGCTGCGCGGAAGACAGCTCAATCTTCGCTTTCTCGGCCGCTTCTTTCAAACGCTGCATAGCCAGCGGGTCGTTGCGCAGGTCAAAGCCCTGCTCTTTCTTGAACTCGTCAACCAGGTAGTTGATCAAACGGCTGTCGAAGTCTTCCCCGCCCAGGTGGGTATCACCATTGGTGGCCAGCACTTCAAAGGTTTTTTCGCCGTCCACTTCATCGATTTCGATGATGGAGATATCGAACGTACCGCCGCCGAGGTCATAGACAGCAATGGTGCGGTTGCCCATTTCTTTATCCAGACCGTAAGCCAGCGCCGCCGCCGTAGGTTCGTTAATGATACGTTTGACTTCCAGGCCCGCGATGCGGCCGGCGTCTTTGGTCGCCTGACGCTGCGCGTCGTTAAAGTAGGCCGGTACGGTAATAACCGCTTCGGTCACCGCTTCGCCCAGATAATCTTCCGCCGTTTTCTTCATTTTTTTCAGCACTTCAGCTGAAATCTGCGGCGGAGCCATTTTCTGATCTTTCACTTCCAGCCAGGCGTCGCCGTTATCTGCCCCAACGATTTTGTACGGCATGATATTAGCATCGCGCTGCACTTCTTCGTCCTGGAAACGACGGCCAATCAGACGTTTGATAGCGAACAGCGTGTTTTGCGGGTTAGTCACAGCCTGACGTTTAGCCGGTTGGCCGACCAGAATTTCACCATCCTGCGTATAAGCAATAATAGAAGGCGTGGTACGATCGCCTTCGCTGTTTTCCAGTACCTTGACCTGCGTACCGTCCATAATCGCTACACAAGAGTTGGTTGTACCTAAGTCGATACCAATAATCTTACCCATCTAAACATCTCCACTAAAAAGTCGCATTCGGTGTGGTGGTTTAACCTACTATGAGGACGAAAAAACGCTTTTCAACTCTCTGCTTCACGCTTTTTCATCGGCCAAACCGCCTGGTTGAGAATAAGATGGGGTCACTCCCGGCCGCATCAAGGGGGAGAGGTAAAAAAAATTCTGTTAAATCTCCTTTGCTATCAATTTATTCCTGCCGGCCATATTGTTTCCTTTTTCGCCGCCCGATATGATGCCGCGCTCGCCGGAATACAGGGGAAAATCGCCCCGTGATCATGCGGGCAATAGCGTCTTTTACCCCCGACAGATTTCCGGTTGAGAAAGGCGAGCGGCATCGGACGCGGAGCATAGGCAAGCGACCGGCGGCCGGGCGCGGCCTGCGGCCAGAAGGAGGAGGGGCATACAACAAAAATGATTAATCTGTTATCGCAGAGGATTTATGCACACCAACACGCTGGCAAACCCAGGTCCGCTCGGGCTCATGGGGTTCGGGATGACCACGGTACTCCTTAACCTGCACAACGCGGGCTTTTTCCCCCTTTCGGCCATCATTCTCAGTATGGGTATCTTTTACGGCGGAATTGCACAAATTCTGGCCGGCATGCTGGAATATAAGAAAGGCAATACGTTCGGCGCGACCGCCTTTACCTCTTACGGCGCGTTCTGGCTGACGCTGGTCGCCATTCTGATCCTGCCGCGCGTCGGGCTGGCCGAGGCCAGCGACGGTCGCTTCCTCGGCGTTTTCCTTGCGCTGTGGGGCGTGTTCACGCTGTTTATGTTTTTCGGCACCCTGCGCGCCAGCCGGGCGCTGCAGTTTGTCTTCGCCAGCCTGGTAGTGCTGTTCGCCTTACTGGCGATCGGAAACTTTACCGCCAACCACGCGCTGCTGGTGTTTGCCGGCTACGAAGGCATTATCTGCGGCGCCAGCGCCATCTATTTAGCGATGGCCGAACTGCTGAACGAACAGGCGGGCCGCACCGTCCTGCCGATCGGCGCGCCGTCCGGTTCCAGTCACTGAACCCGGAGCGGCAGGCGGCCTTGTCCGCCTGCCCTGCGCCCCGCCCCGCGCCGGCGCGCGTTCACACGCCGGCTGACGACGGCACTTCGCCGCTCGGCTGATGCTCCGCATAGCAACTTTCCTGCTGCAGGCAGACGCCCAGCGCAAACCCCATAGCCGCCAGCGCCAGAATATAAAACGCCGGCGCCATCGGCGTCACCGCCATAATCAGCGTGACAGAGATGGGCGTCAGGCCGCCAAAAATGGCATAGGAAAGATTATAGGAGAACGAAATGCCGGAAAAACGCACCTCTGCCGGGAAAGAACGCACCATGACATAAGGCACCACGCCCACCACGCCGACGCTGAACCCCGCCAGCGCATAGCCGGGAAACAGCCAGCCGGGTTCATTGGCCGCAATGTAATAAAACCCCGAACAGCAGAGGGCCAGCAGCGCGCAGCCAAACATCAGCGTACGGCCGGCGCCAATACGATCGGCCGCGTACCCCGCGACCATGCAGCCGACGACGAGCGCAATGATCGCCAGACAGTTGGCCTGCAGCGCCATTGCCGCGGAGATGCCATGCAGCTTTTGCAAATAGACCGGCGCCATCAGGATCACCACCACAATACCCGCCGACAGCAACCAGGTCAGCAACATTGAGATCAACACCGCTTTTTTATGGTTAACCATCACCGCTTTCAACGGCAGCTCTTTCGCCAGCGCTTTGCGCGCCTTCATTTCAACAAAGATCGGCGTTTCCTGCAGCCAGCGCCGCAAATACATCGCCGTCAGGCCAAAGATTCCGCCGATAAAAAACGGGATGCGCCAGCCGCCGTCCTGCATTTGCTGCGGGGTCAACACACTGTTCAATAAAGTTGCCACAAGCGAGCCGAGCAAGATGCCCAGCGTCAGTCCGGCGGTCAGCGTCGCGCAGGCAAAACCGATACGCGCGCGCGGCACATGCTCGGCTACGAACACCCAGGCGCCGGGCACCTCCCCGCCGATAGCCGCCCCCTGCAGCACACGCATCAGCAGCAGCAACAGCGGCGCCGCGATACCGATGGACGCGTAGGTCGGCAACATCCCCATCGCCAGCGTGGGCAGCGCCATCAACAGAATACTCAGGCTGAACATTTTCTTACGCCCTACCCGATCGCCGAAGTGCGCCATGATGATGCCGCCCAGCGGCCGCACCAGATAACCGGCGGCAAAGATGCCGAAGGTTTGCGCCTGGCGCAGCCATTCCGGAATATTCGGCGGAAAAAACAGATCGCCGATCGCCACGGCGAAAAAGACGAAGATAATAAAATCATAGAACTCGAGCGCACCGCCGAGGGCGGCCAGAGAGAGCGTCTTATAATCCTGGCGGTTTAACCGCCGTGGAGCGCCCTGAGCGGGGGCGGGAGCAGAGGGAAAAGATTCGCGAGCCATAAATTACCGTTTTAACGCCAGAGTGTACCGACAAAAAATTGCCGCCATGTGTAAAAATAAAATTACTATAGCGGCAAATTTTCCACACACCAGAGAAGCTGAATCTTATGGCAGAAATGGTTTAACTTTGGTTTTTTATTTCGCGTATTGCATTTTTAGGGCGAAAAGCTGCTACCACGGCCGGATCGGTTTCCACATAAGGCCCCTCAAGCAGTTGAATGCAGTACGGCACGCTGGCAAAAATGCCGGCGACGATCACGTTGCCGTTTTCGTCGCGTACCCCGCTCAGCGTTTCCTGAATCGACTTCGGCTGGCCGGGCAGATTAAGGATCAGCGCCTGTTTGCGGATCACCCCGACCTGACGCGATAAAATCGACGTGGGAACGAAGTGCAGGCCGATCTGGCGCATCTGTTCGCCGAACCCCGGCATCAGCCGATCGGCCACCGCCAGGGTAGCGTCCGGCGTCACGTCGCGTCGCGCCGGGCCGGTTCCGCCGGTGGTCAATACCAGATAACAGCCCATCTCATCCACCAGCTCACACAACGTCTGCTCAATCAATGGCTGCTCATCCGGCACCAGCCGCACTTCCACCTCATAGGGCGTGGTCAACGCGGATGCCAGCCATGCCTGCAATGCCGGGATACCTTTATCCTGATACACACCGCTGGATGCACGATCGGAAACCGACACCAGCCCAATTCGCAATATATTCATACAGAGGCTCTCTACTCAGACATGGCCAGGGAAAGGTCAGTTTACCAGAAACCCCGGCCGAATCGCCCAGGGCACCCCACCTTCTTGCAGCGGTCGTCCATTCCGCCGGAAGAAGCGCATTCGATCGGTTCGGCCAGAGTAAAAGGCCAACGGCGTCAATTTTCGCCCCTTACTGGCACCATAAAAATTTGCTTTAGGGCATAAGTAAGCCGAGCGTTCGCGAGTCGAAAGATGGTAGAATAAGTAAAACTCTATTTTTATTTTATCTCCTGCTATTGATTAAGGTTGTTTCGCCCGGGAAGTTGTCGCATGAATGCCATTAACTATAAAATACTAAAATTATTTGCCCATCCGGGCTCTGCCTCTGTGTTATTCGGCATTTTCTCGCTGCTATTAACGACCATTGTTATTCACCAGACGCAATCCTATGACTGGCAGACAGAACGGAAGAATCTGGCTGAAACCATTGATGTGTATAAGTCTTACAATGCCGGCAGCAGCGTGACGGAAAACGAAAAGGAATACCGTTCAGGCAACTATTTATATTCCCGCGTGGCCACCTTTGCTTTTAATACCCGGAATACCACCACCGAATGTATTAATCGTTTATCAGAACTAAACCTTTCATTTAACAATATGGAAATCATTCGCATTTGCCAGAATAAACTACCGGCAATCGGCGAATTTGGCGCAAAGGGCAAACTGATCACCATCTTTCCCATATTGTCCGAAACCGATATCCTGACCGGCGTACGCGTCAGGACGACCAGCCAGTTGGATAAACCCACGCTGCTCACCACTCTGTCGACGGCCAATTCGCTGGGCATGGTGCTGTGCGTGGTCTTGCTATCGGCCATTCTGGGCAGCCTGTTGTCGATTCTGGCCAAAAAATATCTGATTGAATTGCCCACTACCGCCCGCTATGACGAACTCACGGGTTTCCTGCGCCGGGAAGCCTTTTTCACCGCCGCCAGCAAGGTGCTGCACCTGGCGAATTTCACCGGTAAGCCGGTTTGTGTCATTTTGATTGATATCGACCACTTCAAAAAAATTAACGATACGCTCGGACACAGCGGCGGCGACGTTGCGCTACAGGCCATCGCCGCGCAACTGCATCACTCTTTTCGTAAAGCGGATATTTTCGGCCGTATCGGCGGCGATGAGTTCGCGGTGGTTCTGCCGGAAACGCCGCTGGACCAGGCGTGGAACGTCGCCGAGCGCGCCAGAAACGCAATTAACGCCATGGATACCTCGACGCTGGCGGACCTCAAACTGTCGGTCAGTATCGGGCTGGTTGAATATCAGTCCGGGAAAGAGGGGCTGCTACAGGTTATTAACCGCGCCGATGAAAAGCTGTATTGCGCGAAGAAGGCCAGAAACAGCGTTTATAAATAGCCGGTATGTTTATAAATAGCCGGTATAAAAAACGCAGGCCGGCGGCCTGCGTTTAAACTGGCCGCCGGTTACAGCAGGCCGGCGATCACTTTTTCCAGCTTTTCCTGGTCAACGGCAAATTTTCGAATCCCTTCGGCCAGCTTATCCACCGCCATCGGATCCTGATTGTGCTGCCAGTAGAACTGCGCTTCCGTCAGTTTTTCCGGCCGCGCCTGCACATCGCCGGAGAAAGACAGCTTGCGCTCAATGCTGCCCGCGCTCTCCGCCAGCTCTTTCAGCAGGCCGGGAGCGATAGTCAGGCGATCGCAACCCGCCAGCTCCAGAATCTCGCCGACGTTGCGGAAGCTGGCGCCCATCACTACCGTGTCGTAACCGTGCTGTTTGTAATAGTGATAAATTTCGCTCACGGAAATCACGCCCGGATCTTCCTGCGGGGCAAACTCTTTCTTATCGCCATTCGCTTTATGCCAGTCCAGAATACGGCCGACAAACGGAGAAATCAGGAAAACGCCCGCTTCCGCGCAGGCGCGCGCCTGGGCGAAGGAAAACAGCAGCGTCAGGTTACAGTTAATGCCTTCTTTTTCCAGTTGTTCGGCGGCGCGGATACCCTGCCAGGTGGACGCCAGCTTAATCAGGATGCGATCGTTGCTGATGCCGGCCGCGTTATACAGACTAATCAGTCGTTTAGCTTTGGCTACGCTGGCGGTGGTATCGTAAGAGAGACGCGCGTCGACTTCGGTAGAGATACGGCCGGGGATCAACTTCAGAATTTCCAGACCGATATTCACGGCCAGTTTGTCCGTTGCGTCCACGATCTGCTGAGCGTGGTCGCTGCTTTGCTCACGCGCCCAGGCAACGGCCTCGTCAATCAGTCGACGATATTCAGGAATTTGCGCAGCGTTCAGGATCAGGGAGGGGTTGGTCGTAGCGTCTTGCGGCTGGTACAGTTTCATGGCCGCTATATCGCCGGTATCAGCCACGACCGTGGTGTATTGTCGCAGGGAAGTAAGTTTATCCGTCATGTTGTCATTTCTCATTGTTAGTGCATGAAAACGGTTTGGTACGCGCAGGGCGCAGGCATCAGCTGGTTACATGAATTTGCGCCTGCAATTGATAATAACACGCGAAAACAGCGGTGCAAGGCAGCCTTTTCCTGTTATATCCATCGCCGCTTTCTTTACGCTTTTTTGCTACAGTAACCCTTATTAATCGCGCAAAAACGACAGGATACGCACCGATGCTGATCACCCTTTCCCCGGCTAAAACGCTGGACTACGCCAGCCCGCTCGCCACGCAACGCTATACCCAGCCCGAGCTGCTGGAGCAGTCCAGCCAGCTGATCGCGCGCTGCCGGCAACTGACGCCGGAACGTATCGCTTCACTCATGCATATCAGCGATAAACTGGCCGGACTGAACGCCGCTCGCTTCGCCGACTGGCACGCCGATTTCACGCCGGACAACGCGCGTCAGGCGCTGCTGGCGTTCAAAGGCGATGTATACACCGGTCTGGCCGCAGAGGATTTCGACGAAGAGGATTTCGATTTCGCCCAGCGCCATCTGCGTATGCTGTCCGGTCTGTATGGCGTGCTGCGTCCGCTGGATTTAATGCAGCCCTACCGACTGGAGATGGGCATTAAGCTGGATAATCCCGGCGGCAAGGATCTATACAGTTTCTGGGGCGCCACCCTGACGCATAAACTTAATCAGGCGCTGGAGCAGCAGGGCGACGATATCCTGGTTAATCTGGCCTCGGACGAGTACTTCAGGGCGATAAAAGTGGACAAGCTGGCCGCCACGCTGATTAAACCGGTATTTATGGATGAGAAGAACGGCAAATTTAAAGTCATCAGTTTCTACGCAAAGAAAGCGCGCGGCATGATGAGCCGTTTTATTATTAAAAACCGGCTGACGCAGGTGGAGCAACTGAAAGATTTCGATCTGGAGGGCTACTTCTTCGATCAGGACGCCTCGTCCGCCAGCGAACTGGTATTTAAACGACACGAACAGTAGGGCACGGACTCTGAGCCGGCAAGCCTCTGAACGCCGGGGTTGCCGCCGTCATCGACGGCACCCCCGGTAACATTACGCCGGCAATCCCATCAGCAGCTTACGCAACTGCGCGAAATCGGCCGGCAGATCGTGGGACAACAACGGCAGTTCGGCCCGCTGAGCCAGCGCGTCCGGCAGCGGCAGGGTCTTGCCGAGGATGGCCTCTACGCTTTCCTTAAACTTCGCCGGATGCGCCGTGCCGAGGAACAGACCGAATTCGCCCGGCTGTAGTTGATCGCGCAGCAGACGATAAGCGATGGCGGCATGCGGTTCGGACGTGTAGCCCAGCCCTTCCAGCTCGCGCATCGTCTGTTTCGTCGTCTCATCGCTCACCGCGCCGAAGCCCAGCGTTTTCAACTGCCAGTTTTTACGGCTGAACAGCTCTTCCACCCGCGGCCAGTTATTCGGCTGGCTGACGTCCATGGCGTTGGACAGCGTGGCGACCGTTTTGCCCGGCTGCCATTCGCCGCTGGTCAGATAACGCGGCACGGTGTCGTTGGCGTTGGTGGCGGCGATAAAGCGCTTGATCGGCAGACCGAGCGATTTCGCCAGCAGGCCGGCGGTCAGGTCGCCGAAGTTGCCGCTGGGCACAGAAACCACCAGCTGACGACGCTCTTCCTGCGGCAGTTGCGCCACCGCTTCAAAGTAGTAGCAAATCTGCGCCAGCAGCCGGCTGATGTTGATTGAGTTGGCCGAATTCAGCCCCAGAGCCTGCTTCAGCTCTTCATCATCAAACGCCTGTTTCACCAGCGCCTGGCAGGCATCGAAGTCGCTGTCGATCGCTACGGTGTGGATATTGCCGCCCAGCGTACAGAACAATTTTTCCTGCAGCGGGCTGATCTTGCCGCGCGGATAGAGGATCACCACGCGGACATTTTTCAGTCCGTAGAACGCGTGGGCCACCGCGGCGCCGGTGTCGCCGGAGGTGGCAGTCAGGATCGTCACCTTGCGGTCGCCGGCGACTTCCGCCAGCATCTGCGCCATAAAACGGCCGCCGAAATCTTTGAACGCCAGCGTCGGCCCGTGGAACAGCTCCAGCGCGGCAATATCTTCGCTCACAGGAACCACCGGCGCAGGGAAGGCGAAGGCGGCGCTCACCCGACGCTGCACGACTTCGGCAGAAATTTCGTCGCCGATATAAGCCGACAGAATACGGCTGCTGCGGCTGACGAAATCCTGCCGCAGCAGGTCATCGATCTCCGCCGCGTCGAATTCAGGCAGCGCCTGCGGGAAAAAGAGTCCCTGCTTACGCCCCAGGCCCTGCTTAATCGCCTGCGCAAAGCTCACCTGTTCGCTATGATCTTTTAAGTTATACAATTTCATGTGTTATCCCAGTTGTCGCGCGCCTGCGGTATCCAGACGACAAATATGAACAAAACCTTCATCATTTTGCAGATAATTCGACTGCAGCCAGTCCGCCATGCGCCGGGCGGTGTCGCCGTCATCGCAAACGGCGAACAGCGTCGGGCCGGAGCCGGAAATGCCGCACGCCAACGCGCCGATATCCTGCGCCGCCTGGCGCGCTTCGGCAAAGCCGGGCAGCAGACGGGTGCGATAAGGTTCCGCGATCACATCGGTCATCAGTTTCGCCGCCAGACGCGGCTGACCGGTATGGCAGGCGTGAATAAAGCCGGCCAGATAGCGGCCGTGACTGATGCAGTCATGGCGCACATACTGCGCCGGCAGGATGGCCCGCGCTTCGGCGGTCGACACCTTGATGCCGGGATAAGCCATTACCCACAGCCAGTCGTCAAAGGCGGGAACCGGCTGGCTGATAATGCCGTCCTCCTCCAGAATCAACTGCAGCCCGCCCAGAAAACAGGGCGCGACATTGTCATAATGCACGCTGCCGGAAATACGCCCTTCCAGCTCGCCCATCAGCGCCAGCAGACGGGTATCGTCCAGCGGCTTGCCGCAGAACTCATTCATCGCCATTAACCCGGCCACGACGGAACAGGCGCTGGAGCCCAGCCCCGAACCGATCGGCATGTTCTTTTCCAGCAACATGGCGACCGGTACTTCCCGGCCAATCTCCTGGCAGAAACGCTGCCAGCACTGCCAGACAATATTTTGTTGCGGATCGGTCGGCAGCTTACTGACAAAACGACCGGCGTTTTGCAGACTAAAACTGTCGGCGGCCGAAACCGTCACGCAGTCGCCCAGCAGCGTGCCGTCTACCGGCGAAACAGCCGCACCCAGCACATCAAACCCAACGCTAACGTTGCCGATTGAAGCCGGTGCATACACCTTAACCATATAATTAAACTCCCAACTTCCATGACAGCGTACGTAATAAATCCGCGAATACGCCGGCCGCGGTCACGTCATTACCGGCGCCATAGCCGCGCAACACCAGCGGCAGCGGCTGATAATAACGGCTATAGAAAGCCAGCGCATTCTCGCCGTCCTTCACTTTATTCAGCGGATCGTTACCGCCTACCGCGCTAATCTGCACTTTGCAGCGCCCTTCTTCGATCGCGCCGACATAACGCAATACCTTGCCTTCGCTGCGCGCCAGTTCAACCCGGCGCGCGAACTCATCGTCCAGCGACGGCAGGCGATTCATGAACGTCTCCACATCGCCGGACGCATCGAAACTGGACGGCAGCACGGACTCGACGTCGATATCGTCGAGCTCCAGCTTATAACCCGACTCGCGCGCCAGAATCAGCAGCTTGCGCGCCACGTCCATTCCCGACAGGTCGTCGCGCGGATCGGGCTCGGTGTAACCATTTTTCTTCGCCTGCTGCGTCGCTTCAGACAGCGACAGCCCCTCGTCCAGCTTACCGAAAATAAACGAAAGCGAGCCAGACAAAATGCCGCTGAATCGAATCAGCTCATCACCGGCGTTCAACAGATTCTGCAGGTTCTCAATCACCGGCAGGCCGGCGCCGACATTAGTATCGTACAGGAAACGGCGGTGTGATTTCGCCGCCGCGCCGCGAATCTGCTGATAAAAATTCATCGAACCGGTGTTGGCCTTCTTATTCGGCGTCACCACGTGGAAGCCGTCGGCAAGAAAATCCGCATACTGATCGGCGACCGCCTGGCTTGAGGTACAGTCGACAATCACCGGGTTCAACAGATGATAATCTTTCACCAGGCGAATCAGACGGCCGAGGTTGAACGGTTCATCCGCCTTCTCCAGCCCGGTCTGCCAGTTATCCAGATCAATGCCGTTGATATTGGTCAGCATGGCTTTGGAATTCGCAATGCCGCAGACGCGCAGGTCGATATGCTTCTGTTTTAACCAGTGCTGCTGGCGATGAATCTGTTCCAGCAGCGCGCCGCCGACGCCGCCGACGCCGATCACAAACACTTCCAGCACCTGATCGGTATTAAACAGCATCTGGTGCGCGGCGCGCACGCCGGTCGTCGCCACCTCATTGGCCACCACGACGGAGATCGAACGCTCGGATGACCCCTGGGCGATCGCCACGATATTAATGTTGGCGCTGGCCAGCGCCGAGAACAGGCGGGCGGACAGGCCGCGCAGCGTACGCATACCGTCGCCGACCACCGAGATAATCGCCAGCCGCTCCATCACGTCCAGCGGTTCCAGCAGCCCTTCTTTCAGTTCCAGATAGAATTCATCTTCCAGCGTTTTTCTGGCGCGCGCCAGATCGTTCTGCGGAACGCAGAAACTGATGCTGTATTCAGAAGAGGACTGGGTAATCAGCACCACCGAAATGCCGGCGCCGGACATCGCGGCAAACACGCGCGACGCCATGCCGACCATTCCCTTCATACCCGGCCCGGATACGTTGAACATCGCCATGTTGTTCAGATTGGTAATCCCCTTCACCGGGTTAGCGGTGTCGCTGCTGTCTTTACCGATCAGCGTGCCGGGCGCCTGAGGGTTGGCGGTGTTCTTGATAAGGCAGGGGATCTGGAACTGAGCGATGGGAGCGATAGTGCGGGGGTGGAGGACTTTGGCGCCGAAGTAAGAGAGTTCCATCGCCTCCTGATAGGACATCGACTTCAGCAGTCTGGCGTCCGGCACCTGACGCGGGTCGCAGGTATAAACGCCGTCGACGTCGGTCCATATCTCACAGCAGTCGGCGCGCAGGCAGGCGGCCAGCACGGCGGCGGAATAGTCGGAACCGTTGCGCCCCAACACCACCAGTTCGCCCTTATCGTTGCCGGCGGTAAAACCGGCCATCAGAATAACGTGGTCGGACGGGATGGCGCTGTCGCGAATGCGGCGGGTCGATTCGGCAATATCGACCGTGGATTCAAGGTAGTGCCCCTGCGCCAGCAGTTTTTCCACCGGGTTGATGACCGATACCTGATAGCCGCGCGCCTGGAACAGCGCCTCCATGATGGCGATCGACAGTTTCTCGCCCCGGCAGATAATGCTGGCGTTGACGCTATCCGGGCATTGCCCCAGCAGCGAGATACCGTGCAGAACCTGTTTCAACTGGGCGAATTCCTGTTCGACCACCGCCTTCAGGCGATCGAGAGCGAAGCCCGGCTGAGCCTCGGCCAGCCCCTGCAGCAGCGAAGAGAAAATGGTTTCCGCGTCCTGCAGATGGGGGAAAATATCCTGACCGGCGACCGTTTTATCGATCATTGCCACCAGATGGTTGGTGATTTTTGCCGGCGCCGATAAGACGGTGGCAACCTGCCCCTGACGCGCATTACTTTCGATAATGTCGGCAACGTGCATAAAACGTTGCGCATTTGCCACCGAAGTCCCGCCAAATTTCAACACTCGCATTTTTCATTTCTCTCCTGAATTTTTTTGCCGACAAAAACGCCGGGAGCGCTTTTGAACGCCGCTTACCGCGGCTTAATAAGGCGGCGGGCAAGGGAGCGCCCACCATAAAAAAAAACCCGCACTGTTCAGGTGCGGGCTTTTTTTAATTTTTTCTTTACGCGTCAGCCCGCACCGTTACCTGTCGTACCGGTGGTAATAATAATGATGGTGGTCATCAGGCTGAAAAGAGGCATGCTATGCATTGAGTCTCACGTTAAAAAAATTCCCGCCCTATTGGTTAAAGCAATCGCAGCATGAAGTCAATGGATTTCTGTTTTTTTCTGTCGGCGCGCCAAAACGCCGAAAATCCATCATTCACCACCAAAATGAGATTTCACAGGAATAAACGCCAAAATATTAATACGGGCAAAATTATTAACCAGCGCCGAATTATTTTTCGCTATCTTTTTCCGCCAACGCCTTTTCCGCATCGTGCAGCAAGGTATGCAGCATTGCGGTGTCGCGCTGCTCGAGCCAGCCTAAGCGCTGTTGTAGCCAGTCACGCAATTTTTCATCATCGGCGACCTGCAAACTGACCAGCAAACGGTCGACCCGCTGCCGGAGCGCAGCCAGTTGTCCAGGCTGCGCTTCGGCGACGGCAGGCGCGGCCGACTGCACCAGGCTCGCGAGCTGGTAGCAGTATACCATCACCGCCTGCCCCAGATTAAGCGAGGGATAGTCGGCCTGCATCGGCACGCCGGTCAATATATCGGCCAGCGCCAGCTCGTCATTGGTTAAACCGCTATCCTCGCGGCCGAACACCAGCGCAGCGCGGTTAATCCAGCGACGTTTTTCCTCCAGCATGCCGCCCAGCTCGGGCGGCGTGCAGAAATAGTGAAAATGCGCCCGGCTGCGCGCCGTAGTGGCGATAGTGAAATCGACATCGTGCAGCGCGGCCGACAGCGAGGGGAAGGTGACGGCGCCGTCAAGAATATCGCCGGAGCCATGCGCCACCCAGCGCGCGGCCGGCTGTTGATGCGCCAGACTGTCCACGATGCGCAATTCGGCAAACCCCATCGTTTTCATCGCCCTTGCCGCCGCGCCAACATTTTCAGGCCGCGCCGGGGACACCAGAATGATACAAAACCGCATAATACTCTCCAAAATCTGACCGATACGCGGCTGGCCGCGCCAGCGCCGCGCGCCGACGGCGCAAGCGGTCAGGATCCCAGAGTATTCGTCGGCCCGCAAGGCATGCGTATCGGCAACCGGCAAAGAGCGCTCAGGGCGAAGCGCGGCGCCGGTTGTCGGCCGGGGAGACTCGCACGCGGTCGGCCGCCTTTGGTGCGACGTATCGTTCAGCGCCGGCGAGCGGAGTATGGAGGCGCGGGCCGCCATTCATCGCCCAGCAGTTCAGGCTCGTTATAATCGACAATCCGCCGATAATGATATTCACGATCTTCGACATACAGCTGCGCCGCGATCGCCTGCGCCAGACGTCGGGCGCCGACCGAAAGACCGGGAATCAATCCCACCACATACCCATTGCTCAGATACGCGGGATAGCTAAAACAGTGAATGCGATCCAGCCCCTGCGGCGCTGACGAGCTCTTCGGCCGCAGCGAAAAATCCTCATTCAGATACGGATATTGCGCCAGTTGGTCGTTATATTGCGTCTCCGGCGGCCGAAAGGCATCGCGCCAGAGCATGATCTGTCCCGCCAGCGCCCGATATTCCGGGCACTGCGACCAGTCCAGCCGGTAACCGGTGGCAAGAATCACAAAATCTACCGGAAACGCGCCTTTCGGCGTATGTAACGTTACTCCGTTTTCCTCCTGCTGCGCCCGCAAAACCGGGCAGGCGAAATTAAACCAGGCATTGGCATGACGCGCGACCCGCAGCGTACTGCCGCGCGGCGGCGGAATCTGTTCGCTGGCGATATAGTGCGCCAGTCGCCATTTCCACTCATCCGGCAGCGAATAATAGCCCTGCTCCAGCCCTGGGCTGCCGGCCCCTTTATTTTTATTCACGCGCGGAAAATCCGCCCGGCGAATCAGCAATTCCACCGCCCCGGCGCCGGCCTCCAGCGCGGTCGCCGCCGTATCCATCGCGGCGGCGCTGCCGCCGACCACCGCCACGCGCCGCCCGTTCAGCGCGCTGTAATCGATGGGATCGGCGGCGTGGGCCCAGTAACGTCGATCCAGCGCCGTCACAAAGTCCGGGATGGCCGCGCCGCCAAACGCCGTCATCCCGACCGCCAGGACGACTTTTCGCGCCAGCACCGTCTGCCGTTGCCCGGCATGGCGCAGATCCAGTTGCACCACGCCATCATCGCGCGGCAGCAGGTTTACCAGCTCATGTTCATTGCGCACATCCAGCGCCAGCACCCGGCGATACCAGCGCAAATAATCCGCCCATTGTAAGCGCGGAATTTTGTCCAGTCTCTCCCAGGCCTGACGGCCAAACTGCGCTTCATACCAGGCGCGGAACGTCAGGGACGGCAGATCCAGCGCCGGCCCGGTCAGCTGTTTGGGAGAACGCAGCGTTTCCATCAGCGCCGTGGTAGTCCAGGGGCCTTCATCATCTTTACGGGCGCGGTCATAAAGCACCGCGTCAATCCCCGCCAGACGCAGCGCCAGAGCGGTAGCCATTCCGGCCATGCCGGCGCCGATGATAACCACATCCTGCACGCGGCCGGCAGGATGCGTTTTCTGTGCGCCACCGGTCGTCGGCAGCGCCAGCCATGCTAAATCCTGATGCAGTCGTTGCTCTAAGGCCAGGAGTCCAATCGGGGTTTCATTACGATATGCCATAGCGATTATTCTTACTCATAAAGGTTTCCGTACCGCAGCGACGATCACTTTCGCGGCGGCGGCAAATTACGCCAATCGATGTGAAGTCCGCTGGCCTGCTCACCGGCATTATCCGCCGGGGCAATCTGAGAGGGGTCGGGAATCATCTGACGGACCATGATTAAATCAGCGGCACGCCCCGTCAATGCAAGACCGCTCAACGCCAACGCCATCACATTAACGATGCGCCACAAAATCCATCATTGCCGGCTCCATCTAACTAAAAAGCAAGGTTAATAGCCCGTCTGACGACACGCAAAATCAATGCCAGTTAACGTTATCCGATGGAAAGGAAGAGCCTAAATATCGTTTGCGAATAGCTTATAATTTTACATTCACGCATAAAAACAGTGATAACCGCTTATGCACAGAATGAAATTAGCTCGCTAATAAATGAATATCCGTCGACTCAGAGCGACGAGATAATCACATAAAATTCAAATAGATAAAATAACACCATTGAAAAAAGCGCGAAAAACGACCACGAAGGGAGGTCTGGCGGCCGGGAGAAGGCGCGCGGGATAAATGGCAACCTAAAAGACACGATAAATTAACAAAATGGTCGACAATATTGCCAGCGAGATGCCGCCGGCGCATCAATATGGTTTATTCGTCGGAAATTCAATTTAACTGTCTAATAAAAACAATAAATATCAAGATATTAAATTATCTATATTGCTCTTTTTTCGAAATAAACATCAAGTCAGTTAACCATGCTGAATCGTTCAGGAAAACATTAAATTGTGACTTAAGCTGGCAATCTTATAAGTGTTTTTCACAAAATAGTTAACGTGGTACAATTAAATTTGATATATGTCAACAGAACCGTAGATTTGTTAGCAGGCAAAATCAGGCTTTACTGTTATGTCGCTGTTAATAAGGTTAAACTATGCGCCAATTCGAGTTCTGTTTAAACCTCATCACAATCTGGCGCCGGCACGATCCGCGACAGAGAGAACGTTCCTCAGGAACGCATTTATACGTACTTTAGTCAGACGGCAGGCGGAATGGCGAACGGCACCGCGGAAGCGCCTGAGATAACAACGACTTCTGTACTTCCGGTTTCTAATATTAGTTGGCAATTTTAGGTAGCAAACATGCAGACCCCGCACATTCTTATTGTCGAAGACGAGTTAGTGACTCGCAATACCCTCAAAAGTATTTTTGAAGCCGAGGGATACGTTGTTCACGAGGCCAATGACGGTGCAGAAATGCATCAGATTTTGTCTGAGAACGACATTAACCTGGTTATTATGGACATCAACCTGCCGGGTAAAAACGGCCTGTTGCTGGCACGCGAACTGCGCGAGCAGGCCAGCGTTGCGCTGATGTTCCTGACCGGCAGGGATAATGAAGTCGATAAAATCCTCGGTCTGGAAATCGGCGCAGATGACTATATCACCAAGCCCTTCAATCCGCGTGAACTGACTATCCGCGCCCGCAACCTGCTGTCGCGCACCATGAATCTCGGCAGCGTGAGCGAAGAGCGCCGCCTGGTGGAAAGCTATCGCTTCAACGGCTGGGAATTGGATATCAACAGCCGTTCGCTGGTCGGCCCTACCGGCGAGCAGTATAAACTGCCGCGCAGCGAGTTCCGAGCCATGCTGCATTTCTGCGAGAACCCGGGCAAAATCCAGACACGCGCCGAACTGCTGAAGAAAATGACCGGCCGAGAACTGAAACCGCACGACCGTACGGTAGACGTCACGATCCGACGTATTCGTAAGCATTTCGAATCGACGCCGGATACGCCGGAAATCATCGCCACCATTCACGGCGAAGGCTACCGTTTCTGCGGCGAACTGGAAGACTAAACCACCCGCCGCCGGCGTCCTGTCTATTCACCGTCAGAACGCCGGCCGGCGCCGAACGCGATAGCGATCGGCGCGATGATGTCGCCCGCGATCAGCGAGTCCAGGGCATGATCGGCACCGCGCTCAACGCGTTTTTCGGCGAACCGTCCACCAGACGATCGGAATAAGTCAGATAGACCAGCGCATTGCGTTGCCCATCGTAGAAACGCACCACCTGCAGTTTCTTAAACACCAGCGATGTCCGTTTCTGAAACACCACGCTGCCCTCTTCCTTACCGGCTTTGATGCGTTCATTCAGTTCGATCGGCCCGACCTGCTGGCAGGAAATAGCCGCATCCGCCGTGTCCTCGGCCAGACCCAGCCCGCCCTTGATGCCGCCGGTTTTAGCCCGGCTGATGTAGCAGGTCACGTTTTTGACTTCAGGATCGTCAAAAGCCTCCACCACAATTTTGTGGTCCGGCCCAAGCAGTTTAAATACGGTATCCACCGAGCCGATCTCTTCGGCCTGCGCGAAAGAGGCAGATAGCCCCAGTAAGCAGAACCCCATAAACCACGTTTTCTTTATCATTGATACCTTATCCTTAATCAATCGCATCTGGCGGCGGAGGCCGGCCAGGCTCGTCGGGTTCACAAAGAAAGAATAACGGAACAAAATGTTACAAACCTTAACCTTTGTGAAACTGAATCAATCTAAAGCAGTACCCCAGTCAAAAAATTGCTATTATGTGCAAAGAAACTTTTGGTGCACCGTTTGTTCTGCTGAGGAAGATCTATGGATCAAGCCAGTATTATACGAGATTTACTTAACTGGCTGGAAAGCCATCTGAACCAACCTTTATCTCTGGACAATGTGGCCGCAAAAGCAGGATATTCCAAGTGGCATTTGCAAAGAATGTTTAAGGATGTCACTAACCATTCCATCGGCTCCTATATTCGCGCACGCCGCCTGACCAAGGCCGCCGTCGCCCTATGTCTGACCAGCCGCCCGATTCTGGATATCGCCCTGCAGTATCGTTTCGACTCGCAGCAAACCTTCACTCGCGCCTTCAAAAAGCAGTTCGCTCAGACGCCGGCGTCCTATCGCCGCGCCGATGACTGGAACACCGCCGGGATTCATCCGCCGATTCGCCTTGGAGAGTTTACCCTGCCCCAGCCGGAGTTTATCACGCTGCCGGATATCCGGCTGGTGGGCGTGACGCAGACCTACAACTGCACGCTGGAACAGATCTGTAATTTCCGTACCGATATCCGCATTCAGTACTGGAAGCAGTATCTCGGCAATCCTAAAACGTTGCCGCCCACGCTGTACGGCCTGCATCATTCGCGCCCGGGCAAAGAACAGGATGAGCATGAGGTGCTGTACACCACGGCGGTAGAGCCTGAATACCTGTCGGACGATATACTGCCCGGCCACGATGTCGTCCTGCCCGGCGGCGATTACGCGCTCTTTGTCTACGAAGGGGAAACCGACGGCCTGCAGGACTTCATTATTTCGCTGTACGATACCTGCCTGCCCACGTTTCAGCTTACGCGCCGCAAAGGCTATGACGCCGAACGCTTCCATCCGCAGCACACCCCGGACGGCAGCCCGCCCGAGCGTATCCGCTGCGAATACCTCATCCCGGTCCGCCGCTGATTAACGCTGCAATTCGTCCAGCGCCGGAGCGTCCAGATGGGAAACATCTCCGGCCGTTTCCACCACCCAGCCTGAGGCCAGCCAGGGACTCTGCTGGTGATCCAGCCGCGACAGCGAGCAGTTGCGCAGCCGCAGCCGCCGCTCGGCCCAGGCCGGCAAACCGAGGACGGTGCCGACCAGACAGCCCAGCGCGATACCATGGCTGACCAGCAGCGGGCGGCTGTCCGCCGGCAGTTCAAGGCAGCTATCCAGCGCCGCGCGCATACGCTGCGCCAGCTCGCTCAGCGATTCCCCTTGCGGGATTCGTCCGTCGGGCGTACCGTCAACCAGTTGCTTGCGCCACGCCTCTTCTTCGCCGTTCAGCGAATCGATATAGCGCGTCTCCAGCACGCCCATATCCAGTTCGCGCAGGCGGGCATCGACGGTCACCGGACACGAACAGGCTTGAGCGATAATGGCGGCGGTCTGACGCGTCCGCCCCAGATCGCTGGTGATAATGTGCGTAATGCCGAGGGATTTTGCTCGCTGGCCGACCAGAGCGGCCTGATGCTCGCCGTTCGCCGTCAATAAACTGTCCGACTGCCCCTGAATACGTCGAGCCGCATTCCATTCCGTTTCGCCGTGGCGAACAAGATAGACCTGTAACATGGTGATTTTCCGTTATACTGCGTCAAATTAACTAATAGAGTGCGAACCTGTTATGTATCACGTCGTCGCTACAACTACCAATCCGGCAAAAATTAAGGCGATTACCTTAGCATTCTCCGACGTCTACGGCGCGGACAACTGCCGCATCGAAAGTGTGGATGTCGACAGCGGCGTGCCTAATCAGCCACTGGGCTCCGTCGAAACCCGCACCGGCGCCCGCAACCGGGTCATGATGGCTCGACAGGTACGGCCGGAGGCCCATTTTTGGGTCGGCGTCGAAGCCGGCATTGAAGAAGGAATGACGTTCGCCTGGATGGTGATCGAAAATGCCCACCAACGCGGCGAGTCTCGCTCCGCCAGCCTTATTCTGCCAGAAATTATCTTACAGGGGATCCAGCAGGGGCGCGAATTAGGCGATGAAATGGCGCAGTTGACCGGCCTCAGCGATATCAGCCGGCGCGGCGGCGCAATCGGCGTGTTTACCAACGGACGCCTGTCGCGCACCAGCGTGTATCATCAGGCGCTGCTGCTGGCGCTGGTGCCGTTCCATAATGCGGTTTATCAGCCGGCGCCGGTCAAAATCAGCTAACGCGACGAGTCCGAATCTGGGCCCGGATCCAAATCCACAGGCTCTTGCGTCAACAGGTGCGTCTCCAGCCAGTTTTTCAACTCTGGCGGCGCCGATTTCAGGCTATTTGAGCCGCGGGTAATGGTGGCGATCCCCGCGCCCAGGTAATTCTTCAGTTCGCGCTGGCTCATTTCCCCACGCATCAATTCCTGAATAATCCGCACCCGGGTGCCCAGCGCGGCGCGCTCATCCGCCGTCAGCAACAGCTGCAGCAGCGGATAGTTCAGATCGTCAGCAACTGACTGACGCAGCAGCGTCATAAAATGCTGCCAGTCTTCATTCGCCTGGTCCGAAAGCGCGGGATCGAAAAGTGATAACGGTGTCATAACAGGCTGCCATACTCTTTAACTAGTACGGCAGCATAACACAGATCGCCGGCGCGTCACGATGACCCGCCCGGCCGCCGGGTGAAATTAATAGCGGCGCTGCCATTCCGCATCGGTTAGCACGCTGGCCGGCTGATGCAGGAAATGCCGGTAAAACACATCGTAAGCCAGCACGTTTTTCACATAGCCGCGGGTTTCCGAAAACGGAATGCTTTCGATAAAGGCGACGGCGTCAATGCGTCCGGCGCTGCTTTCCAGCCAGCGATTAACGCGCGACGGCCCGGCGTTGTAAGCTGCGGAAGCCAGTATGCGGTTGCGCCCGAACATCTGATAAACATAGTCCAGGTAGGCGGTGCCCAGCGTGATGTTGGTCTGCGGATCGAAAAGCTGGCTGCTGTTGAGGTAGCCGCCGATGTTGTTCATCTCCGCCGTATGCTGAGCGGTGCGCGGCATCAGCTGCATCAGCCCGCTGGCGCCGACCGGCGAGCGCGCCTGCGGATTCCACGCGCTCTCCTGACGGGCGATCGCCATCGCATAGCTTTGGTTGATGCCTTTATCCTCGGTGGCGCGCCGGAATTCATCCCGCCACGCCAGCGGGAAGCGCTCCTCCAGGTGATCCCAGAGTTTACCGACGATGGTCGTCTGTACGCTGAGATCGGCCCAGCCCTGATCGAACGCATAGCGCGCCAGCGCCTCCTGCTGCGGCTTACTGCGGCTGGCCACCAGGCCGCTCCATTCACGGCGCGCCAGATTATCCATCTGCCAGTACATCAGCTCGCGCACCCGCGCGATCTCCGCCAGCTGCGTCAGGGCGCTGTCGGGCCGGGCGGCCTGCGCAATACTCACCGGCCAGTTGATATTCAGTTTCTGCGCCGCCGCCATCGGGTAGAACCCGCGCGCATTGGTCAGCTCGCGCAGCATCGTCTCCCCTTCCTGCAGTTTCCCCTGTTCCAGCAACAGAACCGCGCGCCAGTAGCGCCATTCATCCTTCTGCAGCGCCTCGGCCGGCAAACGCGTCAGCCAGTCCGCCAGATCCTTGCGATCGCCGCTGCCCAACGCCATACGCACCCGCCGCTCCAGCAGGGCGACGGACTGGCTGCGACGCACCACGTCGTCGCGCCAGCCGGCCTGTTCCGCGGTAACGTCCGTCCCCATCAGACGCCAGGCTATCGCCTCCGTCATCGCCTGGCGCTGCGCGTCACTCATTTTTTGCAGACGCGCCACCACCGGCAGCATTGAGCGGGCCTCATCCGCCGACTGGCGCGCGACGCGGCTGAAAGCGACCAGCGTCGCCTGGCGGGTGAAATCGGTCGGACCGACCGACCGGGCAAAGCCCTCGACGCTGGTCGGATCCTGCTGCAGCCTGACCAGCGCCTCGCCCATCGTCCGATAGTCGGCCGGCAACTGCTTCGCCAGATACGTCACCAGCCCGCTGCTGCCTTCATTCAGCGCCAGACGCATACGCTCCAGCGTGACCAGCGGCGTTTGCTCGCCGGCCTGCTGCCAGACGCTGAATAAACGATCGCAGGCCGACGGCAACGAACGGCCGGTCAGCCAGATCTCGCGCGCGGCCGGCCAGACCGACTGACGCTGCCCGTCCGCCCACTGGGCATAATAGTAGTTGCAGCGCGCGGCCACCGGCTTCGGCGCCTGCGGGCTGAAGCGCAGTATCCCCGCCCAGTCCTGGCGGCGCGCCAGTTCGTTGACGAAAGTGGCGTGAAGATTCTGCGCTACGGGCAGCGTCGGATGCGCGGCGATAAACGCGCCGATTTGCTCAGCGTCGACCTGAGACAGGTTCTGCGTCAGAGCGCGGTACTCCAGATAGGGATACAGCGGGTAATCACGCAGCGTCGGCATCAGTTGCGCCACCACGTCCTGTTGATTATTGTCCCATGCTTGCTTTACCTGTTGATAACGCTGGCGCTGTTCATTCAGCGAATCAGCCTGCGCCGCCATCGACAACCCCGTCAGACAGAGCGCCGCGACCACGACGCGCCAGGAACCCACTTTAACCATAACCTGCACTATCCTCATCATGATGTGACGTTTTACCGCCGAAACCGCGCCAGACGGAGATTCAATCGATTTTAGGTTGCGGGCAGACGGTAAGCGAGAGAATTCCCGGCCGCCGACGCAAATAACGCCGGAAACCCGCGCCTGCCGCAACGCGACGGGCGCGGCGCAGTTCTGACCCTTTGACCTCATCTTGCCGCAATCGTCACATCCGGCCCGCGATAAATCAGCGTTTAAGTGTGGCACATCATGCTGTATAGCGATACGTTAGCCGCGGATGTGCGCTGCGCGACGCGCGTCACGAAGCAGAAATGCGTACTGACCGGCGCCCGGCAAACACAGGGATGGCTGGGATCGGATCACGAAACCCGTTACACTCCACAGGCGAAGACGAATTTACCGGGCTGCCCGCGGGCGGGCCGGCACAACGATGCCTGCCCGGCGCCTGACGCGGGGCAGGATAACAACCATCAGAGAGAGGCTCAGAGCAACGTGGCTCAATACGTTTACACTATGCACCGCGTCGGAAAAGTGGTTCCGCCGAAGCGTCATATTCTGAAAAACATCTCCCTCAGTTTTTTCCCCGGCGCCAAGATTGGCGTGCTGGGGCTGAACGGAGCCGGTAAATCGACCCTGCTGCGCATTATGGCCGGCATTGATAAGGATATTGAGGGCGAGGCCCGTCCGCAGCCCGGCATCAAAATCGGCTATCTGCCGCAGGAGCCGCAGCTCAATCTGGAGCAGACGGTGCGCGAAGCGGTGGAAGAGGCGGTGGCCGACGTCAAACAGGCGCTGACCCGCCTGGACGAAGTTTACGCGGCTTATGCCGATCCCGACGCCGATTTCGACAAGCTGGCTAAAGAACAGGGCGAGCTGGAAGCGATCATTCAGGCGCACGACGGCCATAACCTGGATAACCAGCTGGAACGCGCCGCCGACGCGCTGCGCCTGCCGCCGTGGGATGCTATCATCGCCAATCTGTCCGGCGGTGAACGGCGCCGCGTGGCGATTTGCCGCCTGCTGCTAGAAAAACCGGATATGCTGCTGCTGGACGAACCAACCAACCACCTCGACGCCGAATCCGTCGCCTGGCTGGAACGCTTCCTGCACGACTATGAAGGCACCGTGGTCGCCATCACCCATGACCGCTACTTCCTCGATAACGTCGCCGGCTGGATTCTGGAGCTGGACCGCGGCGAAGGCATCCCGTGGGAAGGCAATTACTCCTCCTGGCTGGAACAGAAAGATCAGCGTCTGGCGCAGGAAGCTTCGTCCGAAGCCGCCCGCCGCAAGTCGATCGAGAAAGAGCTGGAGTGGGTGCGTCAGAATCCGAAAGGCCGCCAGGCGAAGGGCAAGGCCCGTCTGGCTCGCTTCGAAGAGCTCAACAGCACCGAATATCAGAAGCGCAACGAAACCAGCGAACTGTTTATTCCACCCGGCGCGCGTCTGGGGGATAAAGTGCTTGAAGTCGACGGCCTGAGCAAATCCTACGGCGACCGCCAGCTGATCGATAATCTGTCGTTCACGCTGCCGAAGGGCGCCATCGTCGGGATTATCGGGCCGAACGGCGCGGGTAAATCCACCCTATTCCGTATGCTGTCCGGCAAAGAGTCGCCGGACGCCGGCAGCATTACGCTGGGCGAAACCGTACAGTTGGCCTCGGTCGATCAGTTCCGCGACAACATGGACAACGGCAAAACGGTGTGGGAAGAGGTTTCCGGCGGGCAGGACATTATGCGCATAGGCAACTTTGAAATCCCAAGCCGCGCCTACGTCGGCCGCTTCAACTTTAAAGGCGTCGATCAGGGCAAACGCATCGGCGAGCTGTCGGGCGGCGAACGCGGCCGCGTTCATCTGGCCAAGCTGCTGCAGGTGGGCGGCAACATGCTGCTGCTCGATGAACCGACCAACGACCTGGACATCGAAACCCTGCGCGCGCTGGAAAACGCCCTGCTGGAGTTCCCGGGCTGCGCGCTGGTCATTTCCCATGACCGCTGGTTCCTCGACCGTATCGCCACCCATATCATCGACTATCAGGATGAGGGTAAGGTGGAATTCTTTGAAGGCAACTTCACCGAATACGAGGAATACAAGAAGCGCACCCTGGGCGCCGATGCGCTGGAACCGCACCGCATCAAATATAAGAAGATGACCCGCTAGTATTGCCGCAGGCCCGCACCGCGGGCCTCAGACTGATGACAACGTTCGTTGCCAGGGGAAACGCGGCGAGGGGCCCTGGCTGCATTAACCGCCGGAGCGCCCCCCCGGTGCGGCAGGCCCGGCTATCCCGGGCTTATCGCCGGGGTTACCAGCAACCACAGGCCCGCACCGCGGGCCTGTTTTTTAGCTCATGCGTTATACGTACAGGTAAATCGCCAGAAAATGGCACAGGCTGCCGCCCAGCACGAAAGCGTGCCAGATAGCGTGGTTGTAGGGAATACGCTTGCAGGCATAAAAGATTACCCCCAGCGTATAAATCGCCCCGCCCAGCGCCAGCAGCGCCACGCCCCATATCGACAGCTTCTGCGCCAGCTCATACACCACGATCAGCGACAACCAGCCCATCACCAGATAGGTAATTAACGACATCGCCTCGAAACGATGCACGAACGCCAGTTTAAATATCACCCCCAGTAAAGCGATCGCCCAGATCACCACCATTAGCCCCAGCGCCAGCGGCGTACCGAGCCCCACCAGCAGAAAAGGCGTATAGGTGCCGGCAATCAGAATATAAATCGCGCAGTGATCAAACCGTTTCAGCCAGGGTTTAGCCCGCGGCGAAGGAATCGCGTGGTAAAGCGTGGAGGCCAGAAACAACAGAATAATGCTGCCGCCGTACAGACTGTAGCTGGCGATGGCGACCGCATCGGCCCCGGTGCGGTGCGCCTGCGTCAGCAACAACACCAGCCCCACAATCCCCAGCACCAGGCCAATGCCGTGGCTGATGCTATTGGCGACCTCTTCCGCCAGCGTATATCCCTGTTCCATTAAATTTTTCGCCATTCGTTCCACCTCACCTGCATACTCAATGGCTTATCCGTCGTCAGCCAACCAATAAACTGTCAGCAGCTTAGCTGAGAATTATTTCAGTGTACACGTGTAAGCTAAATAAATATCCGGCCGCGGTGCGGCACGAATAGGTGATGGCAATGCTGCGCGCTTCCCCTACAATAGCCCGCGTATTTTACAATCTGAGGTTTTCTGATGTCTTTTGTCTCACCGGAGCTGGATTTCGGTTCCCTGACCCGCGTAGTCGGTTTTTTAATGGAAATCGATAAATTGAAAAGCGTGCAGCGCCGCTCCAAAATCATCGGCAGCGAACGTCACGAAGACTCGGCCGAGCACAGCTGGCATTTCGCCGTCGCCGCCATGAGCCTGGCGCCGTACGCCGGCGAAGTGGATATTCAGCGGGTGATCCAGATGGCGCTAATCCACGACATCGTGGAAATCGATGCCGGCGACGTGCTGGTTTACGATCTGAGCGCGCGCGCCGCGGTGCACGAGCAGGAAGTGGCCGCCGCCGCCCGTCTGTTCGGCCTGCTGCCGCAGCCGCAGAGCCAGCATTTTCACCAGCTGTGGCTGGAATATGAAGGCGGCGAAACGGCGGAAGCGCGCTTTGCGCTCATGCTTGACCGCATCATGCCCATACTGATGAATCTGCATAATCAGGGGCAGAGCTGGCTGGAGAACGGCATTCGCCTGGAGCAGGTGCTGGCGCGCGTCGCCTTTATCGCCGACATCAACCAGGAACTCTGGCGCCATCTGCAACGCCATCTGGCGGATGCGCAAACAAAAGGCTGGTTGAAGTAACCCCCGACGCAGGCCGGACGCAGGCGTCCGGCCTGCCATGCGCGCCTATAGCGGCTTATGCGCCGTCTCTCTGGCGGCCAGAACCGCCAGCAGCGTGACGAGCAACGCCAGCGACACATAAATCGAGATCGCCAGCGTACTGCTGTAGGACTTGAACAGCGAGGCGATGATCAGCGGCGCAAAGCCGCCGCCGACGATCCCGGCCAGCGTATAGGCCAGCGACGATCCGGCATAGCGCACCTTTGTCGGGAACTGCTCGGTGACGAAGGCCGCCTGCGGGCCGTACATCGCGGCGTGAATCAGCAGACCAACCACCACCGCGATACAGATCGACAGCGGCTGCGCGCGATCCAGCAGCACAAAGAAGACGAACGCCCAGACCATTGCCGCCAGCGCGCCGCCCATGTAGACCGGACGACGGCCGAAGCGATCGGAAAGCATGCCGAACAGCGGCACCGCGACGGCGTTGCCAAACGCCCCCAGCATCGTCGCCATCAGCGCCAGCGGACGCGGCAGATGCAGCACGGTTGTCACGTAAGTCAGGGTAAACACCACCACCAGCGCGTACAGCACGTCGGAACCGATGCGCGCGCCGCCGGCGATCAGCAGCGGTTTCAGATGCTGGCCGAACACTTCGCGAATCGGCGCCTGAGTAATGTCTTTGCTTTTTTCCAGCCGGAGGAACGCCGGCGTCTCGCCCACTCCGCGCCGCAGCCACAGGCCGAAGATCACCAACAGCAGGCTCAGCAGGAAGGGAATGCGCCAGCCCCACTGCTGGAAGCTGTCCGCCGACATCGACATCGTCACCAGGGTGATAAAACCGGTGCCGATCAGCGTGCCGCAGGAAGGCCCGACCTGAGCGAACGAGGCGTTACGCCCGCGCTGATGCGGTTTGCCGTGCTCCATCGACAGCAGCACCGCGCCGGCCCATTCGCCGCCCAGCGCGATGCCCTGGACAAAACGCAGCGAGACCAGCAGCAGCGGGCTCCAGATGCCCCACATCTCATAGCCGGGCAGCACGCCCATCAGCGCCGTCGTCACGCCCATGATCACCAGCGTGGCGACCAGCACGAAGCGTCGCCCCAGCACATCGCCTAAATGACCGAAGACGATGCCGCCAATCGGGCGCGAGATATAACCGACGGCATAGGTGGAAAACGCCAGAATGGTGCCCACCAGCGGATCGAATGAGGGAAAAAACACATGATTGAAAATCAGCGCCGCCATAATGTTGTAAACGGTAAAGTCATACCATTCCAGCGCGGTGCCGATCGAACTGGCCGCCGCCAGTTTACCGGTGTTGGGCGCGCCGGCGGCCTGTTCCTGCGGAGGCAGGCGGTCGATCGCCGCCTTAGTGGTGGATGTATTCATTCTTTTATCTCCTGTGCGATGCGTAGCCAGTTACGGGAATATGGTGATCATTAAAGGTATGGCCGTTCAGCCCCCCACGGCTCCGTCCGGCGTCATACGACGCGGTTGCCCTGGTGTGAAACACCGCGTCCGCCTGCGCGTCGCCTGGCGTTGCAATCAGCGACCTTCGATGGGGAAAACCGGCCATACGGACTCTCCGGGTTACTTGACATCAGGCGACGAGCGCGCCGTAAACGTTATGCGTCGGCAAGGCAGCGTTCGATCGCCAGCGCCCACCCCAGCAGCGCGTCGTCGCTGAGCGGCAACCCGGCCACCATCAGTCCGACCGGCGCGTCGCCCGGCCGCTGACACGGCAGGGAAAGCGCGCAGCCGTCCAGAAAGTTGATCACTGACGGATTGCGCAGCGCGGCGCCGTTGATGCGGAAATAGCGCTCCTCATCCGCCTCCAGTTCGGCAATGGTCGGCGCGATAACGGGCACGGTCGGCATCAGCAGCGCGTCGAAATCGCGCACCTCCGCCGTCACCCGCCGCTGCCAGTCGGCGCGCCGCGTTTCCAGCTGCAGCCGATCGTTCTCGTCCAGCGCCGCGCCGCGTCGAATGCGCGACAGAACCCGCGGGTCGTATTCGGCGGCGCGTTCGGCGATCAACGTCCGATGCCGGCGCCATGATTCCAGCGCGCTGAAACCGCCGCCGGCGTTAATCGCGGCCAGTTCGGCAAACGCCGTACAGGCGACGGGTTCGATACGCGCGCCCGCCCGCGCCAGCCGCTGCAGGCTCCGCTCGAACGCGGCGGACACGTCCGGATCCAGCCCCTCCAGCACCAGCGTTTGCGGCACGGCAAAACGCGCCCGCGACAGCGCTTTCTCCTCCGGCGCCAGCGCATGATGGGCGACCAGCGCATCCAACGCGATGCAGTCGGCGACGTCGCGCCCGATGGCGCCGATGGAATCCAGCGAGGTCGAAAGCGGCAGCAGCCCGGCGTCATCGATGCGTCGGGCGGTGGGTTTATAGCCGGTCAGTCCGCAGAACGCGGCGGGAATGCGTACCGATCCGCCGGTGTCGCTGCCGAGCGCGCCGAAGCACATTCCGTCGGAAACAGACACCGCCGCGCCGGAGGAGGAACCGCCCGGGATACGGCGCGCGGCGCGATCCCACGGATTGGCCGGCGTACCGTAATGCGGATTGATCCCCAGGCCTGAATAGGCGAATTCGGTCATGTTGGTTTTGCCGATCAGCACGACGCCGGCCTGCAGCAAGCGCGCCACCACGGCCGCATGGCGCGGCGCGGCGGGCGCGTCGGCCAGAACGCGGGAGCCGGCCGTCGTGGCTTCGCCCGCCACATCGAACAGATCCTTCACGGACAGAGGCACCCCGTCCAGCGCCGAACGCGGCTGACCCGCCGCGCGCCGTTGGTCGGCATCCCGCGCCTGACGCCGGGCCTCATCGCGATAGACCCGGGTAAAAACGCGCGCGCCCTCGCCCGCCCGATCGTCAATCCGCGCCAGCGCGCACTCGGTCAGCGCCACGGACGTCAGCTCGCCATTTGCCAACCCGGCGGCGACCTGCTGTAAGGTTAATGTCGTCATCAGGCCACCACCGGCAGCTCAATGCTGCAATAGCGGTGTTCGATCGCGCGTCCCAGACGCTCATCCACCAGCGCCATGCGAAATTCGGTCGCCGGGCGAATGCCGCCAATCGCGGCCATCGTGCCGCAGGTCATCGCCAGCCCGTCCGGCATCGGCGTGTCCAGCGAACAGGGCTCGCCCAGGTAACGCCCGAGCAGCGCCAGCGGCGGCTGCAGGCTGGCCAGCGTTCCCTCCTGATACAGGCGATACTCCCCATCTTCCTTGATCCACGAACGCAGGATGAGATCGTCCCAGTGATCGAGCACCTCCCGCAGCGGCCAGGCGTCGCGCGCAACCGGTTTGACGCACAGTTGCTTCGACAGCGCGACGCTGTGCGCTTCCAGCTGTCGGTCGGTATGATCCGACGCCAGCGACACGTACAGTTCGCCGCCGTGCGTGAAAAGCAGCGGTTCGGCTTCGCCGGAACTGGCGCCGCCGATAACTTCAACGCGAACGGACTGGCTGAGTTGGTTAACCGCCACGCGATAAAATAGCGGGATTGCACCAGGCGGAGGCACGCCCAGATCCGCCAGCTCCCGAATATGGTGCAGAACCGCCTCGCGATCGCGCCCGGTCCAGCCGGCGATCACCAGACGATCGATCGCGACGCTCAGCGGCGTCGTTGCTGCGTTGGCCGGTAAATTAAAGGTCAATGTCATGAAATCGCTCCCCCTGTCACTCAAATAACTGTGAAATTTCACAGAATCTTCAGGATGGAAATAAGCGATTTTCGTGCCATGTTTTTGTGTACTATAACCAATAGGATTCAGAATGCGGGAAAACGGCGGGCGAACGCCGCCGGAAAAAATAAAGAGCGTAAAAGATTTTCCAGTTGCAGGAGCTACACGTGAAAAGCGCTGATGCAGAGAGCCGGGAATTCCTGACGGTAGAGGAAACCGGCCTGTCACAGAATGAACTGGCCTACCGGCGTTTCAAACAGGCGCTGGTGACGTTAAGTTACAAGCCAGGAGAATATTTGAATACCGCTCAGGTGATGAGTGAACTCCGAATGGGCAGAACGCCGATTAATCAGGCTATCCATCGTCTGGCGAACGAAGGGCTATTGCAGGTGATCCCGCGCAAAGGCGTGATGGTATCCCCGCTGTCCATCAACGACGCCCTCGAGCTGATCGAAGTGCGGCTCGCCAATGAACTGTTGTGCATCCGTCTGGCCAGCCAGCGCGCCACGCCGCCGCAGGTTGACGAACTGAACGCGCTCAATCGGCGCATCGCGGCGGCCGGCCACGCGCGCGACCGGGTGCTAATGATGACGCTGGACCATGAATTTCATCAGTTGCTGGCGCAGATCGCCGGCAACAGCACGCTGACCGACATCCTCAGCGTACTGCATGCCCGATCGCAGCGTTTCTGGGCCAGTTCGCTGTCCCGGGAAGAGCATATGCTGGAGGTGATCACGGAGCACCAGGCGGTGATTGACGCGCTGGCGAGCCAGGACGCCGCCGCCGCGCAAAGCGCGATGGAGACGCACGTCCTGTCGTTTCGTCACGCATTGCTGCACGACTACTAACCTGGGTTTCGCGCGCAACAGGAGCGGGTCGGTAAAGCGCGGCGACCTCTCCGACAGCGCGCGTTATCCGCCCGCTACCCTCGCGACTGACGCTTTTTCCGGTGCAAAACCTGCTCGCCGGCGTCGGCGGGCAGACGCACGACATCCACCAGCGCCAGCAGAGCGACCAGCGCGATAATCCAGAACGCCAGCTGGAAATCCTGCGCGCCGGCGCTGCCGGCCAGGCTCCCGTGTAAGATTTCCGCACAGGAAAGCGCCAGCGCGCCAACCGCAATCCCCATTCCGGCGTTCATCTGCTGCAGCACCGAGAATAGCGTGTTGGCATCGCGCATTTGCGATGGCGGCACATCGGCGAAGCCGATGGTATTGAGTGCGGTAAACTGCATGGAACGGGTCATGCCGGTAAAAAACAGCAGGAGGCAGATCAGCCAGCGCGGCGTATCGGCGCTGAGCAGCGCGCAGGCGGCGAAACCAAGCGCCACCAGCAGGCCATTGCCGACCAGCACCGTGCGCAGACCCAGCGTATTCATCATCCATGTGGTGCCGGGTTTCATACAAAGATTGCCGGCGAACAGCCAGAGCAGCATCAGCCCCGCGTCCACTGCGCTGTAGCCGAACCCCAGTTGAAACATCAGCGGCAGCAGAAAAGGGGCGGAGCCAATCGCGGTGCGGAACAACGAACCGCCTACCGACGTAACCCGAAACGTCCGAATGGCTAACGGCGTCAGGTTGAACAGCGGCGCTTTTGCGCGCCGCAGATAGCGGGCCGAAAGCAGCAGCAAAAGCAGGCCGGCCAGCAGGGTGAACAGCGCCGTTAACCGGGAGATATCGGCCCGGCTGGCCAGCTCTAATCCGCCCATAAACAGGCCGAACCCCAGCCCGGTGAGGATAAAACCGGCGCCATCGAAGGGCAAACGCCGCGCGTCCTCGTCGCGGATCAGCCGCAGCGCGGCGACAAAAACCAGCGCGCCGAGCGGCAGATTAAGCAAAAAAATCCAGTGCCAGCTCCAGTGGGTGCTGATCCAGCCGCCCAGCGGCGGCCCGAGTACGGGCGCGACCAGACCGGGCCAGGTAAGAATGGCGATGGCGCGCACCAGATCGGCGCGCGGCGTATCGCGCAGCACCACCAGCCGGCCGACCGGCACCATCATGGCGCCGCCGATGCCCTGCAGAATACGCGCGGCGGTAAAGCTGAGCAGGTCGCCGGCCGCCGCGCACAGCGCGGATGCGCCGGTGAAGATGAGGATCGCCCAGCAGAAAATACGGCGGGCGCCGAAGCGGTCCGCCGCCCAACTGCTGACCGGGATAAACACGGCAAGAGCCACCAGATAGGCAGAAACGCCCACCGACATATGCGAAACCTGGGTGCCGAAATCGCGGGTCATCATCGGGAGCGCCGTGGTAATTACGGTGGCGTCCAGATTTTCCATGAAAAATACCGTCGCCACCAGAAGCGCGGTCGCGGTGCGCCGGTCGATGCGTAAAGCCATAAGCTGTGTTACTCGCAAAATCAGAAGACCGCCCCGCTGCGGGTCGGCCCGACTAGAGGAACTGGCGCGTCCTGTTTTTCTTCCGGGGCAAGCGCGCGTTAAACCAGCGCGCAATCGACGGTAGCATGAAAAGCCGCCGGATAAAGCCGGAGACGGCGGAAAAGCGTATCCCGCTCACAACGAAAATAAAAAACCGACGCAACGGGATATTACCCGATACGCCGGCTCGTATACCAGAGCTCTGCCCGACTTGCCGCTCGCCCGCTCGTTGGGCGGGCGAGCGGTTTCCTCCGTCAGCAGGCCGTATTGCCCCGGTAGCGCTAAGCCCCGCGCCCTGCCGGCCGCGCGCTATTCGACATAATCGCCGACCGGCACGCAGGCGCAGAACAGATTGCGATCGCCGTAGACGTCGTCCAGTCGTTTCACCGTCGGCCAGTACTTATCGCGCCGGCCGGCCGGAAAGACCGCCAGTTCGCGGCTATAAGGGTGCGGCCAGTCGTCGACGACGTCATCCTGAGTGTGCGGCGCATTGACCAGCGGATTATCCTGCAGCGGCCATTCGCCGTTCGCCACCCGCTCCGCCTCCTGGCGAATAGCCAACATCGCGTCGATAAAACGATCCAGCTCGGTCTGGCTTTCCGACTCCGTCGGCTCCACCATCAGCGTGCCCGCCACCGGGAAAGACATGGTCGGCGCATGAAAACCGTAGTCGATCAGCCGCTTGGCGATATCCATTTCGCTGATGCCGGTACGCTCCTTCAGCGGCCGAATATCAAGAATGCACTCATGCGCCACCCGTCCGTTGCGGCCGCGGTACAGTACCGGCCACGCGGACTGCAAACGGTCGGCGATGTAGTTGGCGTTCAGCAACGCGACCTGACTGGCCTTTTTCAACCCGTCGGCGCCCATCATACGGATATACATCCAGCTGATCGGCAGAATGGAGGCGCTGCCGAACGGTGCGGCGGACACCGCGCCCTGCTGCGTCAGCAACCCGTCGATGCGCACCACCTGATGCCCCGGCACGAACGGCGCCAGGTGCGCTTTCACGCCAATCGGCCCCATGCCCGGCCCGCCGCCGCCGTGCGGAATACAAAAGGTTTTATGCAGATTAAGGTGCGACACGTCGGCGCCGATATAGCCCGGCGAGGTAATGCCGACCTGCGCGTTCATATTGGCGCCGTCCAGGTATACCTGGCCGCCGTGCTGATGGATGATCTGGCACACCTCGCGGATCCCTTCTTCGTACACGCCGTGCGTCGAGGGATAGGTCACCATAATACAGGCCAGCCGCTCTGCCGCCTGCTGCGCTTTGGCGCGCAGATCGAGCAAATCGATATTGCCCTGGCGATCGCAGTCGACCACCAACACCTCCATGCCGGCCATATGCGCCGAGGCCGGATTGGTGCCGTGAGCCGAGGCGGGGATCAGACAGATTCGGCGCGCCGTTTCGTCCCGGCTGTCGTAATAGCGCCGAATGGCCAGCATGCCGGCGTATTCCCCCTGAGCGCCCGAGTTCGGCTGCATGCACACCGCGTCATAGCCGGTCAGCTGCACCAGCCAGTCGGACAGCTGTTCGATCATCTGACGATACCCTTGCGCCTGCTCCGGCGGACAGAACGGATGCAGTTCGCTAAATTCCGGCCAGCTGATCGGCAGCATTTCGGCGGCCGCATTCAGTTTCATCGTGCAGGACCCCAGCGGGATCATCGCCTGATCAAGAGCCAGATCTTTCGCCGCCAGGTGGTGCAGATAGCGCATCATTTCCGTTTCGCTGTGGTAGCGATTAAACACCGGATGAGTCAGGATCGGACTCTGACGCGACAATGCCGGCGGAATCGAGGGCGGCTGCGCGATCACCTGTTTATCCAGCGCCGCCGGATCCAAGCCGTGACCATCGCCGAGCAGCACGTCAAACAGCGTCAGCACGTCTTGCCGGCAGGTGGTTTCATCCAGCGTAATGCCCACCGCGCCCGGCAGATCGCCGCGCAGGTTGAGGCCGAAGCTCAGCGCCCGGTTCAGCACCGCCGCCTTATCCGCCACCTCGACCGTCAGCGTATCGAACCAGCCAGGGTGACGCAGCGTCATCCCGCCCTGACGCAGACCGGCGGCAAGGATATCGGTCAGCCGGTGGATACGTTCGGCGATGCGCCGCAGTCCGTCCGGTCCGTGAAACACCGCGTACATTCCGGCGATATTCGCCAGCAGCACCTGCGAGGTACAGATATTGGAGTTGGCCTTTTCACGCCGGATATGCTGTTCGCGCGTTTGCATCGCCATGCGCAGCGCCGTGTTGCCGGCCGCATCACGCGAAACGCCGATGATGCGGCCCGGCATCGCCCGTTTGAATTCGTCCCGACAGGCGAAAAACGCGGCGTGCGGCCCGCCGTATCCCATCGGAACGCCAAAGCGCTGCGCGGAACCGAACACTACGTCGGCGCCCTGATGGCCGGGCGCTTCCAGCAGCACCAGCGCCATCATATCGGCGGCGACGCAACTGATGATTTTTCGCTGCTTCAATTGCGCCAGCAGCGGGCGATAATCGTGCAGCTGACCGTCGCTGCCGACCTGCTGCAGCAGCACGCCGAAGACTCCGTCGTAATCGGCGAAGCGGTCGGCCGGCGCGACCACCAGCTCGAAACCGAACGCCCGCGCCCGCGTGCGCACCACGTCCAGCGTTTGCGGATGTACGTCCTCCGCCACCAGAAAAAGGTTAGCCTGCTTCAGCTTGCTGGCGCGCCGGGCCAGCGCCATGGCTTCCGCCGCCGCGGTCGCTTCATCCAGCAACGAGGCGGAAGCCAGCGCCAGCCCGGTTAAATCCTGACTCAGTTGCTGGAAATTCAGCAGCGCCTCCAGCCGCCCCTGCGACACTTCCGGCTGGTACGGCGTATAGGCGGTATACCAGCCGGGGTTTTCCAGCATATTGCGCTGGATAACGGCCGGCATCAGCACCGCGCAATAGCCCATGCCGATATAGTTTTTATAGCGTTGGTTGCGGCTGGCGATAGCTTTCAGCTCCGCCAGCGCCTGTGACTCGCTTACCCCGTCGCCGATGGCCGGCGGGCCGGGCAGTTGGATGTCGGCCGGTAAAATCTGCCGGGTCAGCGCCTCCAGCGAATCCGCCTGTATCTGCGCCAACATCGCCTGCTGCTGGAGAGGAGAAGGACCAATATGTCGTTCCGTGAACGCGCTGTCGTGCTCAAGCTGGCTGAGTGTCTGAGTCATTACGGCTATTTCCTGCATTTAAAGCGAAACTACGGGGAACCCGGATACGGCGCTCTGCCTGAGCACAGGCCGATGCGGGTCGCTTAACGTGATTGACGCGGGCGTCAGATCGCGGTCAGGCCGATCGAAACACGCACGATATCAGGCCGCCGACCAGGCTTGTTATCAGGGACAGCGCAGTGCGGGGTCGCAGCGGCATCAACCGTCGACAAATTTGCCGGGCGAAAATTTGAATAACGCGCGCGCAGGTTCGCAAAGCGGGACAGCTCCTCGCTGCGCCCGTGCCGGGCGCAGCGGTCGGCAACCTCGATATGGCATTAACACGGCAGAGACAAGCGCTCGCCGCCCGCGGCCCGTCTATTCTTCGGCGTCGTCATCTTCCAGCGAGGCCTGATAGCTTTCGGCGTCCAGCAAATCATTGAGTTCGGTTTCATCGGCCGCTCTGATGCGAAACAGCCATCCTTCCGCATAGGGCGCGCTGTTAACCAGTTCGGGCGCGTTCTCCAGTTCCTCGTTAATTTCCACCACCTCTCCGCCGATCGGCGCATAGATATCCGATGCGGCTTTCACCGACTCGGCCACCGCGCATTCATCGCCGGCGTTGAACAAGGCGCCCACTTCCGGCAGATCGATAAACACCATATCGCCGAGAAGCTCCTGCGCATGTTCGGTGATCCCAATGCTGTATATGCCGTCGCCTTCATCCTGCACCCATTCATGTGATGCCGTATATTTTAGTTCTGCCGGAACATTGCTCATCGCTGACCTCTCCATTCACCAAAGATTGTTACTCAAAGACGGGTTTACCCGCGCGGACAAATCCCGGCCGGGTCACCTTAACCGGGATCTCGCGGTTACGGATCTGCACCATGGCGCGATCGCCTATCCCCGCCGGTACGCGCGCCAGCGCGATGCTCACGCCCAGTACCGGCGAAAAGGATCCGCTGGTGATCACTCCCTGCTGCAGCTCGCCGGCGTCGTCGGTAAAACGCACCGGCTGACCGTTGCGCAGCACGCCCTTTCCCGTCATCACCAGCCCCACCAGCTGTTGCGTGCCCTTGTCGCGCTGCACCGTCAGCGCCTCCCGGCCGATAAAGTCGCGCTCTTCCGGCTGCCAGGCGATGGTCCAGCCCATATTGGCCGCCAGCGGCGACGTCATCTCATCCATATCCTGACCATAGAGATTCATGCCGGCCTCCAGGCGCAGCGTATCGCGCGCGCCGAGCCCACAGGGCTGTACGCCTTCGGCCCGCAGACGCCGCCATAGGTCCGCCGCCTGCTCCTGCGGCAGCGCGATCTCATAACCGGCCTCGCCGGTATAGCCGGTGGTCGCGATAAACCACTCGCCGGCCTGCACGCCAAAGAACGGCTTCATCCCCTCGACCAGTTGCCGCTGCGCTTCGCTCAACACCCGCCGCACCTTTGCCTGCGCCTGCGGCCCCTGCACCGCGATCAGCGCCAAATCGTCACGTTCACGCACCTCCACCAGAAACGGCTGCGCATGTTCCACGATCCAGGCCAGATCTTTTTCTCGCGTCGCGGAGTTCACTACCAGACGGAAATGATCCTCCGTCAGAAAGTAAACGATAAGATCGTCGATTACGCCACCGGAGGCGTTCAACATACCGGTGTAAAGCGCTTTACCCGGCTGGGTCAGACGGGCGACGTCGTTCGCCAGCAGATAGCGCAGAAATTCACGCGTGCGCACGCCGTGCAGATCGACAATCGTCATATGGGAAACGTCAAACATCCCGGCGTTCCGCCGCACCGCGTGATGCTCATCCAGTTGCGATCCATAGTGCAGCGGCATCATCCAGCCATGGAAATCCACCATTCTGGCGCCATCGGCCAGATGCTGCTGATACAGCGGGGTTTGCTTTGCCATTGTTCCGTTCCCTCTTTGTTATTCGCTAAGAACCTGAGATAAAACCAGAGACACAGAGGTTGCCCATAAACTGAACTTACCACCGAAATTAGCCGCTAACCACAACCTTAGTCATAAGATAAAATATATAGTTAAATTAATAGACCAATTAACGCCATAGTCATTAAATTCATTAAAAACACATATATCAGAATAAAATTCACAACAAATAAATATAGAAGACTTTTAATCCAGATTGGTTGATAAAAACCAGAAGTTACCCTCCTAATAAAAAACACAAATCATTAGTTAAAGTAATGCGAATAGCCGAGCGAAATTAGTTTTTTTCAATTATCAGACCGCGATGGACGCACGGCTGCGCCGGAATAAGCGGCCCGCTCTGATAAGGTTTAGCGCGAGAGGCAAAAGATGCAAGCGGCGGGCAGGCGCGCGCAGCAACCGCGCGCTCAGTCAGGGAAACGAGTCGGCCGGCGCTTCAGGCCGTCCTGCTATGTTCGGCGGCGTGCATCGCCAGCCAGGTTTTGAGGTTTTCGTCGCGGCTTCCCAGCTCGCGCAAGATTTCGGCCATGAAGCTGACCGGCGCGCTGCCGGGCGCGGTGATGACACGCCGATCGGCCACCGCCCAGGGAACATCCTGATAGTAAGCGGCGCCCCGATAATGCAGTTCCGCCAGGTTTTCCGCCGAATTAGAGGTGTGGCGGACGTTGTCGAGCACGCCCGCCTGCGCCAGCACCCGCGTACCGTCGCAAATACCCGCGACGATGATGTTCCTGTGATGAGCCGAACTCACCAGTCCGGTAATATCCGGCGCCTGGTCGGTACGCCAGACGGTGCCGCCGCATACCATCAGCAGGTCGAGATCATCAAGTTGAATATCCTCAATCGCCAGTTGTGGAGTAACCATCATGCCGCCGGAGGATAGGACCGGGCGACCGTCAGGGGCGGCGAAACGAGTCTCGAAACCATAATAGCCGCGGCCGGCCGAATTGATCAGGGCGGTTTCCCAATCGGAAAAATTTTCGCTAAGAATAGTAATGGCGCGTATCACTGGCGTGTCCTTTTCAATATGCGATCGCGCGGATCGCGTTGGCGTGTAAATTCGGATCGTAACAAAGGCCACTGACAAAAAATGTCAGTGGCCTTTATGCTGATCGGGAAACCGTCCGCCGGAGACGTCTGCTGCGGCCCGGCGGCCACGGCGAAGAAAGAATGCCCAGCGCTAACGCTGCGGCCTTCACGACTGAGATCGCGCTGTCGGCCATGCCTGGCGATCGTGTTTTACGCCACGCGGCGATGCGGAAGGTTTAGAGCGGTCTGCTATGGCTGCGTCTGATCGCACGCCATTTTCATCCGCTCACTGCGGTATTTTTTCCTCAATGCGCTGCCGCAGATAGGGAAAGAACGGATTGGACGACAGGCGCAGTAAGGTATCCAGATCGACCACCAGCACCGAGCGTTCTCCCCTGGCGGCTATCTGTCCGAGCGGGAAGCCGAACTCGCGCGGATTTTGCGCAAAACGACCGTAGAGCGAATCCGAATCCGGAAAAGGCAGCGCGACGTGCGACAGAGAGTAGACATCGGGCGGATAATCCATACCCAGCAGGCGCGACGTTTGCTGGCTTGACCCGGCCGGCACATCGTAAGCCAGCGCGCGGGCGCTGGATGGTGATTCGTTGGTGATTACCGTCGTCTCATAATTACGCGGCGGCGGCGGCAATAACTGACCGATGGCCGCCAGGGCGGCTGGCCGCAGCAGCGGGCCAAAGTTGACGGTGCGGTTAATGTCGAACAGAACAATTTGGCTGCCGTTCTTCGGCAACAGATTATAGAACGAGGCGATCACCGCCCGGGTACTGACCGTGTAATCCATCACCGACTGGAAGGTGAGCACCGGCGCCAGCGTCGCCAGACCATTCGCCTGCGCTTTGCGGCTGAGCTGCTGCTGCAGTTCATGGGTCAACAGCCACGACTGACGCGCGCCGTTAACCGGAAAAGAGTTATATTTGAACGGGTTGAACTCCGGCAGGATACTAAGCCAGGCCGATTTGGCAAACGCAGGGAAAACGGCCGGCAGCCCGGCCAGACCGGCAAAACGGGCGTAGCTGGTCACGCCGATCATCGGAGAAATCAGGACCAGTTGGTCCGGCCGCGCCAGCGAGGGATCGTCCTGCGCATCCAGCGCATATTTCAGCGCCAGCGCGCCGCCGTTGGAGAACCCCACCAAATGCAGCGGCTGCGCCGAATCGGTCAGATGGCGCCGGGCTTCGCGTACCGCCAGTCGGGTCGCCGCCATCCATGTCTGCCAGCGCACATCGGTCAGCGCGCCCGGCACCGTGCCGTGCGCCGGCAAACGAATGCCCACCGCCACGAAACCGCGCCGACGATAGCTCTCGGCGAGATGGCGCAGGCTATAAGGCGAATCGGTCAGGCCATGCAGCAGCACTACCGCGCCTTTCACCTTACCGTCCGGCAGCAACTCATATGAGCGGTTCCAGTCATGCTGGAATTTGCCTGGATACAGCGGGCTGTCGGCGAAATAACGGTTGGCCGGCTGGCGGTCTTCCTCATCCAGCAGCTGGGTGACATGGCGGTCCGTTTCGCGAAAGAGCTGCGCCTCCGCGGCGAGCCACGTCGGCCAGTCGGCCTTATCCAGACGCGCGTCCGACATTTCCTCCGGCACCCAGGTATGCCATGGAGAGAGCGCCGGGCCGCGTCCGCTGTCATAAACACGAATAACCAGCAGCGTCAGCGCCGCGACGGCGGTCAGCGCGATGACGCGTTTAATGGTGCGTTTGACGGTCCGGGTCAACATGGTTGTTACCTGTATTGCGGCGATCACAAGAGAAGAAGAAGGCGCGCTTCATCCGCGCGGCGCCAGACGCCGTCTATCCCCCCTCTCCCCGGTTAAGCGTACAGTCGCGGCAGCGCGCCACGTCAGGCAGACGATAACGCTGACAGCAACTGCGACGCTCCAGCTTATCATTACGCGGAATGACGGTGCGAAACAAGGGATTATCCGCGCCGTCCGGCAGCGTCGGCGTCAGAAACAGCGCCCGGCCGATGGCGGTCGGCGCGCCCGGCGGCAGCAACGCGGCGATATCGTCCAGCAGCCAGTGCATCAAATAGCCGTTGTTATTCCACGCCAGCTTTGCGTTCAGCACGCCAAAACCGTCGAGAGTATTGACCACCGGGATAAGATGCTGGCGCAGCAGCCTGACCAGACGCCATACGGCGTCATCTTCGGCCGTCTGCGCCTGCGTCTCGATAAAGAAGTGCGCCGGCCGGCCGGTTTGATGAAAAGCAACGTGAATACGTTCAGATGAATAATCCGCCATCAGCGGATACAGCAAGGCGGTCAGCATCAGCGGCGGCACCAGCAAACCAAAATACCACTGCGCCCACAGCGCCTGTAATGGTTTTTCCTCGCGCGCAGCCTGCGGCTGCAGACGGTAGATATCGTCGCCGTAGCGCCGGATCAAATCGGAAAAAAACGCAGGGGATGACCACTCGGCGAGCGTCATACTCCCTGCGGGAGGCGCAGAGCCAAAACGAACCGTCTCCAGGCAGTGCGGCCGATATCGGGCCAGCACATCATGCAACGCCTGCGCCAGCGACCCGACGTCGCTATGCGCATCTTGTTCGCCTGGCGTGATAATCGTATTAACTGTCGGCATTGAGAGGTTCCGGCAAGCGCCGCGCCCTGATAAGAATGACAATGATAATTATTGTCAATATTATCGATGTTTGGCGGCGGAGACAAACTCCGCGCCGGCGTTGCCGCCCCCCTCACTGCCGGAGACGGGCAGGATCAGAACAGCTGGCTGATATTCAGTTCTTCCATCAGGCGATAATTATCCGAATAATCAACAGGAATAGCGATAACGGCCGGCCCCTGCACGTCCATGGCCGCACGGAGTTTGCTTTCCAGTTCTTCGGCATTGGTTACCGCGAATCCCTTCGCGCCGAAGGCTTCGGCATACGCCTTAAAGTCGATCGGACCGAATTTCACCCCGGAGGAACGGTGATATTTTTTCTCTTCCTGAATTTCAACCATGTTATAGGCGTTATCCACCCAGATGATATGCAGCAGGTTGCACTTCAGGCGAATCGCCGTTTCCAGCTCCATGCTGGACTGCATAAAGCCGCCGTCGCCGGAAACCGAAACCACTTTCTGGTTAGGATGAACCAGCGCCGCGCCAATGGCCCACGGCAACGCCACGCCCATGGTCTGCTGACCGTTGGTCATCAGAATCTGCCGCGCGCGGAAGCTGTACAGATAACGCGCCAGCCAGATATGGAAACTGCCCATATCGACGCACAGCGTCACATCGCTGTTGACGATATCCTGCATGGCGCGCACCAGGCGCAACGGGTGAATCGCGAAACCACGCATATTCACCGCGCGCGTCGCCAGATCGTGGCGCTGTTTGGTGCGATCTTCCAGTACCTGCTGTGCCTTGTCGGACAGCGTCACCGGATGGCTGATACAGTCGGTCAGCTGGTTGATGGTTGTTTCGATATCGCCAATCAGTTCGCGAGCCGGGCGGTAGGCGCTATCAATCTCCGCCGGCACGATATCGATGTGCACCAGCGTGGCTTTACCGTTGTTCCACAAAGCGGGATCATATTCGACCGGGCTGTATCCCACGGTAATAATCAGGTCCGCCTGCTGTAACAGCTTATCGCCAGCCTGGTTGTTAAACAACCCGACTCGGCCGGCAAAGTGATCGAAATGCTGCTGATCGACCACGCCCGCCGCCTGATAGGTGCTGGTTACCGGTAACTGGCTGCGGCGCAGTAAACGGCGTATCGCCTCGGCACTCTTCGGCTGGCTGGCCATCAGGCCCAGCAGCAGAATCGGATTTTTAGCGCGTTCAATCATCTGACCGAGCGACACGATATCGGCATGCGGCGCGCCGTTGACCGACGGCAGGTACGGCGTCGCCAGAATCTGGCTGGTGACCGGATCATTGACGATATCCTGCGGCAAACTGATAAACGAAGCGCCCGGACGGCCGAATTCCGCGGCGCGGAACGCGTTCGCCATCACTTCCGAAATGGCGGAAGACGCGCCGATTTCCGCGCTGTATTTAGTCACAGGCTGAAACAGACTGACCGTATCCAGGCTCTGGTGAGTCAATTTCAGTCTGTCCGCGCGTTTAACCGCGCCGCCCAGCGCCACAACCGGGTCACCTTCATAGGTCGCCGTCGCCAGACCGGTGACCAGATTGGAACAACCCGGTCCCGAGGTCACCAGCGTTACGCCGGCCTTACCGGTAATACGCCCTATCGCCGCCGCCATAAAGGCGCCGTTCGCCTCATGGCGCACCGGAACGGTCTCGATCGACGAATCAACCAGCGCATCGAATACGCGGTCGACTTTCGCCCCCGGGATACCAAAAACATACTTCACGCCCTGCTGTTCCAGATGCTTTACAATCAGCTCCGCACCACTATTCCAGTTTTGTTTACCTGATTCATTTTCCATAATATATCCCCCTTACATTTAATGGCTGTCGGTGATCTCTGGCTATTAACTTTCAGCCGAACGGATGATGCTGCTGAGGTTGTCGGGAGACAGATTGGCGCTGAGAAAATCACTGTCCTGCGGCAAATCGATAATCAGTTTGGCGATAACGCCAAAGGTCACCTTGCCTTCTTCAAGCTGGTAATCCAGAACGTGTCCACCGCCGGTGCGATCGTCGGTGATAAAATGTTCGTGGTAACCAGCAACATTAATACCCTGGGTATAAGCCGGGCTGCGGAAGCCGATAATGGCGCCGTCGCGATGTTCAAAATGGAACGTGGGCTGCTCGGCTATCGCTTCCAGCATGGGTTTATACGGGCGTTCCTGACGAGGAACCGTGCGGGTTTCCACATAGCCGAACTTGCCGTCAATACGCAACGCGCAAAACAAGTTGTCGGTGCCGACGATTTCATCAATCTTCTTGTGAATACTGGCGCGATCGGTCTGGCGCTCAAACAAAATTTCCTCCGTGGGACGGAAGAACGTCATCACCGCAAACGGCGTCTTTTGCTCGGGATGAGCGGCCCGGGCGCTGCCGTCGCCGCGCAGCTGGAAAATTTTGCTGTTCATGGCGACCAGTTCGCCATCTAAATCATTAAAAGTCCCGATCCCGAAATCGCCGTGTTTCAGCAAGTCGGCCATGGTTGTTGGACCTTCATAAACGCCGCTGATCAACCCGCTCATCAGCGAGGTTTGATAAATGACACTTTCCGCATCCTGTTCCTGCTGATCTTTGACCAGTTTTATGATTTCATCGACGCATGAGTTCGTATGAAGATGTTCACACATACTGACTACCTCCGGGACATCTCAAACATAAAGTTTATTAATATGTAGCTATTAGATTGACGCCAGAAGCAGTGAAGTTCCAATATAGAAAGGTCGCGACTTTGAGATCAAAAAAATATGGAACTACGTTATCTGCGCTACTTCATTGCGGTAGCTTCGGCCCGGCACTTCACGCGAGCGGCGGAAAACCTGGGTATATCTCAGCCGCCGCTCAGCCAGCAAATTCAGAAGCTGGAGCGGGAGATCGGCACGCCGCTGTTCAGACGGCTCACGCGCGGCGTGGAAATGACGGCGGCTGGCGAGGTTTTGTATCAGGATGCCAGCCAGATCCTGCAACTTATCGACACGGCGGTCGACAGAGCGCGCAGCATCGCGCGCGGCGAGAGCGGCAATCTTAACGTCGGTTTCTCCTGCTCGGCGTCCTTTCATCCCGCGGTATTGAAACTGCTGCACGCCTACCGGCAGCGTTATCCTCATGTTACTTTACGGCCGCAGGAGGAGAATATGCCCGTGCTGATGTCCGGCCTGCACAACCAGAGTCTGGATGTGGCGTTCGTCCGGCTGCCGTGCAGCGCCAGCCGTGAGTTCAACAGTGAGATACTGGTCGAGGAATCGATGCAGCTGGTTATTCCCGCCGGCCACCCTTTACAACGGAAACAAAGCATTCATCTGAGCGAACTGCAGCAAGAGCCGCTGATCATTTTCCCGCGGGAAGTCAGCCCCGGTCTGTATGACATGATCATGCTTTCCTGCTATGAAGCCGGTTATGAACCGATCATGAGTCAGCAGGCACCGCAGATGACCTCGGCCATCGGTATGGTTTCAGCCGGCTTTGGCATTACCATCATCCCGCGCTCGCTGCATTTCATTCAGCCGGGCAACCTGACCTACCACGATATCGAAAACAATCAGCTGACGACGCAAATCGCGCTGATCTGGCGCAAGCATGAGCACTCGGCTGTGATCATGAACATGATCCATATGATGCGTAATATGCTGAAATCAGAAGAGTAATCCCTCCGCAACAACACCGCGCGGCGATAAGGTGGCAATTGCGCCAGTTTCTTATATGATATTGGTTATCATTATCATACGGACGAACAACGATGTTTGCTGCCATTATTGCCGCCTGTGGTCGGACGGAACGGGGCTGGCGGCTGAGAAAACGTCTTTCCAGCGCCTGGAGCGGGCTATTGCTGCCCTGCGCCGCTCTGCCGCTGCTGCTGCTGTTTGAGCCCAGTCTGACGCAACTGAAGGGGATTATCCTGCTGGCCATGCTGAGCACGCTGTTTATGCTGTGTCGCCGCCGATTACGTCCTTATTTACTGCTGCCGTCCTGCATCGCGCTGGTCTGCGGGCTGGCGGCGGTTGTCGCCACTCTCGGCGCCGGCTGAAAAACGCATATTCGGCGAGCAGAAACATTAACAATACTAATCAAAAAGAAAAATCGGCATTAAAACAGGGTATAAGTATAAGGAAGAGAACAAGAGGAAAAACGATGTGGTGCGAAGAGAGGGACTTGAACCCTCACGCCCGTTAAGGCACTAACACCTGAAGCTAGCGCGTCTACCAATTCCGCCACCTTCGCACAGGGTATGAATAATTTGTATCACCAGCGTGGTGCGAAGAGAGGGACTTGAACCCTCACGTCCGTTAAGACACTAACACCTGAAGCTAGCGCGTCTACCAATTCCGCCACCTTCGCAGTATGCCGTGCGATACAAATAATGTGGTTGTTGGTGCGAAGAGAGGGACTTGAACCCTCACGCCCGTTAAGGCACTAACACCTGAAGCTAGCGCGTCTACCAATTCCGCCACCTTCGCTTACCAGTAACATTAGCGATGTAATGTAACCACGGAGGCGAATTCTAGAGATTTTCCCGCTAAGGTCAATGATTATTTCCTTTCTGCGTGGGGGTTTGCTGTAAAAATCGTCAGTTAGCGTATCGGCGACTGGTCAAGGCAGGTCTGCAGCCAGTCAATCACCAGCCGAATACGCGGCGCCAGGAAGCGGCCCGGCGGATACATAATATAGAGGGGCATCGGCGGCGGCGGCGTTTGCGGCAGCATTTCCACCAGCTCTCCGCGCGCCAGTAATGAACGCAACGTGTAACAGGGCGCCTGGATCAGCCCCAGCCCGGCCCGGGCGGCGGCGATATAGGCGTCCGCCCCGTTGACTTCGACCCGCGCGGGCAGCATACGGAAAACCACCTGTTCTTGCTGCATAAACTCCAGCGGATACAGCCGCAGGCTGCGCAGAGAAAAATACCCCACCATCTGGTGCCCGTTCAGTTCCGCCAGCGACGCCGGCCGGCCAAAGGCGGCGCAATAGTCCGGCGCGGCGCAGGTCACCTGCGGCAGCGACGCCAGCGGCCTGGCGACCAGCGAATCGTCGTCCATTCGCCAGGCGCGCAACACGCAGTCCACCCCTTCACGCTGCATATTGATTGTCGAATCGTTGGCGCTCAGCACCAGCGTCATCTGCGGATAGCGCCGATAGAACGCCGGCAGAGCCGGGATCACCACCTCGCGCGCCAGCGAATGCGGCATATCGATGCGCACCCGGCCGCTCGGCTGCTGACGCTGGCGCGAGAACATGCTGTCCGTCTCATCCATTTCGGCCAGCAACTGCACGCAGCGCTGGTGGTACAGCCGTCCCTCGTCGGTGATGCGCACCTGACGCGTGGTGCGCTCGAACAGGCGCACGCCCAGACGCAGTTCGAGTCGCTTCAGCGTCTGGCTTACCGTGGCGCGCGGGATCGCCAGACTTTCAGCCGCACGGCTAAAACTTTCGCTCTCCGCCATGCGGACAAAAACCCGCATCGCCTGTATCTGATCCATAACGTCGGCCCATTGTTTATTTTTTACAAACAGTGTTGCACAAAATGCGTGATTTATCTTTATCCAATAAACAACCAGACTCTATGCTCTTCCATCCATTTTGGAGATCACTCAGATGAAACAACGTACGCTAGGGCCGCAGGGGCCCCGGGTTTCCGCCCTCGGGCTGGGCTGCATGGGAATGAGCGACTTCTATTCCACCGCAATGGATGAACAGGAAGCCGTCGCCACCCTGCATCGGGCGCTGGAGCTGGGCATTACCCTGCTGGACACCGCCGATATGTACGGCCCCTATACCAATGAACAACTGCTGGGCAGCGCGCTCCGCGGCAAACGCGATCGGGTCTTTCTGGCCACAAAATTCGGCATTGTGCGCGATCCGCACAACGCTCAGGAACGCGGCGTATGCGGCAAACCGGAATATGTGCGTCGCGCGGTGGAAGGCAGTCTGCAGCGGCTCGGGGTGGAAACCATCGATCTGTACTATCAGCACCGTCTCGATCCCACGGTGCCGATCGAGGATACCGTCGGCGCGATGGCCGAGCTGGTCAAGGAGGGAAAGGTCCGCTATCTGGGCCTGAGCGAAGTGTCCGCCGGCACGCTGGAACGAGCGCATCGCGTGCATCCGATAACCGCCCTGCAAAGCGAATACTCGCTGTGGACGCGGGACGTGGAAGCGCACATTCTGCCGGCCTGTAAACGGCTGGGCATCGCGTTCGTGCCCTACAGCCCGCTGGGGCGCGGCTTTTTAACCGGGGCCATCCGCCAGTTGCAGTCGCTGTCCGCCGATGATTTCCGCCGCAACAACCCGCGCTTCAGCGACGAGAACTTCGCCAAAAACCTGACGCTGCTCGACAGCATAGAGCGAATGGCGCAGAAAAAACACATCACGCCGTCCCAGCTTGCGCTGGCCTGGGTGCTGGCGCAGGGCGAGCATGTCGTGCCGATCCCCGGCACTAAGCGGCGTCGCTACCTGGAGGAAAATGTGGCGGCGCCAGACGTAAGCCTGTCGGCGGCCGAACTGGCTGAACTGGATGCGCTGTTTCCGCCGCAGGCCGCCGCCGGCGACCGCTACGGTCAGGAAGGCATGGCGATCATCAATAACGACTGACGATAGAGGCTCCGGGCGGCAAAGGGGCGCCTGCGGCGGCACGGCGCCGTTTGGGATGCCCCCGGAGCGGCGGCGAGCCGCCGCCCTCGCCCGCTACCCTACGCGCGTTTTTTCGCGGCGCGCGCCAGCACCGCCTTATACACCCGGAAGCGGCCGGTTTGCGCCAGCACCTCGTGGCTGCCGAACGTATCGTCCAGCAACGCTGGATAAGGCAGGAAGGCATTGGCTACGATGCGCAACTGACCGCCGATATTCAGGTGCGCCGCCGCGCCGCGAATCAACATCTCGGCCGCCTGCAGGCTGGTCTGCAGGCCGTCATGGAACGGCGGATTGGAAATAATAAGATCGAAGCGACCGCCGATATCGGAATAGACATTGCTGGCGATCACCTCGCCCTCCAGCTGATTCAGCGCCAGCGTCGCCCGACTGGCTTCCAGCGCCGCCGCGTTGACGTCGCTGAGCGTCAGACGGATCTTCGGCGAACGGTGGGCGAAGGCCGCGGCCAGCACGCCGGCGCCGCAGGCGATATCCAGTACCTTGCCCTTACTGTGCGCTTCCAGCGTAGACAGCAGCAACTGGCTGCCGTTATCCAGCCCGTCGCGGCTGAAAACGCCCGGCAGCGTAAGAACCGGCACCCCGTCCACATCGTATTCCTGCCACCAGTCATCGAGCGTAAAGCCCGACGACTTATCCAGCCGGCCGTGATACAGACCGCAACGCCGCGCGCTGTCGATCTTATTCAGGCTGGCGAACTCCGCCAGCAGTGTTTCCGCGCTGCGCACGCCGCTGCGATTTTCGCCGATCACGAAGATCTCGCAGCCCACCGGCAGCAGCGATAGCAGGTTGAACAGCTGGAACTGCGCCTCCTGCTTGCTCTTCGGCCAGTAATAAATCAGGGTATCGCAGCCGGCCACCGTATCGGCGTCCGCCAGCAGGGCGAACTGCGCCCTGTCGCCCATCGCGCGCTGCAGTTGCTGCCAGTGGTGGTATTGCATAGTGTGCGCCCGGACCTCCGCCGCCTCGAAACTGGCGGGCAGGGTATCCTGCAAATCGCCGGCGAACAGGACCCGGCGGGCGGAAAATTCATCGCTATGGCGCAGTATAACTTCACTGGCGGGGGTAAATGCGGACATCTGACTAAAGCTCCCTCGTTATCTGAGCGGCGATTATATACTCTAAGTAATTCGAGTTGCAGGACAAAACGTTATCGTTTTGAACAACGTGTTGGCCCCTGACGGGCGAAGCGTATGAGTACGCCTCGCCGCGCGGCACATAGAGCGGTAAATTCGCCGGGAGCGGAATCGCGCTTTGTTGGCGCATATACGATGGGTTTGCTAGCATAGCGCGGCACCGGAGAATCTCCTGACAGGATTAGGCATGGCATCATCAAGACGCGACTGGCTGTTACAACAGCTGGGCATCACGCAGTGGACGTTGCGCCGCCCGGCGGTGCTGCAAGGGGAAGTGGCGATCAGTTTGCCCGACCAGGTGCGGCTGGTGATTATCGCCAACGCGCCGCCGGCCGACGACGATCCTCTGCTGGGCGATGTACTGCGCAGCCTGGCGCTGACGCCGCGGCAGGTATACAGTCTGACGCCTCAGCAGGCGGTGATGCTGCCGGAGAACACCCGCTGCCATTGCTGGCTGATGGGCGTCGATGACCCCATTAGGCTGAACGGCGGCCGGCTTACCAGCCCGGCGCTGGCCGAACTCTATAACAATGCCGGCGCCCGACGCGCGCTCTGGCAGCAGATATGTGAACATGAAAACGATTTCTATCCTGACGCCCGACGACCTGCCCCAGGCGCTGCGTATTGAGCAAGCCAGTCACCGCTTTCCGTGGACGGAAAAAACGCTGTACAGCAATCAGGGCGAACGCTACTTCAACCTGAAGCTGGCGGTGCGGGATGAACTGGCGGCGTTTGCCATCACTCAACGGGTGCTGGACGAGGCCACGCTGTTTAATCTGGCCGTCCATCCATCGCATCAGCGCAAGGGTTACGGACGCCAGTTGCTCGAACACCTGATCGCCGAACTGGAACAGCGCGACATCCTGACGCTGTGGCTGGAAGTGCGCGCCTCGAATCAACCGGCGCTGGCTCTGTATCAGCAACTGGGCTTCAACGAAGTGTCGCTGCGGCGCAACTATTACCCGGCGGAACAGGGCCGGGAAGATGCGGTAATTATGGCGCTGCCGCTGGGCTAAGCCGCAGGCGGCGGTATTCTCGCGCCGCTCAGCCGCCGCGACAGGCCGACTGACGCAAGGCGCCCCTATACGCCGGCCGATAACCCAGGCGCCACTAGACAAACGTTCTCCGCTTGTCGTTTGTAATGTGACTGTAATCGATTACAAAATTTGTAATCAAATATAAAGCTGACAATAAGCACCACAAGAAGATACTCACCTCCATCTGATTCAGAAAAAATTATTATCAATATAAAACAGCACATTAAAATAAAAACACAATGCTCTAAGCGCAAACCAGACAACAAAACAAAATGTAACCTCATTAATATCGATTGTAATCGATTACATTTAATGTGATCTGGCGCACGGTCAATACGATTACGGACTCCTACCCTGAATTTTTCTTCGTGAAGTCAGTAGTCCGGAGACTGTATGAATATTACCGCTAGCGCGCCGTCAGCTCAGCCGCGCACGTCCAACGTCAGGCTCACCTTTTTCGTCTGTTTTCTCGCCGCGTTAGCCGGCCTGCTGTTTGGTCTGGATATCGGGGTGATCGCCGGCGCGCTGCCGTTTATTACCGCGTCCTTTAACATCACCACTTCGCAGCAGGAGTGGGTCGTCAGCGCCATGATGTTCGGCGCGGCGGTGGGCGCCGTCGGCAGCGGCTGGATGAATTTCCGTCTGGGCCGGAAATACAGCCTGATGGTCGGCGCGATTTTATTCGTGGCCGGCTCTCTGCTTTCGGCGTGTTCCGCCAATGTGGAGATGCTGATTGCCTCCCGCGTCATTCTCGGTCTGGCCGTCGGGATCGCCTCCTACACCGCGCCGATCTATCTGTCTGAAATTGCGCCGGAAAACATTCGAGGCAGCATGATCTCGATGTATCAGCTGATGATTACCATCGGCATTCTGGCCGCCTATCTGTCCGATACCGCGCTCAGCTACAGCGGCGCGTGGCGCTGGATGCTGGGCGTCATCACTCTGCCGGCCGCGCTGTTGCTGATCGGCGTATTCTTCCTGCCGGACAGCCCGCGCTGGCTGGCGTCGCGCAACCGTCATGAACAGGCGCGTCAGGTACTGGAAAAACTGCGCGACACCAGCGAACAGGCGCACCGCGAGCTTGATGAAATCCGGGAAAGTCTGAAACTGAAGCAGAGCGGCTGGGCGCTGTTCAAAAATAACGGCAACTTCCGCCGCGCGGTGTTCCTCGGCATTCTGCTGCAGGTGATGCAGCAGTTCACCGGCATGAACGTCATCATGTACTACGCGCCGAAAATCTTCGGCCTGGCGGGCTTCGCCAGCACCGAACAACAGATGTGGGGCACCGTAATCGTCGGGCTGGTCAACGTGATGGCCACCTTTATCGCCATCGGTCTGGTCGACCGCTGGGGCCGTAAACCGACGCTGATTCTCGGCTTCGTGGTGATGGCGGCCGGCATGGGTATCCTGGGCACCATGCTGAATAGCGGCATCAGCACGGAGGCCGGGCAGTACATGGCGATCATTATGCTGATGCTGTTCATCATCGGTTTCGCCATGAGCGCCGGCCCGCTGATTTGGGTGCTGTGCTCGGAGATCCAGCCGCTGAAAGGGCGCGATTTCGGCATCACCTGCTCCACCGCCACCAACTGGATCGCCAACATGATCGTCGGCGCCACCTTTCTCACCATGCTGAATTCGCTCGGCAGCGCCCACACCTTCTGGGTCTATGCGGCGCTGAACCTGCTGTTCGTCTTTATCACGCTGGCGCTGATCCCGGAAACCAAAAACGTCTCGCTGGAGCACATCGAACGGAATCTGATGTCTGGCAAGGCGCTGCGCAACATCGGCGCCCGCTAACCTCCCTTCGTCAACCGATGCGCCGCGCCCGCGGCGCTATCGAACCACGTTCCGTTATCCACAGGCTTACGAGAAAAACAGGCCCTTAGCGAAAGGATAAAGGCATGTCGTTAACATCAAAACCCCACGGCCTGCCCGTCCCGTCGGCTGTCACTGGCGGCGACATAGCCGTGATTGAGGTCGTCTGACAGTCGCCAGATAAATTGCCCTGCACCAAAGTCCATGTAAGGGTCGTCAACGCTTTTTAGTTGATGGCCGCGGGATTGCAGTTGCTGCACGACCGCCGGGTCAAAACGGCTTTCCAGATCAAGGGTAAAATCCCGGTTAACTTTCCAGCGAGGGGCGTCGCAGGCAGCCTGCGGCTGCTGATGAAAATCCAGCATTCTGACGAGGGTTTGCACATGCCCCTGGGGTTGCATATCGCCCCCCATGACGCCAAAGCTCATCTGCGGCTGTCCATTTCTGGTAAGGAAAGCCGGAATAATGGTGTGGAAGGGACGTTTGCCCGGCGCTACCACATTGGCGGATTTTGGATCACTGGAAAATCCCGCTCCCCGGTTTTGCAGGCTGATGCCATACTCCGGCACCACCACGCCCGAACCAAAGCCCATATAGTTGGACTGAATAAATGACACCATCATGCCATTTTCATCGGCGGTGGTCAGATAAACGGTGCCGCCGCTGCGAGGTATTCCCGCCGCCGGCAGGCTGGCGCGCGTCAGGTCGATTTGCGCGGCGCGCTGCTGCAGGTAGTTATTGTCCAGCATCTGCTGCGGCGTGATTTCCATCGACGCCGGATCAGCCACGTAGCGGTACACATCGGCGAAGGCCAGTTTCATCGCTTCGATTTGCAGATGCTGGACATCCACGCCATCCAGCGCCAGGCCGGCGAGGTCAAACCGCTCCAGAATCCCCAGGGCAATCAGCGCCGCAATGCCCTGCCCGTTAGGGGGAATTTCATGGACCTCATAACCGCGATAGCGCTGGCTTATCGGCGTTACCCATTCAGGCTGATATGCCTGTAAATCCTGTAAGGTCAGGCTGCCGCCGGTCTGCTGCGACCAGTTCACGATGGATTCGGCAATCTCGCCTTCATAAAACGCGCGCGCGCCCTGGTCGGCCAACAGACGCAGGGTTTTCGCGGCGGCCGGGAAACGAAATAACTCGCCGGTTTGCGGCGCCCGTCCGCCAGGCATAAAGGCATCGGCAAAGCCGGGTTGTTGCGCAAGAATCGGTACGGCGGCCTGCCATTTCCGCGCCACCATCGGCGCCAGTGCGACGCCGCGCTCTGCGATCCCGATGGCGCTGTGCATCAGACGGGAAAAGGGCAGTTTACCAAAACGGCGATGCAGCGCTTCCCAACCGGCCACCGCGCCAGGCACGGTAACGGCATCCCAGCCGCGTTCCGGGCGTTTCGCCAGTCCCTGCGCATCGTTGCCGTAGCGACGACGAAAATAATTCACATCCCAGGCGCCCGGCGCAGGGCCGGACGCATTCAGCCCGTGCAGTTGTCCACCGGCCCAGACCAGCGCAAAGGCATCGCTTCCCAGTCCGTTTGATACCGGCTCCACCACCGTCAGCGTGGCGGCGGCGGCGATAGCGGCATCCACCGCGTTGCCGCCTTCCAGTAAGATGCGGTTGCCCGCCTGAGCCGCCAGCGGATGCGAAGTGGAGACGATGTTATGGGCGAACACCGGCGTGCGCGGCGTAAGATACGGGTTATGCCAGTTAAAGCTCATGGTCTTTCCCCTTGTTGTACACGTTGTTCTGCCGATATCTGTAAGGCCCGGCGATCCACTTTATTGGTGCCCGCCAGCGGGAAGTGGTCGGTAAGCCAGATATGGCGTGGATGTAAATAAGCCGGCCCCTGTTGCAGCGCCCAGTTTTTCAGCGCCTGTGGGTCGAGGGACTCTCCGGCGCGGGGGATCACCCAGGCGACGGGTTTCTGGCCTTTGATGTCATCCGCGACCGGCACGACACAGGCCTGCTGAACCTGCGGGTGGCTTTCCAGCAGCTTTTCGACCTCACCCGGCCAGATATTTTCTCCGCCGCAGACGAACATATCGTCATGGCGGCCGATGAACCAGAAGAACCCTTGTTCGTCGCGGCGAAACACGTCGCCGGTAATGTAGTAACCGTCATCAGTAAAGGGCGCGGGAACATCCGGTCGCTGGTGATAGCCATGCATTAACGCCGGACTTTTCATCTCCAGCACGCCTTCATCCGCCAGCGCACCGTCAGCGCCGCGCAGCCGCACGCTGACGGCGGGATGGGGATAGCCGGGCGAACCGGCCGGCGTGGTCAGCCCTTGCGGGTGCGGCGCAAAGACCACCGGCCCGGCTTCTGTGGTGCCATAGGCGTTAATGATGCGCGCCTGCGGCAGCCAGCGGCGTAATGACCGATACAGGCTGTCACTCACCGGCGCTGATCCCATACGAATCACCCGCACGCAGGAGAGATCGCTTTCCGCCAGCAGATCTTTTTCCTGCAGCATCATGGCCAGCATCGGCGGCACGGCGGTGAGCCAGCTACAGCGGTAGTGGTTCACCGCCTGGAGATAAGCGCGTGCGGCGAATTGCGGCAGCAATACGGTGGTCACCTGACTTGCCAGCGTCAACAGCGCCAGCGCCAGCGCGTTCATATGGTAGAAAGGCGCGGCGATGAGCACCCGTTCGCCCGTCAGTTCCCGGGTGGACAGGCGAGTCGCCACCACCCAGCGGTGGCTGGCATGGGTCAGACGCACGCCTTTGGGCATCCCGGTGGAACCAGAGGTGTAGAGCATCAGCGCCAGGTCATCGGCCCCCGGAGCAAAACAGATCGCTTCCCCTTGCCGCTGCAGCGCGTCCAGCTCCGCGCCAAAACTTAGCCGGGGAAGGTCACCGCTGATACGGGTAAGCTGATCCTCATCGCCCAGCAGCAGTCGGCTGCCGCTGTCCGCCAGAATGCGTTCAATCGTGTGCGTCGGGAAACGAAAGTTGATCGGCACCGCCACCAGACCGGCACGCATAATGCCCAGCAGGCTGGCAATATAGTCAATCGAGTTACGCGCTAAGATCGCCACGCGCGTCCCGCCAGACCAGCCGAATTGCCGCAGGCCGAGGCAAATGGCGTCAGCCTGGTGATTTAATTGCCGAAAGGTGATTTCCTTCTGTGCGCCATCGGCCAGCGGGGTGATAAAGGCCGTCTGGTCACTGTGACGCAGGGCGGCGCTGAAGGCGCCGAGGTTGTCAGGTAAAGTTAATGACCGGGTATCAGGCATCGTTAAACTCCAGCACCAGCGCCAATGCGGGGATAGCCACGCGCAGGTATCCGTCTTGTTGTTTCAGCGGTAAATGAAACCGCTCTGCCGCGGCGACGACAGAGACGGTGTCGCCGCCGCCAATACGGATACAGGCAAACCGACTTTCGCGATCATCTGCAAGTGGCAATAAATCGCCGTATTGCGCCTGCCATTGCGCAAGGCTAACCACCTGTAGCAACGCCGTGTCGCCCAGTCGCGCATACTGTTTACCGGTTTCATCCGCATCACGCGCCACCACGGTTAACGCCTGAATACAGCCAGGCTGCAGCCACTCGTCACGCCACACCCATTGCGGCGTATGATGCTGACAGAAGTACACCCGGCCGGCGCTGAAGCTGCCCGGCGCCAGGCGCACGGTACTGAAACGGGCTTCGCCTTTTTCTCCGCCGCTGTTCACCTCGCGAGAGAAGCGCTGCACCGGCTGTACGCTAAACCCCGCGGTACGCAGGGTGGTTGCCGTAGATTCCGCGTTGTCGCTGGCAAACACCAGTCCGTCAATACCCGGCGGGTTAGCCAACAGTTCCCGACGTAAAGGCTCGCCCCGTTCTGGCAGGCCAATCAGCTCCAGGTAGTGGTCAGCGAACATGATCAAATGGTTGATCGAGCCGAGGCTGTGATAACCCCTGGGCGTTAACACGAACCCCAGCGCCCGAAACAGTTGCGCGCTGTTATCCAGTTCAAAGTGGCTGTTGATCACCAGATGATCCAGTTTCAGGATCATGCCGCCCCCTGTTCCGCCGGAGTCGCGTACAGGCCACGTCCGCTGGCCACCAGACGCCCTTCGGCGTCATAGATCCAGGCCTCGGCGCTGGAGGCCAGTTTGCCGCGTTTAATCACTTTCGCTTTAACCGTCAGATCGCCGCGCGCCGGGCGGTGGTAATCCACATGCAGGTTCAGGGTGGGCACCCCCCTGCCGGTCCAGGCGACCAGCGCCCAGTCTGCGGCCAGATCAATCAGCGTAGCGAGAATACCGCCGTGGATATAGCCGCCTGCCGGGTTAACCACGAATTCATCCCGAAAGGGCACCTGCAGGGTAATTTCGCCTTCGCCGGCCTGCCCGACTTTCAGCCCCAGCCACTGGTGATAGGGGCCTTTAAGCAGTTTTTGTTCGATGTCCTGTGCGTTCATTTCTTGCTCCTGAATCAGGGGGTGACGATCACTTTGCCCAGCACTTCACGGTCACGAATCAGCCGTAACCCTTCTGCCGCCTGTTCCAGCGGCAGCACCCGGTCGATCAGCGGCGTGATTTGTCCTGCGGCGACCATATCCAGCAGTACCGCCAGGTTATCCTGGTAAAAACTGTTGGATCCTTTGATGTTCAGCTCAAAACTCCAGACGTAACGCAAATCTTCCTGCGGGTCATAACCGGCGGTGGCGCCGCACACTAGCAGAGTGCCGCCACGCTTCAGACATTTCAGCGACGGGCGCCACGTGTCTCCGCCCGTAAAGTTGATCACGACATCCACACCGCCGTCATAGGTCCGGCGCTGGGGTTTGCCGTATTTGTCAATCGCCCAGCGAGAGAAGTCCTGCCGGCGGTAATTGACCACGTGGTCGGCCCCTATCGCCTGGAGCGCCGCCGCTTTTTCGTCACTGCCTGCGCAGGCAACCACTTCCGCGCCGAGGTGCTTCGCCAGCACCACGCATGCGGTGCCGACGCCCCCACTGGCGCCGAGGATCAGCACCTTGTCGCCAGCCTTAATGGTGTTATGGGTGATTAACATGCGGTGAGCGGTGCCGTAAGCCACCGGCAGCGCGGCAGCCTGCTCAAACGTCACGCCATCCGGCACAGCAATAAGCTGGCGCGCGTCCGCCAGCGCATATTCCGCCATGCCGCCGTCGGTCATTTCCCCCATCAGACCGACACCCGGTTTCAGTGGGTTAACCAGCACCCGGTCGCCGATATTCCAGCCCGTCACGCCTTCGCCAATTCTGTCGATGGTACCAGCCAGATCCAGCCCCGGCACTACCGGCAGAGGAACTTTGATGCCCGGCATTCCCTGTACGGTGAAGACATCGTGATAGTTAAACGAGGATGCCCGGACGCGCACCACCACATGCCCGGCCTGCGTCTGAGGCATGGCTTTGTTTTCATCAATCTGTAACTGCTCAAGGTCACCATGTTGTAGTAATACCAGCGCTTTCATCGTGTTGCTCTCCGGGTTATTTCAGTTCTTTCGCGGCAAGATAAGGGCGCGGGTCGAACAGGTCATCATTCAGCCCGCCTTTGATGGAACCGCTGCTTAACAGCACTGCGTGTTCACGTTTTAGGGTGTCGATATCGGCTTTTTCAAAGGACATCTGGTTCATGCGATCCCACAGGCTGACGTAGGCTCGCGCCTGGTCTTCCGGCAGGCTGGCCTTCGTCTGGAGGATCTTTACCACTTCATCCGGGTTGGCCCGGCCCCAGTCGAGGGTATCGCGCAGGGCGGCGATGACTTTAGCGACGGTTTCCGGCTGTTGGGTGATCAGTTCATTGCGCACGGTGCCGACACCGATATAAGGCAGAGCGTCACTGTGCGTCAGTTTTTTCCACTCATCGGCAAAGGTGCTGATAACGCGCAATTTCAGCTCCGGCAACTGTCTGACCGTCAGAGTACGCAGGGCGGCGGCATCAATCTGATTCTGCGCGAGGAACTGCGCCAGGCGCGATTCGTTCCCGCCGATCAGAGAAAATTCATTCGCGGCAATGCCGGCGTTTTCCTGCAACAGCGTGCTACCAATTACCGCTACGGAAGAGCCCGCCGGCGACATGCCCACTTTTTTACCTTTCAGTTGTGACAGTTCAGTAATGGGAGAACCTTCCGGCACGACGAACGCCACATCGGCGGGCTGGGTGGCGGCGAAGATTTTTACCGGCACCCCTTCGGCAGCTACACTGAACACACCCGCCACCGGTGCGCCAAAGGCCAGATCAATGGAGCCGGATGCCAGCGCTTTCAGCGGTGCATTCACATCCGGGAAGTGGACGAACTCGGCATCGACGCCGCGTTTTTTCAGGAAATCCTGACTTTCCAGCACCGCGCCGTATCCCAGGCTGACGCCGGACGTCCAGTAACCGATACGCACTTTGCCGTCGGCAAAGCTGAATGGCGGCAGCAGCCCCGCCAGCAAGGTGAAAAGAACAAGCAGTTTTTTCATGTATTACCCCTGAATGAATAAGCGTTATGCACGTTTTTTCCAGCGAAACAGGCGACGTTCCAGCGGTTTGAGCAGACCGCCTTCCAGCAGCAACATCAGTGAGACGAGCAACAAGGTCCAGGCAAATACCTGACTGGTCTGCACCAGATCACCCGCCTGGCGCAGGCGATAGCCAATGCCATCGGATGATCCCAGCGTTTCCGCCACCAGCGACACTCGCCAGCCGAAGCCAAAGGCCAGGCGAGCACCAGAAAAGAAGTACGGCAGAATGGTGGGTAAATAGATTTTGCGCAGCGTCTGCCAGCGGTTCATACGGAAGCTGCGTGCCAGTTCGACATACTGCGCGTCCACGTTTTGCGCGCCCTGCCAGACATTGGTGAGGATCAGCGGCATCGCCGTCATAAACACGACGAAGATGGTGGTGGCATCAGAAATGCCGAACCAGATAATGGCGAAGATGGCCCAGATTGCCGACGATACGGTGTTAAACACCGCCAGCAGCGGTTCAAAAAAAAGCGCCACCCGCTGGCTGGCGCCCAGCGCCAGACCGAACAGGGTGCCGACCAACGCCGCCAGCACGAAGCCCGATACCACGCGGCTGAACGTGGCGCCGATGTCGTGCAGCAGCGATTCACTCTGCCACAGCACCAGCAGCGCCTGCCAGGTGGCGGCCGGGCCGGGCAAGACAAATGCCGGAAGATGTTGTGAACCCTGCCACCAGGCAATCAGAAACACGGCCAGCAGGATCAGCCGTTGTAATAACAGGTTAAAGGTGCGTGAAAGGTGTTTCATCTCATACCTCAAGACGTAACAGGCGAATCTGTTCATTCACCTCAGGAGCCGTGGCGATGCGTGGGCGCGGCAGGTTCAGCGCGGTTTGCCGGTGGATGCGTCCCGGATGGGGTTTCAGCACCACGACCCGATCCGCCAGCACCACCGCCTCTTCCACATCGTGCGTCACCAGCAATACGGTCATCCCCGTCAGCTGCTGAATACGCAGCAACTCGTCGTGCATGGCGCTGCGGGTTTGCGGATCGAGGCGTGAGAAGGGTTCATCCATCAACAGGATTTGTGGCTGCACCACCAGGCTGCGAGCCAGCGCCACGCGACTGCGCATCCCGCCGGATAACTGATGCGGCCAGTGCCGGACGAAGTCGGACAGGCCGACCAGCGCCAGAGCGTCGTCCACGCGCTGGCGACGCTCCCGTTTAGCGAGGGCGCTGTTTTCCAGGCCAAAGTGTACGTTTTGCCCAACGGTACGCCACGGCAGCAGGCGATCTTCCTGAAACAGGTAGGCGATACGCTGCCAGTGCTGAAAGTGTTTTGCCGGCGTTCCCTGAATGGCAATGTCGCCGTTGTCTGCCGGTAACAGGCCGGAAATCAGATTTAACAACGTGCTTTTACCGCCCCCGGATGCGCCCAGCAGCGCCACGATTTCCCCTTGCTGAATGGTCAGAGAAATATTTGTCAGCACGTTTTGGTTGGCAAAGGATTTACTGACGTCACGCAATTCAATGGCCACGCTCATTCAAATATCTCCCGTGGCAATACCGGTAATAACGTGCCTTCTTTACTCAGGGTGGCGTAGATTTTTTCCAGCGTCATTGTCTGAAACGTTTCAATATGGCGGCGGGCAATAAACTCCACCCGTTTCGCATCCCCTTCAATAAATGCGTCAATCATGGCGTTATGATCGTGTTTAATTTCAGGTTTAATACGTTGCACGTTAAATCCCAGCGCCACCAGTCGCGCCATTTCATCCATTAATCCGGACAGCGTGCGAATTAAATGGCCGTTACCGGTGGCTTCGGCAATGGTTAAATGGAAACGTTTATTGGCATTCATAAACACATCAATGCGCGTAGACAGCGGGGCCGCGACTTCCACCCGGCACTGGGCTTCTAAATCTTTCAACAGTTCAATATCCACTTTGCCGACCGCCAGGCGCGCCGCCAGCGGCTCCAGTGCGGCGCGCAGGGTAAAGATTTCCTCCACGTCCTGCACCGTCACCGGCGCGATGCGATAGCCCTTGCGTGGGCGTGAAATCACCAGTTTGTCATGACTCAGGCGCGTCAGCGCCAGCCGGATGGTGCTTTTCCCGGACTGGTAGCGATCCATCAGTTCAGATTCCGTCACCAGCGATCCCGGCAGCAGGCGGCAGGTCAGAATATCGCGGCGAATGGTGTAGTAAGCCTGGTTGCTTAAAGATAAAGAATCGCTCACGCCAGCCCTCTCAGTTTATTTCTGTGAGCAGCTCACTGCGTCACATTGAATATCCCAATAAGGTCATTCTGAAACAGTGCCGGAAAGCGATCTAATAATAAAATCAGCAATGCAATGCGATTATTCGCATGTACTGAGCTGCCCAGAAAAGAATGGGAATATTTGCGCATTTAAATAGCCGAAATACTTATGCGCTAAATCATTCGAGTTGCAGGAGACGGCAAGAGAGAGAATCCCGAATCACTGGCTCAAGTCAGTGATTCGGGTGAGCGAGCGTAGCCAACGCACCCGCAACCGGAAGTATGACAAGTAGATAACCAGCGAGAAAGCGCGGTATCAATATGCTGCCTTTGGATGTGTCTGACGCGGGTTTACTATACAGGCATATAAGGAAACGCCGACGCAGCAAATAGACGGAGAACGGCAACGTTAAACCGGCATCAGGGTACAACCGGGCTTTAGAGGTCGATATTAGCCATCTGTTTTCGGCTGACGGTAAGGCATAGACGACATAATAAGTCTGAGCATCCCACTTCATCCAGGATATGCACATTATTAGATAAAGTTATTCGTTCTGGTTTCATCACGCCTGCTTTACCCTAGCGGAAAATTTTCTTTATCGACCTGGGAGTATGTATGCGTCTGAAGTTGTTGTTATTGTCCCTCATGTTGGCCGGAGTTTCCCAGGCTCAGGCGCTGGATGACGTGACGGTTGCGCTGGCGATTCCCCCGGCCGTGCACGATGGCGCGCCTTATGCGGCGGCGCAGGAACTGGGGTTATTTAAACAACAGAACCTGTCCGTCAAACTGGTGGTGTTTCAGGGGGCCGGGGCGCTGCTGCCTCAGGTCGCCAGTAAACGAGTCACCTTTGGCTACCCGGTATCGGAACCGGTTATTTCCAGCTACTTTAGCGGTAAAGATCCCCTGCCGCTGCGCTATTTTTACAATGGCACGCCGGCCCAGACCATGGAATACACCGTACTGGCGGATTCTCCGATCAAAACGCTGGCAGATCTGAAAGATAAAAAAATCGGGGTCGGCGCCCTGACATGGGGAACCATCCCGAACAGTCGCGCCGCGCTGCGTGTTGCCGGTCTGGAACCGGGTAAGAACGTGGAATTTGTCGCGGTGGGCGTGCTGGGATCGGGCTTCCAGGCGCTGCGCAGTAAACAGATCGATGCCCTGAACTATAACAGTAGCTGGGGCGATATTTTTGAGCTCACCGGCACCAAAATTCGCCGCATCGCTTACCCGGACGTATTTCAGGAAACCCCGGGCAACGGGTTTATCGCCCATGAGGATACGTTCAAAGACAACCCGGATCTGATCCGCCGTTTTGGCCGTGCGTATACTGAAGCGCAATACGTTTGTGAAGTGAACCCCGAATTTTGCGTGCAAGCCTTCTGGCGTCAGTACCCGGAAAGTAAACCCGCGAATGCGGACGGTAAAGGGCTGAACGATGCCAAAACGCTGCTGACCCGCCGCCTGCAACGCACTCTGTACCGGGAAAACGGCAGCCGCCGCAATCCGGGCGAATATGATTTACCGGTGATTCGGGCGGCCATTGCCGCAATGGCGAAAACCGGTGAATTCCCTTCTGCCGCGGTGCCGGTGGAACGTATTTTCTCTAACGAATTTGTCGCTGCTTTTGATGACTTTGATAAAAATGCGCTGAAAGCTCGGGCGGAGGCGGCAAAATGAGCGCAACGCTGATGGTTGATATTCCTGATGGTCTGATTGATCAGCCGCGCCGTATTCATGCCCGCGGACTGGTTGCCGGCGAGGCCACGCTGACGGCAGACTTTACCCACGCCGATGGCAGTGTCTGGCACAGCCAGGCTACGTTTCTCATTACGGCGGAGGGCGTGCTGGACCCCGACGCCGCTACGCCCGTTGCCGGCGACTGGCGTGAAGCGGAGCCGATGGCGCCGGTATGGGCGCTACGTCTGGTATCGCCGGCGCTGGATCCGGCGTTAAGCGACAGCCTTGACGCGCGCCATATCACCTTGCGTATTCAGGACGCCGGCGGCGCGGTTGCCGGAGCCACGCTGGTTCAACGCCTGTTGGCCCCCGGCGTCACACGGCGGGAAATTCGTGAAAATGGGCTGTCTGGCACGCTGTTTACGCCAGCAGATCATGGTTCTTATCCGCTGGTGATTGTACTGAACGGCTCAGGCGGCGGCACCCCGGAGCAGCGTGCGGCCCTGTTTGCCGCTCATGGCTACCAGGGGCTGGCGCTGGCGTATTTTAAAGCGCCAGGCCGGCCGGATTATATTTCGGAAACGCCACTGGAATATTTCCAGCAGGCACTGGGCTGGGCAACGGAAACCCTGCATCCGAAAAATGACTTTATTGCCGTTGCGGGGCATTCCCGCGGCGGCGAACTGGCCTTGTTGCTGGGCGCAACCTTCCCGGAGCGGATTTCTGCGGTAATTGGCTATGTTCCCAGCGCGGTGATACACGGCACGCTGCGTGCCGGCCGCCCGGATGAGCCACGGGATGCCGCCGCCTGGACCTTGCGCGGTCAGCCACTGCGGAATATCTGGCAGGACAATCCGGCGGCTGACTGGCGCGCCTTTGATCGTCCGCCACAACCCGGTGCGCATATTCGTCAGGCTCCGGCATTTATTGCGGTGGAACGCGATCAGAAAAACCTGACGGCGGCGCGGATCCCGGTGGAGCGGATTAGCGGCCCGGTGCTGCTGATTTCTGGCGCCGATGACGGATTCTGGCCGTCGGTGGACTACTGTGAACGTATTGCTGCCGCACTGGGTGCGCATCAACATCGCTGGTCGGTGGAGCATGTGCGTAACGACGACGCCGGCCATGCGATCGCCTTTCCGTATATCCCGACCACGGAAATTGCCCGAGTGCATCCGGTAGCCGGGGTGGTGATTGATGGGGGCGGAACGCCGGCCGCCAACGCCCGCGCAAACCGACTGAGCTGGCGGCGCGTACTGGCATTCCTGGCGACAGCAACGGCAACGCGTGGAGAACCGGCATGAGCGCCGCGCTGGAACTGCGTGGCGTCGGCCTGACCTATTCGACACGCAGAGGGGCAATCCACGCGCTGGCCGACGTTGATTTACAGGTGGCGAATGGCGAGTTTGTCGCTTTGCTGGGGCCATCCGGCTGCGGCAAATCCACCATTCTCAAACTGGCCGCCGGGTTGATGGCCGCCACTGCCGGACAGGTACAGGTGGCTTCTCAGATCGTCACCGGGCCGGGGCGGCAGACTGGCGTGGTGTTTCAGAAACCGAATCTGCTTCCCTGGAAAACGGTGCTGGAAAATGTGTTGCTGCCCGCCCGCACGCTGGGGCTGCCGGACGCCGCCGCCCGGGCGCGGGCGCGACAGTTGCTCGAACTGGTCGGGCTGGCGGATTTTGCCGGGGATTATCCCTTTGAGCTGTCCGGCGGAATGCAGCAGCGCGTGGGTATCGCGCGGATGCTGTTGCACGATCCCGAACTGCTGCTGATGGATGAACCCTTCGCCGCGCTGGATGCCCTGTCACGGGAAAACCTGATGCTCGAACTTCAGCGTATCTGGGATCAACAACGCAAATCGGTGTTGTTTATTACCCACAGCATTCAGGAAGCGGTGTTTCTGGCGGATCGAGTGTTGGTCATGTCGCCGCGCCCTGGCCGCATTATTGAAGATCTGGCCATTGCGCTTCCCCGGCCGCGGACCCTGGAGACGCTGGCTGACGCGTCATTTATGACGCTGTGCCAGCACTTACGGAGACATTTCACCCATGCGTAGATTGTTGCCCTTATTGTATCCGCTGATAAGCCTGGCCGTACTGGTGCTTATCTGGGATCTGTCTGTTCGGGTATTTTCCGTACCTGATTATCTGCTGCCGCCGCCCGCAGCGGTGTTTGGGGCGCTAAGAACGGGTTTTGCTGACCATAGTCTGTGGCCCCATATCGCCGCCACTTTGGGCGAAACCCTGGCCGGGTATGCCATCGGCAGTGGGCTGGCGATCTTTTTGGGGTTGGCGCTGGCGGAATCCCGGACTTTCGAGCGGTTTGTCTATCCGTTGCTGATTGCACTGCAGGCCACGCCCAAAGTGGCGCTGGGCCCGATTATCCTCGTCTGGTTTGGTTTCGGCATAGCCTCGAAAATTGTGCTGGTTACGCTGGTTTGTTTTTTTCCTTTGTTCGTCAATACCGTTAACGGCATCCGCCGCACCGATGCCGAACTGCTGGATACCTGCCGTGCATTTTCGGCATCCCGCTATTATTTGTTATTTCACGTCAAGCTCCCTTCCGCCGCCGGCGATATTTTTGCCGGACTGCAGATTGGGGTGGCGCTTGCATTAATCGGTGCGGTGGTGGCGGAATTTTTATCTGCGCAGCGCGGTCTGGGGTATCTGATTGCATCAAGCTCCGTGAATATGAGCCTCTCCACCATGTTCGCCGGAGTACTGTTGCTGGCGTTCATCGGGCTGTGCGGCGCTCAGACCGTGCGCTGGTTACAACGCAAAATAGTGTTCTGGGAGGAAAGGTCGGGGAATTCCCCGACCAAATAACCACGTGGGACATTAAATTCAGACTTCGCCCGACTCTTTATCAGCCAGCAGGATCGAATCCAGCGCGATTTCGATCATCTCGTTAAAGGTGGTCTGGCGCTCCTGCGAGGTGGTTTGCTCATTGGTGCGGATGTGATCGGAAACAGTGCAAATGGCCAGCGCCTTCGCGCCGAACTCGGCGGCCACGCCATAAATACCGGCGGCTTCCATTTCCACGCCGAGGATGCCGTACTTTTCCATCACGTCGAACATTTGCGGATCCGGCGTATAGAACAGATCGGCCGAGAACAGATTGCCGACGCGCGCCGCGATGCCGCGCGCTTTCGCCGCCGCCGCCGCATGACGCACCATATCGAAATCGGCGATCGCAGCAAAATCATGATCTTTAAAACGCAGGCGGTTCACTTTCGAGTCGGTGCAGGCGCCCATGCCAATCACCACATCGCGTAATTTAACGTCGCTGCGCACCGCGCCGCAGGAACCGACGCGAATGATTTTTTTCACGCCGAACTCGGTAATCAGCTCTTTGGCATAGATCGAGCAGGAAGGGATACCCATGCCGTGCCCCATCACGGACAGCTTGCGCCCCTGCCAGGTGCCGGTAAAGCCCAGCATGCCGCGCACGTCATTCACCTGACGGACATCCTGCAGGTAGGTGTCCGCAATATATTTGGCGCGCAACGGATCGCCCGGCATCAGTACTACGTCCGCGAAATCACCCATTTCGGCATTAATATGTGGCGTAGCCATGTCAGTTTTCCTTTATCAGTCAACAATCAGGACAGCCTGCGCCGCGCGGCGCAGGCAAATAGGTATTACAGGATAGATTTGCCGTAATCCATCGCCGACAGCCCGAAGTAGCGGGCCACCGTCTGGCCGATATCGGCAAAGGTCGTGCGATGGCCGCGGCCGCCCGGCGTCACTTTCGGTCCGTAGATCAGCACCGGCACGTTCTCACGCGTGTGGTCGGTGCCGGCCCATGTCGGATCGCAGCCGTGATCGGCGGTCAGGATCAGAATATCGTCGCCGCTCACCAACGCCAGCATTTCCGGCAGACGGCGATCGAACAACTCCAGCGCGGCCGCATAGCCCGCTACGTCGCGGCGATGGCCATACGAAGAGTCGAAGTCGACGAAGTTAGTGAAAACGATGCTGTTATCGCCGGCCTGCTTCATTTCCTGCAGCGTGGCGTCATACAGTGCGTCTATGCCGGTCGCTTTCACTTTTTTGGTAATGCCGACCTGGGCGTAGATGTCGGCGATTTTACCGACCGAAATCACCTGGCCCTCTTTCTCTTCCACCAGTTTTTTCAGGATGGTCGGCGACGGCGGTTCAACCGCCAGATCGTGACGGTTGCCGGTGCGTTCGAAGTGACCCGCCTTATCGCCGATAAACGGCCGGGCGATCACGCGGCCGATATTGTAGCCGCCGTTGGTAAGCTCTTCGCGCGCGATCTCGCACAGCTCATACAGCTTATCCAGTCCGAACGTCTGCTCATGGCAGGCGATCTGGAACACCGAATCCGCCGAGGTATAGAAAATCGGCTTACCGGTTTTCATGTGCTCTTCGCCCAGTTGATCTAGGATAACGGTGCCGGACGAGTGGCAGTTGCCGAGGTAGCCGGGCAGCCCGGCGCGCTCGACCAGCGTATCCAGCAGCGCCTGCGGGAAGCTGTTCTCTTCGTCTTTAAAATAGCCCCAGTCAAACAGCACCGGCACGCCGGCGATCTCCCAGTGGCCGGACGGCGTATCTTTGCCGGAAGAGATCTCGCTGGCGTAGCTCCAGGCGCCGATGATCTCGGCCTGCGGATCGAGCCCCGGCGGGAACGATCCGGCAGAAGCCTCCGCCGCCTTGCCCAACCCCAGACGGCTCAGATTAGGCAAACGCAGCGGACCGCTGCGTCCCGTATCGGCCTTGCCGGCGGCGCAGGCCTGCGCGATATGGCCGAGCGTATCCGCGCCGCGATCGCCGAAACGATCGGCATCGGCGCTATAGCCAATGCCGAAAGAATCCATCACCATAATAAATACACGTTTCATTCATGTTCTCCCTGCGTGATGACACGCTGGCTTCGGCGCAATAGCGCGCCGCAATAAATTCAGATTAACCGTGCTCCGCGCCGATGCGGCAATACACCGCAGGCGTTGATTGCGGCGCGTCGTCGCCGACCGCGATCGCAGCGCGCACCGCCTCGGCCGTCCGCTTCCAGTCGGCCTCGCTACCGGCGTGGATCACCGCCAGCGGACGCTGGTCGTCGACCCGTTCGCCAATGCTGGCGACATGATTCAACCCGACGCTATGGTCGATGGCATCGCTGGCCTGGCGCCGTCCTCCGCCGAGCGACACCACCGCCATTCCGAGCGCGCGGGTATCCATCGCCGTCACCACGCCCTCGCGCCCGGCGAATACCGGCTTGCTCAGCATCGCCTGCGGCAGGTGGCGCCGGTAGTTCTCGACAAAGTCGGTCGGACCGCGCTGGGCCGCCACCATCCGGCCGAACACTTCCGCCGCCCGACCGTTGGCCAGCACCGTTTCCAACTGACGCCGCGCTTCCGATGCGCTGTGCGCCAGCCGCCCGGCCAGCAGCATCTCTTCGCATAGCGCCATCGTCACCGCATACAAACGAGGGTTACGATGCTCTCCGGTGAGGAACTGCACCGCCTCGGCCACTTCCAGCGCGTTGCCGGCGCTGGAAGCCAGCACCTGATTCATATCCGTCAACAGCGCGGTAGTCTGACAGCCGGCGTGATTGGCCACCCCGACGATCGCCTGCGCCAGCTGCTCCGACATCGCCTGCGTCGGCATAAACGCCCCGGAGCCCACTTTAACATCCATCACCAGCGCATCCAGTCCCTCAGCCAGCTTTTTCGCCAGGATCGAGGCGGTAATCAGCGGGATCGAATCGACAGTGGCGGTAATATCGCGCGTGGCGTAAAAACGCCGGTCGGCAGGCGCCAGCGACTGAGTCTGCCCGATAATCGCCACGCCGACCTGGCGGATAATTTGCCGAAACGCCTGATCGTCGGGATAAATATTCAGACCCGGAATCGATTCCAGCTTATCCAGCGTGCCGCCGGTATGGCCCAGCCCGCGACCCGAAATCATCGGCACATAGCCGCCGCAGGCGGCGACCATCGGCCCGAGCATCAGCGAGGTGACGTCCCCGACGCCGCCAGTGGAGTGCTTATCCACCAGCGGGCCGTTTAAATTCAGCCCCTGCCAGTTCAGCACCGTACCGGAATCCCGCATCGCCAGCGTGAGCGCCACCCGTTCCTCCAGCGACATATCGTGGAAATAGATGGTCATGGCCAGCGCGGCGATTTGTCCTTCCGACACGCTGTTGTCGCGGATCCCGTTAACGAAGAAGCGAATCTCTTCTTCGCTCAGCGAATGGCCGTCGCGTTTCTTACGAATAATCTCCTGAATCAGTAGCATACGATCTCTCCAGGCCGGCGGACCGGGAGTCGGCCGCGCCGGACTATCAGTAACCGCCGCGCGGGGCGGCGTCCGGCGCCTGCCCCAGCGTGGTCAACAGGCTGCCGAGCAAACTGGATGCGCCGAAACGGAAGTGACGCGCGTCCACCCACGCCGACCCCATGATGCGATCCGCCAGTTGCAGATAATCGGCGGCTTCCTGCGTCGTACGTACGCCGCCGGCGGCTTTAAAACCTACGCGCTGCGCGGCGTTTTTGTCGCGAATGGTCTGCAACATCAGTCCGGCGCTATGCAGCGTGGCGTTAACCGGCACTTTGCCGGTCGAGGTTTTAATAAAATCGGCGCCGGCATCGATCGCGATCTCGCTGGCCTGACGGATTAGCGCATCCTGCGCCAGTTCGCCGCTTTCTATAATCACCTTGAGCAACACCTGCGCCCCGGCGCACACCTGTTTACAGGCGCTGACCAGCGCAAATCCCGTTTGCGTATCGCCGGCCATCAACGCGCGGTAAGGGAACACCACGTCCACTTCGTCCGCGCCGAGTTCAACCGCGGCGCGCGTTTCCGCCACCGCCTGCGCGATATCGGCATTGCCGTGCGGGAAATTGGTCACGGTGGCGATACGCAACGCCGGCGTGCCCTGTTCGGTCAACGCCCGGCGGGCGACGGGAATAAAGCGCGGGTAAATACAAACGGCCGCCGTTTGTCCTGCCGGGCTGCTGGCCTGACGGCACAGCGCAATCACCTTCTCATCGGTATCGTCATCGTTCAGCGTGGTCAAATCCATCAGTTGTAATGCACGCTGCGCAACGGCAGTTAAATCCGTCATATAAGCTCCAACTCGTCAACCGGTTAACAGGATAGCACTGAGCGACCGAAATGCGCCGACCGCTCGCTGATTATAGCCGCCCGTCTTCACAATGCCGGAAGACGGCAAACGAGCCAATCCCCGGGCGATAAATCCCCCTGACGCGGCCATCAACATTAGTTTCGCCGCAGAGGCTTCATCCGGGGCAAACCGTCGCGCGGCGACCCGATTATTTCAGCATGTCGTAGCGCGTCATTTTGTGGTTTTCTTCACATGTAATGAAAACAAAATGCAACACGATGTAATTATATGTGATTTATATCACAAAAAACCCCAAAACAGCGCGTCAGATCCTGAGTCTACACGCCATAGATTGCAGGATTAAGCAAGGCGCAAATGTGGCGCATCGCGCGGAGGGATACGCAGAGCTCGCCCGGCTTGCCGGCTCGGACCGGAGAAATTAGCCGCAGGCCGCTGTCTTCCATGCGGCCTGCGCCGTAAAATAACGGCTCATCAGGCAGGCGCGGGAAAATCATGACGGACGGTAACGATGGCGATCGCTGGTATCTTTATATGGTGCAGACCGCGCGCGGCGCGCTGTACACCGGCATTACCACCGATGTGCGGCGCCGGGTGGCGCAGCATCAAAACGGTAAAGGCGCCAAAGCGCTGCGGGGGAAAGGCGAACTGAAGCTGGTGTTCCACTGCCTGGCGGGTAACCGCTCGCAGGCGCTGCGGCTGGAATATCGCGTCAAACAGCTAAACCGCCAGCAAAAATTAGACCTGCTGCAGGACCCGCCGGCGCGCTTATCGACGCTGCGGCAGGGAACGACTAAAGGTGACTAAACGGCTCGGCGTAGCTCACCAGCCCTTCTACGCCGCTAAAGGCGTCCGGCGACAGGCCGTAAACCTGAAAGGCCGCCTCGCTTTCCGGCCAGCGGCAATGCAGCCGATGGTCGGCGGCCGGAGTAAAGCCCAGCGCGGCGTAGTAAGCCGGCGAACCCAGCACCACCACCGCGGCATAGCCGAATTCGTTTAGCGCATCCAGCCCTTCATACACCAGTTGCCGGCCCAGTCCCTGACCGCGCAGCGAAGACTCCACCGCCAGCGGCGCCAGCGCGACCCACTGTAAATCGTCGCCGGCCAGCAGCACCGGGCTAAACGCCGCGTAGCCGACCACCCCGCCTTCGTCGTCGGTAGCGACGATCCCCAGCGTCAGCAGGCCGTCTTCGCGCAGATGGTGCACCAAATCGGCTTCGGCGCCGGTGGAAAACGAGCGGCGCAGCAGACGGTCAATGCCCGCGGCGTCGACCGGGATCTCCACCCGAACTAACATGATGCCGGCACGCGATCGCCGGAATGCGCCGCGTCCTCATGCAAACCCGCGTCAATAAAGGCGGCCAACTGAAGCAACCCCATGCGCAGCGGCGCGGGCATCGATTCGAGTTCTATCGCATCCATCAGGTTTTTGACGTACAGGCCCAGTTCCGTATCGCCTTCAATGCGCAAACGACGCTGGAAGAACAGCGTGTCCGGATCCTCGCGCCGCGCCGCGATCAAAATCAGATCGTTGGTATTGGCGCTGAAACTCACGTCGGCCTCCTGCTGGCGGCTGACCACCAGCCGCTCGTCCTGAACGGTGATAAACCATTGCAGACCCAGATCCCTGACTTCGACTTTCAACCAGCGATCGGTCAGAAACTCCAGTTCGCCCTCTTCCAGCGCCTGACGAAACTGCCAGCCCAGCAGTTGCTCCAGCAACTGACGCTGAATGGCAAAAGGAGTAAACCGTAACGGCTTGCTTAGCAGCCCCGGCGCCTGACGCACGATGTGCGCCCGTAATTTTTCCAACACTGACCTGCTCCTCTATCTGTCCCTTCATCTTTCAGGGTACACGATCGCGGCGGCTTTCGCTTGCCGGCTGATTGCCGCCGGCGAAGCCAGACTTCCGCCCGCATGCTGTAATCTGGCGATAGCGACCCGGCGTTAAGCCATTCTGCCACATTCGCGGACGCTGACCGCGGCCCGGGTCAATAATTTAGCCCGTAGCGCAAGGAATGTCGCTGATAACTTTCGTCGCATCCGCCATCGAATACACCAGAAACTGGTTTAAATCAAAGTCAGCGCCGGCCAGGTTAATTACTATTCCCCATCGTTAAAAATGTTCATCGACTGATAAAAAATTGCATCAGCCGGCCAACATTGCCCTCTTTTCACCTCGGGTGGTCTGATCATCAGCGCCTTTTGGTTAACGCAGGAATGTGTATGGAACTGCTCTGCCCCGCCGGGAATCTGCCGGCCCTGAAAGCGGCGATAGATAATGGCGCCGATGCGGTCTACATCGGCCTGAAAGACGATACCAACGCACGCCATTTCGCCGGACTCAATTTCACCGATAAAAAACTGCATGAAGCGCGCGAGTACGTACACCGGCACCGGCGCAAACTGCATATCGCGATCAATACTTTCGCCCACCCGGATGGCTATCAGCGCTGGCAACGGGCGGTCGACATGGCCGCCCAGTCCGGCGCCGACGTGCTGATTCTGGCCGATCTGGCGATGCTGGAATATGCCGCCGAACGCTATCCCTCGATTGAACGCCATGTATCGGTGCAGGCTTCGGCCACCAACGAACAGGCCATCCGCTTTTATCAGCGTCATTTCGACGTCGCGCGCGTGGTGCTGCCGCGCGTGCTGTCCATTCATCAGGTTAAACAGCTGGCGCGCGCCACGCCGGTGCCGCTGGAGGTCTTCGCCTTCGGCAGCCTGTGCATCATGGCCGAAGGACGCTGCTACCTGTCGTCGTACCTGACGGGCGAATCCCCCAACACGGTGGGCGCCTGTTCGCCCGCGCGCTTTGTCCGCTGGCAGCAGACGGCGCACGGCATGGAGTCGCGCCTGAACGATGTCCTGATCGATCGCTATCAGGACGATGAGAATGCCGGCTACCCCACGCTGTGCAAAGGCCGCTATCTGGTGGGCGGCCAGCGCTATCACGCGCTGGAAGAGCCGACCAGCCTGAACACGCTGGAACTGCTGCCGGAATTGATCGGCGCCAATATCGCCTCGGTGAAAATTGAAGGGCGCCAGCGCAGCCCGGCCTACGTCAGTCAGATCACCCGCGTCTGGCGTCAGGCGATTGATCGCTGCAAGGCCGACCCGGCCGGCTTTCAGCCCAGCCAGGCGTGGATGGACGCGCTGGGCGCCGTGGCGGAAGGCACGCAAACCACGCTGGGCGCTTATCACCGTAAGTGGCAGTAACCGGAGAACAGAATGAAATATGCACTCGGATCGATCCTCTATTACTGGCCGAAGGCCGGGGTCGAAGCCTTTTATCAGGCGGCGGCCGACAGCAGCGCCGACATTATCTACCTGGGCGAGAGCGTATGCAGCAAACGACGCCAGCTGAAGGCCGGCGACTGGCTCGAACTGGCGCAGCAAATCGCCGCATCCGGCAAACAGGTGGTCATCTCCACCCTTGCGCTGCTCCAGTCGCCTTCGGAACTGACCGAGCTAAAACGCTACGTGGAAAACGGCGACTTTCTGCTGGAAGCCAACGACCTGGGCACCGTGAATATGGCGGCCGAGCGCGGCCTGCCGTTCGTCGCCGGGCACGCGCTGAACTGCTATAACGCCTACACCCTGCGGCTGCTGCACAAACAGGGCATGGTGCGCTGGTGTATGCCGGTGGAGCTGTCGCGCGACTGGCTGCAAAACCTGCTCAATCAGTGCGAAGAGCTGGGGTTCCGCCACGGTTTCGAGGTGGAAGTGCTTAGCTACGGCCATTTGCCGCTGGCCTATTCGGCCCGCTGCTTCACCGCGCGTTCGGAAAACCGCGCCAAGGACGAATGCGAAACCTGCTGCATCAACTACCCGCAGGGGCGCCAGGTCTATACCCAGGAAAACCAGCAGGTGTTTGTGCTGAACGGCATTCAGACGCAAAGCGGCTACTGCTACAACCTCGGCAACGAACTGCCTTCGATGCGCGGTCTGGTGGATATTGTCCGGCTGTCGCCGATGGGGCTCGATACGCTAACCATGCTGGACCGGTTTCGCGCCAACGAGCAGGGGCAGGCGCCGCTCGATCTGCAGGATCGCGCCGACTGCAACGGATACTGGCGCCGGGTGCCCGGTCTGGAACTGGTATCCTGACGCCGTGTGACGTGCGCCGCGCTCGCCGGCCAGACCGGCGAGCAGCGGTCCGCCGCTGAGATCGTCAACCGCGCCGGCGCAATAGCTGGCGCAGACGGCCGGTGTTATGCAGCAGCCCCACGCCCACGCCGAGCAGAGTATAGACCAGCCCCAGAATCAGCAGCATCATCACGTCGCGCCCGACCTCGCTCAGCGGCAGGTTCATCTGGTTGACGCCGGCGATCGCCCGCGTGGCCCAGGTGGAGGGCAACGCCGATGAAATCGCCTGCACCCAGCCGGGCATTGACTGCACCGGCCAGAGAGTGCCGGAAAGATAGAAGACCGGCATGGTGACGAACGACAGCGTCAGATAAATCATCTCCACGCGGCGCAGGCACTCGGTCAGCAGCTTGCCCAGACCAAGCACCGCCAGCAGGAACGGGAAGGTCAGCAGCAGAATCTCGGCAATATTCGCCGTCTGCCGGTAGCCCAACACCCAGGGCCACAGCACGAACAGCACAATCGACAGAAACAGCCAGATCGGCAGCAGCGCCGACAAACCGCCGAGATAGATTGGTATGGTCGGCTTGCCCTGCGGCGAACTCTTCAGCGCAATACTCACCCGCACGCAGGCAATCAACAGAGAATGCTGCAGCAGCATTACCAGCAGGCCGGGAAAAATAATCGCCGCGAAGCTGACGCCGGGATTAAATAGCCCCTGCGTTTGCCCCACCACCGGCGTCAAAATCACCCGCGCCTGCGCCTCGCTGAAACCGCTGCGCTGCAGCAAATTGCTGTTGTAATCGCTCAGCAGTTGTTGCCAGGCCGCCATCACGTCCTGCTGAATCTGTCCGTTCGCCAGACGGTTGGTCGCATCGCCGTAGGCCGGAACCACGATAGTCTCGCCGGCGAGGATCTTTTTCTCCAGATCCAGGGGCAGGATAATCACGGCAAACAATTTACGCAGCACCAGATCGCGTTGCGCGTCCGGCAGATTATCGTAGGTTCTGACCGCGATTTTCGACGTGGCGTCCAGATCGCGCATCAACTGGCGACTGGCGTTGCTGTGATCCTGATCGATCACCGCCACCGGGAGATCCCACACCGAGCGATTGGCGTACACCATGCTCATCACGCACAGCGACACCAGCAGCATCATCCACATCGGGCGCTCCAGCATCCCGATCAGCACCCGGCTGAACGTCTTCCAGTAGCTGCTCACTGTATCTCCTCCTGCTGGCTCAGACGCTGATAAAGCCGGTTACGCACCAGCAACCCCGTCACCAGCGGGTAGGCCAGCAGCAGCGCGCAAACGCTCAGCACCGAGGAGAGCGAAACCTGACGCAGGAAAATATCAAACATGGCGTATAGCGCGTGCGTCAACGGCTCGATCTGCGCCACGATCTGCGCCGGCAGCGGCATCGACAGTTCCGGCACCGCCAGACCGGAAAACGTCAGCGCGATACTGACAATGATGCCCATCATGGTATAGGCGGTCAGCGCCGTGCGGGTGTAGGTAAACAGCAGCATCCCGATACTCTGCGCCGCCATCACATAGAAAAAACCCACCAGCAACATATACAGCGGGTTACCGTTCACATGGGCATCCGACGCCCAGACCAGAATGGCGATTTCGACAATCAGCAGCACGGTATAGCACAGAGTATAGGGCGCCAGCCTGCCCAACACCGCCAGCACAAACGGACGCCGGTTAACCACATCCTTGCTGCGAGCCAGCACATAGATCATGCAGGTGACGGCGAACAGCTGCAACAAATGGATGGTGGCGGCGAACTGCTGGTAGTAGATATAGCTGCCGCTGGCGTTGAACAGACTGCCATACGACAGACTGACATTCGCCAGCGCCGGCAGAGTCTGGCCGGATTGCGCCGCGATAACGCTGCGGTACTGGCTGTTGATCTCCGTCATCAGCGTGCTGAAATCCTGGGTGGAGTAGAAGCCGGCGCCGTAAAACAGCGCATTGTAGTAAAAGGTGACGCTCGGCTGCCGGCCGGCCAGCGCATCGGCCTCAAAATCCTCCGGGATGTAGAGCATGCCGTAATCCTGCGCGCTGCGCAGGCGCTGCAGCGACTCGGCCATGCCGCCGGGCCAGGGCACGACGCGGGCATGAGATCCGGCGTCCAGCTTGCGGATCAAATTGCGCGATAGCGGGCTGTGATCGTTATCGATCGCCGATACCGGCAGATCCTGCATCGTCCCGACGGAAAAAATGCTGCCCAGCAGAATAAACAGCAGCAGCGGGAAGCACCAGCCCAGCCAGTGCAGCACCGGACTGCGCAGCGCTCTGTTTACCTCCTGACGAAACGACGCGCTGAAGCAACGCCAGCCGGCGCTTACTCTTTCCACTGCCATAGCGCGCTCATTCCCGGCCTCAGTCCTTCCTGCGGCTGCAGCGGATACAGCCGGACCTCGAAGGTCTTCAGATCGAAATCGCCGGTGGCCCGCGTGGCGCGTTTGGTGGCGTAGTCGCCCAGCGGGGCGATATAGCGCACCTCGGCGTCAATCATGCGGTTATTCAGCGCCGGCACGCGCAGCGCGATGCGCTCGCCTTTACGCACGTTAGCCAGAATATCCTCTCGCAGATTGAACACGAACCAGGCCTGAGGAACCCGCACCAGGGTGATCAACGGGCTGGAGGCGCTGAGCAAAACCCCCACCTCGGCCGGGATCGGCCCGACTTCGCCGTCGACCGGCGCCCTGACCTGCAGTTCGTCGGCCTGCGCTTTGATTTCCAGCAGTTGCTGTTCGGCCTGACGCAGCGCGGCGGCGTAGTTTTCCCGCTGTTCCGGTCGGTCGCCGTGCAGCCCCTCGTCCAGACTGGCCTGGGCCGCCTGAACCTGCTGCCAGGCGCTGTCGCGCGCCTCGCGCGCGCTGTCCAGCGCCGAGGCCGAAGCATAGCCTCTGGCCGCGATGTTGCTCTGACGATTATATTCATGCAGCGCGTTTTGATATTCCGCCTGCGACTGCGCCAGCGTGGCGCGCAGATTACGAATGCTCTCTTCGCGCGTGCCGTGTTCGGACTGGTCCAGCAGGGCTTTCGCCTGATCTCTGGCGGCCTCCGCCGCTCGCAGCTGCGCGACTAATTCAGCATTATCCAGCGTAATCAACAGCTGGCCGGCCTTCACGTCGTCGCCGCGCTGCACATGCCGCTCGATTACCCGTCCCGAGGCTTTGGAGGCCACAATCACTTCCTGGGCATCGACCTCGCCCTGCAACAAAACATCCTGATTATTGGCCCGAAAAAGAACGGCCAGCGCTATAACGACCACAACCAGCAGTATCGTAAACCGCGTCTTTTTATTCATTTATAATGCTCCAGACTTGCCTTACGCAGATCGCTTCGTTACGCTGCGCGACGCGCCTCACCGCTGTGGAAATAAACAACCCAACAACAATAAAAACAATTGCGCTACATTGTAGCGCGATAGCTGCGCCATGTTTAAGCATAAAACAACATCGCGCCATCTCCAGCGGCAGGAAAGCGGTCATTCAGCCCGGAACTATAAAATTTCGTCAAACGGCGCAATACTCAGAGTATCCGCAACTCATACAGTGAGCACCGTCTATGTCTGCCGACCTTCAGTCTACTCCCTTTTCCATTCTCGACCTGGCGCCGATCCCGGACGGACGGACGGCGCGGGATGCGTTCCATCACTCGCTGGATTTGGCGCAGCTCGCGGAACAGCATGGCTACCACCGCTACTGGCTGGCTGAACACCACAATATGACCGGTATCGCCAGCGCCGCTACCTCGGTTCTGATCGGCTATCTGGCCGCCGGCACTGACCGTATCCGCCTCGGCGCCGGCGGCGTTATGTTGCCCAACCATGCGCCGCTGGTGATCGCCGAGCAGTTTGGCACGCTGGAATCGCTCTATCCGGGCCGCATCGATCTGGGACTGGGCCGCGCGCCCGGCACCGACCCGCGCACCATGCAGGCGCTGCGTCGCCACCTTAACGGCGACGCGGACGGTTTCCCGCGCGACGTGGAAGAGCTACAGCGCTATTTCGCGCCGGCCGAAGCCAATCAGGCGGTTCAGGCGGTGCCCGGTCAGGGTCTGCAGGTTCCTCTCTGGCTGCTCGGCTCCAGCCTGTACAGCGCGCAGTTGGCCGCCGCGCTGGGCCTGCCGTTCGCCTTCGCGTCGCATTTCGCGCCCGACATGCTGCTGCAGGCGCTCAGTCTGTACCGGCAAAACTTTAAACCGTCCGAGGCGCTGGCGGCGCCCTACGCCATGGTGTGCGTCAATGTCATCGCCGCGGACAGCGACAGAGACGCGCGCTACCTGTTCACCTCGCAGCAACAGCAGTTCATTAACCTGCGGCGCGGTCGGCCTGGCCCGCTGCCGGCGCCGGTGGAGGACATTGAAACGCTGGCCGCGCCGGCGGAACTGTTCGGCGTCGACCAGGCCCTGCGTTTATCCATCGTCGGCGACAGCAATAAAGTGCGCCACGGCCTGCAAAGCCTGCTGCGTGAAACCCAGGCCAGCGAGATCATGGTCAACGGACAGATTTTCGATCATGCCGCCCGACGCCGCTCGTTCGAGCTGATCATGGCGCTGCGCCAGGCCTAAGCCGGGCGGGCAAAACAATCGCCGCCTCCCGAGGCGGGGGTTTAGGGCTGACAAAAAAAAACGGCCCCCGCCAGGCGGGAGCCGTTTTATAACAACAGGGGGCGGTTTAACGTTTATCCGTGGATATTTCGTTTAGTCCGCGCCCGTCGTGGTTTTATCGATCGGGTTATCAGGCATCGACCGGACGACGACGCTGCGGCGCAGCACCATCCTCGCGACGCGGCGCACGCTGACCGTCACGGTAGCCGCCGCGCGCGCCTTCACGGCGATCGCCGGAGAACGAACGACGAGCGTTGCCGCCTTCGCGACGTTCGCCGCCGCCGAATGAACGGCCGCCTTCACGACGCTCGCCACCGGCAGGACGGCCGCTGCGGCGTTCGCCATCGCGACGCTCATAAGGCTGAGCCTCGCCCAGTAACTGCATATTCATCGGCTTGTTCAGAATACGCGTACGGGTGAAGTGCGATAACAGGTCGCCCGGCATGCCTTTCGGCAGTTCAATCGTAGAATGGGAAGCGAACAGCTTAATGTTGCCGATATAGCGGCTGCTGATATCCCCTTCGTTGGCGATAGCGCCGACGATATGACGGACTTCAACGCCGTCATCGCGACCCACTTCGATACGGTACAGTTCCATTTCGCCGGCGTCACGACGTTCACGACGCTGCGGACGATCGCCGCCGTCACGGCTGTCGCGACGACGATCGCCGCCACGGTCGTCACGATCGCGAAACTCACGACGCGGACGACGTTCCATTGCCGCATCCGGCGGCAGAATCAGCGGACGTTCGCCCTGCGCCATTTTCAGCAGCGCGGCGGCCAGCGTTTCCATATCCAGCTCTTCTTCCGGCTGCAGTTTGCTCAGCAGAGCGCGATACATATCCAGATCGCTGCTTTCCAGCTGCAGCTGAACTTTCGCGGCGAACTTCGCCAGACGACGTTGCCCCAGCAGTTCGGCATTCGGCAGTTCGACTTCAGGGATCGTCAGCTTCATGGTGCGTTCGATATTGCGCAGCAGGCGGCGTTCACGGTTTTCCACGAACAGCAGCGCGCGGCCGGCGCGACCGGCACGGCCGGTACGGCCAATACGGTGCACGTAAGACTCGGAGTCCATCGGAATATCGTAGTTCACCACCAGGCTGATACGCTCAACGTCCAGACCACGAGCGGCCACGTCGGTTGCAATCAGAATATCCAGACGGCCGTCTTTCAGACGTTCCAGCGTTTGTTCACGCAGCGCCTGGTTCATATCGCCGTTCAGCGCGGCGCTGTTGTAGCCGCTGCGTTCCAGCGCTTCGGCCACTTCCAGCGTAGCGTTTTTGGTGCGTACGAAAATAATCGCGGCGTCAAAATCTTCCGCTTCCAGGAAACGCACCAGCGCTTCGTTTTTACGCATGCCGAACACCGTCCAGTAGCTCTGGCTGATATCCGGGCGGGTAGTCACGCTGGACTGAATACGCACTTCCTGCGGATCTTTCATGAAACGGCGCGTAATGCGGCGAATCGCTTCCGGCATGGTGGCGGAGAACAGCGCCGTCTGATGTTCAGCCGGGATCTGCGCCATGATGTTTTCCACATCATCAATAAAGCCCATACGCAGCATTTCGTCGGCTTCATCCAGAACCAGACCGCTCAGGTTAGACAGATCCAGCGTACCGCGCTTCAGGTGATCCAACAGACGACCCGGCGTACCCACTACGATCTGAGCGCCCTGACGCAGAGCGCGCAGCTGTACGTCATAACGTTGACCGCCATACAGCGCCACAACGTTAGTGCCGTGCATATGTTTAGCAAAATCAGTACAAGCTTCAGCAACCTGAACCGCCAGTTCACGGGTCGGCGCCAGCACCAGCACCTGCGGCGCTTTAATTTCAGGTTTTAAATTGTTCAGTAACGGTACCGCAAAGGCAGCCGTTTTACCGCTGCCGGTCTGCGCCATACCCAGCACATCACGCCCGTTCAGCAGGTGAGGAATACATTCCGCCTGAATCGGCGATGGTTTTTCGTAGCCCAGATCGGTCAGGGCATTAATAATCGGAGCACTCAGCCCCAAATCAGCAAAAGAGGTTTCAAACTCAGTAGTCATGTACACGTGCCTCATAAGAGATGGCGGCCAGTCTACATAACTCGTCGAGAAAATTTTCAGTCATTTTCATTGAAAAGTGTGAACCGGCTCAAATTGGATTAAAAAGCGAACAAAAAAGCCCTCACCCGCAAAGGTGATGAAAAAAAGTTATTCAGGCTGAAAATGTTCGTCAGCTATTGCTGGTCCGATCCTGATAGGTCGTCTTGCTCCTGGCCCAATAGCGCCAGTTCCAACAATGCATAGCGGTGCTCAACAAAATTATGAACATTGTTAGCAACCGTCAGCTTGAACAGCGCCGAAGCGGTGTTCTTGTCCCCCAGACTTAGGTAGTGCTTACCTAAATAGAAGTCAGTTTCACTGAGATGCTCAGCGAGCGAAGTGTTATCCGTTGCTTCTTCCTGCAGACGCTGCATCAGCGTTCTTTCGCTGATATCGCCCAGGTAGAATTCGACTATATTCCATCCCCACGGTCCCCTTTTCGCTTCGTCATAGCGTTTTCTCAACGCGACTTCGGCATCCTGTGGATTGATTTCTCGCTCCGCCAGGAACAGCCACAACGAACGGAAAGGATCGTTTGGATCGTCTCGATAAAACGCCAGCAGATCATCCTGCGCTAACAGATAGCGACCGCCATAGTACAAGGCGATGCCCCGGTTTAAACGCGCGTAATTGTAAGTTGGATCAAGCTCTAGTACAGAATCAAACGCTTCATAGGCAGCATCAAAATTGCCTGCCTGCGTTAAATATATCCCCAGATAGTTAAAAACTTCTGGAATATCAGGCCTGATAGCCAACGCTTGTGAAAAATCATTTCGCGCCAGCGCCCTCAGACCCAGACTATCATACAGCACTCCGCGCTCATATAATAGCTGTGCTCGTTCATCATCGGTTAAAGCCCGACTCGCAAGAATCTGCTCCATACGCGCCAGAATCACTTCCTGTTGTAATGCAGGCTGTAATGGAACTGCCAGAACTGCGTCTTTACGCCAATCAGTGTTGCTGCATCCTGCCAGCATAAGTGCTGTCGCAACGTAACACCAGCGCAAGAAAGGCCTCATTTCCCACTCCCGAAGACAAACATTGGATGAACATCCTGTCCCCGACTGCTCAAACGTAAAGGTGTCCCACCTATACGATACGAACAGCCCCCCGTCGCGCGGGGAGCTGCAGGACTGTTGTTAGCAGTTATTCTGCTTCCGGTGCTACGGCTGCAATATCGGAAGGCTGAGCATTCGCTTCTTTGATACTTAAACGGACCCGGCCCTGGCGGTCAACTTCCAGAACCTTAACCGGTACTTCCTGGCCCATTGCCAGATAGTCTGTCACTTTCTCAACGCGCTTGTCGGCGATTTGAGAAATATGCACCAGACCTTCTTTACCCCCGCCGATCGCCACGAAGGCGCCGAAATCGACGATGCGGGTCACTTTACCCTGATAGATACGTCCCACTTCGATTTCCGCGGTGATCTCTTCGATGCGGCGGATCGCGTGTTTCGCTTTCTCACCGTCGGTCGAGGCGATTTTCACCGTACCATCATCTTCAATCTCAATGGTCGTACCGGTTTCTTCAGTCAGCGCGCGAATAACCGAGCCGCCTTTACCGATGACGTCTTTGATCTTATCGGTGCTGATCTTGATGGTGTGAATACGCGGCGCGAATTCGGAGATATCGCCACGCGGCGTGCTGATCGCCTGTTCCATCACGCCCAGAATGTGCAGTCGCGCACCTTTGGCCTGATTCAGCGCCACCTGCATGATTTCACGCGTGATGCCTTCAATCTTGATATCCATCTGCAGCGCGGTAACGCCTTCGCGGCTACCGGCTACTTTAAAGTCCATATCGCCCAGGTGATCTTCATCGCCCAGAATATCTGATAGTACGACGAAGTTATCGCCCTCTTTCACCAGACCCATGGCGATACCGGCTACGGCAGCCTTAATCGGTACGCCGGCATCCATCAGCGCCAGCGAAGCGCCGCACACGGAAGCCATGGAAGAAGAGCCGTTAGACTCGGTGATTTCGGACACGACGCGCACGGTGTACGGGAATTCGTTCGCCTTCGGCATAACCGCCAGCACGCCGCGTTTCGCCAGACGGCCGTGGCCGATCTCACGACGCTTCGGCGAGCCGACCATACCGGTTTCGCCTACGGAGTACGGAGGGAAGTTGTAGTGCAACAGGAAGCGATCGGTGCGTTCGCCGGTCAGTTCGTCGATGGTCTGCGCATCGCGTTCGGTGCCCAGCGTGGCGGTAACCAGCGCCTGAGTTTCACCGCGGGTGAACAAAGCGGAGCCGTGAGTACGCGGCAGAACGCCGGTGCGCACGTCCAGACCACGAATCATGTCTTTTTCGCGACCGTCGATACGCGGCTCACCGCGCAGCACGCGGCTACGAACGACGTTTTTCTCAATGCCGCCGAGAATGTCCTGAATTTCACCGGCGTCCAGCGTTTCGTCTTCGGCCAGCAGCGCGGCTTCGACGTCGGCTTTAATCGCATCAACCTGAGCGTAACGTTCCTGCTTTTCCGTAATGCGGTAGGCATCTCCCAGGCGCGCTTCGGACAGATCTTTAACGCGCTGCAGTAAGGGGGCGTTGACTTCCTGCGCCTGCCATTCCCACTTCGGTTTACCGGCTTCGGCCACCAGCGAGTTAATGTTTTCAATCACCACCTGCTGCTGCTCGTGGCCAAACACCACGGCTCCCAGCATTTGATCTTCGGACAGCAGATCGGCTTCGGACTCCACCATCAGCACGGCGGCGGAGGTACCGGCCACGACCAGATCCAGACGGCTTTCTTTCAGCTCATCGGTAGTCGGGTTCAGTACATACTGATCGTTGATATAGCCCACGCGCGCGGCGCCAATCGGGCCGTTGAACGGAATGCCGGACAGGCTCAGCGCGGCGGATGCGCCGATCAGCGCGACGATATCCGGGTTAACCTGCGGGTTAACCGATACCACGGTGGCGATGACCTGCACTTCGTTGACGAAACCTTTCGGGAACAGCGGACGAACCGGGCGGTCGATCAGACGGCAAATCAGGGTTTCGCCCTCGCTCGGACGACCTTCACGGCGGAAGAAGCCGCCGGGGATACGGCCCGCAGCGTAGGTGCGTTCCTGGTAGTTAACGGTTAACGGGAAGAAGTCCTGACCCGGCTTCGCTTTCTTCGCGCCCACAACGGTAACGAAAACGGCGGTGTCATCCATGCTCACCATCACAGCGGCGGTGGCCTGGCGGGCCATCATACCGGTCTCAATCGTGACGGTATGCTGACCATATTGAAATTTACGAACGATCGGATTGAGCAAGATAATATCCTTTATTTAGGGCGCGGCGGCACAACAGCTCGCGCGCCTGTGAACAACCGATCCTGTCATCACATCCTCGCGACTAATGACAACCTTTACCCGGCCCCTGCCGTTAAAGCCTCTCATTAGCCGCGCGAACCGCTGCAATGCAAGATCCTGTTAAAACAACAACATATGACGCCGACTGGCTATCGATTCCTGGAAAAAAGGGGCCTTAACAGGCCCCTTTCTACTGAAACTCGCCAGATTAGCGACGCAGACCCAGACGTTCAATCAGGGTAGTGTAACGCGCTACATCCTTACGCTTCAGGTAGTCCAGCAGCTTACGACGCTGGGAAACCATACGCAGCAGACCACGACGACCATGGTGGTCTTTCTTGTGTTCGGCAAAGTGACCCTGCAGATGGTTGATCTGCGCAGTCAGCAAAGCAACCTGAACTTCGGTAGAACCACTGTCGTTAGCATCACGACCGAAGTCTGCAACGATCTTAGCTTTAGCTTCAACACTTAGAGACATAAGTACTCCAGAATTAAGTATAGATAAAAAAACGAGCGCCGATCTCTAATTCAGCCACTCAGGAATCAAGCCGCATTATTCTACTCTTAGCCCGATTCGATAGCAAGGCGACAAAATTTTGCTTATTGCGGGAACTCAACCACCAGACGACGCGGAGCGACCCGGCCGTCGTCATCGATGTCGCCAACGCCGATGAAGCGATGCTCCTCGCCTTCGGTAATGCGCACCATGCCCTGAGACGGCGCGTTTGCCGTCTGTACCGCCTGCCCCAGTTTGAGGTAACCGGCCACCACCGGGAGCAGGTTCACTTCAGGGAAATCCAGCACTGCGCTGTCCATCGGCAGCAACAGCGGATCCAGACGCTCGCGCGGCGCGCTTTCGTCGGCCTGAGCCTGCGCCAGCAATGCGTTGAGACGATCCAGCGTCACCATACGCTCAATGGGATAAGTCGCGACCTGCAGCCGACGCAGGAAGCTCACGTGCGCGCCGCACCCCAGCTTTTCGCCCAAATCATCGATGATGGTGCGAATATAGGTTCCTTTGGAACAGTGGATCTCCAGCTCCAGCTCAAGACCTTCCCAGCGGATAAATCGTAGTTCATAAACGGTAATATCGCGCGCTTCTCGTTCCACCACCAGTCCCTGGCGCGCATATTCATACAGCGGACGCCCCTGGTGTTTAAGTGCGGAATACATGGAAGGCACCTGCTGAGTGGTGCCGCGGAAGCTGTCCAGCGCCTGCTCCAGCTCGTCCGCGCTGAAGGCGACATCTCGCTCGGCGATAATGTTGCCTTCGGCATCCGAGGTATCGGTACGCTGGCCAAGGCGGGCCACTACGCGGTAGCGTTTATCCGAATCCAGCAGATAACGGGAAAACTTCGTCGCTTCCCCGAGGCAAATCGGCAGCATGCCGGTGGCCAGCGGATCCAGCGCGCCGGTGTGACCGGCCTTGTTGGCATTAAAGATGCGCTTTACTTTCTGCAGCGCGTCGTTAGAGGAAAGACCGTGCGGTTTATCCAGCAACAGAACGCCGTGAACGTCACGGCCGCGACGACGAGGACGACTCATCAGGATTCCTCGTCATGGCCTGATGCGGAGCGACGTTCGGCATCTTTCTTCACGACATCGCTCACCAGGTTGGACATACGCATGCCTTCCACCAGCGAACTGTCGTAGGCGAAGGTCAGCTCAGGCACCACGCGCAGGCGCATCGCTTTGCCGATCAGGCTGCGGATAAAGCCAGATGCGTCCTGCAGCGCCTTCACGCCGGTGATAATACGCTGCGGATCGTGATCGTCGGTCAGCACATCAAGGAACGTGACGTAGACTTTCGCATAGGCTAAGTCACGGGAGACTTCGACACCGGACACCGTCGCCATACCAACGCGCGGATCTTTCACCTCACGCTGCAAAATAATCGCTATCTCTTTTTGCATTTCCTGCGCGACACGTTGCGTGCGGCTAAATTCTTTTGCCATGATAAATTCTCCAGACAAAGCGGGGGGCTCAACGGCCCCCCTGGTGAATAACGTAGATTATCGCTGCGCGAGTCTTAGTCGATGGTGCGTTTGATCTCAATCGTTTCAAAAACTTCGATCACGTCGCCGGCACGAACATCATTATAGTTCTTCACGCCGATACCACATTCCATGCCGTTACGCACTTCGTTGACATCATCTTTGAAGCGGCGCAGGGATTCCAGCTCGCCTTCATAGATCACGATGTTTTCACGCAGCACGCGAATAGGATTGTGACGTTTCACCACGCCTTCGGTCACCATACAGCCGGCGATGGCGCCGAACTTCGGCGATTTGAACACATCGCGCACTTCGGCCAGACCGATGATCTGCTGTTTATACTCAGGCGACAGCATACCACTCATCGCCTGCTTCACTTCGTCAATCAGATCGTAGATAACGGAGTAATAACGCAGATCCAGACTTTCGGTTTCCACCACGCGACGCGCGGAGGCGTCGGCACGGACGTTGAAGCCAAGGATGATGGCGTTGGAAGCCGCCGCCAGCGTGGCGTCCGTTTCGGTAATGCCGCCCACGCCGATGCCCACGATTTTCACTTTCACTTCATCAGTGGACAGTTTCTGCAGCGCGTCGGAAATAGCTTCGCTCGAGCCCTGAACGTCGGCTTTCAGCACGATGTTCAGTTCGGAAACTTCGCCTTCCGTCATGTTCGCAAACATGTTTTCCAGTTTGGATTTCTGCTGACGCGCCAGTTTAACTTCGCGGAATTTACCCTGACGATAGAGAGCCACTTCACGCGCTTTTTTCTCGTCGCGCACCACGGTCGCTTCGTCACCTGCGGCCGGCACGCCGGACAGGCCCAGAATCTCAACCGGGATAGACGGACCGGCTTCGGTAATTTCGCGCCCCAGTTCGTCACGCATCGCACGCACACGGCCGTATTCGAAACCGCACAGCACGATATCGCCTTTATTCAGCGTACCTTCGCGCACCAGCACGGTGGCAACCGGACCGCGGCCTTTATCCAGGAAGGATTCAATGACCACGCCGCTCGCCATTCCTTTGCGGATCGCTTTCAGCTCCAGCACTTCGGCCTGCAGCAGAATCGCATCGAGCAGTTCATCGATACCGGTTCCGGCTTTGGCGGAAACGTGGACAAACTGCGACTCGCCGCCCCACTCTTCCGGCATGATGCCATACTGAGACAGCTCGGTTTTCACCCGATCAGGATCGGCTTCCGGCTTATCGATCTTGTTGACCGCAACCACAACCGGCACCTTAGCGGCTTTAGCATGCTGGATAGCTTCGATGGTCTGCGGCATCACGCCGTCATCGGCGGCCACCACCAGCACGACGATATCCGTCGCCTGGGCGCCGCGGGCACGCATCGCGGTAAACGCGGCGTGGCCGGGGGTATCCAGGAAGGTGATCATGCCGTTATCGGTCTCAACGTGATAAGCACCGATATGCTGGGTAATCCCGCCCGCCTCGCCGGCGGCGACTTTGGTTGAGCGAATATAGTCCAGCAGAGAAGTTTTACCGTGGTCGACGTGGCCCATGATGGTCACGACCGGCGCGCGCGATTCAGCCGCGGCCATACCGGTGTCGCGGTCGCTCATCACCGCTTCTTCCAGCTCGTTTTCACGACGCAGGATGACTTTGTGGCCCATTTCTTCCGCCACCAGCTGCGCGGTTTCCTGGTCGATGACCTGGTTAATGGTCGCCATGGCGCCCAGCTTCATCATGGTTTTAATAACCTGAGAGCCTTTAACCGCCATTTTGTTGGCCAATTCCGCCACGGTGACGGTTTCGCCGATCACTACGTCGCGGTTAACCGCCTGCGCCGGCTTGGTGAAGCTCTGCTGCAGAGTGCTCGGTTTACGTTTGCCCTTACCGCCGCGGGTAACGGCGCGCGCTTCTTCGCGATCGGCTTTGGATTCAGACAGGCGGTTGCCTTTCTTCTGTTTGGTCGCCTTACCGCCGCGCGTGCGGCTGCGGCGATCGCCCTCAACCTTGCGGTCGTTTTCATCTTCCGCCTGACGGGCATGCTGCGAGGTGGTGACATGATAATCAGCCGTTTCCACTTCTTCCGGCGCGGAATCTTTCCAGGCGCCCGTTTCGGCCATCTTACGCGCCTCTTCGGCCACGCGACGCGCATTTTCTTCAACTTTGCGCTGCGCTTCTTCTTCCGCTTTGCGTTTCAGCTCGGCGGCCTCGGCTTCACGGCGGGCCTTTTCGGCCTGCAACGGCCGGGCAATCGTTTCGTTTTGTTGGTTGGTCACTTTTTCTTTTTCCGCTACTTCACGCTTAGCTTGTTCAGCGGCCTCACGTTTGGCTTGCTCTTCAGCAGCACGTTTCGCCTGGTCTGCAGCTTCGCGTCGGGCTTTTTCTTCCGCCTCGCGTTTAGCCTGCTCTTCAGCGACTCGTTGCGCCTGTTCTTCCGCTTCACGCCGTGCCTGCTCTTCCGCCGCTGACTGATCAGCTTCCAGAGGATCGCGTTTCACATAAGTGCGTTTCTTGCGGACTTCTATCTGCACCGATTTACTTTTACCCCCGGTGCCCGGAATATTCAAGGTACTACGCGTTTTACGCTGCAACGTCAATTTTCCTGACGCCTGACCGCGCTCCCGGTTCAGGTGCGCCAGTAGCGTTTCTTTCTCGTGCTGGGTCACAGAATCCGACGCAGACTTGGTTACACCCGCGTCAGCAAACTGCTGTATCAGGCGGTCAACCGAAGTCTGAATCTCTGCGGCCAGCGATTTTACGGTTACATCTGTCATGCTGTTCCTTTCCTGCTACAGTTCGTTATTCATTTTCGTCGCCAAACCAACAGATATTACGGGCGGCCATAATCAGCTCACCGGCTTTTTCATCATCCAGCCCTTCAATATCTCTCAGGTCGTCGACACCCTGCTCAGCAAGATCTTCCAGCGTACAAACACCGTGCGCAGCCAGACTGAACGCCAGCTCACGCGCCAGACCCGGCAGGCCGAGCAAATCATCTGCGGGTTTTCCGGCGCCCCGGCTCTCTTCCTGAGCCAGAGCCAGCGTAGTCAGTGCGGCCTTCGCGCGTTCGCGCAACGCTTCGACAGTCTCTTCGTCCAGACCGTCAATCTCCATCAGCTCTTTAATTGGCACGTAGGCCAGTTCTTCGAGCGAGGAGAAGCCTTCCTCCACCAGCACGGTGGCAAACTCTTCGTCAATATCCAGATACTTCGTGAAGATATCAATCGCGGCATGCGCTTCGGCCTGGTGTTTGGCCTGCAGATCTTCGATGGTCATTACGTTCAGTTCCCAGCCGCTCAATTGAGAAGCCAGACGAACGTTCTGGCCGTTACGGCCAATGGCCTGCGCCAGATTACCCGACTCAACGGCCAGGTCCATGGTGTGGTTATCTTCATCCACCACAATTGAAGCCACATCGGCCGGCGCCATAGCATTAATAACGAACTGAGCCGGATTATCATCCCACAGCACGATATCAATACGTTCCCCCGCCAGCTCGCTGGAGACGGCCTGAACGCGCGCGCCGCGCATCCCGACACAGGCGCCGACCGGGTCGATGCGCTTGTCGTTAGTCTTAACGGCAATCTTCGCGCGGGAACCCGGATCGCGAGCGGCGGCTTTAATTTCAATCACTTCTTCGCCGATTTCCGGCACTTCAATGCGGAACAGTTCGATCAGCATTTCCGGACGTGAGCGGCTGACAAACAGTTGGGCGCCGCGCGCTTCGGGGCGAACGGCATACAGTACGCCGCGCACCCGGTCGCCCGGACGGAAGTTTTCGCGCGGCAGCATGTCTTCGCGGCCAATCACGGCTTCCGCATTATTGCCCAGATCCAGCGAAATGCTGTCGCGATTCACTTTCTTCACCACGCCGGTAACGATTTCGCCTTCCTGCTCGCGGAATTGCTCAACCACCATGGCGCGTTCGGCTTCACGCACTTTCTGCACGATAACCTGTTTCGCGGTCTGCGTAGTGATGCGGTCGAAGGTGACGGACTCAATCTGATCTTCGATGTAGCCGCCCAGCTCGATAGACGGATCTTCAAACTGCGCCGCTTCAAGCGTGATTTCACGCGTCGGCTGAGTCACTTCATTTACGGCCACCCAACGACGGAAGGTATCGAAGTCGCCGGTTTTACGATCGATGCTGACGCGCACATCGATTTCCTGTTCGTACTTTTTCTTGGTTGCAGTCGCAAGCGCAATCTCCAGCGCTTCGAAAATCTTTTCACGCGGAACGGCTTTTTCGTTGGAAACAGCTTCTACAACAGCCAGAATCTCTTTATTCATCCTAGTTGCCTCATCCAAACTTTAAAAGTGGGGTACAAGATTCGCTTTCTGGATGTTGCTCAGCGCGAATACTTCATCTTTGCCTTCCACTGTTACGGTAATCATTTCGCCTTCAACGGCCTTGATTACCCCTGACCATTTGCGGCGATTCTGCACGGCCATGCTCAGCACCAGAGTGACCTCTTCACCCAGAAAACGCGCATAGTGTTCGGCGGTAAACAACGGGCGTTCGAGGCCAGGAGAAGACACTTCCAGGTTATAGGCAACCGTGATCGGATCTTCTACGTCCAGCACTGCGCTGACCTGGTAGCTAACATCAGCGCAATCATCAACAGTGATGCCCTTTTCACTATCAATATAGATACGCAGCGTTGACTGACGAGCCCGGACAAACTCAATGCCAACCAGTTCAAAACCCAGTGCGGCGACCGGCTCTGAAATCATCGCTGTTAATTTTTGCTCTAATGTGGACAAGCCCACCCCCAAGACATAAAAAAAGGGCCTAATAGCCCAGTGATTCTGTTGTCTAATAACAAAAAACCCCGAAATGTCGGGGCTTTTATGCAACTGGACCCTATTAACCGCCAGATAAAACGACGGTATACCTCTCGGTCAAGATTTTTTTCAAAAACCTACTGGGTAAACGCAGACAACCTGCTGAACAGTCTGTTTGAAAAAAAAACTTACCGGGAAGTTTAAAACTGGTTGCGGGGGCCGGATTTGAACCGACGACCTTCGGGTTATGAGCCCGACGAGCTACCAGGCTGCTCCACCCCGCGCCTGAAAATGAACGTGGCGAATAATACGCTGCCCACTATAAAATAGCAAGGTATACCCGTTATCCTTCAGGTTGCAGATACGCTGTCGGCGCTTGCGGAGCGGGCGGCTTAGCGGTGTAAACTCGCCAGCATCCACTCGCCGGCCGTCTTCCTGCAACTCGAATTATGTATAAGGTATACCGTAATACCAACGGCGCGCCGCGACCGGCAAAAGGCGGCGGAAAGAATAGACTACACAGAAAAAAGCCAGCGAGACAGCGTTTCCCGCCTTTTACTAAATAAAAAAAGACGTCCACGACGTCTTTTTTTATTACTGAGTATTGGTACCGAGGACGGGACTTGAACCCGTAAGCCCAATCGGGCACTACCACCTCAAGGTAGCGTGTCTACCAATTCCACCACCTCGGCATCGCAATTTTTTCTTTATCGCGGCGGAGCCATCGCATTTCCCGCCCGACTATCGCACTTAGCGAGGAATATCACTGGAAGGCGCGGCGGGTGCCGTCGGCGCAACCGACTCGCTTTTCTCTGGCTGGCTCAGGTTTTCCCATTCGCCGCCAGTTTTGCTCTGGTGCGAACTCATGTTGCCCAGAACCAGGCTAATAATAAAAAACAGTGTCGCCAGCGCCGCCGTCATCCGCGTCATGAAGTTGCCGGAACCGCTGGAACCAAACAGCGTGGCGGACGCGCCCGCACCAAACGACGCGCCCATGTCAGCGCCTTTACCTTGCTGCAGCATGATCAGCGCGACAAGCGCGATAGAGACCAGCAGGAAGATGACTAAAAGAGCTTCGTACATGATTGTACCTGTTACCGGTTTTCCCCGCGCAGGCGGAGACAAAAAATTTTTGCGGCATCACCGCGTGTAACCGCTTTTATGTCGGCGGGAGTAATCCCTGCTCAAGCGGGTCTGAATACTAACCAAAGGCTTGGGCCTACGCAAGGGTAATTTAGCCCAGCCCGATCGATCGCAGAAAAAAACAGCGGCCGGGCGAATAAAAGAGAGCGACCAGCCCGGCCGACGCCGCCAGGCAGCGCCGGCCGCGCGGGCTCAACCGGCCGCTTTTACCGCGTCGGCGATACGGTTCGCCAGTTGCGTCACCTGAGCCTCATCCTCGCCTTCCACCATGACGCGAATCAACGGCTCCGTTCCCGATTTGCGCAGCAGTACGCGACCGCGCCCCGCCAGCGTGCTTTCCACCTCGTGCATCACCTGTTTCACCGTTTCATCGTTCAACGGATCGCACTGGCCGGAGAAACGTACATTAACCAGAACCTGCGGAAACAGCTTCATCCCGCTGCACAGATCGTGCAGGCTCATATGGTTTCTCACTATCGCAGTGAGCACTTGCAAACCAGCGATAATCCCGTCGCCGGTGGTGGTCTTATCGAGCAAAATCACGTGGCCCGAGTTCTCGGCGCCAATGCGCCAGCCTTTTTCCTGCATGGTTTCCAGCACATAGCGGTCGCCTACCCTGGCGCGGGCAAACGGGATGCCCAGCTGTTTAAGCGCCAGTTCCAGTCCCATATTGCTCATCAGCGTGCCGACCGCGCCGCCGCGCAGCTGGCCCTGACGCAGCCCTTCGCGCGCGATGATGTAAAGGATCTGATCGCCGTCGACCTTGTTGCCCAGGTGATCCACCATAATCAGGCGGTCGCCGTCGCCGTCGAAGGCCAGACCCGCATCGGCCTTTTCCGCCAGCACGCGCGCCTGCAGCTGCGCGACATCAGTGGCGCCGCATTTTTCATTAATATTCATGCCGTCCGGCTGACAGCCGATGGAAATCACGTTGGCGCCCAGTTCGCGCAGCACGCTGGGCGCGATATGGTAGGTCGCGCCGTTGGCGCAGTCGACCACCAGCTTCAGCCGGTTGAGGCTCAGCTCGCTGGGGAAAGTACCTTTACAGAATTCAATATAGCGCCCGGCGGCATCCACGATACGGTTTGCTTTGCCCAGCTCCGCCGACTCGACGCAGGTCAACGGTTTTTCCAGCTCGGCTTCAATCGCCTCTTCCACTTCATCCGGCAGTTTAGTGCCGTCGATCGAGAAGAATTTAATCCCGTTGTCGTCATAAGGATTGTGCGACGCGGAGATGACGATACCCGCCTCCGCGCGAAAGGTGCGCGTCAGATAGGCTACGGCGGGCGTCGGCATCGGGCCGGTAAACGAAGCGGATAATCCGGCGGCGGCCAGACCGGCCTCCAGAGCGGATTCCAGCATATAGCCGGAAATACGCGTATCCTTGCCGATAATCACCTTGCGCGAGCCATGGCGCGACAGCACTTTCCCGGCGGCCCAGCCCAGCTTCAGGACAAAGTCTGGCGTGACCGGACTTTCTCCCACTTTGCCGCGCACGCCGTCGGTGCCAAAGTATTTACGATTTCCCATAGTGTTCTTTATTCCTTCGCTGAAAGTGTAGCTTCGACAATGCGCATCGCCTCAACGGTTTCTTTCACATCATGAACCCGGATGATCTTAGCCCCCTGCATGGCGGCAATAACCGCGCAGGCCACGCTGCCGGTGACTCGCTGCAGCGGCGGCACATGAAGCAATTGACCGATCATTGATTTTCTCGACATACCCACCAGCAACGGCAGGCCAAAACGATGCAATTCATTAAGATGGGCCAGCAGCCGGTAATTATGCGACAGATCTTTGCCGAAGCCGAAACCTGGATCCAATATCAGTTTGTTTTTCGGAATATTGCTCGCCGCGCAGCGCGCGATCTGCTGCTGAAAAAAATCGCCCACCTCCGCCAGCAAATCATCATAGTGCGGCGCCTGCTGCATGGTGCGCGGCAGCCCCTGCATGTGCATCAAACATACCGGCAGCCCCGTCGCCGCCGCCGCTTCCAGCGCGCCCGGCTCATTCAGCGCGCGGATGTCATTAATTAAGTGAGCGCCCGCTTGCGCGCTGGCCGTTATCACTTCTGGCTTGGAGGTATCCACCGAAATCCAGCTGTCGAAACGCTGCGCCAGCGCTTCCACCACCGGCACCACGCGATCCAGTTCTTCAGCGGTGCCGACCCCGGCGGCGCCCGGCCGGGTAGATTCCCCGCCGACATCAATGAGCGTGGCGCCGGCGGCAATCATCTCCTGAGCATGAAACAGCGCGGCGTCCAGCGTATTGTGGCGACCGCCGTCAGAAAAAGAATCGGGCGTCACATTCAGAATGCCCATTACCTGCGGATAAGACAGATCAAGGCAGGAATCCCTGGCGATCAGCTGCATAGCGTTATTCCTCAAAATCTTTAGCGCGCCGCATAGCGGCCCGGCGCAATTAGCAAAAAACCCCGGAACCAGTCCGGGGTTTTATCAAACATCAGGCATCAGGCGAACGGAGTCCGTCACATGCAGCGCTTACTTACCCGACGGCTGAGACAGCGTATTACCGGCGTTCGGCGTACCGTCTGGCTCATCAATCGACTTCGGCGCCTTCGGCGTACCGTCATTGCCCTGCCCGCCGCCCGAGGTGGGTTTTTCCCAGCCAGCCGGCGGACGCACGTCTTTACGCGCCATCAGATCGTCGATCTGCGGGGCGTCGATGGTTTCATATTTCATCAATGCATCCTTCATCGAATGCAGGATATCCATATTCGCCATCAGCAGTTCCCGTGCGCGCTGATAGTTGCGCTCAATCAACGATTTCACTTCCTGATCGATAATGCGCGCCGTTTCATCGGACATATGCTTGGCCTTGGCCACGGAACGGCCGAGGAATACCTCACCCTCTTCCTCCGCATACAGCAACGGCCCCAGTTTTTCCGAGAAGCCCCACTGCGTCACCATATTGCGCGCAATAGAGGTGGCGACTTTAATGTCGTTAGACGCGCCGGTTGAGACCTTATCCACGCCGTAGATAATCTCTTCGGCCAGACGACCGCCATACAGCGTTGAGATCTGACTTTCCAGCTTCTGACGACTGGCGCTGATGGCGTCCCCTTCGGGCAGGAAGAAGGTGACCCCCAGCGCGCGGCCGCGCGGAATAATCGTCACTTTGTGCACCGGGTCGTGTTCCGGCACCAGACGGCCGATAATCGCATGGCCGGCTTCATGGTAAGCGGTCGACTCTTTCTGTTCTTCCGTCATCACCATTGAGCGACGTTCCGCGCCCATCATGATCTTGTCTTTGGCTTTCTCAAACTCAACCATCGACACCACGCGCTTGTTGCCGCGTGCGGCGAACAGCGCCGCCTCGTTGACCAGGTTGGCCAGATCGGCGCCGGAAAAGCCCGGCGTCCCGCGCGCAATCACCGACGGCTCGACATCCGGCGACAGCGGCACGCGGCGCATATGCACCTTCAGGATCTGTTCGCGGCCGCGTACGTCCGGCAGCCCAACCACAACCTGACGGTCGAAACGGCCCGGACGCAGCAGAGCCGGATCCAGCACGTCGGGACGGTTAGTCGCGGCAATCACGATAATGCCTTCGTTGCCTTCGAACCCATCCATCTCGACCAGCATCTGGTTCAGAGTCTGTTCGCGTTCATCATGACCGCCGCCCAGACCGGCGCCGCGCTGACGACCGACCGCATCGATTTCATCGATAAAGATGATGCACGGCGCAGCTTTCTTAGCCTGCTCGAACATGTCGCGCACGCGGGAAGCGCCGACGCCGACAAACATTTCTACGAAGTCGGAACCTGAAATGGTGAAAAACGGCACTTTCGCCTCGCCGGCGATGGCTTTCGCCAGCAGCGTTTTACCTGTCCCCGGCGGGCCGACCATCAGCACGCCCTTCGGAATTTTACCGCCCAGCTTCTGGAAACGGCTCGGTTCACGCAGGTATTCGACCAGTTCGCTGACTTCTTCTTTCGCTTCGTCGCAACCCGCGACATCGGCAAACGTCGTCTTGATCTGGTCTTCCGTCAGCATCCGCGCCTTGCTTTTACCAAACGACATGGCGCCTTTACCGCCGCCGCCCTGCATCTGGCGCATAAAGAAAATCCAGACGCCGATCAGCAACAGCATCGGGAACCAGGAAATAAAGATAGAGGTCAGCAGGCTCGGTTCTTCCGGCGGCTCGCCAACCACTTTCACATTCTTCGTAAACAGGTTATCCAGCAGCTTGGGATCGTCGACAGGGATATACGTCGTGTATCGGCTGCTATCTCTTTTGATAACATTAATCTCACGACCGTTAATACGCGCTTCGCGCACCTGATCCTGATTCACTTCAGTTAAAAAGGTTGAATAATCCACCCTACGGCCATTCGACTCGCTGGGCCCAAAGCTCTGGAATACGGACATCAGCACGACTGCGATGACTAGCCAGAGAATCAGGTTTTTCGCCATGTCACTCAAGGGATTAACCTCATATTACAACTGTGTTAAAAAACAGCGTTAGGGTACTACAGTTTGCGCCCTGTCGCTACAATATAGACTTCACGTGATCGAGCGCGCGAGGCCTCTGGCTTACGAATCTTGACCTTCGTAAACAGGGAGCGAATTTCCCGCAGGTATTCATCAAAACCTTCTCCCTGAAACACTTTCACCAGGAAACTTCCGCCTGGCGCCAGTACATCACGACACATATCCAGCGCTAATTCAACCAGATACATCGATTTAGGAATATCGACCGCCGGCGTACCGCTCATGTTCGGTGCCATATCGGACATGACTACCTGAACTTTACTACTTCCTACCCGTTCCAGCAGCGCATTCAGCACTATTTGATCACGAAAATCGCCCTGCAGGAAATCGACGCCGACGATAGGATCCATCGGCAAAATATCACAGGCGATAACCCGTCCGCCGCCGCCGATTTGCGTGACCGCATACTGCGACCAGCCGCCCGGCGCCGCGCCTAAATCCACCACGGTCATGCCCGGTTTAAACAGCCGATCGCCTTGCTGTAGTTCATCAAGTTTAAACCAGGCGCGCGAACGAAGCCCCTTTTTCTGCGCCTGCTGTACGTATTTATCGCTAAAATGTTCCTGGAGCCAGCGACTGGAGCTTGCAGAACGCTTGTTGTTAGCCATCTTGTTTCCCAACTATCCTGAATTCAACGCTCCTGGTGAAACAGCCCCTTCTCATCTTTTATCATATCGGCTACATACCGATTTGGTGATAAGCATGAGATGGCGGTAGAATGACCCGTTTTCAATCCCAACCGAAGCAAAAAAGACAATGAATCTAAGCAACAAACAAAAACAGCACCTGAAAGGCCTGGCCCATCCGTTAAAACCGGTGGTCCTGCTGGGCAATAATGGCCTGACCGAAGGTGTACTGGCCGAGATTGAACAGGCGCTTGAGCATCACGAGCTCATCAAAATCAAAATCGCCGCTGAGGAACGTGAAACCAAAGCGCTGATCATTGATGCGATTGTTCGTGAAACCGGCGCCAATAATGTGCAGGTTATCGGCCACACGCTGGTGCTGTATCGTCCGTCGCAAGAACGTAAAATCGTGTTGCCACGCTAACACGTTCGGTTTTATCCCCGACGCCTTCCGCATACCGGCGCCCGGCCACTGAACGTCTCTTCTGCGCTTAGCGTACCAAGCGGGGAAAACCAGTGCGCCTGCGGCCTGAAAGGCGTTGGGTTTGCTGTAGCCCGGCAGCACTTTACAAAAAGGTGCCATGGCTCCGTGCCAGAGAAAAGGCCGCAAGCGGCCTTTTTCTTTTCTTTACAAATTTTGTTGTTTTAACCGGCGGAACAACAGAATTTACAGATATTCGACCTTCACGATCTCATACTCCACCTGACCGCCCGGCGTGGTGATCACCACCACATCGTCCTGCTCTTTACCGATCAGGCCGCGCGCGATTGGCGAGTTCACCGAGATCAAATTCTGTTTAAAATCAGCCTCGTCATCGCCCACAATGCGATAAGTCTGCTCTTCTTCGCTATCCAGATTCAGCACCGTAACCGTCGAACCAAAAATAACGCGCCCGTTGGCGGCCATTTTAGTGACGTCAATAACCTGGGCGTTGGACAGCTTGGCCTCAATTTCCTGAATACGGCCTTCGCAGAAACCCTGCTGCTCGCGCGCGGCATGGTATTCCGCGTTTTCTTTTAAATCGCCGTGTTCGCGCGCTTCGGCAATCGCCGCAATAATTTCTGGCCGGCGGACGCTTTTCAGGTGATCAAGCTCTTCGCGCAGTTTCTCTGCGCCACGTAACGTCATCGGAAATTGTTTCATATAATCAATACCTCAGAAAAATCTGTACTGCTTTTAATAACCGTCATCCTGACGTTTGAAAATCAATGTAAGACGGTGCGTTCAGCCAGTATTCATCTGGCAATACACAAAAGCAAGCTAACCCGAAAACCAGTTTCAGGTCAGCTTCAATTTGCATTTTGATACGTATTTTAACCCAGAGTTCCCTGGTGGTCATCGTTTACTTTAACCCTTGATGCGCCGTAGTATGACCGCACGTTAACCCCGTTGCTCACTGAGATTATGCGTTTTTCATCAATCGTCGCCGGGCTGGCCTGCGCCGTTGTGCTGCGTGCTCACGCAGCGAACGTACAGGATTACACCCAATATTTGCCGGACGGAGCCAATCTGGCTCTGGTTGTACAGAAAGTAGGGGCGACCTCGCCCGTGATCGATTTTCATAGCCAGCAAATGGCGCTGCCGGCCAGTACGCAAAAAGTGCTGACCGCGCTGGCCGCGCTCCTGCAACTGGGCCCGGACTACCGCTTTGCGACCACGCTGGAAAGCCACGGCTCGATCAGCGGCGGCACCCTGCGCGGCAGCTTGATCGTGCGTTTCAGCGGCGACCCGACGCTGAAACGCCAGCAGTTGCGCAATATGGTGCAGGAGCTAAAAAAACGCGGCGTTCAGACGATCGACGGCGATGTCATGATCGATACCTCGGCGTTCGCCAGCCATGACAAAGCGCCAGGCTGGCCGTGGAACGATATGACGCAGTGCTTCAGCGCGCCGCCCGGCGCCGCCATTGTCGACCGCAACTGTTTCTCGGTTTCGCTCTACAGCGCCCCCAGAGCAGGCGATAACGCTTTTATCCGCGTAGCCTCCTACTATCCGGTGCAAATGTTCAGCGAAGTCAAAACGCTGGCCAAAGGCGCGCCGGAAGCGCAGTACTGCGAACTGGACGTGGTGCCCGGCGAACTCAACCGCTTTACGCTGACCGGCTGCCTGACCCAGCGCAGCGAGCCGCTGCCTCTGGCCTTTGCAGTGCAGGACGGCGCCAGCTATGCCGGCGCCATCGTCAGGGAAGAGCTGACGCAGGCCGGGATCGACATGCGCGGCAGTTTACGGCGCCAGACGCAGCCCGGTCCGGCCGGCGCCGTGCTGGCCCAGACGCAATCGGCCCCGCTGCACGATCTGCTGACCATCATGCTGAAAAAGTCCGATAACATGATTGCCGATACCGTGTTCCGCACCATCGGCCGCGAACGATTCGGCGTGCCGGGCACCTGGCGGGCGGGCGCCGACGCGGTGCGCCAGGTGCTGCGCCAGAAGGCCGGCGTCGATCTGGGCAACAGTATTCTGGTGGACGGCTCAGGCCTGTCGCGCCATAACCTGATCGCCCCGGCGACCATGATGCAGGCGCTGCAGTACATCGCACAAAATGACCAGCAGTTGAACTACATCACCATGCTGCCGCTGGCCGGCTACGACGGAACGCTGCGCTATCGCGGCGGGCTGCACGAGGCGGGCGTCAACGGCAAAGTATCGGCCAAAACCGGCGCCCTGCAGGGCGTTTATAACCTGGCGGGCTTTATCACCACCGCCAGCGGCCAGCGCATGGCGTTCGTTCAGTACCTGTCCGGCTACGCCGTGCCGCCGGAAGATCAAAGCACGCGCCGCGTCCCGCTGGTGCGTTTCGAAAGCCGGCTATACAAGGACATCTACGAGAACAACTAACCGCCTATTTCACCGTTGCCGCGGCGTACAACCAGGGCTCCATCAGGACTTCGTCGCTTTTGTCCCGTGAAATGACGCGCCGCCGCGCTGCGCCGCCCGCCCGGCGACGCCGGCGCACTCCGCGCGCGCAATCCAGCGGTAGCCGCAGGCCGCCAGAAAAGCGCCGATAAACCAGCTGAAGTTCGCCACCGCGTGCAGCGCCGGAATAAAACTGATAACGAGACCAATCGCCACCGCCGGCAACAGCGCCGCCACCGCCTTTGGATTGAAACCGCCGCGATACCAATATTCGCCCTGCGGCGTAGCGTTAAACAGATCGTTGGTCGAAATCCGTCCGCGCTTGATCAGGTAGAAGTCCGTCAGCAGAATACCGAACAGCGGACCGATAAAGGCGCCCAGCACATCCAGCGTGTAGTGAATAAGCTCCGGCGACTGGAACAGATTCCAGGGCGTCAGCAATACCGATCCCACGGCGGCGATCATTCCGCCGGTGCGAAAGCTAATCCTCTGCGGCGAGCAGTTGGAAAAATCGAAGGCGGGGGAGACAAAGTTCGCCACAATATTGATGCCGATGGTGGCGACAATCATCGTCAACAGTCCGATGGCGACCGCCAGGCTGCTGTCGACTCGGCTGACGGTTTCAATCGGATCGGTGATCATTTCGCCGAACAGCGATTGAGTGCCCGATACGATCACTACGGTCACGATCGAAAACAGCAGAAAATTAAACGGCAGCCCCCAGAAATTACCGCGCCGGACTTCCTCCATGTTTTTGCCATAGCGCGCAAAGTCGCCAAAGTTCAGCAGCGGGCCGGAGAAATAGGACACCACCAGCGCCGTGGCGGTCAGCATCTGAAACGCCTGCTCGCCGCCGCTCAGCGATTTATTCGCCAGCGTAAAGGAAATGCCGTCGAAACCGGTTTGATACAGAATCCAGCCGGCCAGCGCGAACATCACGACATAGACTGCCGGACCGGCGATATCGATAAAGCGTTTAATCGCGTTCATCCCGTGCCAGAACACCATCGCCTGCAGCAGCCACATCATGCCGAAACACAGCCAGCCCAGCGTCGACAGCCCAAGCCACGACGTATGCGTCAGCGGCGTCAAAGAAGGCCAGAATTTGAGCGCCACCAGCATCAGCGCATTGGCCGCCAGAAAAGTTTGTATACCATACCAGGCAAAAGCGATCAGCCCGCGGATCACCGCGGGGATATTCGCGCCAAATACGCCAAACGCCTGACGGCAGACCACCGCATAGGGGACGCCGGCCATCTGACTCGGTCTGGCCACCAGGTTAGCGCAAATCTGCACTATGCAAATACCGACCAGCAAACACAACAATACCTGCCAGCTGGCCAGACCGAGCGCGAAGAAACTGGCGGCGACCACATATCCGCCCATACTGTGTACATCAGACATCCAAAAAGAAAAGATATTGTACCAGCCCCAGTTCTGCTGGCGGGTTGGGGCAAGATCATCATTACACAACCGCGGGCTGTATTCGGCGCCGGCCCCATCGACCGACGTCGTCTTAACATGTTGAATATCTGGCATGAAACCTGCTCCTCTGAATGTGATTGTTAGCTATACACGGACAAATACGTTGCAGGATTCAGGCCATATTCGATATTTTTGTATACAAAAATAAAAATATAAGTATACGATCATTGTATCCAATATCTTTACCGGAGCAGGTGATGAAGAGTGAAACAGGACTGAAAACGTCGGCAGATCTGATGGATAAGGACGAACCGATCTATCAGGCGCTGCTGACGGCGATCGTCGAACATCAGCTACCGCCAGGCAGTAAGCTGCCCGAGGAAGCGCTATCCGAGGTGTTCGGCGTGAGCCGTACCGGTATTCGCAAAGTGTTGCAGCGCCTTGCCGCGGTGCAAATGGTGACGCTGACGCCCAAACGTGGTGCGCAGGTAGCCACGCCGGGCATGGAAGAGGCGCAGGATATTTTCCGCAGCCGCTCGTTGATCGAATGCGCCAACCTGCCCTTCGTGCTGGAACACTGTCGTTCGACGCATCTGGTGGCGCTGGAACGGCTGAATCAGCAGGAGCAACAGGCGCATCTCGATTACAACGGTCCCGCCGCCATTCGGCTGTCCGCCGCTTTTCATATTCAGCTGCAGGCCATTTCCGGCAATCAGGTGCTGACCGAACTGGTCATGCGCCTGAGCCAGCGCTCTTCGCTGGTGGTTGCCGCCTGGGGCGCGCCCTGGCAGCAAGGCTGCCGCTGCGACGACCACGATCGGATCATTGCGCTGCTGCGCGAAAAAGCGCTGCAGCCGCTGACCGACGCGTTGCGCCATCATTTTGATCACATTCTCGCCAGTCTGCGCTTTGAACGCAGCGGCGAAACCGTACCGGATTTCGCCCGGCTGTTCGCCCGGCAGAAAGAGAGTTGAAATGGCAAAGCAGATTATTCAGGTGATTAATCCCAACACCAGCCAGGCGATGACCGAAACGATCGCTCAGGCCGCGCGCGCCGTGGTCTCGCCCGCCAGCGAAATTCTGGCTGTTTCGCCGTCGGCCGGGGTCGCCTCTATCGAAGGCCACTTCGACGAGGCGATCGCCGCCGTTGGCGTGCTGGAACAGATTAAGGCCGGGCGCGAACAGGGCGTTTGCGGACATGTCATCGCCTGCTTCGGCGATCCTGGCTTGCTGGCCGCCCGGGAGCTGGCGCGGGGGCCGGTAGTGGGCATCGCCGAGGCCGCGATGCATATGGCGAGCATGGTGGCCACGCGATTTTCTATCGTCACGACCTTGCCGCGCACGCTGATTATCGCCCGCCATCTGCTGAGGCAATATGGGTTTGAACACCAGTGCGCGGCGTTGCACGCCATCGACCTGCCGGTGCTGGCGCTGGAGGACGGCTATGGGCTGGCGCGGCAAAAGGTACGCGAATATTGTATACAATCAAAACGTCAGGATGGCATCGGCGCTGTCGTACTGGGCTGCGGCGGCATGGCGACGCTGGCGCGCGAACTGACGCTTGAATTAGGCATACCCATAGTTGATGGCGTCGGCGCCGCCGTCAAAATGGTGGAGTCTTTGCTGGCTCTCGGTCTGACGACCAGCAAGCACGGCGATCTGGCATGGCCAGTGGCGAAATCCCTGAGCGGCCCGTTCAGCGCGCTGAACTGATCCCGCTCATCCCCCGTTACCGCATCTGATCAGGACAATGACCATGAACCCGTCTGACAAACAGCAGGAATACGATTTTAATCAGGATTACCCGCGCGACATGATCGGTTATGCCGGCCGGCCGCCGCACGCCGCCTGGCCGGGCGGTGCGCGTATCGCCGTCCAGTTCGTACTCAACTATGAAGAGGGCGCGGAGAATAACGTACTGCATGGCGACGGCGGCTCCGAACAGTTTCTCTCCGATATCATCGGCGCCGCCAGCTACCCGCAACGCCATATGTCGATGGAGTCGCTGTATGAGTACGGTTCGCGCGCCGGTTTCTGGCGCATCCATCATGAATTTCAGCGGCGAGGCCTGCCGTTGACTATATTCGGCGTCGCCATGGCGCTGGCGCGCCATCCGCCGGTGGTTGAAGCGATCAAAGCGGCGCATTACGACGTGGTCAGCCACGGCTGGCGCTGGCTGCACTATCAGGATATGGACGAAGAGAGCGAACGTCGTCATATGCAACTGGCGGTGGAAACGCTCACCCGCCTTTTCGGTCGCGCGCCGTCCGGCTGGTATACCGGACGCGACAGTCCGGCCACGCGCCGGCTGGTGGTTGAGCACGGCGGGTTCACCTACGACAGCGATTACTATGGCGACGATCTGCCCTTCTGGACGCGGGTCGCCTGTAGCAATGGCGCGGTGAAACCGCACCTGATCATTCCCTATACGCTGGAAGCGAACGATATGCGCTTCGCCACGCCGCAGGGATTTAACACGGCAGAACAATTTTATACCTATCTGAAGGACAGTTTCGATGTGCTGTACGAGGAAGGCGCAACACAACCCAAAATGATGTCGATCGGCATGCATTGCCGGCTGTTGGGTCGGCCAGGACGCTTCCGCGCGCTGCAGCGCTTCCTGGACTATATCCAGCGACATGAAAAGGTGTGGATCTGTACGCGCGAGGAAATTGCCAGCCACTGGCTACGACACCATCCGGCGCCGGAAGACTGACAGTCAAAAAAGGACGGCCGAAACGCGCTTTCGTCTGCTGGCAACGTTCGTTATCAAGGGAGAACGCGGCGAGGAAGCGTAGCGGCGTTAGCCGCCGGAATGCCCCCTAGTGCGGCAGGTCCGGGTATCCCGGACCGATCGGCGAATTGTCAGCGGCCGCAGAGAGGCGGACTGAAACCCGCCTCAGACTGATGACAACGTTCGTTATCGAGGGAGAATGCGGCGCGGGGAAGCGTAGCGACGTTAGCCGCCGGAACGCCCCCAGGTGCGGCAGGTCCGGGTATCCCGGACCGATCGGCGAATTGTCAGCGGCCGCAGAGAGGCGGACTGACACCCGCCTCAGACTGATGACAACGTTCGTTATCGAGGGAGAATGCGGCGCGGGGAAGCGTAGCGGCGTTAGCCGCCGGAACGCCCCCAGGTGCGGCAGGTCCGGGTATCCCGGACCGGTCGGCGAATTGTCAGCGGCCGCAGAGAGGCGGACTGAAACCCGGCTCTCTGCGGTTTGGCGCGGGAAGGCGTTATGTCCGGCCGCGCAAACGGCTGGTCGTGAGCTTAAACGCGATCAGTGCTGGTAGACAGTTTCTACGCCGTCCTCGTCGTCCTCATCCCAGTCATCGTCCCACTCTTCCTCAGCCTCTTCCTGCGCCTCGGCCAGCTGCTGGCGATGATAATCATCCCACATGAATTCCACTTTTTCTGGTGCGCTCTCCTCAGCCAGCGCCTGTTTAGGCTGCTGATTAAGGAAGTTCATCACGTTCCAGCACAGTTCGTTCACGCCCTGTCGGTTGACGGCGGAGATCAGATAATATTTCCCTTCCCAGCCCAGCGCCTCGGCAATCGCTTTCGCACGCTGTTCCGCTTCCGTCTTATCGATCAGATCCGTTTTATTGAACACCAGCCAGCGTGGCTTGTCCGCCAGCTTAACGCTGTACTGCTGCAACTCATTCACGATCACTTGCGCATTTTCGACCGGATCGGATTCATCGATCGGCGCAATATCGATCAGGTGCAGCAAGACGCGACAGCGCTCCAGATGTTTCAGGAAGCGAATCCCCAGGCCAGCCCCTTCGGAAGCGCCTTCGATCAACCCCGGAATATCGGCGACGACAAAACTCTGTTCGCTGTCCATCCGCACCACACCAAGACTGGGCGCCAGCGTGGTGAACGGATAGTCCGCCACTTTCGGTTTGGCGGCAGACACGGCGCGAATAAAGGTGGATTTGCCGGCATTAGGCAGCCCCAGCATCCCCACGTCGGCCAGCAGCAGCAATTCCAGCAGCAGCTCTCGCTCTTCACCCGGCGTACCGTCGGTTTTCTGACGCGGCGCCCGGTTAACCGACGATTTAAAACGGCTATTGCCCAGACCGTGCCAGCCGCCCTTCGCCACCATCAAGATCTGACCGTGGCGCGTCATATCGCCCAGCACTTCGCCGGTGCTCTGATCCTGTACGCGAGTCCCGACCGGCACCTTGATGGTGACGTCCTTGCCGCGTTTGCCGGTGCAGTCACGGCTCTGGCCGTTCTGGCCGCGTTCGGCGCGGAAAGATTTCTCAAAACGGTAATCAATCAGCGTATTCAGGTTTTCATCGGCCTGCAGGTAAACGTCGCCGCCATCGCCGCCGTCACCGCCATCAGGGCCGCCATTGGGGATATATTTCTCACGACGGAAGCTAACGCAGCCATTACCGCCATCACCCGCCACGACCAGAATCGTCGCTTCATCTACAAACTTCATTTACTTTCTCCGCGAAAAACCAATATACCCAATAGATTCGGGCTGCAGGACGTTACGACCCGATAAACGCACTCAATGAGTGAAATCGGACCAACGAACGCGGCCAATGCACCTGTAGACGGGTATAGCGTTTTTTGACCTGTATTATGTCATTTATTGGTTCTTTTCGGCGTAATTCCAGATTTCGTGACAGACAGCGTCACAGCCTTCGTCATCAAAACCGCCACGCGCCAGAACCGGCTCAGGCAAGGGAGCGCATTGTACCCGCTTCTCCCTGGGATTGCATCTGTATTAAAAATAGGCAACCCCGCGCCGCGCGGCGGCTGCCGCCGGACGTATGGGCGTCAGCCGGGGCCGACCGGCGGAATCAGCGGTTTGCGGGGCGCCTTGCGCCACCACAGCCGGTGGCCGATAGCGGAAAACATCGCGCCGGACACCACCACAAAAGCGCCGATATAGCCGATCAGATTAAGATCGGGCATGACAAACACATCAGGCCAAATCAGCGCCAGAAGATCGGAAAAGAACAGCGTAAACAGCGGGGTAAGCGTGACAATCGCGCTTACCTGCGCCGCCTGCCAGCGCGCCATCGCCTCGGCCAGCGCACCATAGCCCAACAGGGTATTCGCCCCGCAGAACAGCAGGCAGGCCAGCTGCCAGCTGCTGAGCTGGAAAATCACCGAAGGATGGGACAGCGGCGTAATCGCGACAATGCACAGCACATAAAGCAGGAATAAAATTTGCTGCGAGGTTAAACGGCGCAGCAGTACTTTCTGCGCCACGCCATAGGTCACCCATACCGCGGCGGCGCATACGCCCAGCAGCACGCCCAGCGTGTACTCGGTCAGACGGGTAAAAATCTCAATCAGACTGGCATTAAAAAACATAACCAACCCGACGATCAGCATAACCGCGCCAATCACCTGAGTTACCCGCATTTTTTCTTTAAGAATCAGCACACTGGCAAACATCATTCCCACCGGGGAAAGCTGGCCGATAACCTGGGACGCCGTCGGGCTAAGATACTGTAACGAGGAACTGAAAAACATGAAATTGCCCAGCAACCCGCCGGAAGCCACCAGCAACAGAATCAGCCAGCGTCGGCGGCGAAACAGCTTCAGCGGCGGGAGTTTCTTCTGCCAGCTGAGAATCAGCGTCAGACCAATACCTGCGATAAAATACCGGTACCAGACGACGGTATAGGGCTCCATGACGGCCAGAACCTGCTTCATGGCTATCGGCAACGCTCCCCAGCATATTGCCGTCGTCAACGCCAGGGCAAGGCCTATGCCAGCATGCTGTTTCGCGCTCATCTCGCCTCTCTGATCCTTCCCCAAAGCAGAATGTAAAAAGCCCCGCAATAAATTGCGGGGCTTAAATCTGTTGGCTTAAACGCGAAAATTATTCAGCGACGATGCTGATAAATTTACGGTTTTTCGGGCCTTTTACTTCAAATTTTACTTTGCCGTCAGCCAGAGCAAACAGAGTGTGGTCTCTCCCGCAGCCTACGTTGCTGCCGGCGTGGAACTTGGTTCCGCGCTGACGAACAATGATGCTGCCAGCCAGGACTGCCTCTCCGCCAAAGCGTTTCACGCCCAGACGTTTACTTTCTGAATCACGGCCGTTACGAGTTGAACCGCCAGCTTTTTTGTGTGCCATTAATCCGCTCTCCTAAAACTTAAGCGCTGATGCCGGTAATTTTCACGTCAGTGAACCACTGACGATGGCCCTGCTGCTTACGGTAGTGTTTACGACGACGAAATTTAACAATCTTAACTTTCTCGCCACGACCATGAGCAACGACTTCAGCTTTAATCTTACCGCCATCGACGAATGGAACGCCGATTTTGATATCTTCACCATTGGCGACCATCAGAACCTGGTCAAACTCAACCGCTTCACCAGTTGCGATGTCCAGCTTTTCCAGGCGAATGGTTTGACCTTCGCTGACTCGGTGTTGTTTACCACCACTTTGGAAAACCGCGTACATAAAAAACTCCGCTTTCCGCGCACTCCACGTATGATTATCCAGAGCGCGCTATAAATATTCACAATAGGGCGCGAATTCTACGCAAAAATCCCCCGGATGACAAGTGCAGAATAAAGCAACGAGAAGAAAAAGAATCACGCGCCTTAACTGGCGTTTATCTGCGGCATTTTTCAAGTACAATCAGCCACACTGTTTCCGTTATACAGCGCCACGAACAGCAATCGCAACACGATGTGGCACTGTGAAGAAAAGAAAAACCTGGCTGACAAAAACAATGAATCCAGAACAAATTACCGAGTTAACCAGCGAGGATATGACCGCCGTGAACGGGGTTATCCTTGAACAGTTGAACTCCGATGTCGCACTGATTAACCAGCTCGGCCACTATATTATCAGCGGCGGAGGTAAGCGCATTCGTCCCATGATCGCCGTTCTCGCGGCGCGCGCGCTGTCTTACCAGGGCGATAAACATATCACCGTAGCGGCGCTGATCGAATTTATTCACACCGCAACGCTGCTGCATGACGACGTGGTGGACGAATCGGACATGCGGCGGGGTAAGGCGACGGCCAACGCGGCGTTTGGCAATGCGGCCAGCGTGCTGGTCGGCGACTTTATTTATACCCGCGCGTTTCAAATGATGACCAGCCTGCAGTCGCTGCGCGTGCTGGCCCTGATGTCGGAAGCGGTCAACGTGATTGCGGAAGGCGAAGTCCTGCAACTGATGAACTGCAACGACCCGAACATCAGCGAAGAGAGTTACATGCGGGTGATTTACAGCAAAACCGCGCGTCTGTTTGAGGCGGCTTCGCAGTCCTCGGCGATTCTGGCCGGCGCCAGTCCGCAGCAGGAACAGGCCCTGCAGGACTACGGCCGCTATCTGGGCACCGCTTTTCAGCTGATTGACGATCTGCTCGATTACAGCGCCGATGGTAAAACGCTGGGCAAAAACACCGGCGACGATCTCAATGAAGGCAAACCGACGCTGCCCCTGCTGCACGCCATGCACCACGGCACCCCGCAGCAGAGCGCGCAGATCCGCCAGGCCATCGAACAGGGCAACGGCCGGCATTTGCTGGAGCCGGTGCTGGAAACGATGCAGCAGTGCGGCTCGCTCAGCTATACCCGTCTGCGTGCGGAACAGGAAGCGGATAAAGCCATCGCCGCCCTGCGGATTCTGCCGTCAACCCCCTACCGCCTTGCGCTGGAAGGGCTCGCTCACCTTGCCGTACAGCGTGACTTCTGAATCCTGACAGGGACCTGCGCCCGTCGCGCTATGCCAGCGTATCGGGAGCCAGGCCCAGACGAGCCAGCATCGCCACCAGTCCTTCGCGCAGTATGAAGTTCACCAGCTGTTCCTGCTCTTGTTGCGAACACTGCTGAAAAACCTGTACCCATACGGCCAGCGGATCCGGTTCTTTTTCCACCCGATACTCGGGCGACGCCTGTTCCTGCATCAGCAGAGCGTGCCTCACCGGCTCCGGCAGGCTTTCAAAAGCATATTCAACGCCGCGCCCCTGAACCCCTTTGCGCCGTCGCTTCTCCCAGCCGTCTTCCCTCGCCCGCTTATTCAGCCCCTGCGGCGATTTCGGCAAACCGCCGATGCCGAGCAACTCAGCGGGAGCAAACCATGACTGTTGCTTATCCTTTTTCATACCTTTTCATTCCAGTTTTGTTGTGCTTCTCAAAACATTTTTTTTCAGGAAAAATATGAACACGTTCTGTTTAAGTTTCCATATAATAGCTTATCGTTATCTAAACGGCTAACGATTCAATGTTAGCCGTATCGATAAATCAATAAAAAAACGCCATGTTGAAATAACAAAGACAGCGGATAACCGGCAGGATATAAAGAAACACGTTAGATAAACGCGTTACATAAAGCAGCATCAAACATGGAAATATACCGTTCCCCGTCAGGGCAGAGCCAGGCGGTAAATAAGATCCGCACCGTCTCTCATTTGAATTATTGCCGGATTCATGTTGGCCGAAACCAGCGTTGCCGACGGATACAATCGGGGGAGTAAGCGTGGCGCAAGGGGAAATAAAATCAATATATAACAATCGATTAAATGAAATCATCAGCACCAATAGCGAACCGAATGGCTATCCGGCCACGTTAAACTGGAACCTTTATCGCCGCGAATCAAACATGCACCAATCTATTTTTGTCCGGTCGCGCGCGCCGTTTCGTCATGATATTCCATTTTTGCATCGTCCCTTCGCATATATGCTCACGCCCGTCTGAAAGAAAAATTTCTTCTCTATCAATTCCCTGGCTGACCATACGTTTTTCATCGCCATTCATTCTAATAGTGCTATTCATAGCAAAAACAAATTTATCAGGAAATTAATTGAAAACCATTTGGAAATTTGATGCTATATTGTTTCTCAATAATATATTCTCATTAGTCAGGTTTTTAACTAGTTCATCTTAGTTAAACCGCTAATTAAGTTAGTCCTACAGAAAGAAGGGAAGGCTTATGAACTCAAGGAACAATGACTGGCATCCTGCGGATATTATTGCTGCTCTACGAAAGAAAGGAACAACGCTGGCTGCGGTGTCTCGCGCCGCCGGGCTAAGTTCATCAACCCTGGCCAACGCGCTGTCACGCCCCTGGCCGAAAGGGGAATGGCTTATTGCCGATGCGCTAGGCATTCATCCTTCTGAAATTTGGCCCAGCCGCTACTACGATCCTAAAACCAACCAACTCCTGGACAGGAAAAAGCTGATACGTCCCAGCTAACCGGAAAGCCGGAGATAAGCCATCTCCGGCTTTTCCGTGATATATCCTGCTCCATGGCGGTTAACTTCTCACAAAGGCTTCACCTAACTCGATATCTTTGTTCAGCACATCCAGCATGCTGTCCAGAGACTCCTGTTCATAGCGGCTCAGCGGACCAATATCCAGAAACTCCGCAATACCGTTTTGGCCCAGCAGAACCGGTTGAGCGAAGAAGCGGGTATAGTGTCCGTCACCCTCAACATAGGCATATTCGACAATATTATTTTCCCCCAGCCGCGCGCGCACCAGCGAAAGCGCGAAGCGAGCCGCAGCTTCGCCCATCGACAACGTGGCCGAGCCGCCGCCGGCCTTCGCCTCCACCACTTCCGTACCGGCATTCTGAATGCGACGAGTTAGCTCGACCACTTCCTGTTCGCTAAAGCTGATGCCTTCCACCTGCGACAGCAACGGCAGGATCGTCACGCCCGAATGGCCGCCGATGACCGGCACATGCACATCCTGCGGCTGTTTGTTTTTTAACCCGGCGATAAAGGTGCTGGAGCGAATAACGTCCAGCGTGGTCACGCCAAACAGCTTGTTTTTATCGTAAACGCCTTCCCTGAGCAGTACATCGGCGGCTATCGCCACGGTAGTATTGACCGGGTTGGTGATGATGCCGATAAAGGCCTGCGGGCAGGTATGAGCGATCTGCTCCACCAGATTACGGACAATCCCGGCATTGACGTTAAACAGATCGGCCCGATCCATGCCGGGCTTACGCGCCACGCCGGCAGAAATCAGCACAACGTCCGCGCCGATCAGCGCAGGCCTGGCATCTTCGCCGCAAAAGCCTTTGATATCAACGGGAGTAGGAATATGGCTCAGATCGACGGCCACGCCTGGCGTTACCGGCGCGATGTCATAGAGAGATAATTCTGAACCTGAAGGAAGCTGGGTTTTCAGGAGGAGAGCGAGCGCCTGCCCGATACCGCCCGCGGCGCCAAGAACTGCAACTTTCATTCTGTACTCCTTATTATCATAAAGTGAAGAAGTGCCGTGAATTCATCTGATTAGGATTTAATATCAGGACAAAGATAAAGACAATTTTCTTGCCCTGAGCTTGCGATATCGGACACTAAAAAAACAGCTTATGCCCTTAATAATAAATGAAAACGTGCCAATTATTTGAAAGGTAATTAAAGTTATGTGATGTGTGCACAAACCAGGCGCATTCTGGCGTAATTTTCTACATCACAGCGGTTGACGCGTGCGTGCCAAGGCCAGTTTGATAACATTTTAATTACATTTATGTGAGCTGATACGCACATTTTCCGCTGCGGCGGCTTCGCGATAAAATTCGGCCCAATGTTGATGACGCCGCATCATTTCCGTTTTGTTTCTCAATTTATACGCATTGATATTGAATAAAAATGCATCCATCTGCATAATGGCACGCTCGATAAAGCTAAAAATAACGGGTGGCCGTATGCGTAATTCCACAAAACAAGATGATCTGATCAAAGCGTTCAAAGCACTGTTAAAAGAAGAAAAGTTCAGCTCTCAAAGTGAAATTGTGCAGGCATTGCAGGACGAAGGGTTCGAGAATATCAACCAGTCCAAGGTTTCCCGTATGCTGACTAAATTTGGCGCCGTGCGCACGCGCAACGCTAAAATGGAAATGGTCTACTGCCTGCCTGCCGAACTGGGCGTACCGACCGCCACCAGTCCGCTGAAAAACCTGGTATTGGATGTGGACTACAACGATTCAGTCGTAGTGATCCATACCACACCGGGAGCGGCGCAGCTCATCGCGCGCCTGCTGGACTCGCTGGGTAAAGCGGAGGGGATTTTAGGCACCATTGCCGGGGACGACACCATCTTCACCACCCCGGCGAAGGAATTCAGCGTAAAACAACTGTACGACACTATACTGGCCCTGTTCGAGCAGGAACTGTAAGTCTCGTCGACCGCCGATTTACGCGGCGCCGTTCTTTTTTCCCACCGATGCCAGGGGACGGCAAGCCAACGGACGCGCCGCCCCACGGCCTTAACCCCCCCGGCAGGCGCCGCCGTCACAGCGCAGGTAACTCCGCCAGCGGCCAGCGCGGACGCACGCTGACCGCAAGATCGTCTTTACTGCCGTGACTCAGGCGTACCATACCGGCATAGGCAATCATCGCGCCATTATCGGTGCAGAACGCCGGTCGGGCATAAAACACCTCCCCGCCGCGCTGTTCCATTACGGTCTGCAGTCGCTGACGCAGCGCACGGTTGGCGCTCACCCCACCGGCCATCACCAGCCGACGAAAACCGGTCTGATCCAGCGCCCGGCGGCATTTAATCGCCAGCGTATCCACTACCGCATCTTCGAAGGCTCTGGCGATATCCGCCCGGGTCTGATCGTCGTCGCCGCTGTTGCGAATGGTATTGGCCGCGAAGGTCTTCAGACCGGAGAAACTGAAATCCAGCCCCGGCCGGTCTGTCATCGGGCGCGGAAAAGTAAAGCGCCCTGGCTTCCCCTGCTGCGCCATTTTCGACAACAGCGGACCGCCGGGATAATCCAGCCCGAGCAATTTGGCGGTTTTATCGAACGCTTCGCCGGCGGCGTCATCAATGGATTCGCCCAGCAGTTGATACTGACCGACGCCGGTAACGCTAATCAGTTGGGTGTGGCCGCCGGACACCAGCAGCGCGACAAAAGGAAACGGCGGCGGATTATCTTCCAGCATCGGCGCCAGCAGGTGCCCTTCCATATGATGAACCGGTATGGCCGGCACGTTCCAGGCAAACGCCAGCGCCCTGCCGACCGTTGCGCCGACCAGCAGAGCGCCGACCAGCCCGGGGCCGGCGGTATAGGCCACGCCGTCGATATCGCCGGGGGTTAAATCCGCCTCGCGCAGGGCGGCCTGGATCAGCGGCACCGTTTTGCGCACGTGATCGCGTGAAGCCAGTTCGGGCACCACGCCGCCATAGTCGGCGTGCAGTTTCACCTGGCTATATAACTGATTGGCGAGCAGACCGGCCCGATCGTCATACACGGCCACCCCGGTTTCATCGCACGAGGTTTCAATCCCCAGAACACGCATTGCAATTCCTGTTTTCCTGTCTTATGTTCGGCGGCGCGGCGCATAGCCCGGGTTCGCCGGGAACATGCTATACTTGCCCGCCCGCCTGCCAGCGCGCAGTGTAGCATAAAGCGCAAGGATCGGCTCTGGCCGGGGCCGGAGGTTTTATGTTCGCCCGGGCACTTTACAAGTACTGTCCTGATGCAGTAGAATTCCGCACCATTTTGAAAATGGCTGGCACAACGCCAGCGACAAACCGAATTTACTGAGGTGAGAGGCACATGCCGGTAATTAAAGTACGTGAAAACGAGCCGTTCGACGTAGCTCTGCGTCGTTTCAAACGTTCCTGCGAAAAAGCAGGAGTTTTAGCAGAAGTCCGTCGTCGCGAGTTCTATGAAAAACCGACGACTGAACGCAAACGCGCAAAAGCTTCTGCCGTGAAACGTCACGCGAAGAAACTGGCTCGCGAAAACGCACGCCGCACTCGTCTGTATTAATTTTCTGGAGGGTGACCTCCATCGCGTGATTAATCCGCAGACTTAGCAGTTGCATACGAAGGCCGTGCTTTCCGAAAGGAAGCGCGGCTTGCTGTCGTTTATAAGCTAACATTCAGGGGCTTATGGCTGGACGAATTCCACGCGTATTTATCAATGACTTGCTGGCTCGAACCGACATCATCGACCTGATCGACGCGCGGGTAAAGCTGAAAAAGCAAGGCAAGAATTATCACGCCTGTTGTCCGTTCCATCACGAGAAAACCCCCTCTTTCACCGTAAACGGCGATAAACAGTTCTACCACTGCTTCGGCTGTGGCGCACACGGTAACGCCATTGATTTTTTGATGAATTACGACCGACTCGAATTCGTCGAAAGCATTGAAGAACTGGCGACGATGCACGGTCTGGAAGTACCGTATGAAACCGGCACAGGCCCGACGCCGCTGGAACGCCATCAGCGCCAGAGTCTGTACCAGTTAATGGATAAGCTCAGTGCGTTTTACCAGCAGTCGTTGCGCCAGTCGGGCGGCTCCGCGGCGCGTCAGTATCTTGAGCAGCGCGGGTTGAGCGCCGAAGTCATCAACCATTTCGCCATCGGTTTTGCGCCGGCCGGCTGGGACAACGTATTAAAACGTTTTGGTCAGCACCCGGACGACAAAAGCACACTGAACGATGCCGGCATGCTGGTGACTAACGATCAGGGCAGAATGTACGACCGCTTTCGCGATCGCGTTATGTTCCCTATTCGGGATAAACGCGGCCGCGTGATCGCCTTTGGCGGCCGGGTGCTGGGCGACGGGGTGCCCAAATACCTGAACTCGCCCGAAACGGAAATTTTTCATAAAGGCCGCCAGCTGTATGGCCTTTACGAGGCGCAGCAAAACCATCCGGAACTGGCGCGTCTGCTGGTTGTTGAAGGCTATATGGATGTGGTGGCGCTGGCGCAGTTTGGCATCGACTATGCCGTTGCGTCGCTGGGAACCTCCACCACCGCCGAACATATTCAGCTGTTGTTCCGCGCCACCGATAACGTGGTGTGTTGCTACGACGGCGACCGGGCCGGGCGCGAAGCGGCATGGCGAGCGCTGGAAACCGCGCTGCCATGGCTGAACGACGGGCGTCAGTTGCGGTTTATGTTTCTGCCTGACGGCGAGGACCCCGATACGCTGGTGCGCAAAGAAGGCCGGGAGGCCTTTGAACAGCGAATGGAGCAGGCGCAGGCGCTGTCGGTGTTTCTGTTCGAAACCCTGCAGCAGCAGGTGGACATGAGCTCGCCGGAAGGGCGCACCAAGCTTAGTACTCTGGCGTTGCCGTTGATTGGTCAGATACCGGGCGAAACGCTGCGGCTTTATTTGCGCCAGCAACTGGGCAACAAACTGGGTATTCTGGAAGACAGTCAGTTGGATCGTCTGCTTCCCAGACAGGCGGAAAATGCGCAACCCTACCAGGCCCCCCGGCTAAAACGCACAACCATGCGTATACTAATAGGACTGCTGGTGCAAAATCCTCAGTTGGCCGCACAGGTGCCGGCGCTGGAGGGGCTTACTTCATCGAAAACCGCCGGTCTGCCGCTGTTTATCGAGCTGGTGAAAACCTGTCAGGCGCAGCCGGGATTGACCACGGGGCAACTGCTGGAACAGTACAGAGATAATAAATTAAGCCATCAGCTTGAAACTCTGGCGACATGGAACCACATGATCGTAGAGGAAAAGATAGAAGAGACATTTGTCGATACGCTGGCCAGTCTGTACGACCAGATTCTGGAACAGCGGCTTGAAACACTCATAGCCCAGGCGCGTACTCAGGGCCTGACGCCGGAAGAACGAGCGGAAGTGAATGCCCTGAATCAGGTCCTGGCAAAAAAGAAATGATTTCCGAGGCTTAATTGCCGATAAAGAGTGGGAAAGCGCCCCACCAATGCCGCAGCAGGGGCCGCGGCGATAAGTGAAAGCCCCAAATGTTATTGTTGGCAATTATCGCCGACCAACACCAACCCATATACTCTGAAGTGTGGATACCGTCTTATGGAGCAAAACCCGCAGTCACAGCTTAAGCTACTTGTCACCCATGGTAAGGAGCAAGGCTACCTGACCTATGCTGAGGTCAATGACCATCTGCCGGAAGATATCATCGACTCCGATCAGATCGAAGACATCATCCAGATGATTAATGACATGGGCATCCAGGTGATGGAAGAAGCACCTGATGCCGATGATCTCATGCTGGCAGAAAATAATGCCGACGAAGATGCGGTAGAAGCCGCGGCTCAGGTTCTGTCCAGCGTTGAATCCGAGATCGGTCGCACCACCGACCCGGTGCGCATGTATATGCGCGAAATGGGTACCGTCGAACTGTTGACCCGTGAAGGCGAAATTGATATTGCCAAACGTATCGAAGACGGTATCAACCAGGTCCAGTGTTCCGTGGCCGAATACCCGGAAGCGATAACCTATCTGCTTGAACAGTACGATCGCGTCGAGGCGGGCGAAAGCCGCCTGTCCGATCTGATTACCGGTTTTGTCGATCCGAACGCGGAAGAAGATATCGCGCCGACCGCTACCCATGTGGGCTCGGAACTGCCCAGCGAAGAGATCGACGACGAAGACGACGACGATGACGACGACGACGATGCCGATGATGATAACAGCATCGATCCGGAACTGGCCCGTCAGAAGTTTTCCGATCTGCGTGAACAATACGAAACAACCCGCCAGGTAATCAAGGCCAACGGACGCAGCCACGCGCTGGCGATGGACGAAATCCAGAAGCTGTCAGACGTGTTTAAACAATTCCGTCTGGTGCCGAAACAGTTCGACTTCCTGGTCAACAGCATGCGCTCAATGATGGATCGCGTGCGCACTCAGGAACGTCTGATCATGAAGCTGTGCGTGGAACAGTGCAAAATGCCGAAGAAAAACTTCGTCAATCTGTTCGCCGGCAATGAAACCAACGACAGCTGGTTCAACGCCGCCATTTCTCTGGGCAAGCCCTGGTCTGAGAAACTGAACGACGTTGCCGAAGAAGTGCATCGCGGCCTGCAGAAACTGCATCAGATTGAGGAAGAAACCGGTCTGACCATTGAACAGGTCAAAGACATCAACCGCCGTATGTCGATTGGCGAAGCGAAAGCGCGCCGGGCGAAAAAAGAGATGGTAGAGGCGAACCTGCGTCTGGTTATCTCCATCGCCAAAAAATACACCAACCGCGGTCTGCAATTCCTCGATCTGATCCAGGAAGGCAATATCGGTCTGATGAAAGCCGTTGATAAATTTGAATATCGCCGCGGCTATAAATTCTCCACCTACGCCACCTGGTGGATCCGTCAGGCCATTACGCGCTCTATCGCCGACCAGGCCCGTACTATCCGTATTCCTGTGCATATGATTGAAACGATTAATAAACTCAATCGTATTTCACGCCAGATGCTGCAGGAAATGGGGCGTGAACCGTCGCCGGAAGAGCTGGCCGAGCGGATGCTGATGCCGGAAGATAAGATCCGCAAGGTGCTGAAAATCGCCAAAGAGCCGATCTCGATGGAAACCCCGATCGGCGACGATGAAGATTCGCATCTGGGCGATTTTATTGAGGACACCACGCTGGAACTGCCGCTGGATTCCGCCACGTCGGAAAGCCTGCGCTCCGCCACGCACGATGTGCTGGCCGGCCTGACGGCGCGTGAGGCCAAAGTGCTGCGTATGCGCTTCGGTATCGATATGAACACCGACCACACGCTGGAAGAGGTGGGCAAGCAGTTTGACGTAACGCGTGAACGTATCCGTCAGATCGAAGCGAAAGCGCTGCGTAAACTGCGCCACCCGAGCCGTTCCGAAGTACTGCGCAGCTTCCTGGATGATTAATCCGTAGCCGCCGCACGGTCGCTCTCATCATAACCCCCGCCTCCGGCGGGGGTTATTTTTTATCGGTATTCAGCGCGTCGTACAACTCCCGATAACTCGCGCTCAGCGCCTCCAGCGTGGCGCGGTTCAGCCCGCTGGGGTTGGGCAACACCCAGAGCCGGGTTCTGCCGATGGTCGTCGCCTGGCGACCCCATGCCACCTTCCTGACGCCAAACGCCTGACTGAACGCCTGCTTGCCGAGCACGGCCAGCGCGGCGGGCTGATAACGCGCTATTTTGGCCGTTAAATCGGCGCCGCCCTGACGCAGTTCATCCGCACGCAACTCCGCCGCGCCCACGGTCGCCCGCGCCACCAGCGCCGTAATGCCGCAGCGATAAGTCAGCAGCAGCAGCTCTTCCTGCGGCGACAACAAACGACCGGTAAACCCGGCCTGATAGATCGCCTTCCAGAAACGATTGCTCGGATTGGCGAAATGGTAGCCCTGCGCGGCGGACGATAGCCCCGGGTTGATGCCGCAAAACACCACGTCCAGATTGTCGGCCAGAATATCGTTAATCATACTGCGTTCCGTTATTGCCTTTTATGCGGTTATCGCAAAATCCGCCAATGATTACAACAGACTATTGTGAACAGAAAACAAGCACATGGCGGAACAACAGTAGACCTGCCGCCGGAGATTGCCGTATAATCACGCCCGCGCGGCCCCTTAGCTCAGTGGTTAGAGCAGTCGACTCATAATCGATTGGTCGTTGGTTCAAACCCAACAGGGGCCACCAGAATTTATCAAGGGCTTGCGTGAAAACGCTGGCTCTTTTTTATTGCGCTGATAGCCGGGAAGCACGAAAAACCGCATAAGGAAATTAATACGGCACACTGGACTTATAGACAAAGCTTGCTTATAGCCCTTCTAATGCTGCCCCTTGTGGTATTTGCAGCGCCCACGCCTGAGTCAGTTATCAAAGGCCACCTCTCAGTGGCTGATTGGCAGTATATCGCCCGAAAAGTTGCAGCAGGCGAAAAGGACTGGTTGGCTGTTGTGCCAACCCTTGCATCAAAGGCTAACCGCCAACAAGCCGATCAACTGGAGGATGCGTTGTCTACAGCCCTCCCGGTTAATACCAAAGGCGTGTTATCCGCGTTGCGCATACTGGATTCCGGAACATATCCTGAAATGCGCGGTACTGATATTGTTTGTGTATTGAAAGTTGTGAAACCCGGTAAAGGGGCTGATACGTACTATGCCAATACCCGACTCGCGCTACTGGATGAACCTATAGGGGCAGAGTGCCTTTGGAATCTTGAGGGCGTTTGGGAAGAAGCGAAACAGGAGCAAAAATAGCAGTACGTCAACGCTATGTACCCCGAACTGAATAGCGTTGACACCTTACAGGCAACTTCGCGTTTTATCTTATGAAAATTTAGGGGTAAAAAGTGCGAATCAGCCTGCGAAAAACCTGTATAGGTCTGTATATCGCCATTAACACTTTTTCGCTTGCTCGGGAAAAACCGTAACAAATCGAGACATCCCACACTTGACACTTTCCCCCCAAATTCAGTGACGGCGCGGCTTTATTCCGGCCGACATTTTTGTGGGGGATGGCAAGTGTAAATCCATCGGTTTCATTTTTCTCGATTTTCCACCAGGCGCTTTCGCCCACGTGAAATTGGGTGGCATAAGAGAACGAAGACTTTATCCTTCCAGATGACTCAAAAGGGACAACCCGGAGGTTTATTATTTTCTTTCGCCATTTGATTATTATTTCCTTTATTTTCTGGCAAAGCCGGCATAAGAATCCTTCGAGGAAGCGCTTCACGTGAAGATGACACAGGGAATGCCGGCCTTTAATCAGACATTGAATTTAGTCGAGAAAGAAACTAATGGACAAGCATCCTGAAAAATCAGGAAATAAGAGAAAAGTAATATTTATATTACTTGAGGGCTTCATAATATACTCACTGGGTTTTGGTTCCTGTTTTGTATTTTTTCGACACATGGACAGCGCGGCTTATTTATATCAGTCCTTCTGTTGTCGCCGGCTATCTGATAATAAAAACTTTGCCTGAAAAACCAGAATAAAGCCCTTGCGGGCTTTCCTTTCTGATAAATAAAAAGATATGCGGAGTCCGGTCTGCATCACCTCTCTGCCAGCTACAGTGACTGGCCCCGTCTATCAGAAACACTCTCCGGGCTATTCAGAAAATACTCAAGCCGGCGACAGGCGATATCAAAATACTGCTGGCTCATCTTCCATCGCTGCCCCGTAAACCGCCTTCAGGTCACGGGTGACGGCTCTGTAATCCTTCCAGGACACGAATCGCAGGCTGTTGCGAACCATATGCACGATGCACAGCTGGATACGCGTCTCCGGGCAGACCACGTTGATGGCGTCAGGCAAGCCTTTCAGACCGTCAACGCAGGCGACTGGAATGTCGTTCAGGCCTCTGTTTTTCGGCTCCGTCAGTACATTCAGCCAGAACTTCGCCCCTTCATTTTCCGCCAGCCACATACCCGGCAGCGATTTCTGACCTTCGATATTGATGCCCAGGGCCAGGAACACGGATTTGTTGATGACGCGGCTGTCCTGGCGGACCTTAAGGACAATACAGTCAGGATAAACAATGGGATAAAGACTATCCAGCGGCCGATTCCGCCATTCAGCAACCTGTTCCATCACCGCGTCCGTGACCTTTGAAATCAGGGCGGGCGACACATCCGTTCCGTCCAGTCTCAAAGTGATCTTTTGACGGCATGCGCCGTAATATCAACCTAACAAACTGAAAAAAATAATCATTAGTGATTTTGTCATTCTGAATAACCGCGTTTTCATCGAGTAGTCAGAAGATTTAACCAGAGGCATAACGTCTTCCTGTTGGCGCAAATTTTCCCTGCCGGCATTTGCATTATCTGAGAATCCTTATTATTTAAAGTTTATATTATATAAAGTATATATTTGTTAGCGTGACGTTGATGGTCATGGGCGTCACCCACGGCCCCGTTAGCTGATAACTATAAGGGGAATGTTTTTATGTCATGGTTAATGCAGGTCTCCCGCCGCGGATGCCCTCTTTTCGTGGCTTTTCTGAGTCTGCTGGCGCTGAACGCCAACACCAGGGCCGATACGATACCGCCCCATACCGGCGGTACGCTGACGTTTATCCTGCCGAGCGAGCCCTCCACCCTGGTATCCCTGGCGACTGTCGCCCAGCCGGTAATAGCCGTAAGCAGCAAAGTTAGCGAGGGGCTACTTACCTACGATTACAATCTTAATCCGCTGCCCCAGTTGGCGACGTCGTGGGAGATCAGTCCGGACGGTAAAACCTATACTTTTCATCTGCGCCCCGGAGTGAAGTGGCATGACGGACAGGATTTCACCTCCGCCGACGTTGCCTGGTCCATTGAATTGCTGAAAAAAGTCCATCCGCGCGCCAGCAGCACCTTCGCCAACGTGATACAGATAAAGACCCCCGACCCGCTGACCGCGGTATTGGAGCTGTCTCATCCGGCACCGTATTTATTGCGGGCTTTCGCCGCGGGCGAGACGCCGATCGTTGCCAGGCATATCTATGAGGGAACCGACGCGCTGAAAAACCCCAACGGCAATGCCCCGATCGGCACGGGACCCTATATTTTCAGCGAATGGGTACGCGGCAGCCACGTGATTTTCAAACGCAACCCTAATTATTGGGACAAACCGAAACCCTATATCGATCAGCTTGTTGTGAAATTTTCCACGGATTTTGTGGTGCGTTCGCTGGCGCTGGAAACCGGTCAGGCCGATATTGGCTATCGTACGCCGGTAGCGCTGAGCGACCTGAACCGGCTGAAAGAAAAAACCAACCTGGTATTCGATACCAGGGGAAATAATTACTCTTATAGCGTGGCGTCGCTGCACTTCAATCTCGACGATCCCCATTTCAGCAACCTGAAAGTGCGTCAGGCGGTGGCCCATGCCATCGATCGCGACGCGCTGCTGCGGGTGGTCTATTTCGGCTACGGTACGGCGACCGCTACCCCCGTCGCCCCGGGGCTGAAAACGTTTCACAGCACCGCGCCCTCCCCTTATCCTTATGACGTGGCCGCCGCCAACCGGCTGCTGGATGAAGCTAACTATCCGCGCGGCGCTGACGGCACGCGCTTTCGCGTAACCCTTGATTACAGTACCTTTGACGACACGTTCAGGCGTAATGCCGAGTTTATCCGCTCGGCACTGGCTAAGGTCGGCATTGCCGTCACCCTGCGATCGCAGGATATCGCCACCTATGCCAAACGGGTATTTACCGACCGCGACTTTTCTCTGGTCAGCGATCAATATGCCAACCTGTACGATCCCACCGTTGGGGTGCAGCGTCTTTACTGGTCGAAAAACTTCCGCATCGGAGTGCCATTCACCAACCTGTCCCACTACCATAACGATAAAGTGGATCAACTGCTGGAAGCCGCGCAAACCGAAAATGACCCGGACAAACGAATCGCGCTATTTAATGAGTTTCAGAGCATTATTCAGCGCGAGCTGCCGGATATAAATCTGGTTTCGCCGCAGTTTATTACCATCGCCAACCCGCGGGTTCACGACCATTCCCCCACCGCCGACGGGCTGGAAGGCAACCTCTCATCAGTATGGCTTGATCCTGCGCCCTGAATGACGTCAATGCGTGAAGGGGCGGTTATTCGGCCTTTTCACGCAGAAAAAAACGGGCGCCGTTAAGATGACGTGACAGCAAGGCGGCGCAAAGGTCGCCGTCTTTGTCGATAATCGCCTGCAGGATAAGCGCGTGTTCCTGCGCCACCGCCTGCCAGTGTCCCTGCCGGTTGTTGCGCTGATTGCCCTTAAACCGGGTATGGTAGAGACGAGCGTTGAGGTTGCCATGCATCTCCACCAGCGTATCGTTATGGGATGCCCGCACCAGCGCCAGATGAAATTCCTGGTTGGCATGAAAATAGCGCAGGGATTCGCCGGCGTTAAACGCCGCCATCAGGGCCTTTTCCTGTTTTTGCAACGCCCGGATATCCAGCGCGGTAGCCGATTGCGCCGCCAGCCTGCCAGCCAGTTTTTCCATTTCGGTATACACCACCAGCATTTGTTCAATTTCCGCCGTATTCAGCGACGCCACCAATACCCGCTTATTGGGCTGCATTTCCACCAGCCGTTGCGCCGCCAGCATTTTCAGCGCCTCGCGCAGCGGCGTCTGGGAGATCTGCAGGGTTTCACAGATGGCCTGGACATTGATCGGCTCTCCCGGTTTCAGAACGTCCTGAATAATTAAATCTCTCACATACTCCGCCACCTGATCGGTCAGCGGCCGGCGGTCCATCGTAACGGCGGGCAGAGTCGGTTCACCGTGCGGGTGGGCGTCGTCCATTATTTCCATAGCGTCCTCAATTAAAAAGTGTCATCGGCCAGCGCCGCAGAAAGAGCCAGGCCGCCTGTTCGCCGCGGACTGGCGGCGATGCGCTATATGCGGCAGATGCAAATGGTTACCTGATAAAGTTTATACTATATAGATTATATATTTGTTAAGTTAGCTGAAACATAATTTGTTTGCGATATTTCATTAACTTAATGATATACAGGCGTTTATTATGACAGACATCACATCGACATCGGCAATTCCCTCTGCCGCCGCACTCTCCTGGCTACAGCTGGATTCTTTCGTTCCGACAGGAGAAGTGGATGAAATAATCACTCGTACGGCAGCCAAAGTCGGTCATCGTCGCAATATACAGCTGGTGCTGGCGCATAATCCGCCGGTGCTGATTGCCCAGGATGCGCTGAGCCGCGCGCTCAATCAGCCCGAAACGAGCGGACTCAGCCCCCGGGAACGGGAACTGATCGCCGTGGTGGTCAGCGTGGAGAACCGATGCGCGCCTTGTATTTTTGCCCATACCGCCACCCTGCGCCAGCTAAGCGGCGATCCGCTGTGGGTCGGGTTGCTGGAAGTCAACTATCGTCACGCACCGTTAACCGGGCGTGAACGGGCGCTGGCCGATTACGCATGGAAAATCACCCGCGCCCCGCAGGATATCGACTCAACGGATTTAGCAACGCTGCGCCAGGCCGGGCTAAGCGAACCGGCCATTCTGGAAGCCGCCGCCATTGCCGCTTATTTTAATTACAGCAACCGCCTGAACAGCGCGCTGGGTATCCGGCCTAATGCCGAAGCCTACGGAGAGGCGCGTTAATATGCCGCGAACAGCACCGCCACATGAGCCGGACGACCGGCAACATGCGCTGCGCGCCGGACGTTTCGCCGCCAATTTCTTATTGTCGCCCGAGACGCTGCGCCAGCGCCAGACCATGAAATGGCAGTTTTACCCACCGGAAATTTTACCGGCCTGGGTAGCCGAGATGGATTACGACCTGGCGCCGGCCATTGCTGATGTATTGCGCTGGTGGGCGCAGGCTCGGGAGGCGGGCTACCCATATCGCCAGCGCGATCGGGCCGAGATCGGACTGGCGCGCGCGTTCAGTCGTTATACGCTGCGGGCATTCGACTGGGAAACCGACCCGAATAATGTGCTGGCGGTGAATGAGCTGGTGCAGGCCATCTATCTGGCTATCATGGCGTTCAGCGAACCGGGAGAGGGCGTCTTGCTGCAAACGCCCTGCTACCCGCCGTTCTACCAGGCCATCGACGATACCGGCCGCAGGCTGCGCACCAGCGCGCTGGTGGATGACGGCAGCGGTTTCGCTATCGATTTTGAACATGCTGAACGCCAGCTGGACGCCAACACGCGTATCCTGATCCTGTGCAACCCTCATAATCCCACCGGCCGGGTCTTGCGCCGCGACGAACTGGAAAAGCTGGCGGATTTCGTCGAAGCGCACGATCTGCTGGTGATCGCCGACGAGATCCACGCCGACCTGATATATCCGGACAGACGCCATATCCCGTTCGCCACCGTGCGTTCATCGCTGGCGGCCAGAACCGTGACGCTCAATTCAGCCAGTAAAAGTTTCAATATTCCCGGTCTGCGCTGCGGCGTGATGTATTTCGGCACGCCTGAGCTGAAGCGTCGATTCACCCGGCGATTACCCGCCCGCCTTCTGGGCTATCCCGCGGGCATTGGCATTGACGCCACCGTCGCCGCCTGGGATGACGGCGAAGAGTGGCTCGGCGATCTGCGCCATTATCTTTACGATCGGCGCGCACAAACCCTGGCCGCCCTGCACGAACGCTTACCCCAGGCCAGGATCCGGACGCCCGAGGCCACCTATTTCGCCTGGCTCGATCTCAGCGAGCTCGCCTTGCCCGCGCCGGCCGGAGAGTGGTATCGGCAGCGGGCCTCGCTGGCGTTGAATGCAGGCGAGGCCTTCATCCAGGGCGGCGAACAACGGGTACGGCTCAATTTCGCCACCTCGGAAAACATACTGGCGCAGGTGCTCGGGCGGCTGATCGATTCAGATCGCTCATAGCCCGGCGCGCCAGGAACTCCCGATGCATAAGTTTAATAAGAGCAGGCCATGACAGAGATTAAGCATCCGTACCGCGACAATCAGGCCACGCTGGGCGTGCTGATGGTGAAAACGCATTTTCGCCGTTACCAGGGGGATATCGGCAATCCCGATACCTGGTCATTCCCGGTGCGCTACCGGGTAGTGGAAGACGCCATCCCTCAGCGCATGGGCCATCTGCAACAGCACAATTTGCTGGAGCCGTTTAAACGCGCGGCTCAGTCCCTGATCGATGAGGGCGTCGACGGACTGACCACCAGCTGCGGTTATCTCTCTTATTACCAGCAGGAGCTGGCCGCCTGGTCGCCGGTGCCCATCGTCACCAGCAGTCTGTTGCAATATTCGCTGGTGCAACGCCTGCTGCCGGGAGGTCGCAGGCCGCTGATCCTGACCTTCGACGAAACCACCCTGAAAGGGGATTACCTGCAAAAAGTAGGCATCCCGGTCGATGCGGCCGTCGCCGGCATCGATCCCGACTCGGAATTTGTGCGCTCCATCAGTAACGGCGACGACAGTATTCCCTGGCAGGTATTGGAATCCGATGTGCTGGCCGCCGCGGAACAGGCGTTGCGCCGCTTCCCCGCGACGGGAGCACTGCTGCTCGAATGCACGAATATCGCCCCTTTCAGCGCCTCGCTCTATGGTCGGTTTGGTTTTCCGGTATTTGATACCGTGACGCTGGTCAATGGTTTTCACGCCGCGCTCCGGCCCAGGCGCTACGACGGCGGCAAAACATGGAACCTATGATCACGGCCGCGAAGCGGGAGCATAGCGGATGAGCGCAACGGAAGATTTCGCCGTCATCGGCGGCGGCATCGTTGGCCTGGCGATCGCCTATGGACTGCGGCGGCGCGGTCTGACGGTCACCCTTTATGACGGCGGCGACAATGATTTTCGCGCCTCTCGCGGTAATTTCGGTCTCGCCTGGGTACAGGGCAAAGGTGAACACTGCCCGCAGTACAGCGAACTGTCGCGACTGTCCAGCGAGCGCTGGCAGGCGTTTGCGGATGCCTTGCTGCGAGAAACCGGTATCGACTGCGAGTTTCGCCGCCCCGGCGGCATTAATATTTGCCTGGACGGCGCGGCGCTGGAGGCGGCCCGGGAGCGAATGGAGACTATTTACCGACAAAACCGCCGCCTTGATTATCAAATATGGCCTGCAGCACGTCTGCGTCGGCAGGTGCCGGCGATAGCAGACGGCGTGGCCGGAGCGATTTATTCGCCGCACGACGGTCACGCCAACCCGCTGAATACCCTGCGCGCGCTGATCAAAGCCTTCCAACTGGCGGGGGGAGTCTATCTCCCCGCCACGCCGGTGCGAGAGATCGGACGTGCGGGACAGGATTTTATCCTGCACACCGAACGGGGCGTTGACCTCGCCGGTCGGGTGATACTGGCCTCCGGTCTGGAAAATACCCGGCTCGGCGCGCAGGTCGGGCTGTCAATTCCGATCGAGCCGGTGCGCGGCCAGATTTTGGTGACAGAACGACTCCCGGCCTTTCTGCCTTATCCCACCAGCCTGGTGCGGCAGACCGGGGAAGGCAGCGTGCTGATCGGCGATTCTCAGGAGCGAGTGGGTCTGAACACCGACACCCGGCCGGAAATATTAAGCCGGATTGCCCGACGAGCCCTGTCGGTATTCCCGTTACTCAGCCATGTCCGCGTGGTGCGCGCATGGGGAGCGCTGCGGATCATGACGCCGGACGGCTTGCCGGTATATGGCGCGTCCGTCAGCCATCCCGGCGCCTTCGCCGTCACCTGCCACAGCGGCGTGACGCTCGCCCCGCTGCACAGCACGCTGGTTGCGGACTGGATTGCCGGCGACGGACAGAATCCCCTGTTAGAGGTATTTAATGCCCAACGATTTGCAGTTCAGACCCCTGACGTCGACTAAGGGGCAACCGATTATCATTTGGGTCAACGGCGAGCCGCTGGAAGCCCGTGCCGGCTGGAGCGTGGCCGCCGCGCTGCTGGCGCACGGCGTCGGCGCCTTCGGCCTCTCGGCTATTAACGGGCGGCCCCGCGGTCCATGGTGCATGATGGGCGCATGTTTTCAGTGCCAGGTGCGTATCGACGGCACGCCAGGCCGGCAGGCCTGCATGACGCAAGCCAGAGAAGGGATGCGCATCGACGTTCCCATCCCCCGGGGGGACGTTTGATGACGACCGTCGATGTATTGATCGTCGGCGCCGGCCCCGCCGGGCTGGCCGCAGCGCGTGAAGCGGCGGACGCCGGCCTGTCGGTAGGGCTGGTGGATGAGAATCCGCTGCCCGGCGGCCAGATTTACCGCAATGTTACCGCCTCGCCGCTTGACGATCCCGCCGCCGTTTTCGGCTCTGATTACCTGATGGGCCGCCCCCTGGCCGACCGGCTACCCACCGATCGTCTTCTTTATTTGCCTGCTACGCAGGTGTGGCAGGTGACGCCGGAAAACGTGGTTTACCTGCTGACGCAGAATAATGGCCAGGGCGCGTCATCGCGCGCCGGAGATGGTCTGCGTCAGGTGCAGGCCCGTTTTATCCTGCTGTGCGTCGGCGCGCTGGAGAGGCCCTTGCCGCTGCCGGGCTGGACTTTGCCCGGCGCCATGACCGTCGGCGCGGCGCAACTGCTGATGAAATCCGCCGGACTGTTGCCGCCGCAGGACAGCGTGTTGCTCGGCAACGGGCCGCTGCTGCTGCTGTTCGCCGCCCAGGTTATCCGCGCCGGCGGACGTATCCAGGCCATCGTCGAGACCACCACGCCCCGCCACTACCTGCGCGCCCTGCGTTTCCTGGCCGCCAGCGCGCGCCATACGCCGGGATACCTGCTTAAAGGAAGCCGGCTGCTATGGGATATCCGCCAGGCGGGCATCCCCTGCTTCACCGGCGCGAGCGCCCTGACTATCGCCGGCGAGCAGCAGGTGGAAGCGGTGGAATTTGAGCACAAAGGGCGGCGCCGGCGGCTGGCAACCGGCGCGGTTTTCAGCCATGCCGGCGTTATCCCGGCTACCCAACTGGCCGCCGCGCTGGGCTGCCGGCTCCGCTTCGATGAACAACATCAGTACTGGCTGCCTGAACTGGACGAATGGCAGCAAACCAGCCGACCGGGAGTCTTTGTTGCCGGCGATGCCGCCGGCATTATCGGCGCGGGCGCGGCGCCAGCCAGCGGACGGCTGGCGGTCCTGGGGATAATACGCGCAGCCGGCATCAGACGGGCCGCGCCTCCCGCCGCCACACAGGCATACTCCTCGCGGATTGCGCAGTTACCGCCAGATCGACCCGATATTGACCCGCCCGCATCGGCCGTTATTCTGTCCCGTACGGCGGCGTTACGGCGCGAACTGGCGCGCCATGCGGCTATCCGGCCTTTTCTGTCGGCGCTGTATCCGCCGCCCTGCGTCGTCGACGAGCCCGCCGACGACGTGATCCTGTGCCGTTGCGAACAGGTCAGCGTCGGTGACATCCGGGCGGCGGCGCGTGCAGGATGCGCCGGCGTGAATCAGTTAAAAGTGTTCACCCGCTGCGGCATGGGCGCCTGCCAGGGGAGGATATGCGGCGCCATGGCCGCCAGCATACTGGCATTAACCCGGCGGCAACCGATAAGCGACGCCGGCTATTTTCATGCGCGTTTCCCGTTAAAGCCGATCACGCTTGGCGCTATTGCCGCCAGTTATGACGACGCCACGTCATCTCAGACTGAAGGTAATCCCGTCGAAAAAGCGGGGGGGTCATAAGTCGCGTTTTCTCGTCATCGGAGAGCTGGAGAATCGTTACCGACCCGGCGCCGCGTCGTATGGCGCGCCTGGGGAAAACGTCGCCAGGCTCGCCTTTGCCGCCGGCGCAAATGGAACCCGGAGAAGAAATGAAAAACCGCGCCGGGTCTGGCACGACGGCGCGACGGCCCGGTAAGCGGCAGTCTTACCGGGCCGTCGCGCCAGACCTGTTTGCCTGCAGCCCCTCCCGGGAATACCGCCGATTTAGCGCCTGACCAATCAGCGCCGCCGAGCGGCGAATAGCCAGGGGCCGATTTTTGTCGACCACGTCGGTCAATCATCCACCCGGCGCACCGCGCCGCGTGCCGCACTGGTGGTCATCGCGGCGTAGGCCTTGAGCGCTGAAGAGACCCGCCGCCGGCGCGCTGCCGGTTTCCATGCTTTTGTGCCCCGCGCCTCCATCCGCTTCCTGCGTTCCGCCAGGGTTGCATCGTTCACCATCAGCCGAATGGATCGCGCCGGGATGTCGATACAGATGACGTCGCCCTCCTCGATCAGCGCGATAGCGCCCCCCTCCGCCGCCTCGGGCGACACATGTCCGATCGACAGGCCGGAGGAGCCGCCCGAAAAACGGCCGTCGGTAATCAGCGCGCACTTTTTATTAAGCGCCTTAGATTTCAGGTAGCTGGTCGGGTAAAGCATTTCCTGCATGCCCGGCCCGCCGCGCGGCCCTTCATAACGGATAACAACCACATCGCCGGCGCGCACCGCGCCGGAAAGAATGCCGTCGACCGCCTCGTCCTGTCCTTCAAAAACGCGGGCGACGCCTGAGAAACAGAGCATACCGGGATCAACGCTGGCGGTTTTCACAATGCATCCGTCGAGGGCGATATTTCCCGATAACACGGCAAGCCCGCCGTCCTGTGAGAACGCATGTTCAGCATCGCGAAGGCAGCCGGATGTTCTGTTGGTGTCCAGACCGGGGTAATAGTTATTCTGGCTGAATGCGCTGTGGCTACGCACCCCGCCCGGCGCGGCGCGATAGAAACGCCTGACGGCGTCGTCGGCGGCAGATTTCACATCCCAGTGCGCCAAAGCCTCGCCCAGCGTTGACGCATGAACGGTGGGTAAATCGGTATGAATCAGGTCGGCCCGCGCCAGCTCGGCCATCACGCCCATGATCCCCCCGGCCCGATGTACATTTTCCATATGCACATCGGCGACGGCCGGCGACACCTTACACAAGACCGGAACCCGCCGCGACAAGCGGTCAATATCAGCCATTGAAAAATCGACATGCCCTTCGTAAGCGGCGGCCAGCAAATGCAGCACGGTATTGGTCGAGCCGCCCATGGCGATATCCAGCGTCATGGCGTTCTCAAACGCCGCAAAGCTGGCTATAGAACGCGGTAATACGCTGATATCGTCCTGTTCATAATATCGACGGCTCAACGCGACAATCTTTCTGCCGGACTCAATAAACAGATCTTTGCGCAGCGCATGCGTCGCCAGCATAGAGCCGTTGCCGGGAAGAGCCAGCCCGAGCGCTTCGGTCAGACAGTTCATCGAATTCGCCGTAAACATACCAGAGCATGAACCGCAGGTCGGGCAGGCGACATTTTCCACGGCGGCCACCTCGTCATCGGACATTCCATCATCAGCGGCAATCACCATCGCATCGATCAGGTCGAACGCCCGCGCCTTGTCGCGCAGCCTGAGTTTGCCTGACTCCATCGGACCGCCGGAAACGAATATCGTCGGGATATTCAGGCGCAGCGCCGCCATCAGCATACCCGGCGTGATCTTGTCGCAGTTGGAAATGCAGACCATCGCGTCGACACAGTGGGCGTTTACCATGTACTCGACGCTATCGGCGATCAGCTCGCGCGATGGAAGACTGTACAGCATGCCATCATGGCCCATGGCGATCCCATCATCGACGGCAATGGTGTTGAATTCCTTTGCCACAGCGCCCGACGCTTCTATTTCCCTGGCGACTAACTGGCCGAGGTCTTTCAGATGAACATGGCCAGGCACAAACTGTGTAAAGGAGTTAACCACGGCGATGATTGGCTTATTAAAATCCTCATCCTTCATTCCTGTCGCCCGCCACAGGCTTCTGGCGCCGGCCATATTGCGGCCGTGTGTAGAGGTTCGTGATCGGTAAACTGGCATAAACGCCTCCTCAATAAGCTGAAGGCGCCATGTTAATTTCGACGAAATCGCTTGTGAAATATATTATTCTATAGCCATTAAGTCATCATGGATATTAATCATGGACATCAGACAGCTGAAACACTTCGTCGCGGTCGCGGAAACGCTCCACTTCGGCAAAGCGGCCGAACGGCTTAATATGACCCAGCCGCCGTTGAGTCAGTCGATCCTGTCGCTTGAGAGAGAACTGGGCGAGGCTTTGTTCTCGCGCACGAAAAGAACCGTCGCCCTCACCCCTTTCGGCGAACAGTGGCTGCCGCATGTCAGAAGCGCGCTGGCTTGCGTCAACGCGTTGCCGGGGTTAGCCAACCGGCTACGTAAAGGCGAGGCGGGGCGGCTGGCGTTATCTTTCGTCAGCACCGCCGACTACAGCGTGTTGCCGGCGCTGGTCAGCCAGTATCGCAGTCGTTACCCCACGGTGGACCTGGCGTTAACGGAAGCGACAAGCAATGTGCAAATCGCCTCGCTGCTTAATGACAAGAGCGACGCGGGCATTATCATTCCGCCGGCCAATACGGCATTACCGGCAGAGCTATCCTATAAAAAACTATTATCGGAACCATTAATCGCGGCGCTTCCCGAGTCGTGGGCCCGACAGCAACGGCTCAGGATTATCGATGGCAAACTCTGCCCCTCATCGGTCATAGACGCGCCGTTAATTATTTTCCCTCAACCTCTGGCGCCGGCTTTCCACGCCCTGGTGATGAGCTATTACGCCTCTTACGGAACGCAGGCCAACGTGATTCAGCACGCGATACAGATGCAAACAATCATTAGCCTTGTGGCCGCGGGGATGGGTATCGCTTTAGTGCCTAATTCTCTGCGCCATCTGGCAAGAACCGGCGTCGTCTATCTGGATCTCCTCGATGATCCTCCCCAGTTGGATACCGGGTTAGTGTGGCGAAAAGATAACGCGTCGCCAACGCTAAAAAATCTGATCGCCATCGCGCTGGAAGCGATCTGATATTCAACAACGCCATAAAATGGAACGGCAGAAAATGATCAATATATTTAAAATACCATAAAAAACAATATGTTATTTACTTGACTGAGTAACCGATGGCGGTAACCTGGCGGCGATGAGGGCAAGGGCGTGTTGGCGGAGCGCGCTTAGCCGGAGCCCCTACCAGGGGAAGCGCATCGGGATTCCGTTGCTCGACGCGCGCCTGCCAACTCTACCGCCACCGGTGAGGTGAAGAAGATGCGCTGTAAATTCCTGCTGCCTGTTCTTTTTACGCTGCTAAGCGCGCCGCTGCCCGCTCAGGCCAATGCGCAAATGCCCGAAGAGTTTGTGCGTCAATTTTACGCATGGTATATCGCTGCCGATAATGCGGATCAGCCCGCTGAAATGGATAACGATATTTATCGCTATGTCGCCAAAGCGACGGTGGACCGGGTGCGCGCCGATCTCAAACGGGGCGGCCTGCCGGACGGGGTGAGTTATTTCACCAAAGTGCAGGATTACCATCCCGTGGGCTGGAAAGCCAACACGGTGATCCACCCGGCAACCTCTCTGAATGACGGCGTTACGCTGGTCGCCGAGTCTTTCGGGCAACAAGAAAAAACCGATATCGTTCTATTTCTTAAACAAGAACAGGGTCATTGGCTAATTATGAAAGCCGATGATGTGTTGCCCTGGCCCTAACCTTGATTGACTCGCCGCCGTATGTTCGTCGCGCGGCGCACATACGCCGTTCGGCTCATCCCGCCCTGCAGGATGATTTCCCTGAGGAAAAACCCATGCTCCGGCAGAAATCCGGAGCATGCATCGTTAGCCCATCTCCTTACTCAATATATCGAGACGAATTCATAGCTGCGTTTAACCAGCGTGTTGAGATATTCGGCAAACGAGGGCGCCAGAACAATATAGCTGTCGGGATCGTGCAAATAGCGAATGATCTGCCCGGGGCGGCCGCCATTGATCGGGTTGAAGTCGATATACAGTCTGGAGGTGCCGCCATTATTGATGCAGTGGGCGAAACAGAGCCGCTCGCTGATGGGCAGCCGGATATCAATCTGGCTATCCACCTTGATAATATCCGGATTGGATAACCAGTCGCCGTAAACGTCGGCAATGCTCCAATCTTCGCCGCATTCATCAATAATCTGCCGGCAGGAAAGCAGATAGTAGCCAAAATCATCGCCGACATCCGAAGCCAGCATGGGAACGCTCACGGTAACGTCGCCGTAATCCCGCCAGTAAGTCCCGTCGACCCGCTGCAGCAGCTCGAGTAGCTCCGTCGGACAGGCGGGATAGCGCGTTTTCACCTGCTGAATATCCTGCGGCGCAGCGCCTTCAACCGCCGACCAGGGCTCGATATTTTCTTCGTCTAATGCATTAAATACATTATTTAAATGAGTGTCGATAAGCGAATATTTTTCCATCATGGCTTAGGGTTTCCGGCGTTATGTTTAGGCACATTATCGACTAAACGATACGGCGGAGAAAACAACAAAAAATGATTGGGTAAAGATACCGGCCGCGCGGCCGTTAGTCCCTTGAGCGAACGGCGCGCTGCCGGGGCACGATTCTGTTGTGTTCACACCTGAATCAATTATGATGTCGAAACATCAGGTTATCACTATCCATTAGTGAGGTGACGCTTATGCGCAGACTACCGGTTTACCTACTGCTTGATACCTCGGGTTCGATGACGGGAGAGCCGATCGAAGCCGTTAAAAACGGCGTGCAAACGCTGCTGTCCACACTTCGGCAAGATCCCTACGCGCTGGAAACCGCGTATGTTTCCGTCATCACGTTTGACTCCACCGCTCGCCAGGCTGTTGCTCTCACCGATCTTATCAACTTCAAGGCGCCAGAACTGACCGCCAGCGGTACGACGGCCTTCGGCGAAGCGCTGACTCTGCTGTCCGCCTGCATTGAACGCGAAGTGCATAAAACCACGGCGGAAACGAAAGGCGACTGGCGTCCACTCATCTTCATCATGACCGACGGTTCCCCAACCGACGACTGGCGCGATGGCGTCAGCGCCTTTAAAAATACCCGCACCGGGGTCGTCGTCGCCTGTGCGGCCGGTCAGGCGGCGGAAACGAAAGTACTGAAGGAAATCACGGAGATTGTACTGCAGCTGGATACCGCTGACTCCAGCACGATCAAAGCATTTTTTAAATGGGTTTCAGCGAGTATTTCCGTTGGCAGCCAAAAAGTCGAAGCGGGTAAAAAAGAGGTAATCGGCCTCGATGATTTACCGCCCCCGCCGCCAGAAGTTAATGTTGTACTCTAACAGGATGAAGGAGCCGTTATGTCGGTAAGTCTAAGCAAAGGGCAAGGCGTCAGCCTCAAAAAAAACGAACATGATCTGTCCTCGGTCACGATTGGTCTGGGCTGGGATATCAATGAAGAGAAGAAAGGCTTTCTGCGCGGGCTGCTCAGCGCGAAAAGCGAAGAGTACGATTTAGACGTCATCGCTTTTCTCTGTAACGCGGCCGGCAAGGTTACCGATTTCGGCGATATTCAGAACGGTAAGCCCACGCTGGTCAACAGCGACGTCATTTTTTTCAATAACCTGAAGCACAAATCGGGGCAAATCTGGTTAACCGGCGATAACCGTACGGGCGAAGGCGACGGCGATGACGAGCAGATCATCGTTAACCTGAATACGCTGGATGATAAGTACGCCAAGATCGTGTTTATTGTGCAAATCTATAATGGCGAGCAGCTGGGGCAGCATTTCGGCAAAGTGAAAAACGCCTATATCCGCGCGACGGACGCCAAAAACGTCGAAATGGCGCGTTTTGATCTTTCCGGCGGCGCGGCTTACGCCAATCAGCGTTCGCTGCTCTTTGCCGAACTGGTCAGAGAAAACGGCGGCTGGAAACTGAATGCTATCGGGGAACCCTCTCCGTCGGATACGTTCATCACCCACCTGAAGGATCATGCCTGATATGAGAAGGCTACCGGTTTATTTATTGATCGATACCTCCGGTTCCATGCGCGGGGAGTCCATTCATGCCGTGAATGTGGGTATTCAGGCGATGCTAAGCGCCCTGCGCCAGGATCCTTATGCGCTGGAAAGCGTGCATCTCTCGATTATTACCTTTGATAATGAGGCGAGAGAATACATTCCCCTGACCGCGCTGGAGCACTTTCAGTTTACCGATATTACCGTGCCCAGCAGCGGGGGGACCTTTACCGGCGCCGCGCTCGAATGCCTGATCGACTGCGTCGATCGCGAAGTAAAACGCGCCGATGGCGATCAGAAAGGCGACTGGCGTCCGTTGGTATTCCTGATGACCGACGGCACCCCGTCGGATATGTACGCCTACGGCGAAGCGATTCAGGCAGTCAAAAAACGCGCGTTCGGCTCCATCATTGCCTGCGCCGTGGGGCCGAAGGCGAAACATGAGCATTTGAAGCAGCTGACGCCGCAGGTCGTTGCGCTTGAGACGCTGGATTCAACGGCGTTTGCCGGCTTCTTCAAGTGGGTTTCGGCCAGCGTATCCACCGGCAGCACCAGCGCCGGGGTGACGTCCGGCCAGGACACTCTCCCGCCGCCGCCGCCTGAAATTCAGCTGGTGCTGTAATCCGACGGCAAAGCTCAGGGAAACCGGGCTTTGCCGTTTTATTTTGCGATCATATTGATACAGCTGTCGTTTCAGTCTGAATTAAAAATAAAAATCAATGCCTGATGGGGGTTTCGTTAATGAGAAGACTGCCTGTTTTCTTTGTCCTGGATTGCTCTGAATCGATGATTGGCGACAATCTGCAGAAGATGAATGACGGCCTGCAAATGATCGTCAATGACTTGAAAAAAGACCCGCACGCGCTGGAAACCGCCTATATTTCCGTTATCGCCTTCGCCGGCGTAGCCAAAACCATCGTGCCGCTAGTCGAAGTCGTGTCCTTCTACCCGCCCCGGCTGCCCATCGGCGGAGGAACCAGCCTCGGCGCCGCGCTGCATGAATTAACCCGCCAGATCGACACTCAGGTGATAAAAACCAGCGCCGAACGCAAAGGCGACTGGAAACCGGTGGTCTATCTGCTAACCGACGGTCACCCCACGGACGACATTACGCCCGCCATCAAAAACTGGCAGGAAAAATATTCGAATAAAGTCAATATGATAGCAATAGGCCTCGGATTATCCGCCGATTTGAATATTTTACGTCAGCTCACGGATAACGTTCTGCTCTTCACCGAAGCGCAGGAAGGCGACTTCACCCGTTTCATCAAATGGATCACCGCCTCCGTGGTGGCGCACAGCCGCAGCGTCGGCGACGAATCGCCCCCGCTGTTAAGTAAAACCGATCGGATTGTGCGGCTGGCAAAGGATGAGGTGGCGCGCGCTTACGACGAATCCTGCGTCACCCTGGTCGGGCGCTGTAATAAATCGCGTCGCCCTTATCTGATGAAATATGAAAGGCCCAATGTCACGGTCTCGTCTCTTGATTTTAAGCTGAATATCAACGGCTTTAACCTGACGGGATGTTTTCCCATCGATGAAGACTATTTTGCCTGGAGCGATAACGCCGTTTCCACGCTGCAGGTGAATACCGCGGAACTGCACGGCGTGCCCGGCTGCCCCCACTGCGGCAATGCCACCGCGTTCGCCGTTTGCGCCTGCGGCAAACTGCTGTGCGTCAACGGTCCGGAAGAAGTAATCTGCCCCTGGTGCGAAAAAGGGATCGCATTCAGCCAAAATGACAACAACGCCGATTTTGATGTCAACCGGGGGAAAGGCTGATGACCCAACATACGCCGTTTATCAGGTCGCTGCTGATTCCCATCCTTGCGCAACGGAAGATCACGCTGACGGAAAGCATGCTGGCCACGCTCAGCGCGGATAAGGATATCCAGCGCCTTATTGACGATTTGACGCACAAAGTCCTCGAAAAGGCGCAGCCCGCGACCAATGACACGCCGCCCGCCGCGGAATATCAGCGCGCGGTTATCCCGCCGCTGCCGCCGCTGGCCGCGCCTCAACCCGCGCCGCTTTCGCCGGCGGACATCGCCCTTGCGCAGATAACCGCCGACTCGCGCCCCCGCGCCGGTGAAGAGAACACCGACGCGCCGGCGGCGGACGCCGAAACAAACGAGCAGACCGAACGCGATGACGCGCAAGAGCCGCAGGCCGGCACGCCCTTAGACGCGGCGCCGGCGGCCAGCCCGGCAGACGCCGAAAGTCCGGAATCGCAGCCGGCTGCCGCGCCGTTAAAACCGGGCCAGGTGCCGCGCCAGACCGGCGCCGCCCGCCCGCCGGCGACAACGCCGCCGCCGATCAAAATCAACCTTGCCAACGCGCGGGTGGGCGCGCCCTATCGCGCTACGCTGGATATCCCGCCGGATGACGGCGCCGCCGTTGTGAGCGTCGACATGCCGCAGGATATCGGTCTGGCGTTCGATGCGGAAACCCGCCAGCTGACGGGAACGCCGACGAAGAGCGGCGACTACGAACTGGAGATCAGCTGGACGAGCCGCGAACGCACGCCCCAAACCGCCCGCACGCTGCTGATTATCAATCCGGACCCGCGCAGCCTGTGGAAGGTCATCGAGCCGCCCGCCGACGATAAATATTTCAAGCCGAATATCGATCGGCGGATGATCAGCGCGGGCGAAGTCAACATGGCGGCCGCCAGCCGCAGGGGCCGCTCGCACGAACACGTGGGCGCATTCCGCGATGATGACTTTTTCATCGCCCACGATGCGCAAAACGGCTGGAGCATCATGATCGTGGCCGACGGCGCGGGCAGCGCTAAAAACTCGCGCCAGGGATCGCGCATCGCCGTGCAGACGGCGGGCGAGTTCCTGAGCAAGCGTATGTCGGAGGAGAACGATGACAAATTGCTCGATCTGATTCAGCGCTGGGATGCCGATTCTCATCAGGCGCTCGGTCTCTACTTTTCCCGTCTTTATCACAATGCGGCCCGTCTGGCGGTCAACACCATTAATAATGAAGCCATCAAGGTCGGGGAGCCGGTCAAATCGTTTTCCACCACGCTGCTGGCGACGGTCTCGCTGCGGCTGGGGGAGGAATGGTTCGCGGCCTCATTCTGGATGGGCGACGGGGCCATCGCCGCCTATGGCCCGGCCGGCAAAGTGCGTCTGCTGGGCGCGCCGGACAGCGGCGAATATGCGGGGCAAACGCGTTTTCTCGACAACGACGCAATGAATGACCCCGCGTTTAACAAACGCATTATCATCGGAAAATGGCGGGACGTGTCCCACCTGATCCTGATGACGGACGGCGTTTCCGATCCCTGGTTCGAAACCGATAATGGCCTGCAATCGGGTGAAAAATGGCGTGAGCTGGTGAGCGAATTGTCTCCCGCCCTGCAGGATGAGCAGGCGGCGGAGCGGCTGACCGAATGGCTGAGTTTCTTTTCAGCCGGCAATCACGATGACCGGACGATCGCCGTCTGCTGGTAATCGTTCTGTTATGCTAAGAGTGGGTGAAGCTACATGGCAAAGATTATTACCTGTACGACCGTGGATGGCAAAACGGTCCAGTATGTTGATGACATCATCGGTTCAGGTTCGATGAAAGACGTTTATTTTTCGCCGGATAAATCCTATGTCGTCGCGTTCTATAAAAAGCCGCAAAGCGCGCAGGCCAGAGAACGGATTAACATGATTACCGGCCGTTTCAGGCAAAATATTTTCGAGCAGGCCGGCGGAGAATACTGGCAAGGGCTGTTTTGCTGGCCCACCGACATGATCGAGCACGACGGCAAGCTGGGCATTGTGGTTCCCACCTATCAAAGCCACTTCTTTTTCAAATACGGCTCTAAAAATAACGACTTTCTGTCGATCAAAGGCCGGGAGAAAGAGGGCAAATGGTTCGCCAGCGCCAACAACCAGAATAAGTTCCTCGATCCGCGGGAGCGCGGCAATACGCTGAATTACCTGAAAGTGTGCCTGTTGCTCACGCGCGCGGTGCGTCGCATGCATGCCGCCGGGCTCTGCCATAGCGACCTGAGCTATAAAAACGTGCTGATCGATCCGGAACAGGGACACGCCTGCGTGATCGATATCGACGGCCTTGTGGTGCCGGGGAAATTCCCGCCCGATGTGGTCGGAACGCCGGATTTTATCGCTCCGGAAGTGGTAAAAACCAGCCATTTGCCCAAAGAGGACAAAGACCGTTTTCTGCCCAGCATCAGCACCGATCGCCACGCGCTTGCCGTATTGATCTACATGTATTTGTTTTACCGCCATCCCTTACGCGGCGGCAAAATCCATGACATGGACGACGAACTGCGCGATGAAACGCTTTCCATGGGGGAAAAGGCGCTGTTTATCGAGCACCCGACCGATCGCAGCAACGCGGTAAAAATCAGCCAGGTAAAACCCTCCGCCTTGCCGTGGGCGGACCCGGAGAAAATCCCTTATACGATCATGGGCCCTTATCTCTCGCCGCTGTTTGAAAAAGCCTTTATCAGCGGGCTGCACGATCCGGCGCAGCGACCGACGGCGGACGAGTGGGAAAGCGCGTTAATCAAAACCATCGATCTGATTCAGCCCTGCCAAAATCCGGCCTGCGAACAGCAATGGTACGTTTTCTCCGGGAAAACGCATCCGGTTTGCCCTTACTGCGGCACGCCTTACGCAGGGAAACTGCCGGTGCTGAACCTTTACTCGTCGCGCAAGGCCGGCAGCTATCGTCCCGACGATCACCGGCTGATGGTGTGGAGCGGCCAGTCGCTGTACGCATGGCACGTTAATCGCCTGATAGCGCCCAACGAAAGAACCAGCGAAGAACAGAAAAAACGCGTGGGGTATTTCCAACAGCATCAGGATCAGTGGTGGCTGGTCAATGAAGGCATCCATGATTTGCTGGTGCTGCCGGATAAACAACGGATCGCCATCGGCGATAAACTGCAGCTCACCGACGGCCTGCAATTCGTGCTTTCGCTGGAGGAAGGCGGCAGGCTGGTGGTGGTGCAATTGATCGCCAATTAGCGGCGCGGCTCTCGCGCCGCGCCATCGTCAGATCATGCCGGGAAGGTCAGCGACATGAAACGGTATAGCCTGTTTACAATCCTGTTGTTTTCGCTGTCCGGCGCCGGGCAGCCGCTGGACGCCGGCGATCCGATGCGGCGCATTCTGTTGGATCGGATGCGCAGCGAAATCGATTATCCTGCCGACATCCGGTTTCGGGTTAAACAGCTAAGCGTCAGCGGCGACCGCGCCTATTTCTGCGCCACCGCGCAAACCGACGCCGGCGCGCTACGCATTGACGGCAAGCTCGTACTGTACGATCGGGAGCTGCGCCGCTCGCCGGAAGGCGTCTGGGCGACGAGCGCTAATTTCGATTCATCGGCGGACTCCCCGTCGCGGGCGCGCTGCCATTTCTCGTCTTATCCTCCGGCGCCGGCCGTCGGACAGGCGGGCGACGTGCCGCAGCACCCGGCAGAGCCATCGGCCGACGATGCCCCTGCCCCTGCCTCTGCCTCTGCCTCTGCCTCTGCCTCTGCCTCTGCCTCTGCCTCTGCCTCTGCCTCTGCCTCTGCCTCTGCCCCGCAGGCGATGCTCGCCGGGTTTAAGGCGTTTCAACAGGCGCTGGCTTCCGCCGATGCCGCCTGGCTTAAACACCATATTGTCTTCCCGCTGCCCGGTATCAGCGATGTATTACTGGCGGGCACCGAAGATGAAGCGAGCGGCGACATTTCGCCGGCGCTCTTCGACAAGCACTCAGCCTTGCTGATCAGCCGGTTAAAAAATCTTACTCTGCTCCGCGTCGACGCAGCGAAACGAGAAATCGGCGAGTTCCGGCTTAATGCGTTGACGCCGCAAGCGCAGGCGCGTAAATATTTTCCCGCCGAAGAAGATGGGCAATTCTATTATTATCAGGGCGCGCAAAAAATCACCGTCGAGGGGGTATGCGACGAGCATGGTTTTACTCATTTCGCCGATGACGAACTGGTTGTATTTCTCGGAACCCGCGCCAATCAAACCTTGCCCGGCGTATCGGAAGTGTGCGACGGCGGTATGATTTTACGCTTCAGTATGCGGCAAGGCGCGCTGATGCTGTCGGGAGCGGATTACGTCGGCTAGCTGCGACGCCCCCCGACGCGGGGTTCCGCCTGCGCGCCTTCCGGCGCCATAAAGTGCGCCGTCGCCCTCTGCCGATAATACCCGGCCACCGCGGCAGAGGGCGCGCTGACGTCGCTACGACGGCGTCACCCCTTTCTTCAACAGAATGTTGCCATATTTCGCGCGCTCCCCGCACAGTACGATCGCAAAGGCGCGCGCCGCCCGTTGATAAAAGGCAAAACGGTCGATGCGTTCGATCGGCGGCCCGCCCCGCTCCTGAAACAACGCCTGGCGATAGCGCCGCTCCACGTCCGGGTCCAGCGAATCGCCGGCGACCGGCGCCATCATGACCAGCGGCGGCGCATAGCTGTCTAATTCAAACAGCGGGATCACCGCGGCCAGCAAATCGCTGACCGCCAGGCCATCGGCCCGAATCACCTGCGGACCCAGGCTATGGGCCGGGAAATGGGCGTCGGCGAAGATAATCTCATCGCCGTGCCCCATTTCGGCCAGCGTTTTCAACAGTTGCGGCGAGATCAGCGGGGAAATGTTTTTCAGCATGTCATACTCCTTCAGCCTCTGACGCCAGCGCCTGATAGGCCGCGCGCTGAACGCCGGGATAATAGTAACGATAGCGATAGTCGACCTGCGCGCGCGCGTGTTCCGGCGAGGGGTATGCGCCGCAGCCGGCCCAGGCGAACATGGCGGCGCCCAGCACCGTGGTTTCGGCGTCCTCCAGCACCTTCACCGGCAGGCCGAGAATATCGGCCTTGATCTGGCTCCACAGCGCATTGCGCGAGCCGCCGCCCACCAGCAGCAGTTCCCGCGCCTGAAACGCGCCGATCGACTGCAAAATATCGAGGTTGCGGCGCAGTTGCCCGCTCAGGCTCTCCAGCGCCGCGCGATAGAGATGGCCGCGCGTGGTATCGAGCGTGACGCCGCGCCAGCCGGCCTGCCGCGCCGGCCCCAGCAGACCGCAGTCCATCCGCACGCCCCCGGCGCCGGGCGGCAGCTCAGCGGCCTCATCGTCCATGCTCTGGTACACCGCCGGCGGCGACGCCTCGCGCCACAACAACCGGCGCAGCCATTCCAGCACGCCGGAGGCCAGCCACTGCAGGCCCGGATTAAACAGTCCGGGCTGGCTGTCCAGTTCGCAGGTGGAGCCGTCATAGCGCGGCAACTGCGCGGTATCGACCTGCGGCGTGCGCACCATCAGAATCTCCCAGGTGCCGGAAGAGAGCACCGGCTGCAGCAGACCGGCGCCGGAACCGAACAATGCGAACTGGGTGTCGTGTCCGGCGGAAATCACCGGAATGCCGGCCGACAACCCCAGATGCGCCGCCAGCGCGGGCTGCAAAACGCCGACCATCTCGCCCGCGCTCACCATGCGCGGGAACAGGCGCGGCGATAAACCGGCGCGTTGCAAAATCACCTCGCTGAAACGCTCGCGCCGGACATCCAGCAATTGGCTGGTGCCCGCCATCGTGCGGTCGGTGGTGAATTCGCCGGTCAGACGCTGGTTAATCAGCGAGGAGATAAACAGCCAGGCGTGCGCCTTCTCAAGCAGCGCCGGATGGTATTGCTTCAGCCACAGCAGTTTGTAGAGAGTATTAAAGCTGAACTGCCCGATGCCGGAGAGCGTCTGTAGCGCGTCCGGGGCGATATCGCGCGCCGCCTGCGCCATCATTTCCAGCGTGCGCGGGCATTTCCAGCTGATAATCGGATAGAGCAGTTCGCCGTTTTCGTCCGTCAGCGCGCCGTCCACGCCGAAGGTCGTTACCGTCAGCGCCCGAATATTCAGGCGCGCCGTCTGCGGCGCGATATGCCGGCAGCACGTCTGCAAACGCGCCAGGATGTCATCCAGCGACCAGTTATGCCAGGCGGGATTTTCGGCCGCGGGCCGGCTGGCGTTGGCCACCGCCGCGTTGGCGATAACCCGCCCCTGCCTGTCCAGCGCGATCGCCCGCACGTTCGTGGCGCCGCAATCCAGCACCAGCACCGCCTCTTGTCTCATATCGCCTCCTGGCGGACGACGCGACAGCGCGCCGACCCGCGCCGTTTAACGTTTGTACAGCGGGCCATAGTTTCGGCAGGCGCGATAATCCTGCCCTTCGCTGTCCATGCCGTGGGCCGCCCAGGCCGTCGGACGATAAATCGCCTCATCCGCGACGTTGTGCATACAGACCGGGATCCGCAGCATGGCGGCGAGGGTGATTAAATCCGCCCCCACGTGGCCGACGGTCAGCACGCCGTGATTCGCGCCCCAGTTGGCCATCACCGACCAGACATCGCGAAACGCGCCCTGGCCGGTCAGGCGCGGCGCGAACCAGGTGGTGGGCCAGCTGGAATCCGTGCGTTTATCCAGCGTTGCATGCACCTCCGGCGCCAGGTCGACGCTCCAGCCTTCGGCGATTTGCAACACCGGCCCCAGCCCTTTCACCAGATTCAGGCGGCTCAGGGTAAAAGCCACGCCGCCGCGAGTGAGGAAGCGGGAAGAATAGCCGCCGCCGCGGAAATATTCCTGCAGCGCCGGGCACCATTGCGTAGCGGCCAGGCAGGCTTCCGCTTCCTGCCGGCTGACCTGCCAGTGCGGTTTTATGGTCGGGTTGCCCTGCTCATCCTCCTGACGGCAGGAGCCGTCCAGCGCGGCCGAACCGGAATTGATCAGGTGGATAATGCCGTGTTCGGCGCGTCCGGTCAGTGTTGCGCCGGTCACGCGCGCCACTGATTCGGGCGACCAGAAGGTGCGTACGTCGGCGAAGATCTGAGCCGTGCCGGTCAGCAGGTGGCCGAACAGCATCGAAACGCCGTTCAGGCTGTCGTTTTCCGTCGCCAGGATATAGGGCTGGCGCACGCCGTTCCAGTCAAAAGAACTGTTGAGCAACGCTTCGGCGATATCGCCGTTCGGGTATTGATCGGTCCAGTGGCGCTGGCCCTGAAACCCGGCCGCAATCGCATTGTAGCCCTGCGCCTCCTCGGCCCATCCTTTTTCAGCCAGCCGGGCGTTGCCCTGCATCATGTCGCGGATGCAGATGGTCATCAGCAGGCTTTCACGCAGGACGGCCCGGTTGGCGTAAGCGGTGCGGCGCGACGCCTCGCTGTTTTTGTCTTCGCCGTAACGGAAGTATTTATCCACCCAGCTCAGCGCCAGCCCGAACTCTTGTTCGTCATAGATTTTCTGATCAATACGGCGACGCAGCTCGGTCATATCGACCGACTGAACCTTCATGCCCAGCCAGGATTCGAAAAAATCATGATCGACGATCGAACCGGCGATGCCCATCGATACGCCGCCCAGCGAAAGGTAGCTTTTCCCCTTCATGCCGGCTACCGCCAGCCCGGCGCGAGCAAAGCGCAGCAGTTTTTCCCGCACGTCCGCCGGCATCTGCGTATCGCCGGCGTCCTGCACTTCGCGGCCGTAAATCGCAAACGCCGGGATACCCTTCTGGTTATGCGCCGCCAGCGCCGCCGCCAGATAGACCGCGCCGGGACGTTCAGTGCCGTTAAATCCCCAGATGGCTTTCGGACGCAGCGGATCCATATCAATGGTTTCGCTGCCGTAGCACCAACAGGGCGTAACGGTAATTGTCAGGCCGACGTTCAGTCGGCTGAAGGTTTCCTCGCAAGCGGCGGCTTCCGCCGTGCCGGCGATACAGCCGTCGGCGATCACGCATTCGACGCGGGCGCCGTTCGGGTGGCGCAGTTGCCCGGTCAGCAGTTGCGCCGTCGCCTGCGCCATATTCATGGTTTGTTGCTCCAGCGATTCCCGCACGCCCATTCTGCGGCCATCAATCACCGGACGAATGCCAATTTTAACTAAGCCAGGCGCCATGGTGCTTCCTCAAGGTGATAAATCCGTTTTTATGAAGTATGTCGATACGACTTCACCGCGCCGGAAAAGAAGCGGCCCGGTGAAACGACGAGAAGAGAAATGAAAAGCTAATTCGAATTAGCATAGATATCGGAGCAACAAATAAACAATCACTTTGTGCATAATCTGTGATGATTTTCACGAGTTAGCGGCTTACGCCCGGCCTGAGCAGAAAACACGATTCAGCACTCAGCAATAAATACGTTGAAATTCAAATGAGTAATTAATGACCGTTGCGCATCGTCACAATTTGCCATCAAAGTATTTGTCTGGCGCAGAGAGTTTTACTAGCTTTAAACCACGAAAGCTAACTCGAGTTAGCTTTAAATATCCGCTAAATTTCGCGTTGCCGACGGCAGCCTGAAGCGCCGTGGATATCGGGGTCATGAAAAACGGGTTTGATGCCATGTTATACCGACCGCGCCGGTCGTTGCGCCAGGTTCGCGTTCCGCCGCCTGGAGGTCGAGCGGTTAAATCACCGGCATTCGCCTTTCCCGTTTACAGAGTGCCGCGGCGGGCGCTTATCGCCGCCGTCATTATTGCAGACAGCGAACGCTTAACGCTTGATTAATTTAAGGGAAAGCGCAATGTCAGATCATTTTTTGCAGATGAATAATATTACCAAACGTTTTCCTGGCGTATTGGCATTAAGCAATGTCAGCTTTAATTTACGGCGCGGCGAAGTGCATGCCTTACTCGGGGAAAATGGCGCCGGCAAATCTACGCTGATGAAAGTGTTATCTGGCGTCTACCAGGCCGACGAAGGCGAAATAATTTTCGAAGGAGAAATCGTTAAATTTTCCAGCCCGCTCGCGGCGCAAAATAAGGGAATTACCATTATTCATCAGGAATTTAATCTGTTTCCCGATTTAACCGTCGAAGAAAATATTTTTATTGGCCGCGAATTTTGTAAAAACAATCGCTGGCAGCTGGACGCCAGGGCGCAACGCGCGTCGGTGCTGGATATTTTGGCGAAATTAAACCTGAAAATTAAACCGGACACGCCGGTGGCCGATCTCACCGTCGCCCAACAGCAAATGGTGGAAATCGCCAAAGCGATTTCGGTCAATGCCAAAGTGCTGATTATGGACGAGCCCACCGCCGCTCTGACCTCGAGCGAAATCGACAGCCTGTTCGACGTCACCCGCCTGCTGAAGGAGCAGGGCACCGGCATTGTTTATATCTCCCATCGCCTGGAGGAACTGGCGCTGATTGCCGACCGGGCCACCGTGATGCGCGACGGGCAGTATATCGCCACCGTGGATTACGAAACGGTGCAGATCAACGATCTGATCACCATGATGGTCGGTCGCAAACTGGGCGATATCTACCCGCCGCGCCAGCCCTTTCACCGGCGGGAAAAAGCGCTGGAGGTGAAGAATCTCAACCGCAAAGGGGTGCTGCGCGACATTAACTTCACCCTGTACCGCGGCGAGATCCTCGGCCTGTCGGGACTGATGGGCGCCGGACGCACCGAGCTGGCGCGCGCCCTGTTTGGCGCCGATCCGATCGACAGCGGCGAAATCCGGCTGAACGAGCAACTGGCCGCGGTACGCGATGTCCACCAGGCGATTGAGCAAGGTATCGGTTATTTAACCGAGGATCGGAAAAAAGAGGGGCTGGCGCTGGGATTATCGGTAGAGCTGAATATTATGCTCGGCAATTTCCCTGAATATTCCAACCGCCTCGGCATCGTAAAAGAAAAGCAGAGTCAGGCGATCAGCCAGCAATTAGTCGACGCACTGCGGATTAAAACCCCGCATTTACAGCAAGCGGCGCTGCACCTCAGCGGCGGCAATCAACAGAAGATTATTATCGCCCGCTGGGTATGTAAGGACACCGATATTTTAATTTTTGACGAACCCACCCGAGGTATCGATATCGGCGCAAAACTGGAAATTTATGAACTGATGAACCGACTGGCGGCGAAAGGGAAATCTATCATCATGATTTCGTCGGAGCTGCCGGAAATATTAGGCATGTGCGATCGTATATTAGTCATGCGCCATGGCCGAATCACCGGCGAGCTGAATAACGCCAACGCCACGCAGGAAAATATTATGAAATATGCGACGTTAGAGGATTAAATCATGACTGACTCATTAACTCCCGCTAATCAGCCCATTAAACCGCGCCGCATCAATAAAGCATTACTGATGCGCCTGGCGCCGCTACTCAGTCTGGTCTTGCTGGTCATGTTTTTTAGTTTCAGCTCACCGTTCTTCTTTAATACCGAAAATATTATGACCATCGCCCTGCAGACATCGGTTATCGGCATTATGGCGATTGGCGTAACCTACGTCATCATTACCTCGGGCATCGATCTGTCGTTAGGCTCGGTGGTGGCCTTCTCCGGCGTGGCCGTCGGGCTGTGCGCCTCGTTCGGCCTGCCGCTGGCGGTCTGCGTTATCGCCGGCATGCTGGCCGGCGGCCTGTGCGGCTGTATCAACGGCTTTCTGGTGACCCGCGCGGCGATTCCGCCCTTTATCGCCACGCTTGGGCTGATGATGTCGGTGCGCGGCGTTAATCTGGTGATGACCGACGGCCGCGCGATCTATTTTTCCGATTATCCGGCCTTTAAACTTCTCGCTCAGGGCCGCCTGTTCGATATCCTGCCCTACCCGGTGTTCTATCTGCTGATCATCGCGCTGCTCGCCGCTTATATCCTGAAAAAAACCGTGATTGGCCGTTACGTCTACGCCATCGGCAGCAACGAGGTGGCCGCCCATCTCTCCGGCATCAAAGTGCAGCGCGTCAAAGTGTTCGTCTACGCCTTCTGCGGTCTGTTAACCGGTATCGCCGGAGTGATCCTCGCTTCGCGCCTCAACTCCGGACAGCCCACCGTCGGCGTGGGCTACGAGCTGGAGGCGATTGCGGCGGTGGTGATCGGCGGCACCAGTCTGATGGGCGGCATTGGCACCATCGGCGGCACGATTATCGGCGCCTTTATCATGAGCGTGCTGAAAAACGGCCTCAACCTGATGGGCGTTTCGCAATTCTGGCAAATGGTCGCCATGGGCATCGTGGTGGTCGCGGCGGTTTATCTCGATACGCTGCGCAAAAAGATGCGTTGACGCGCCTGGTCATGAGTACCCGGTAAAAAAACAATCCAGTCCCTGACGCCGTCGGGGCGCCGGCAAGCGACTCACCGGCGCCTCGCGGGCTAAAGGGTTACCTAAACGGAGCGAATGACATGAAAAACAAATCATTATTAGCTGTCGCCTCGCTGGCGCTCGTACTAACGGGCGGCGCCTGGGCTAAGACATTAACGCTGCCGGTGGTCAGCAAAGGCTACCAGCATGAATTCTTCCAGACCGTGAAAATGGGGACGGAAGCGGCGGCGAAAGAGCTGGGCGTCACCACCAGCTTTGTCGGCCCGGCGGATGAGACGCAAATCGCCGAGCAGATCCAACTGCTGGAAAATACCATGGCGAAAAAACCCGACGGCATCCTGCTGGCCGCGCTGGACGCCAACGCGCTGGCGCCGCTGGTGGAAACGGCCAATAGCCGGGGCATCAAGGTGGTGACCTTCGACTCGGGCGTCAATTCCGATATTCCCGCCAGCTTTGTGGCGACCAATAACGTCAGGGCGGGAGCCGACGCCGCCGACGCGCTGGCGGCCGAGATCGGCGGCGCGGGGAAAGTGGGCATCATCGCCCACGTGGCCGGCACCACCTCCGCCATCGAGCGTTCCGAAGGCTTTATTAAGCAGATGAAAGAGAAATACCCGCAGGTGACCGTTCTGCCGGTGCAATACAGCGACGGCGACCCGCAGAAAGCGATGGATAAGACCACCGATATGGTGCAGGCCAATCCCGATCTGGCCGGCATATACGCCACCAACGAAGGTTCCACGCTGGGCGTGGCGAACGCCGTCGACAGCCTGGGCATTAAAGGCAAGGTGAAGCTCATCGGTTTTGACGGCACCGAAGCCATTATCGGCTTCCTGCGCGCCGGCGTGCTGCAGGGCTTCGTGGTGCAGGACGCGTTCCAGATCGGCTATCAGGGCATTAAGGCGCTGAATGACGCCATCGGCGGCAAAACGGTAGAGAAAGTGATCGATATCCCGGTGAAATACGTCAGCATGCAGAATATCGACGATCCGGCGGTGGAAAAGCTGCTGCATCCGCGGCGCTAAGCAACACCCGCGCGGGAAGCAGCCGCGTAACGGCGGCCTGATTCATCGTCTCCCTGACGGTTTATGATTCAAGCGTCTCTTTCCCGGCCGGGGAACCGTTTTCCCCGCCGGTTTGTGCCAACGCCAGGAGCCTGTTATGCACAACGGTGGATATTACTTAGGTGTTGATGTCGGTTCGGCCAGCGTTCGCGCCGGGTTGTACGACGCGCGCGGTCAGCGTCTGGCCTTCGCCGTACGGCCGATCAGCCAGTTTCGCCACGGCGCCGATCAGGTCGAGCAATCCTCGGCGGAAATCTGGCGCCAGGTCTGCGCGGCCGTGCGGGAGGCGGTCGACGGGGCACAGGTCGACCGTCAACGCATCCGTTCGCTCGGCTTTGACGCCACCTGCTCGCTGGTGGCGATCGATGGCGACGAACGCGGCGTTTCCGTAGCGCAGGACGGCGCGCCGGATCGCGACATTATTATGTGGATGGATCATCGCGCCGCGCAGGAAACGGCGGAGATTAACGCCAGCGGGGACGACGCCCTGCGTTACGTCGGCGGCGAAGTCAGCATTGAGATGGAACTTCCTAAAGTGCTGTGGCTGAAGCGCCATTTTCCGCAGCGCTACCAGCAAACCGCGCGCTTCTTCGATCTGGCCGATTTTCTGGTGTGGAAAGCCACCGGCAATGACGTGGCCAGCCTCTGTACTCTGACCTGTAAATGGAATTATCTCGCCCACGAGGGCCGCTTCAGTATGCCGCTGCTGCGGGCGGTCGGGCTGGACGATTTGCTGACGAAGATCCCGGGCCGGATTATCGACATCGGCGCGCCGGCCGGCCAGTTAAGCGCCAGAGCGGCCGGCGAGCTGGGTCTGCCGCCGGGCGTGGTCGTGGCAAGCGGAATTATCGACGCTCACGCCGGCGGGCTGGCGCTGATCGGGGGCCAGCCGCAGGGCGCGCTGGCGATCATCAGCGGCACCTCCAACTGCCATATGCTGGTCAACAAAGCGCAACTGGAAACGCCGGGAGTATGGGGACCGTACTGGTCAGCCATGCTGCCGGGCTGGTGGCTGACGGAAGGCGGGCAGAGCGCGGCCGGCTCACTGATCGACTGGACGCTGCGGCAGCAGGGCCAGAGCGCGCAACTGTTCAGCGCGGCCGACGCGCAGGGCCTGCATCCCGTGGCGTTGGCGAACCGGTGGGTGGCGCAGCTGGAACAACATGAGCCGCTGCCGACCCGCCATCTGCACGTCCTGGCGGATCACCACGGCAATCGCTCGCCGCGCGCCAATCCGCATGCGCGCGGCAGCGTGTGCGGCTTAACGCTGGAAAGCGGCGAGCCGGCGCTGGCCCGCCTGTATCTCGCCACGCTGCAGGCCATCGCCTACGGCACCCGCCATATTATCGACGCCATGGAGCAGGCCGGGCATCGCATTACGCATCTCGTTATGTGCGGCGGCGCCACCCATAACCCGCTGTGGCTGCGCGAATATGCCGATATCGCCGGGCGCGATATCCACCTGATGCGCGAAGAGGATGCCGTTACGCTGGGGGCGGCCATCTGCGGCGCCGTGGCCTGCGGCGCCTGGCCGGATTTCCCGGCCGCCTGCGGCGCGCTGGCGCAACCCGGCGAAACCCTGCGCGCCAGGCCGGAGATGGCCGCCTTCCATCAGCGCAAATATCAGGTCTATTTACAGCTGTATGAACAGCAACAAGCGCTGGACCGCATCATGGCGGATGCCGCCGACGGCAAATGAGCGCGCGCCGGCCGCCGGATTCAGGCGGCCGGCGCGATAACCAAAAATGTCAGGGCGCATGACTATGCGGTAATTCGCTATTGCCGCTGACGTGAATCAATCACGCCGGTTGATTCACGTCATTTCCGTTATTCCGTCTTTCGCTCTCTGGAGAAATAAAATGGAAAGAGATGTTCTGGCTCGTGAAATAATAGACACCTGTCTTGAGATGACTCGCCTGGGCTTAAACCAGGGCACGGCGGGCAACGTCAGCGTACGCTATCGGGACGGCATGCTGATTACCCCCACCGGCACCCCTTATGAAAGATTAACCGAGCGGCAGATTGTATTGGTCGATGCCGACGGCCGGCACGAGGCGGGCAAAATACCGTCCAGCGAGTGGCGTTTCCACCAGGCGGTGTACCAGGCCCGCCCGCAGGCCAACGCGGTGGTGCACAACCACGCGGTGCACTGCACCGCGGTATCGATCCTCAACCGCCCGATTCCCGCCATCCATTACATGATCGCCGTCGGCGGAGGCAATACGATTCCCTGCGCCCCTTACGCCACCTTCGGCACCAGACAGCTCTCCGAACAGGTGGCGCGGGTGATGAAAGATCATAAGGCCACGCTGCTGCAACACCACGGCATGATCGCCAGCGAAGCGAATCTGGAAAAAGCGCTGTGGCTGGCGCAGGAGGTCGAAGTGCTCGCCCGCCTCTATCTCACGACCTTAGCCATTGTCGATCCCGTCCCGCTGCTGCCCGATGAGGAAATCGCCATCGTGCTGGAGAAATTTAAAACCTACGGTCTGCGTATCGAAGAATAGGCCGGTCGCGCCTATCCGCGATGCATTGATGCGCCGTAAACGGGGGCTTATGACCCGAAAATCCGGCGCCGGCCCCTTACTCTTTTAGGCGGGCGATGGTGGTATTGCGGCATGCCGTACTTCCAACGGCCGCAGACGCGCCCGGCTGGCGTTTCAGCCGCCGCCCCTGGCGACGTTGCCCCCGCCCGCCCTTGCCGCTTGCCACGCAGCGGCCCTGCCGGTGGAAACGGCCGGACTTTTCCCGCCAGCGGGAAGACAGCCGCGGCCATGTGTCTCTCAACGCCGCGGCCGATGGCTATGCTGCCCTGCGGGTGTGGATCATCAGCCTGTTGCGGCGCGCCATATTCGTTTCCACCCGTACCTGATGCCGTCGCATCATCCGCGCCGGGCGGCGTCTCGCATGGCGACGACGCCGCGCAGCACCTGCTCCGGCGTGGCCGGCACCGGCATCATCGGGTGACGACGGTAATCGCTCAGGCTGGCGACCGCATCCTGCAGCGCGCTCCAGACGGAAATGCCCAGCATAAACGGCGGCTCGCCCACCGCCTTCGAGCGGAAAACCGTTTCGGCCACGTTGCGCTGATTTTCCAGCAGCTGAACGCGAAAATCAGGCGGAATATCGGCGACGGTCGGCACCTTGTAGCTGGCCGGCGAATCCGTCATCAGCCGCCCCTGCTGATCCCACACCAGCTCTTCGCAGGTAACCCAGCCCATCCCCTGGATAAATCCGCCCTCCACCTGGCCGATATCGATCATCGGGTTCAACGACGCGCCGGCGTCGTGCAGAATATCCACCCGCAGCACCCGATACTCGCCGGTCAGCGTATCCACGATCACCTCGGAGCAGGCGGCGCCATAGACGAAATAGTAAAACGGCCGGCCGCGGCCGGCTTCGCGGTCGTAATGAATGCCGGGCACCCGGTAGTAGCCGGTGGCCGACAGCGACACCTGGTTCAGCCAGGCCATGTTGGCCACCTGCGCGAAGGTAAAATGCCGCTGCCCGACCCGCACGATGCCGTTGCGAAAGCTGACGTCGGCCGGCGCGCAGTTATGAAGCCGGCACAGCATGGTCTCCAGCCGCTGTTTCAGGATCTGCGCGGCGTTTTGCGCCGCTTTGCCGTTCAGATCCGCGCCGCTGGAAGCGGCGGTCGGCGAGGTGTTCGGCACCTTGCCGGTGTGGGTGGCGGTGATTTGGATCCGATCGATGTCGATCTGCAGCACCTCGGCGACGATCTGCGCCACCTTGGTATTCAGCCCCTGCCCCATTTCTGTGCCGCCGTGATTGAGCTGTACGCTGCCGTCGGAGTAAATCAGCAACAGCGCCCCGGCCTGATTGAGAAAGGTGGCGGTGAAAGAGATGCCGAATTTGACCGGCGTCAGCGCCAGACCGCGCCGCAACAGCGGGTGCTGCGCGTTGAAGGCGCGAATCGCCGCGCGCCGGCGCTGATAATCCGCGCTCTCTTCCAGTCGGGCGGTGATGTCATCCAGTAAGTTCCCTTCCACCGGCTGGTAATAGTGAGTCACGTCGCGCCCGGGCTGACCGTAATAGTTGCGTTTGCGCACCTCGAGCGGATCCAGCCCCAGCACACAGGCGATCCGCTCAATGATCTGCTCTATCGCCACAATGCCCTGCGGCCCGCCAAAACCACGGAACGCCGTATTGGAGGCGATATTGGTGCGACAGCGATAGCCGGTGATCAACGCGTCGCCGAGGTAGTAGGCATTGTCGATATGGAACATGGCGCGATCGACGATCGAACCGGACAGATCGAGTGAGTGGCCGCAGTTGCCGGCCAGATCGATCTTAACGCCGTTAAAGACGCCGCGTTCGTCAAAGCCGACGTCATAGCGGATAAAGAACGGATGGCGCTTACCGGTAATGCGCATATCGTCGCGCCGCGATAAACGCATTTTCGCCGGCCGGCCGGTCAGCCGCGCCGCCACCGCGCACAAACAGGCCACGCCCGCCGCCTGCGTCTCTTTGCCGCCGAATCCGCCGCCGATACGCCGCATCTCGATAGTCACCTGGCTCATGCTGACGCCCAACACCGAGGCCACCAGTTTTTGTACCTCGGTCGGGTTCTGGCTGGCGGCGTAGACCGTAACCGAGCCGTCCTCGCCGGGGTTAACGATGGCCGCCTGGGTTTCCAGATAGAAATGTTCCTGCCCGCCGACCTGCAGCTCGCCCTGAATGCGGTGCGCCGCCTGTTCCAGCGCGCCCTGCGCGTCGCCGCGCCGGTGCACGAACGGCCGTTCGACGAACAATTCCTTCTCCAGCGCTTCGCGCACATCCAGCACCGGGGTCAATACCTCGTATTCAATTACGGCGGCCTGCGCGGCCTGGCGGGCGGCCTCGCGCGTTTCCGCCGCCACCGCCAGTACAATCTGGCCGACATAGTTGACCGTCTCGCACGCCAGCAGCGGATCGCCCGGCGCCAGCGCGCCGATATCCAGGTTGCCGGGCACCTGTTGCCAGGTCAGCACCTCGACCACGCCGGGAATCTGGTAGCAGGGCGTCACGTCCAGTTTCAGGATGCGCGCATGGGCATGCTCGCTAAGCCGCGGGCAGAGGTGCAGCAGTCCGGCCGGTTCAGGGCGATCGTCGATATAGCGCGCCTCGCCGCTAACGTGCTTCTCGGCGCTTTCATGCTGACGGCTGCGCCCCACGCCGCTGGTCAATTCCTGCTGATACTGCGCCTGCAGGGCCTCGGCGCTGAGCGGTACAGGATTATGCGACATAATCGGCTACCCCCATGAACGGGATTTCTCCCTGCAGAGACAAATAGTAGCGACGCAGCAGATTGCCGGCGATTTGCCGCCGGTAGTCCGCGCTGGCGCGGAAATCGCTCAGCGGCGTAAATTCCTGTTCCAGCACCCGACAGGCCGCCTCCAGCGTCGCTTCGTTCCAGGGCCGGCCGCACAGCGCCTGTTCGCAGCGCGGCGCGCGGCGCGGAATGGCGTCCATCCCGCCAAACGCGATACGCGCTTCGCTGACGACGCCGTCCCGCAGGCATACGGCAAACGCGCCGGCCACCGCGGAGATATCATCGTCCGGCCGTTTGGCGACCTTCCAGGCGCGAAAGTTGCTCACCCGTTCGCCGCGCGGGATCACGATCGACCGAATAAACTCGCCCTCACGCAACGCGGTCTGGCGATAAGCGAGAAAAAAGTCATGCAGCGGCAGCCGCCGTTCGCTGTCGCCGCACTGCAGCCGCAACTGCGCATCCAGCGCCAGCAACAGCGGCGGCGTATCGCCGATCGGCGAGGCGTTGCCGATATTGCCGCCCAGCGTGCCGCGGTTGCGGATCTGCTGCGAGGCGAAGCGCCGCAGCAGATCCGCAAAGGACGGGATGAGCCCGCTCAGCAGGCTGGCGCACTGGCTTATCGACAGCCCGGCGCCCAGTTCGATGCTGTCCTCGGTCACCTGCCAGCATTGCAGTTCCTCCACCTGATCCAGTGCGATCAACAACGGCAGCGGACGGCAGGCCTGAGTGATCTCCAGCGCCAGATCGGTGCCGCCGGCCAGCAGCCTGGCGCGCGGATATTGCCGATAGCAGTCGGCCAGCTGGCCGAGGGTTTTCGGTATGAAGCAGCAGTTTCCCTGCTCTTTCAGCGTCTGCCGGCGCCGGTGCTGCAGCGCGCTCAAGCGCTGAACGGTGATCGCCGCCTGACGGGAAAAGCTGTCCTCCACGGGCTGTTCGCACAGCAGACGGGCGGCGTCCATAATCGGCCGGTAGCCGGTACAGCGGCACAAATTGCCGGCCAACGCCAGTTCGGCCTGCTGACGATCCCAGCCCCGGCTGTTTTTCTGTAAGGTAAATAGCGTCATCACGATGCCTGGCGTACAGAAGCCGCACTGCGAGGCGTGCAGATCGACCACCGCCTGCTGCACCGGATGCAGCGCGCCCTGCTGGCGCAGATCTTCCACCGTAATGAGCTGTTTACCCTGCAGCGCGCTGATTAGCGTCAGGCAGGCGTTGGCGGTTTCATAACGCATACGCCCCTGCTCCACCCGCCCCAGCGTCACGGTACAGGCGCCGCAATCGCCGGAAGCGCACCCTTCCTTCGTGCCGGGACGGCGGCGGCGCTCGCGCAAATAGTTCAACACCGTCATATTGGGATCGATATCCCGCTCGGTGACCAGCGTTTGATTGAGCAAAAACTGGATCATGCTACCTCCTGTTGCTTGTTGTCCGGCTGCCAGACGCATTCGCCGTTTACCCAGGTGGCGGCGATATTGCGGTCGTCGCCCAGCGTCATCAGCACGAACAGCCGCTCGAAGATCGTCTGGCTATTGCCGTAGCGCAATCTCTGCAGCGGGGTGACCGCCGGATCGATAACGACGAAATCGGCCTCTTTACCGGCGTTGAAATTGCCCAGCTGCGCGTCCAGATCCAGCGCGCGCGCGCCGCCCAGCGTGGCGTGATAAATCGCTTCCGCCGCCGCAAGGGAATACTGTTGCAGCTGGCCGACCTTGTAGGCTTCGCCCAGCGTCTGCAGGATATTAAACGAGGTGCCGGCGCCGATATCGGTGCCGATGCCCATCAATACGCCCTTATCCCAGCAGCGCTGCAGCCGGAACAGACCGCTGCCCAGAAACAGGTTGGAGGTAGGACAAAAGGCGATGGACGAGCGGGTGCGGCGCAGGCAATCCCATTCGCGGTCTTCAAGATGCAGGCAGTGAGCAAACACGCTGCGGCGGCCGGTAAGCCGATAGTGGTGATACACATCCAGATAGCCGTCGCGTTCGGGATACAGCGCGTTCACCCAGGCGACTTCCTGCTGGTTTTCGCTCAGATGGGTATGCAGCCAGACATCGGGGAACTCCTCGCGCAGGCGCTGCACCGCCGCCAGCAGCGCCGGGGAAGAGGTGGGAGCGAAACGCGGCGTCAGGGCGTAGCCCAACCGGCCCTTGCCGTGCCAGCGCTGAATCAATTCCCGCGTCTGCCGATAGCTGTCTTGCGGCGTTTCGAGCAATTCATCCGGCGCATTGCGATCCATCATCACCTTACCGGCGATCAGACGCATGCCCAGCCGCCCGGCGGCGCTGAACAGGGCATCGACCGACTCGGGGTGCACGGTGCCGAATACCAGCGCGGTGGTGGTGCCGTTGCTGAGCAACTGCTGAAGAAAGAAGGCCGACATGCGCGCCGCGTGCGCCGGACAGCCATACTGGCTCTCGACCGGAAAGGTGTAGCGCTGCAGCCATTCGAGCAACTGCTCGCCGAAGGCGCCGATCATTTCGGTTTGCGGGTAATGGATGTGCGTATCAATAAATCCCGGCAAAATCAGTTTACCGCGGTAGTCGATAACCGCCTGTTCATCGACCAGCGCGCTCTTTCCTTCATCCCAGGGACGCAGGCTGATGATTCTCCCCCCATCGATCAACAACAGCCCGTCGTCGAGGTAGCGCGTCTGGCGCATTATCTGCTGCGGACTGTCCGCCGGCGCGGTAATATCGAAAAAGCTGCCCCGGATAGCTTTGGTATAGTGTGCTGACATCGTCATTCCTTTTTTATATACCGTTGTTTTTCAGTCGACTGAACCGCCGCCCGAAGACTGTCCGGTATAAACCGGCCGCTCGCTTTATTTATAAACAGCAATTTCCATACCATAATTAAAATACAACAATTCATTTATTATCAAATGGTTAAATAATTCAATCAGCCAACAACGGAACACTAAAAGCAAACGATTGCTTATCATAGCAAACGGTTGCTTTTACCTTGTCTATCAATAGAGGCAGTTAAACTCAACCGACAGGAAATATTGTTGCGCACTATAAAAAAGCAGATGCCCGACGCAATGCCCGAATAATGTGCATGATGCGCCCCGGCCGGGAGAAAATTAAACGACCGGAAAAATAAATTTCAATACGCAGAACAGAAAGAATAAACGGCGGGGGGGGAGAAAAAATTAACCGAAGACATCCGTTTTGGTATGCCTTCGGCTAAATAGCATGTCTCAGAATTTATATTGCAACGCGACCCGATTCTGCCAGAAAGAATAATCATACTGCGGCGAGGTTTGTACCCCTAAGAAATTAGACAGACTTAACCCTTTCAGGGCGCCGCTGAAATTATAAATGCCGAAGATGACATATTCAGACTGGTTGATACTGGAAGCGCCGGCCTTTTTCTTCAGATCCATAAAGGAATAATAACTGCCGATGGTTAACGCCGGCATGGCCTGATAGCTGATGCGGGTTGAATAGGCGTTGCCGGTACCCAGATCCTGGGTGCTGGTGAAATAGGGCTGAGCGAAATATTTGCCCGATGAGGTGCTATGCGAATAAGGCGTCACCAACGCGCCGTTCAGATAAGCATCCCCGCTGGCCGCCATATGATTGTAATTCAGCGACCACTTGATTTTCGGCGTCGGCGCAACGGCCAGCTGCAGGCCATAAGAGGTATTATCCACTTTCCCCATCAGCTGCTTCCCTTCGCCGGCGCCGCGGATAAATTGAACGCCGATATCGGGTTGCCAGGGCTGTTCCTGCCATTGCAGATGCCCTTCGCCATAGAAAATCGTCACGTAATCAGCGTAGTTTTCATACCACATCTGTCCGCTCAGCGTCTTGTCGTCGACCTTCAGCGATCGTCCGGCGCCGACCGCCCACGCGCCGCTGGTTTTTTCCGTCACTTCGCTATACGAGGAGGTGGCCAGAAACTGATCCGTGCGCCAGGGCTTATAGCGATAAATTTTACTGGCGTGCAGGAAATCGGTTTTATCGCCCCAGTGCATATCCACCGCGCGGAACAGTATCGGGGTAATACGCCAGTCGTAATCGCTGATAAACGGCATATCCACCCGCTGGTTGCCGGCCGTAATGCTGAAATCGCGATATTGCCAGCGCAGATAAGCCTCGCCGACATTGGTCTGGTTCGGGCCCAGTTCGGTCACCAGCCGTTCTACCGGCGGATGCCACAGCCCCCGCTGGAAAATACCGCTGACGCCGGCGCTGAAGCCGAAATAAGGCGCCGTCTGGTATTTAATGCTGCCGCCGTAGCTGGCGGTATCCTGATTTTTATCTTTGACGAAATAAGCGTTATGCGTCGAAAAGTAGAGCGTACGCAAAGAGCCGTTTACCGAACCGCAGCGAAACATATCGGTAAAGCGGGTCACGCCGCTCTCATTCTGATCGCAGGTCTGCCCCAAATTACTGGTATAAGGCTGTGCGGCCGGCTGTTGCGCGGCCAGCGCCAGCGGGCTTAGCAAGAAAGCGCCGGCCAGCGCGCCCGCGACGAATAACGGCCCGCCGCCGCGATATGGTCTTTGGTTTGCCGCTCCGTCAGCGACGGCTTGTACATATTTCCCCGGATAATTGCTAATAAATAAATTTTTCACATCCATATTCCCATCAGAAGTAATTAATGAAAGCCGGCTTCGAATAGACATAGCCAACTGCACCTGGCGCGATAAAAACTTTTGCAGGCTGATACAGGTAATTAATCATATTGGATGAATTCCGCCGCTCGTCGTCGCCGGTTATCGACCATCCAATAATGGAAATATCAGGTACGATAGATTTTCTTTATTTTTCTGATTGCGTTTATTCTCTGATTGCCCCCTTAGTTAATTTATTCATCGAATTTGTCTGGAAAAACAGATTGCGACGGATCGCGGCGCGCAGACCCGGCGGCGACCGATAGCGCGCGGCCGGTCTGCGCCACGCGCGATTCGCCGCCCTACGGCAGACGGTCCATGCGCTGCCAGAGGCTGGCGGCGCTGCGCCGCGCGTTGTGGTAGATCTCCGCCACGTCGAACGGAAACTGGCGATCTTCGTACACCATGTTGCCCGCCACCATCACGCTGTGCACGCTGGCCGAACTCAGCCCGAACGCCAGGTGACCGGCCAGATTGTCCTGACACATCGGCGTGGGCGACTGATAATCGCAGATGGTCAGATCGGCCTGATATCCGGCCGCCAGCGAACCGAAACGGGCGTTAAAATTACGCTCGAGCAGCAGATTGCCGTTATGCAGAAAACGCAGGAAGCTGTCCGGCCACAGCGATCCGCCGGCGTCGCGCTGCTTAAAGAAAGCGAATTTCAGCTCTTCAAACATGTCGGCGCCGATACCGTCCGTCCCCAGCGCCACATGCCGGTACTCCGCCAGTCGCGCGTTATAGCCGACCTGATTATTCATGTTGGAACGGGCGTTATGCACCAGAAAGGCCCGGCGCTGATTGATAACCGCCACATCGTCGGACGAGAGAAAAATACCGTGCGCAATCAGACTCTTGTCATTTAACAGCCCCGCCTGATCCAGACGCACCATCGGATCGACGCCGTAGTGATGGTGGCTATGGGACACGTCGTAGCGGTCTTCCGCCACGTGGATATGCAGCCCGCGCCCGGTTTCGCGCAGCGCGTCCGCCAGCATCTCCAGCCCGGCCTGCGGCAGCGTGAACGGCGCGTGCGCGCCGATATGCGCCTCGACCAGATACGGCCCGCGCCCCGCCTGGCGATCGGCCTCAATCCGGCGGGCGAAGCGGATATTCTCCTCCACGCCCTGGCGCAGCTCGTCCAGCCCGCCGTTGCGATCGGTGGTTTCATAACAGGTCATGCCGCGCAGTCCGGCCTGCAGAAAGCCGCGGCGCAGGATATCCAGCGAGCCGGCGATCAGCGCCGGCGAGGCATGGTGATCGATGACCGCCGTACAGCCCTGCTTAATCGCCTCCAGCGAGCAGATCAGGCCGCTGTAGTACAGCGACTCCTCGTCCAGCGCCCGGTCCAGCTTCCACCACAGATTCTTCAGCGTGGAGATAAAGTCGGGACAGGGGGCGATGCCGGCCATAATGCCGCGCGCCAGCCCGGAATAAAAATGGTTGTGAGCGCAGACAAGGCCCGGCATGACCAGCCGGCCGCGCATCGCTTTCACCGTCGCGCCCGGATAGCGCGCCGTCAGATTGGTGCCCACATCGGCGATCGTCGTTCCGTCGATGGCGATATCCATCCCGCTGATGATGTGCGCCGGCGCGAACTGCACCAGCGTGGCGTTGTGCAATATCAGCATGGTTTATTCCTCCACCGCGCCGAGCAGATAATGATGATGTCGATAAACATGGCTAATGATGCGGCACATATCGGTCAGCTCCGGCGGCACGCGACCGAACTGCCCCTGTTCGTCGATCTCCAGGTGGTAAATCTGCTGCTGATGACGCACCAGCACGCCGTCATCGGTCAGCAGAAAACCGGGATTGCCGCTGGCGGCGAAATCCTGCTGCAGGTTGAAAATGGTGACCTTGTCGCGGTAGGGCCGTCCCTGCCACGGACAAAACTGGGCGCAGTTGCCGCATTCGTTGCAATACGCGTCAATGTGCAATGTCTGGAAGCGATCGCGGAAGCCGGGCACCGCGATGGAAATGTTGGCCCGGTTGGGGCAGACGTCCACGCATTTGGCGCACACATAGTTGCACGACAGGCAGCGCTGCGCCTCCTGACGGGCAAAGTCATCCTGCCGTTCGGCGGACACCAGACGCACATCGATCTGCCCTTTGCGGCGATAGATCGCATCAGGATCGGTATTCAGCCAGCGTTTTGCCGCATGGTCGTCGCGAATATTCTCGCGCCGCAGGATGGTATCCGTCGCGCGCCGCGCCGCGCCGATGGCCGCCACAATCGAAGCCGGGCCGCTCTGCACGTCGCCGATCAGGAACACATTCGCGCGCGCCGTTTCCTGAGTGCGGGTATCCACGATCGGCGCGCCGCGCGCGTCCGCCGGAATGCCGATATCGGCCAGATGCGCGTAGTCCGGCTGTTCGCCGATCGCGGTGATCAGCGCATCCATATGCAGCGTCTCGACTCGATCGGTCTCCACCGGCCGCGCGCGCCCCTGGGCATCCGGCTCGCCGCGCGCCATCACGCGCAGCCGCAGCGTGCCGTCGGCATCAAAGCGCTCGGGGTTGACCATAAAGCGGAAGTGCACGCCTTCGGCGCGCGCCTCCTCCACCTCCTCGCGCCAGGCCGGCATCTCGCGTTCGCCGCGGCGATACAGGATGGTGACCTGTTCGACGCCGGGCAGACGCAGCGCGGCCCGGGCGCAATCCATCGCGGTGTTGCCGGCGCCCACGACGCCGACCGAACGGCCGGGCCGCAGATTCTCGCCGCGATTAAAACGCCGCAGAAACTGGAACGACGACCAGACGGCGGGATGATCGCCGGCCAGCGTAACCGGGCGGCTTTTCTGCGCGCCGGTGCCGACGCAGATATAGTCGAATCCCTGCCGCCGCAGGGCGTCAATCGTCAGGCCGTCGTCGCAGCCGTACACGAACTTCACGCCGTGGCTGGCGACAAAATCGATATCGTGCTGAACTTTTTCCGCCGGGATGCGGAACTGCGGCACCACATGGCGCACCACGCCGCCCGCGCTCTGTTCCCGCTCGAACAGGGTCACCGGGTGGCCCGCCCGGGCGAGGAAATAGCCGGCGGCCAGCCCGGCCGGACCGGCGCCGATAACCGCCACCGCATGACGGCTGCCGGAGCCGGCCGGTTTAAACCAGCGTTGCTGATAGCCCTGCCAGCCCTTTTCCAGCGCGATACGCTTGATCGCGCGAATATTCAGCGCGCTGTCGTAATCCAGTCGGGTACAGTTAAATTCGCACTGATGATCGCAGATGTGGCCGGTGATAGCCGGCAGCGCATTGCGCCGGTAGATCAGATCCAGCGCGTCGACATAGCGCCCCTCGCCGGCCAGCCGCAGATATTCGGGGATATCCTGCTTAATGGCGCAGGCGCTGACGCAGGGCGCGACATAGCAATCGGACAGCGGCAGCGCGTCGCCGGCATCAATGGCGTCGTCGCTTTTCCAGCTTTTCTGGTGATATGAGGTTTCCAGCGCCTCGGCGGCCAGCGCGTTCAGCCGCTCGACATCCACCGTCGCGCGCTGCCAGCCGGCGGACGCTTCCAGCTCGCGCGCGCAGGCGGCGAGACGCAGATAGCCGCCGGGTTTCAACAAATCGGTCGCCATCGTGATCGGGTGAATGCCGGTCTCATGAATGGCGCGAATATTCAGCTGGCTGGCGCCGCCGGAATAGGAGATCGGCAGTTGGCCGTGAAAATGCTGCGACAGCACCGCCGCCACGTTGATGGCGAGCGGAAACAGCGCCCGACCGGACATATACATCTCATCGCCCGGCAGACGCGCCTTATGGTTGACCGCGCCCAGCGTATTGGTCAGCTTCACGCCGAACGACAGCCGCCGCTCATCGGCCAGCGTCATCAGCCGCTCCAGCATGCTCAGCGCCCGGTCGAGCTGTAGATCGTGCAGGAACGACGCTTCTTTCAGTTGGATATAGTCAAATCCGCAGCGATCGAGGATCTCGCGTACCCGCCGATAGCCCAGCAGCGTCGGGTTAAGTTTGACGAAGGTATGCAGCCCTTTCTCCTGCAGCATATAGCGGCAGATGGCCTCGATTTCATCCGGCGGACAGCCGTGCATAGTGGAGAGCGTAACGCCGCGCACCAGCCGCGACTCAATGCGTTCCGGCAGCAGAGCCAGCTGCGCGCGGCGCGCGTCCAGCCCGGGCGCGCGCAGTACGTCCGCCCGTTCGATCCAGCGCGCCAGCGTCTGCCGATAAAAGCCGAACGCCGGCGAGCCGGAGGCGTCCATCATGGTGGCGATAAAATCCTGCATCGGCGGCTGTTTAATGCCTTGCAGGTCATAGCCCACGCTCATATTAAAAATAAACGACCGCCCCTGCTCAGGCGAACGCGGGGCAAACAGACACTCCAGCAGATGGAGGGCAAACCAGGCCTTGAGATATTCATCCGCGGCTTTGCCCAGGGTAAATTCGGTCGACCACTCGGTGTTGAAGCCTTCATCCTCGGCATCGATGCAGGGCTTTTCCAGCTCCAGTCGATCCAGAATCTGCACCGTTTTCAGTTCGATGAAGCTGCCGCCGGTCAGCCAGGCGGTAATAATATTCTGCGCCAGCTGAGTGTGCGGACCGGCCGCCGGTCCGACCGGCGTATCGCAGCGCTCGCCGAATACCTGCATCTGCCGGGCGGGATCGCGCCGGTAAAATTGGCTTTCCGGGATCGAAAAAATAGAACGGCTCTGCTGATATTCGGCAAACATTCGCCCCAGCAATTGCTCAAACGGAATGGGACGCATCACATCACCCACATTCATCTCCTTCGTGTATTTTCAGGAAAAAATAAACGCGCGATTACCGCACGCCACGCCGGACGGATTATCGTTTTACTCCGGCAGCGGTTAACCACACGAAGAGTATTAGCAATATGCAGGCCAGAAATAAGCGCGACGCGACTGGCGAAGGGGAATAACGCCGGCGCGGAAAGCGATGACTCGCCAGAGGAAATTTATATGGTTGTCCGGCGCGCTTTTTTATTTCCTTTCCCTTTCTTTTGCCGCACCGCTTTTTTCATATTAATAATCGCATTTCTCATTTTGAGAAAAAAAACCGCAATGGGGGAAATAAAGGCGCCGGCTACGGCGCCTGTCCCGATCTGATCCGTCGCAACGCCATAAGGCATGAAATTTGCAGGTTATCGATATCAGTCAGCAGCAGCTTTGCATCAGTGAGGGACAGGATGAATATATTTGCCCACGCGGCCGAACTGGAACAGAACAACCGGGCTTTCGCGTTTATCCAAATCATCGAAAGCCGCGGTTCCACGCCCCGCCATACCGCCACTATGCTGGTGGACGACGAAGGAAACTGTACCGGGACCATCGGCGGAGGAATGATGGAAATACGGGTGCTTGAGCAAGCCAGACAGGCGCTGGAGCAGGGCGAATCGCGGCTGTTCAACGGCCGCATGGCGCGCCAGGGCGAAGGCGCGGTGGGCTCGGACTGCGGCGGCGCGATGACCGTGCATATCGCCGTCCAGCCGCGCCGGCCGAATCTGGTGCTGATCGGCGCCGGCCACGTTAACCGGGCCATCGCCATCGCCGCGCAGCCGCTGGGCTTCAACATTACCCTGCTGGATACCTGGCCGGACAATCTCAACCACGCCGATCTGCCGGCGGACTGCCGCCGCGTGGCCGCCGGCAGTTTCAGCGAGGGGATCGGCCAGCTGACGCTCGACGACAACAGCTTCGTTGTCATCGCCACCAACCATCAGGATATGGAGGCGCTGGAACTGACCATCGGCCGGCCGGTGCGCTATCTCGGCCTGCTGGCCAGCCGGCGTAAACTGCAGACCTTTAAAAACACGCTGACGAAGAACGGCGTAGCCGCCGATGCGATCGCCGCGCTCTATTCGCCGATCGGACTGGATATCGGCGCCGAAACGCCGGAAGAGATCGCCATCAGCGTGCTGGCGGAGATCCTGCAGGTGAAAAACCGGACCAGCGGTCAACAGCTGCAGTCCACCACGCTGGCCGCCGTATCAGAATGAGTCCGCGCCGGCCGTCGCCCTGAACGGCTGCCGGCGCACAAAGCGCCCGTGACCGCGCTGACCGCTGAATACGCCGTCCCGGCAGACGATCTCACCGCGGCACAGGGTCAGCACCGGCCAGCCGCGGCAGGTCATCCCCTCATACGGCGAATAGTCGCCGTTATCGTGCATCGCCTCGTGGCGCAAGGTAACGCTGCGCCGCGGGTCGAACAGCACCAGATCGGCATCCGCCCCCGGGTTGAGGTTTCCCTTCTGCGGCCACAGGCCGAACAGCTGCGCGGGCCGGGCGCTGGTCAGCGCGACAAACTGCGACGGCGTGAGGCGGCCGCTCGCCACCCCGCCCGAATAAAGCAGCGCCAGACGGTTTTCCACGCCCGGCAATCCGTTGGGGCAGCGGCTGAAATCGCCGCCGGACAGGGTCAGGCGCTGCTGGCGCGAAAAGTTGCAGTGGTCGGTCGCCACGGTGGCGATGCTGCCGTCCGCCAGGCCGCGCCACAGCGCGTCCTGCTCCTCGCGCGGGCGCAGCGGCGGGCTGAGAATAAACTGCATTCCGTCCGGGCGCAGATACAGCGAGTCGTCCAGCAGCAGGTACTGCGGACAGGTTTCCGCCCATACCGCCTGACCGGCCCGTTGCGCCAGCCGGATGTAGTCCAGCCCCAGCCCGTTGGACAGGTGTACGATATACAGCGGCGCGCCGCCGGCCAGCGAGGCCAGATTGATCATTCGGGCGACGGCTTCCGCTTCGCAGGCCAGCGGCCGGCTCAATGCATGGTAAACCGGCGCGGTGCGCCCCTCGCGCAGGAAGATGTCGCGCTGCCAGCGGATGGCGGCGTCGTTCTCCGGGTGCACGGTCGCCAGCGCGCCCACCTGCCGCAGGCGCTGCAGCGCGCGCAGCACCGCCCCGTCATCCAGCTTGTACTGATAAGTCAGATACAGCTTGAAGCTGCTGACGCCCTCCTGCGTCACCATTGACGCCATCTCGTCCAGAATGGCGTCGTCCACGTGCTGAATCACGCCGTGGAAGCTGTAGTCAATCACCGCCTGCCCGCCGGCATACTCATGGTAACGCGCCAGTTGATGATGCAGATCGCAGCCGGCCGGGCCGAACCCCATATGGTCGACGATGGTGGTGGTGCCGCCGCAGGCCGCCGCGCGCGTGCCGGTAAAGAAGTCGTCGCAGCTGCGCCCGATACCCACATCGATATTGAAATGGGTATGCACATCGATGCCGCCCGGCATCACCTGGCAGCCGCCGGCGTCGATCACCGCCATATCCGGCTCGATGGCGATCTCGCTGGCGCGACGGGCGATCCGTCCCTGTTCGATCAGCAGATCCTGCCGATAGCAGCCGCGATGATCGACCAGCGTTCCGCCTTTAATTAAACGTCTCATACTGTCTTCCTATTAAATGCCGCCGTTGCGTCCGGCCTCAGATCGCCGGCCGCCCCTGCCACACCACCTCGCGGTAGTGCTGCTGGTCGGTATCCCCTTCCGAGCTCACCACCAGCACGCAGGAAGAAGCGTCCAGCCCCAGCCGCGCCAGCAGCGCCGCGCGCTGCGGACTGTGCAATATCGCCGCCAGCACGCCCATGCCGACCGCTCCCGATTCGCCGGAAATAATGCGCGCATCCTGCGCCAGCGGATTGCCCAGCACCCGCATCCCCAGCACCGTCACCTTATCCTCGCAGGAAATAAACTGCCGCGCGCTGTCGCGCAGCCGCGGCCAGCCGAGCGGGTTGGGTTCGCCGCAGGCCAGGCCGGCCATCATGGTATTCATCTCGCCGCCGACGGCGACGATCTCCCCTTTCTGCGCCGAACGGAACAGACAATCGGCGCGATCCGGCTCGACGATGACCGCATGCAGCCGATCGGCGCCGTAACAGTTAGCCAGATAGTCCAGCACGCCGGCCGCCATCGCGCCCACCCCCGCCTGCAGAAAGACGTGAGTCGGCGTCGGCCAATCGTTATGCGCGATCTGCTCCACCGACTCCACCGCCAGCGTGGCGTAGCCCTGCATAATCCAGGCGGGGATCTTCTCGTAACCGGGCCAGGCAGTATCCTGCACCATCAGCCAGCCGTTTTCCTGCGCGGTGCGGGTGGTCAGACGCACGGTGTCGTCGTAATTCATCCCGGTGACGATGCACTCCGCTCCCAGACCGGTAATATGCGCCACCCGCTCCGCCGACGATCCCTTCGGCATATAGATCACCGCCTGCTGCCCCAGCGCGCGGGCCGCCCAGGCGATGCCGCGACCGTGGTTGCCGTCCGTGGTGGTGGTGAAGGTCATCTGCCGCGGGTGGCTGGCGCAAAACTGTTCGAAGGAAAACGTATTGATATCCAGCTGATATTTTTCGCACACCAGCTGTGCGACAGCATAGGCGCCGCCGAGGATCTTAAACGCATTCAGGCCGAAGCGCTGCGACTCGTCTTTAACCAGCACGCGCCCGACGCCGAGCGCGGCGGCGAACGCATCCAGCGAATAGAGCGGCGTGGGGAGATAGCCGGGCATCCGGCGATGAAAGGCGCACGCCTGTTCGGCCTGACGGCGACTAAACAAGGCGTCGGCGGACGGATTAAACGCGGCGTTATCGGCGATCTGCATCTGTAATGAAAAATTCGACATGGTGACATCCTGATCTCAGTAAAAAATGGTGCTGACATATTTCCCGTTATCTCATCAATATTTATGCCAGTTTGTGGTTGCCGGCGTCAGATCAATGCCGAATAATCGCAAACAGTGACAATATGAACGGGCGCGCGGGCGCATGCGGCATCCGCGCGGATGCCGGCGACGCGGCGCGTTGCTGCGTCGTGGGCGCACGAACGGGACGGCGCGGCGGTATTTCTCAAAATGCGAATAGCGCCGTACGCGTCGCGTCGCGCCAACGATTCCGAATTCAGACGGTAAGGGGCTTAGCCAATGACAGCCAGAACACTGTCTTTGATGCAGATTCAGACAACCATCCGGCATTTTGCCCAGATGCTCAGTCGCGTATTACAGCTCGAAGTCGAAATCGTCGACGATCATCTGCTGCGCGTGGCGGGCAGCGGGCCGTACAGCGCCCGAATCGGCCGTCCGTCCGCCAATACCCGCCTGCTGAAATACGTGATTGACGAGAAAAAAGAGAAGATCGTCATCAATGCGCACCACGATCCAATCTGTCGAACCTGCGGCCAGTACGATCGCTGCGGCGAACTGGCGTTTATCGGCCTGCCGGTCATGCATGAGGGCGCCTGCCTGGGCGTGATCAGTCTGGCGGCGGTCAACCTGGAACAGCAGCAGCGCCTGCAGGACAACATCGAGGTCTTCTCCGATTATATTCGCCACATCTCGGCCCTGCTGGTGGCCAACCTGATGAAGAGCCAGTCCGGCGCCAGCGGGATGGATCAACTGTTCAGCACGCTAATCAACTGCATGGATCAGGGCATTCTGGTGCTTGACGAGCAGGGACTGGTCAAATTCGCCAACCAGAACGCGCTGAAGCAATTGAACACCCGTTGGGAGCAGCTCAGCCGCACGCCGGTATCCATCCGTCCGCTGGCGGCCGGCAAAGAGTTCGCCAACGGCCATGCGCAGCACATCATCAGCTTCGCCGCCCAGCAGGAAGTAGTGATCGGCCAGTACCATACGGAAAAAAACCTGCAGCTGTTCCTGCTCGCCTTTCATCAGACGGATCGTTCGGCGCCGCCCGACGATCCGCTCACCGAACCGCAGCTCGGCCGTTTTATCGGCAACTCTCCGCCGATCAGGCAGTTGAAACAGCTAATCGGCCGCTTCGCCGACAGCCCGTCCAGCGTGATGATCACCGGCGAAAGCGGCAGCGGCAAAGAGGTGCTGGCCCAGGCGATCCATCAGCTAAGCGGGCGGCGCAGCCAGCCGTTTATCGCCATCAACTGCGCCGCCATTCCCGAGCATTTGCTGGAAAGCGAGCTGTTCGGCTACGTGAAGGGCGCGTTTACCGGCGCTTCGGCCAACGGCAAAATCGGGCTGATTCAGTCCGCCAGCCGCGGCACGCTGTTTCTGGATGAGATCGGCGATATGCCGCTGGCGCTGCAGGTAAAACTGCTGCGCGCGCTGGAAACGCGCGAGGTGCTGCCCATCGGCGCCAGCAAACCGCTGCCGGTCGATATTCGCATCATCTCCGCCACCCACCAGAATCTGGAACGGGCGATCGGCGAGGGGCGATTTCGCGAAGATCTCTACTACCGGCTGAATGTCATTCCGGTCAGCATTCCGCCGCTGCGCGAACGCGGCGAGGATATCGAGATCCTGGTGCATTATTTTCTCAATATGCATACCCGGAGAATGGGCATTACCTATCCCGGCGTCAGCCGCGACGTAATGGATCTGCTGCGCCGCTACCGCTGGCCGGGCAACGTGCGCGAACTGAGCAATCTGATGGAATATCTGGTTAATATCGTGCCGGACGGCGAGGTGATCGATCGCGCGCTGCTGCCGCCCAGCTTTCACTCGCTGAACGGCGTCGCTCCGCGCCCCGCAGCGGCCGACGCCATCTCATCGGCGGAAACGGCGGGCGGGGCGTCACCCAGCCTGAAACGGCTGGAACATCAGCTGATCGCCCAGGCGCTGCAGCGCGGCGCCAATAAGGCGCAGCTGGCGCAGGAGCTGGGCATCAGCGTCGCCACCCTGTATCGCAAAATCAAGAAGTACGGTTTAAACGACAAACCCTGAGCGGCGAGGCCGCCGCCCCGGATTACTGACAAATTTCGTTATCAGCGAGAGCGGCGCAAGGAAGATCGCGGCGTAACCGTCCGTCCCTCTGCTATTGGCTATAGCGCACCAGCAGTTGCCGATACTGCGCCGGCGTATCCATATCCCAGTGGATGGTCGGATCCGCCACCGCCACCCGCTGACAGCCGTAGCGTTCGATAATCGTCTTCATCGACGTCTGCGGACTGGCCTGGCGCACCGCCTCGCGCACCGGCGCCGGCAGCAGCACCGGGTGCCCTTTACCCTGCGCATAGACCGGGATCAGACAGCGATCGCCGCGCCGGCGCCACAGCGCGCGATAGATATCCCGACCGACGGCGGGCATATCGCCCAGCGCCAGAAAGAACGGTCCGTCGCCGGTGGCGTCGACGCCGCAGCGAATCGAGGAAAACATACCGTCGGTAAAACGCTCGTTATGACACAGCGTGATGCGCGCATGCCGCCGGTAGCGCCACTGCAGCTCCGCGCCGCGAAAGCCGGTGACCAACACCACCCGGTCGCAGAACGACAGGGCGCCCGCCAGCGCGCCGTCGAGTACGGTCCCCTCTTCCCACGGCAACATCATTTTCCACTGCCCCATGCGGCTGGATAAACCGGCCGCCAGCATCAGGCACACTTTTTCCGTCATCGGACTCTATCCCCTGTAGCCGCGCGCACGCCGCTGGACGGCTCACTCCGCCAGCACCGCTTTGATGGATTTGATAATCGGCTGATAGCCGGTGCAGCGACACAGGTTGCCCTCCAGCGCCACACGGATTTCAGCGTCGTCCGGGCGGGCGTTGGCGTCCAGCAACGCTTTGGCGCTCATCAGCACGCCGGGCGTACAGAAACCGCACTGTACCCCGCCGTGGCGGACGAACGCATTCTGCAGCTTAACGCCTATCGGATCGTGGCGTAACGCTTCGACGGTGGTGATCTCCGCGCCGTGGCACTGCGCGGCCAGCAGCAGACAGGCGCATACCGCCCTGCCGTTCATAATGATCGTGCAGGCGCCGCATTCGCCGACGGAGCAGCCCTCTTTGGTGCCGGTCAGCCCGCGATCCTCGCGCAGAAAATCCAGCAGCCGGGCATTATCGTCCACCGCGGCGCACACCCGAATCCCGTTAATTTTTAGCTCTATCTGATGCATGCTTTACTCCTTACTCTCGCATCCGGCCGCCAGTTCGGCCATCGTCTGGCGAAACATATCGAGATAGACCGGGATTTTATAAACCGCGGACCAACGCCCGCCGATCGCCTGGGTCATCATGTTCTCCAGCACCGCCGCCGCCTGGTCGATCGCCGCCTGCGTCGGCGGGAGGCCGAGCAGCGTCTGTTCCACCGCCGTCAACCGCTGCGGATGGCTGAACAGCGCGCCGTCCACCAGCCGGCACAGGTCAATCCGCCCCTGTTCGTCCAGCCGAAACAGCGCGCTCAGACTCTGCCGGGTGATATTGACCGCATTGCGGCGCCCGAGCTGTAAATAGTGGGTATGCAGCGCGCCGGGCTCCGGCGCCGGCAGGATCACGCGGGTCAGCAACTCGCCGGGCCGGCGCTGAGTGCGATAGGTGCCGGTAATAAATTCCGCCAGCGGCAGGCGGCGGCTGGCGTTCAGTTCGCGCAGCTCCACCTCGGCGCCATAGACAATCAGCGGCGGCACCGAATCGGCGCAGGGCGCCGCGTTGACGATATTGCCGCCCACCGTCGCCCGGTTGCGCAATTGCAGAGAGCCGATGGTGCGGCACGCCTGCACCAGCAGCGGATAGCGCGCCTGCAGCCGCGCATCGGCCACCAGGTCGGTGAAACAGGTCGCGGCGCCGATACTCAGCTCGTCGCCCTGCTGCCGCACGCCCTGCAGCGCCGACAGGCCGGCGATATTCACCAGCCGCACCGGCGTGGTCTTCAGCCGCGCCTGCACCAGCACATCGGTGCCGCCGGCTATCGCCTGCGCCTCGCCCTGCGCCAGCATCGCCAGCGCCTCGTCCAGACTGGCCGGCGACAGCATGCTGAGGGTATTCAGCCTCAGCACCTGTTTATGCTCGCCTGACTGCGCCTGCTGCTCGCTCTGCCGCACCGGTTTCTTCAGGTTGTAGCCCAGCCGCACCTGCTCCAGCGTCAGCGGCAGCGTGCGGTTCCAGCGGCCGAGCGCGAAGCTGACCGCGTTATTAAGCGCCGCGCCGCCCAGTTCCAGCACCGGCTCGCCGATCACCTTCGCGCCGTACGGCCCGGCCTTGTCATGATTCTCCAGCGCGATTACCTTGATCTCCGGCACATCGCGGATGGTGGGCAGCAGGTAGGTGTCGAAATTTTCCGACTTTACTTCGCCCTGTTCGATATTGAAATCTTCCAGCATGCCGTAGCCGATCAGCCCCTGCACCACTCCGCCGTAGACCTGGCCCTCGAAGCCGACCCGGTTGATGACCTTGCCCACGTCGTGCACCGCGGTGATCTCGCGCAGGGTGATCTTGCCGGTGCGGGTATCCACCTCGATGTCGGCCACCTGACAACCGTACACCCAGGTAAAGTACGGGCTGCCGCAGCCCTTTTCTTCATCCCAGTGAATATCGGGCGCCACGTGCCAGCCGTAAGCCGACAGATTGGCCCCGGTGGCCCTGGTCAGCGTCACCACCTGCGGGAAATCGAGGCTGCGCGCCGGATCGTTCAGGTTGAACACCCTGCCGTCGCGCCACGCCAGCTGGTCGATACCGTCGGCGCCCAGTTGCGCCGCCACCGCGTCGGCCATGCGCCGCTTGATTTTGTTGGCGGCGCTCAGGATCGCCTGGCCGCCCATCAGCGTGCCGCGCGAGGCTACGGTGGAACCGCCGTCGGCGATCATCGAGGTGGCCGGCTCGCTGAACATCACCTGCTCCAGCGGCAACCCGAAGGCTTCGGCGGCGATCAGCGACATGACGGTCTGCAACCCCTGGCCGTTTTCCGATACCGAGGTGGAGATATTCACGCTGCCGTCGGCGTTGACCTGGATCAGCGCCGATGAGGCGTCCAGCCCCTCGGCCCCCAGCGAACAGCCGCGGTGGCTGAGCGCCAGTCCGATGCCGTATTTTATCGGTCCGCCCTGCGCGTTCAGCCGGCGGTAGCGTTCGCGTTTGGCAAGAAATTCCGAGCTGTCGGCCGCAGTAAGCAGCGCCTCTTCGGCCGAGACCGTATGTTCGCTAAACACCTGCCCCGCCATGCTGGTATCCCCTTGTTTAAGGATATTGCGCTGGCGCAGTTCGAGCGGCGACAGCCCAAGCGCCGCCGCCACCTCATCCATCAGCGACTCATTGGCCAGGATGACCTGCGGCGCGCCGAAGCCGCGAAACGCCGAAGTGTAGTTATTGTTGGTATAGACGCCGGTCACATCGACCCGCACATTGGGAATACGGTAAGGCCCGGCGGCCTGGACCGAACTGCGCCAGGTAACAAACGGCGTCTGGCCGGCATAGCTGCCGCCATCGGCCAGCACGTCAATCTTGATCGCCTGGATACGCGCCTCGTCATCCAGACCGATCTTATATTTCATTTTGTACGGATGACGTTTGTAACTCTCGCGCATCGACTGTTCGCGGTTATAGGTAAACTTAACCGGCCGGCCGGTGAGCTGACACAACAGAGCCGCGCGGCAGGCCAAATGGTCGATGATATCGTCCTTGCCGCCGAACGATCCGCCCAGCACCGAGCGCTTTACGTTGACCCGCGACTGCGGCAGGCCCAGATATTTCGCCACGAAGCCGCGCACCCGGTGGGCATTCTGCACCGAACCGGCCAGCGACATGATCTGCTCGTTATCGTCGATCCAGGCGATGATCGATTCCGGCTCCAGGTAGGCGTGCTCCTGGTAACCCACCTCATACTCTCGCTCGAAGATATGCGTCGAGGCGGCGAAGCCGGCGTCGATATCGCCCTTCACCGTATGGTGGTGATTGATAATGTTGCTGGCGCTGCCGGGGTGGATCAGACGCGCGTCGGGTTTGATCGCTTCTTCCACGTTGACGATCGGGATAAACGGCGTATAGCGGACGCGAATCAGATCCGCCGCCCGACAGGCCGCCTCATAGCCGGTGGCGGCGATAATGGCGATCACATCGCCGCGAAAAGCGATATTGCGATCCGCCAGCGGCGGGTAGTCGGCAATCACCACGCCGATATGGCTTTCGCCGGGCACATCGCGCGCCGTGGCGATTCTCACCACGCCCGGCACCTGCAGCGCGTCGCTCAGGTCGATATCCTCCACGCTGCCGGCCGCAATATCCGCGTAGCGGCAGACGCCGTACAGCATATTTTTCATGTGAATATCGTCGCCGTAAATCGCGCTGCCTTTCACCTTCGCCAGGCCATCCACGCGCGGCACTTCCTGACCAATTAGCTGTGTTTCCATTAAATTACCTTCTCCAGACCGGGATGCCCGGTCGCGCGACGTTATTCTTCGGCCGGCCGGCGCGTTGCCCGGCCGCCTGGCGCGCGACGGGGATAATTATTTTTTTACCCGCGGACTGCCGTCCGCCAGCAGCGTTTCGCCCTTCAGACGAGTAATAGGCCCATAGGCCTGCGGCTGGCGGTGCAGATCGAAATTAAAGGTGGTGCGCTTATAGATCTGGCAAAAATCCAGATCGCAGTGCGCGATCGCCACTTCGTCGCCTTTGGTGACGCAGCTGGCGACCACTTCGCCGGACGGGGCGATAATGCAGCTGCCGCCGATGTGATCGACGCCTTCTTCCGTCCCCGCCTTAGCGACGCCCACTACCCAGGTGCCGTTCTGGTATGCGCCGGCCTGCATGGAAAGCTGGTTATGGAACAGGGACAGGTCGTCATGCGCCGGCGCCGGCGCGTTATGCACCGGCGTGTTGTAACCAATCAGCACCATCTCCACGCCCTGTAGCCCCATTACGCGGTAGGTTTCGCACCAGCGTCGATCGTTGCAGATCGCCATGCCGAACAGGCCGCCGAACGCCGGGTAGACGGAAAAACGGTCGCCCGGCGTGAAGTAGCGTTTCTCCAGGTGCTGAAAAGCGCGCCACGGTTCGTGCTCGCGGTGGCCGGGCAGATGCACCTTGTGGTACTTGCCGACGATATCGCCGTTTTTATCCACCAGAATCGAGGTGTTATAGCGCCGCCTGACGCCGCCCTCGTCGCTCAGCTCGGCGTACCCGAGGCAGAACCCGATTTGCAATTCCCGCGCCAGTTCAAACAGCGGCAGGGTGTCCTGCCCGGGCATGCTGGCCTCGCACCAGCTGTCCAGCTGCTGCTCATCCTCGATGTACCAACGCGGGAAGAAGGTGGTCAGCGCCAGCTCCGGGTAGACGATCAGATCGGCCCCCAGTTGGCGGGCCTCTCGCATCAGTTTCATTAAACGCGCCACCACCTGCGCGCGCGAATCCTCTCGGTTTACCGGTCCCAACTGGCCGATAGCGACATTGACATAACGAGCCACTTTATCTCTCCCTCATCATTAATCTTTCTGGCGTCAGTCGCGCTGCGCGCGCTGCGCCACCGCACCGAGCAGCACATTCGCGCCGGCGATCAGATCCCCGGCGGCGGTGAATTCTCGGATGTTATGGCTCAGCCCCTCTACGCTGGGAACGAAGATCATCCCGGCCGGACACAGCGCGGCGAGAATCTGCGCATCATGCCCCGCGCCGCTCGGCATGCGGCGCGACGACAGACCCAGCCGGCGCGCCTGCGCCTCCACCAGATCCACCATCTCCGTATCGAACGGCGTGGGTTCGAAACGCGCCAGCATGCGTCGCGTCAGCGTCACCCCTTCCTGCGTCGCCGCCCGGTCGGCGAAGGCCCACAGCCGCTGCTCCGCCTGGCGCAGCACCTCCGCGTCGGTATTGCGCAGATCCACCGTCAACCGCAGAGTATCGGGAATAACATTCACCAGATTCGGCGCGCAGGTAAGGTAACCGACCGTCGCCACCTGATCGCCCCCCAACTCCTGCGCCAGTTCGCGCACGAAGGTGTTAATACGCGCCGCCACATAGCCGGCGTCGTGGCGCAGACGCATCGGCGTGGTGCCGGCATGGTTGGCCACGCCGCCCAGCGTGAACTCGGTCCAGGAAATACCCTGCACGCCCTGCACCACGCCGATGGACAAGCCCTCTTCATCCAGCACCGGCCCCTGCTCGATATGCAGTTCGAAATAGCTGTCCACTTTGTTGGCGCCCACCGGCGCCGGGCCGGCGTAGCCGATCTGACGCAGCGCATCGCCGACGGTCACGCCGTCGATGCCGGTGGTAGCCAGCGCCGTTTCCAGCGCCAGACCGCCCTGGAACACCAGACTGCCCATCATATCGGGCTGAAAACGCGCCCCTTCCTCATTGGTGAAGAAGGCCACCGCCACCGGTCGGCGCAGACGAATTCCCGCGTCGCGCAGCGTGGCGATCACCTCCAGCCCGGACAGCACGCCGTAGTTGCCGTCATAGAGGCCGCCGGTCGCCACCGTGTCGATGTGCGAGCCGATCATCACCGGCGGCGCGTCGATCTGCCCGGCGTAAACGCCGACGACGTTGCCGATGCCGTCGATCGTGACCGTCAGCCCGAGCGCGCGCATACGCGCCAGGGTCCAGTCCCGCCCCTGGCGGTCCTCATCGCTCAGCGCCAGGCGGCACACGCCGCCGCCGGGCAGCGCGCCGAAGGTTCCCAGCTCATGTAATGACGCCATCAGGCGTTCGCCGTTAATCCGCAAATCACTGCTCATGACAGGTTCCTTGTATTCTGTTGTCGCCTCTGGCGGGCATTTCCCCCGTCCTCCGGCGTTAGCGATGGGCCCAGTGCGTCATCCGTTTCTCGACAAAGGCGAAGATTTCGTACATCACGACGCCCATCGCGCCGATAACGATCAAGCCGGCGAACACCAGCGCCATATTCATGGTGGAGCTGGCGGCCATCATCAAATAGCCGATGCCCAGGTTGGAGGCGACGGTTTCCGAAATCACCGAACCGACGAACGCCAGCGTGATCGCCACCTTCAGCGAGGCGAAAAAGTAGGGCAGCGAGCGCGGCAGCCCCACTTTTTTCAGGATATCCATGCGCGAGGCGCCCAGCGAACGCAGCACGTCCTCCATCTCCGGCTCCACCGTCGCCAGGCCGGTGGCCACGTTGACCACAATGGGAAAGAAGGAGATAAGAAACGCGGTGGCGATAGCCGGGACGGTGCCAATGCCGAACCACACCACCAGCACCGGTACGAAGGCCACCTTAGGTATGGAGTTAAACCCGACCAACAGCGGATAAACGGCCTTGTACACCAGGTTGGAGGCGCCGACGGCAATGCCGAGAAACAGACCGAACACCACCGCCAGCACAAAGCCGACCAGCGTGGTATACAGCGTCTGTAGCGAGTGCTCGGCGATCGGCCGCCAGTCGGTCACCAGCGATCGCCAGACGTCGGTCACGGAAGGGAATAAATAGCTGGAGACATTGAAACCGGTAACAATCAGTTGCCAGATCAATCCCAGCAGAATTAACAGCCCCCAGGGGGCGATTTTGATCAGCGTTGATCGCGACATAATGGCGCCCCTTATTACGCTTTGCGCAGTGAAGAGATGTGCTCGCGCAGTTCCAGCACATAACGGGAAAAAGGATCGGTATAGGTCACCTGCAAATCGCGCGGGCGCGGCAGTTCGATCTCCCGGCGTGCGATAATCTGGCCCGGACGGGCGCTCATGACATAGACGGTATCCGCCAGGAACACCGCCTCGCGCAGATCGTGCGTCACCAGCACCACGGTAAAGGGCGACTCCTGCCACAGATCGCGCACCATGCACCAAAGCTCTTCGCGCGTGAAGGCGTCCAGCGCGCCGAAGGGCTCATCCAGCATCAGCAGGCGGGGTTTGTGGATCAGCGCCCGGCAGATGGAAGCGCGCTGCTGCATCCCGCCGGACAGCTCCCAGGGATATTTATCCTCGCAGCCTTCCAGCCCGACCCGTTTTAATAACGCGCGGGCCTGCTGCTGATACGTTTTGTAGTTGGCGCGCAGCGTGGAACGATACGGCTCCACGATTTCCATCGGCAGCATGACGTTGTCGAGCGTGGTCCGCCAGGGTAACAAATTAGACGCCTGAAACGCCATGCCGATGCATTTCTGCGGTCCGACGACCTCGCGTTTATTGACAAAGACGTATCCCTCCGTCGGCGCAATCAAGCCCGAGGTCAATTTCATAAACGTCGATTTACCGCAGCCGGACGGACCAACCAGCGCCACGAACTCATTTTCCCTGATGCTGAAGTTCACATCTTTGATGGCCAGTTGATCGCTGTTGTTGTACGCCAGGCTGACGTTCTCAAATTTCACGAAACTCATTTGTTACCACCTGAAATCATGCTGTGTGACGGGGGTTATTGAACGTCCCGGTCTGCACGCGCCGGCAACAGCGCATCGGTAAATAATGTACTGGCGTCGGGCGTGTTCTTCAGACCGAACGCGCTGACCACCTCGGTAACGGAATTCTTCATCCGCGCCGGATCGACAGCGCCCAGACCGAGTTTTTTACTTTCCGGCGTGACGATCAGCATGTCCCGCGCCATCTGCAGGCGACGCGTTTCCAGCGGCGCATTGATCAGCGAGTCGCGCGCCTTGACGTACTGCACCGCGGCGCTCGGATCGGCGATAGTCTCCTGCACCGCTTTATTGAACGCGCGCAAAAAGGCCTGAATAACCTCGGGATGATTTTCCAGCATGTTTTTGCTGGCGATAATGGTGTTGCCGTACAGATCCACGCCGTATTGCGAATAGGGGAAAATCACCAGATCGTCGGCCTTGATGCCGCGCGCCTCCAGGTTCAACAAGTTGGTGAAATAGAAGCCGGAGATGGCGTCCACATTCTTACGCGCCAGCAAATTGTCGGTGACGGTGGGATCGGCGGACTGCCAGGTGACCGCATCCTTATTGAGCCCCACTTTTTTGGCGAAGGCCGGCCAGGACTTGCGGGCGGCGTCGAACACCGGCGCGGCGATGGTTTTACCCTGCAGATCCGTCGGTTTGGCGATCCCCGAGCTCTTCAGCGTAAACACCGCGCCCGGCGTCACGTTGTACAGCATATAGACGCCTTTGATGCCGGTTCCAGGATGCTGCGACTCCTGCTCGATCAGCGAGTTGAAATCGGCAAAGGCCATATCATAGGCGCCGGTGGCCACCCGGGTTACCGCGCCGGCCGACCCGTTGCCGGAGTCGATCTGCACATCCAGCCCTTCCTGAACGAAATAGTTCTTCGCTTTGGCCATCAAAAACGGCGCCGAAGGCCCCTCAAAGCGCCAGTCCATCGAAAATTTCACTTTGACCGGGTCAGCGGCCTGGGCCTGAGACGCCAGTACAGACAGCGACAACAGAACCGTACAGCCTAATTTATGCATCGTCGAAAACGCGGGAGTTAACATCGCTGATTTCCTCAAATAAAGGGTGGATTACGCATTGTGTGTGTCGGTGTTAAAAACGGTTGCTGGTATCCTCATGCGGCAGCGGCACGGGCTGATACAGGTCGTCGATCTGCTGATGGATATCCTCCATGCGTTGCATACGCTGACTGGCCTTTTCAGGAGATTTCGCCACCAGCTCATTGCCGAGAAAATTGACCATGCTGATGGCGGCGGTATAGGAGTCGAAGATGGCGCTGCCGCTGGCGGCGCAGGGAATGACGATATCCGCCAACGCGTCGATATCCGACACCAGGCTGTTGCTCAGAATAATCACCCGCGCCCGGTAGGTTTTCGCCACCTGCACCAGGTAAGACAGCAGGCGGATCTGACGCGGGAAATCCACCACGAACAGCACGTCCTGCGGCTGGATATCGGCCAGCACATCGGCGAATTTGGCGGCGGGATCGTTGACCAGCTGCACATCGGACAGCGCGTGGGAAAACAGCGCCTGAGCGTAAAACGCGGTGGCGTAGCTATTGCGAAAACCGATAACCCAGACGCGCCGCGCGCCGCTCAGCAGATTCACCGCCCGCTCCAGCTCCGCCGGCATACTGTTCCGGTGCATAACGGAAAGATTTTCCCGCTCGCGTTCAACGTGCACCTCCAGCCGCTCGCGCAGAGTCTTCGGCCGCTGCGGATGCTGTTCCAGGTTGCTGAGCGGCGAGCCGCCCACCGGCTCAATGCCGCGGCATTTGGTGCGGAACTGATTGAAATCCTCAAAACCGAGACGGCGAAACACGCGCGCGGCCGTGGATTTCGATACGCCGGCCAGCCCGGCCAGTTCCGTGGCGCTGTAACTGGCCAGATGGTGCTGATGGGCAAGAATGACATCCACCAGTTTCTTTTCGGCGGGAGACAGCGCGCTATAGACTCGCCGAATAATGGTCTGTAATTCGGCCAGCATGGCGTTCTTTTCTTCTGCTATCGGCGATAGGCTATTCATCATGGCTCCCGCGGCGACGCGCCCTATGGCACATATGTTTTATAAAAAAACAAAATAAGAAATAGTTGTGCCAAAAGAAAAGCAAACCGCGCGCCAACACCATAAAAAAACAAAAAAAATTATCTAATTGATTGAAATAAAATAATTAATAATGAAATGAAGTCGATTAAGCCATACAGGACAACCGCCGACGCGGCAGAGAAAAACGTACAGTCTGGTGCAGCAGAAGGCGGGAGTGCACCAAAATAAGACGCGCCGCAGATGGCTGGCGCAGGATAGAGTTACCCGACCGCTTTCACATCGATTTACCGGTGATTTCCCCGCCGGCGGGCGCCGGTAAAGGGAGAGAACGAAAGGACGATACCTGTCGGCGGCTACCTCCGCGGGCCCCCCGGAGACCCAATGCGGCAAACCGCCGCATCCGGCCACGGCGCGATGTTGAGCAGCCATGGAGAGATGCGGCGGTCTGAATGCGAATGCGGCAAAAGGCCTACTCCGGCAGACCGCTGGCGCGCGCTGCCGTCGGATTATTCAGCCGGTTTGGGCGGCTTGCCGTCGTGTTTGTCCGGATGAGGCTGCGCCAGGCGTTTTTCGAAGTTGGCGTTGTACTGCGTTTTCTGTTCCGGCGTCAGAATATTGTAAATCTTACTCTGCGCTTCAAGATGCGCCAGCGTGCGCGCTTTGTTCGCTTCTTCCATCTTCGTCACCAGCGTCTCGGCCTGAGCCCGATCGAAGGTGCCGGCGGTAATCAACTGATGCAGCGCCCGACGATCTTCCGGCGAAGGCATGCGCGGCTCTTTACGCGAGTCCTGCATAATCTGGCGAATCTGCTGTTTCTGCGCATCCGTCAGATTCAAATTCTTAAACATCATGTCGCCGCGCGGACCGTGCTTCATCATACCCTGAGTACGCCCCTCCGGGGCTTTGCCCGCATCGGCGGGTTCGGCGTGGGCCAGACCTGCGGCGCCCAGCGCCAGCGTGGTAGCGACAAACATTGCGGTCAATTTACGCATATTCAAATCCTCACATAGGGTTGTTCATTAGCGAACGATGTCGCCCTGACGCCATGAAGTCTACGCCATCGAACTTCAGGTAATTAGAGCGACGGTAAATAACTGAAAGGATGGCAGCGAATTTTGCACCAAATATGAAGAAATCGAGGATATCTGGTAAGAAAATGACAATATTGCGTTAAAACACGCGGCGACAGTAACCGCTCAGGCTGATCGCCTGAGAAGGTACGGTACATCAGGGCAGAGAGCGCGCGAACGCCGAGGCGTCTTTAGCCAATGCATCGACATAGGCATTGATAACCTTTATTTTTTGCATCAGCGGATTACGCTCTGGCGAGGCGTCAACCATATTAAGCTGGTTCACCAACTGGTTAATCCGGGCGCTGAGCTCATGTTCCCGCTGCTGCGACTGCGCCAGCTGCTGTTGCAACGCCTGATAATCCTGCCGCCAGGTTTGCTGCTGTTGCTGAAGGGTGCGCTCTAAATCGAGTAACGCGCCGTTCAGCCGGGTCTCCAGTTCTTCTAGCCTCATACAGATTCCTTCGCTTAATTATCCAGCGAATTATAATGACAGCGCGCCCATACAACAAACAATCCGAACCCTGCCTGTTCCGGCCGACGCATTTTCGCGCCAGGCCGGCCGGGCGCGACCGCCCCGTTTTAGTATCGATAAAGCGGCGAATCGCCCCGTCATCTTATTTCCGCGATCGGCCGCAGCGCCGTGCGCGTTCAGACCGCCTGACGCGTTATCGAGCGCACCGAACGCAGCACCACGAATTTACTGTTGCTGGCCAGCACCTCGCAGTTGCCGAACAGACGCTTCAGCTTGTGAAAATAGTCCAGATGGCGGTTGCCGACAATACGCAGCTCGCCGCCCGAGACCAGGCAACGGCGCGCGTCATGAAACATCTGCCAGGCGATCTGGTCGGTGATGGCCTGCTGCTGATGGAACGGCGGATTGCACAGGACGGCCTGCAGACTCTCGCGCTTCACCCGGGTCAAGGTGTCATTGACGCGGAATTCGCAGCGCGCCATATCCTGCGGTCGGTTGTGCTCTACGTTAATGCGGCTGGACTCAACGGCCATGTATGACTCGTCGCAAAACAGCAGGCTGGCATCCGGGTTGCGCTCGAGCGCCGTCAGCCCCACCACGCCGTTGCCGCAGCCCAAATCGACCATACTGCCCGCCAGATCGCGCGGCAAATGCTGCATAAAGAAGCGGGCGCCGATATCCAGCCCGCCGCGGGAAAAGACGTTGGGTAAATTCTGGATCAGATAATCGCTTTTATCCAGCGTCCAGCCGACCAGCGGATTGTAGTCCGGCCGGGCCGGCGGCGCGACTTCGCAGTGAATCAGACGCGCCTTCTTCCATGCCAGCGAGGTGCGGGTCGGCCCGATAATTTGTTCGAATAGCTGCAGCGTCGAGGTGTGAACGTCACGCGTTTTCGCGGCGGCAACCACCTGCGTTTGCGGGCCGACGACCGCCCGCAGGGCATGCAGCTGATATTCCAGCAGCGCCAGCGTACGCGGCAGCTTAATGATCACCAGCGCCGGCGCGGCGGGTAAATCAGCCAGACTATCAAGCAACGTCGCCGCGTCGGGCGCGTAATGGTTCAGCGCCAGATTGTGGCGCGTCGCCAGTTGACTTAACAACGAGTCGCTGACGCAGAACGGATGCCGCGACTGCAGAGCGCAAGCCAGCGCCCCGAAGGCGTCGTTAAAGATCAGTACCGGACCGGCGGCGGAGGGAGCGGATTCCAGCTCTCGCAGGATATACTCATCGGCAGCGTCCCATGCCTGTAGCGTGGCGTCGTTACTCTGCTGCGGAAAACGCTCCAGCGTCAGCCCGCTATATTCCCATGTTGCCTGGTTCATCACTGCTCCTGAATCGTAAAAATTGCGCTGTTTATCGCTTAAAAGCGGGCCGCAGTAAATGCTTTTTCGCACCGACCGCGGCAATTGCCGCCGAAAATGGCGACGACGACGGCATTGTCTTGTCGTATCGGCATGCTAATCTGGTGCTCTCTTTTTCGTCAGCAGGATAGCAGCCATATGATCCGCTTCGCGATTATAGGTACTAACTGGATAACCCGTCAGTTTGTCGATGCCGCCCATGAGAGCGGGAAAATGAAACTGACGGCGGTCTACTCTCGTACGCTGGAACAGGCCCGGAGCTGGCAGGCCGATTATCCGGTGGAGCATCTGTTTATCTCTCTGGAGCAGATGGCGAAATCACCGGCCATCGACGCCGTCTATATCGCCAGCCCCAACGCTCTGCACTGTGAACAAACGCTGCTGTTCCTGCGCCACGGCAAACATGTGATCTGCGAAAAACCGTTGGCCTCGAACCAGCGTGAAGCCGAACGCATGATCGACTGCGCGCGTGAGCAGCGGGTCGTGCTGTTTGAAGCATTCAAAACCGCCAGCCTGCCCAACTTCACCGCGCTGCGCCAGGCGCTGCCCAGAATCGGCCGGCTGCGTAAAGCGCTGTTCAACTATTGTCAGTATTCTTCGCGTTACCCGCGCTACCTGGCCGGCGAGGTCCCCAATACCTTTAATCCGGCATTTTCAAACGGCTCGATCATGGATATCGGCTATTACTGTCTGGCCAGCGCCGTCGCGTTGTGGGGCGCGCCGCACGCGCTGCAGGCCAGCGCGGCGCTGCTGAAAAGCGGCGTCGACGCGCACGGCAGCGTCATTCTCAATTACCGCGATTTTGACGTAACGCTGCTGCATTCGAAGGTGAGCCACTCCGCGATCGCCAGCGAAATCCAGGGCGAAGAAGGCACGCTGGTCATCGATAAGATCGCAGAATGCCAGCGCATCCAGTTTTTCAGCCTTGACGGCAAGCGCCAGGATCTGAGCCTGCCGCAGCATATTAACGCCATGCTGTATGAAGCGGAAATCTTTGCCGGACTGGTCGACAGCGGCAGCGTCGAACACCCGGGGCTGGCGACGTCGCTGGACGTGGCGCGCCTGCTGACCGAGATTCGCCGGCAGACCGGCGTGATTTTCCCGGCGGACGCGGCGCAGTAACCACTGCGCCCGCCCGGCGATATTGCCGCCTGCCGGACGCCGACTCCCCCCCTGCGCGGCCCGACTATTCCGTCGCCGCCTGCGCGTTGTTACGTCATTCCGGCGCACAAACACGTAATGCCGCGTCTCATCCCTGAATGCTGAAAAAACATCGGGATAAGTCTGCGGCCGGGCGCAGGCAACGCGGCAAAATCGGCGGGTTCGCCCGCTAACGGCAGCCAGGGCGCCCAAACGGAACTTTTTCGCATTTTCGCGGGCTACGCCACAAAACATAATGAAAAAAAATAACGCCGCTTTTCATGTTAACCATTTTCCCTATACTGACTCGCGCAAACACACCTGGTTACAGGTTGTAAAACATTTTGGCATTTTGTTCTGCCGGAATGCGCGGCCTGAACAACATCACCCCAATCGATTTCAGGACGCCGCCAGCCCGCGCGCATCGCCGGTCGTTTACTCCGGTAAATAACCTGGGGGACCAGACGGCCGGGCGCGCGGTTAAGCGCGGCTTACAGGGACGAAGCCGGGACAGTTCCGGTAATAAGGCGCCCCTGCAGCCTGAAAAATGAACGGGATAACAACAATGCGGGAACGGTAACACCGTTAATATTATGGCTGACAAACACGCTCGTTTTTTCCATTACTTCATGCGCGCCAGTCTGGTGAAACAGATCCTGGTCGGGCTGGCCGCCGGCATCGCGCTGGCCGCCGTATCCACTCAGGCGGCCGTCGCCGTCGGCCTGCTGGGCACATTGTTCGTCGGCGCCCTGAAAGCCGTGGCGCCGGTGCTGGTGTTAATGCTGGTGATGGCCTCGATCGCCGGCCACCAGCAGGGACAAAAAACCAATATCCGTCCGATTTTGGTGCTGTATCTAATCGGCACCTTTTCCGCCGCGCTTGTCGCGGTAAGCATCAGCTTCCTCTTCCCCTCAACCCTGGTGCTGAATGCCCAGGCGGCGGATGTCGTACCGCCCTCCGGCATTGTGGCGGTCCTGCGGGGTCTGCTGGTTAGCATCATCGCCAACCCGATCGACGCCCTGCTGCACGCCAACTATATCGGCATTCTGGTCTGGGCGGTCGGTTTTGGCATCGCGCTGCGCCACGGTTCGCAAACGACCCGCCAGATGGTTTGCGACCTGTCGGATGCCGTCACCTTCATCGTGCGCGTGGTGATCCGTTTCGCGCCAGTGGGGATCTTCGGACTGGTCGCCTCCACGCTGGCGGAAACCGGCTTCGGCGCGCTGTGGAGCTACGCACATCTGCTCATGGTGCTGATCGGCGGCATGGCGTTGGTCGCCTTCGGCATCAATCCTCTGATCGTCTTCTGGAAGATCCGCCGTAATCCGTATCCGCTGGTATTAACCTGTCTGCGTGAAAGCGGCGTGACCGCATTCTTTACCCGCAGTTCGGCGGCCAACATTCCGGTCAATATGGAGCTGTGCCGCAAACTAAATCTGGATGAGGATACCTGGTCGGTCGCCATCCCGCTCGGCGCCACCATCAACATGGCAGGGGCCGCCATTACCATCACCGTCCTGACGCTGGCCGCCGCGCATACGCTGGATATTCATGTCGATCTGCCGACCGCGCTGCTGCTGAGCGTGGTGGCCTCGCTGTGCGCCTGCGGCGCTTCCGGCGTCGCCGGCGGGTCGCTGCTGTTAATTCCGCTGGCCTGCAGCATGTTCGGTATTTCCAACGATGTGGCCATGCAGGTGGTTGCGGTCGGCTTTATTATCGGCGTGCTGCAGGACTCGGCGGAGACGGCGGTTAACTCCTCCACCGATGTGATGTTTATTGCCGCCGTATGCGAAGCCGAAGACGCCAGACTGGCGGAAAAAGAACGTTTAAACCCGCTTTAAGCCGGGCCGGGCGCGGCGGACCGCCGCCGCGCTCTTGCGATGCGTTCAGCCGCCCTCTTTCCGCCCGCTAAACATTATTGCGTATATACTTACACGGGGTCGCCCGGCCGACGGCGAAACCAACGCGACAAGCGCCAGACAAGACGGCGCCGCGTGTCGCCGACGGCATCGATCAGCGCGCATCCGCCGCGCGCCAATAAAATCAGGGCTAAAATCCCTGCCGCCGCCGCGATTAAGCTTCAGAAAATCTATGCTTGTGTCAAATAATGTAAAAAAGGCGGTAAAAATAGGCTTATACTCAATAAAACACGCGAAATCACGATTTCTGCTGTTATATTTATCTACCCCGACCCGGTCAAGGTTGTTACAACTTGATCACTTTAGTTACGCTTAATCAGCCAGTTAAGGCATAAAAAGCCTCCGTGGGGCGCTGCCGGACGCATTGTCCTGCAAGACTGGCTGATTTTACGATGACCGGAGCGCTATCGTATCGCCACGGGAAGCACGTAATACCGCCGTATTAGGAACAACCGTATGGATATCATCAAAGAACTCTTACACGCGCTCTGGAATCAGGATTTCGAGACGCTGGCCGATCCCACGCTGGTCTGGACCATCTATCTGCTGCTATTTATGATTCTGTTCCTGGAAAACGGCTTATTGCCCGCCGCGTTTCTGCCCGGCGATAGTTTGCTGATTCTGGTTGGCGTGCTGGTGGCGAAAGGCACGATGAATTTTCCCCTTACCATTGTTTTACTGACCACCGCCGCCAGTCTCGGCTGCTGGGTGAGTTATATCCAGGGGCGATGGCTCGGCAATACCAGCACCGTGCAAAGCTGGCTTTCCCACCTGCCGGCCCACTACCACCAGCGCGCGCACAACCTGTTCCATCGCCATGGTCTTTCCGCGCTGCTGATTGGGCGCTTTCTGGCGTTTATCCGCACGCTGCTGCCCACCATCGCCGGTCTGTCCGGCTTGAACAACGCCCGCTTTCAGTTTTTTAACTGGATGAGCGCGCTGCTGTGGGTGCTGATTCTGGTTTCGCTCGGCTTCGCGCTGGGGAAAACGCCGATATTCCGACGTTATGAAGACGAACTGATGTTTTTTCTGATGATGCTGCCGCTGGCGCTGCTGTTCATCGGACTGTTCGGTTCACTGATAATCCTTTGGCGTAAAAAACGCGCCGCCAGCGCAAATCGTGGAAATTAACCCATGATACATCGCTGGTTCAGCCCTAAAATGGCCGGACGCCTGCTGTTGGCCCTTCTGTCGGTTTTCGCGCTGCTGCAGATACCGCGACTGACGCAGGAAGAGACTATTCTGCATCTATGCCCTCTGAGTCAGGGCGCGGCGCTGCCGGATGGCTTTTACGTCTGGCAGCAGCTCAACGACCACGGTATCGGCATTAAAAGCATTACGCCGGCCAGCGACAGCCTGATCGTCCATCTGACGTCGCCGGAACAGAGCGCGGCCGCCCGGGAAGTGTTGCTGACGGCGCTGCCGCACATCAACGTCATCAGCCAGAAAGTCGCCGCGCCGCTGCCTCTGTCCGGTCTGCCTAAACCCGGCTGAAACGCTGCACGGCGCGGGGACGCTCCGTCCACGCGGCCGTACGCATCCAGACACAATCAATCACGGACACACGCCTTATGAAATTATCTTATTTTGCTGTTTCGGTTCTGCTGAGTACGCTGTCCTGCGGCGCGTTTGCCGCGTCGAACGCCGCATCGGGCGGCTGCGCAGCCAAAGAGCGGGATATTCAGCAGCAGCTTGAGCAGGCTCGTCAGCACCATAATCAACCAAAAGTCCAGGGACTGGAGCGCGCGCTGAGCGAGCAACGGGCAAACTGCAACGACGAACAACTGGCGCAAAAACGCCGGCAGGCGTTACAGGAAAAACGCGCGGAAGTAGCGGAACGCCAGCAAGAACTGCGGCAGAGTCAGCAGAAAGGCGACGCGGATAAAATTATCAAGCGGGAGAAAAAACTGGCCGAGGCGCAACAGGCGCTGCGCGAGCTGGAAGCACAATAGCGTTGCCCATCATAAATAGCGGCGTTCAGGCTTTTTATCCTGTAAAACATCGGTATAACAGCGAATTTCCGGAATAATCTTGCAGTAACAGTCAGGCAAGCATGGAAAAAACCGCTATAGTTAATATTCCAGAATGCTCACGAATGGAGTTATCGATATGGCAAAAGATCCAAATGCAGAACATTTACGCGCCGAACTAAAATCTCTGGCGGATACGCTGGAAGAAGTGTTAAGCAGCTCCAGCGATAAATCTAAAGCCGAACTGGACAAATTGCGCAGTAAAGCGGAAAGCGCGCTAAAAGAAACGCGTTCGCGCCTGAGCGATACGGGCGAACGCCTCGCCAGCCACACCAAAGAAGTGGCCGGTCGCGCGGACGAATATGTGCGTGAAAATCCGTGGACCGGGGTCGGTATCGGCGCCGCAGTGGGCGTGGTGCTGGGTATCTTGCTTTCCCGCCGTTAATATCGGCCTTCATTTGACGACAGTTTCCTTATGACCGATCAACAACGACAAGGCCCCGGAAGCGGGGCCGCGGGTATTGTTCACCGCGTCTTCACCCTGGTGGTGGGCATGGTGGAAACCCGCCTGCGCCTGGCGGTGCTTGAGCTGGAAGAAGAAAAGGCCAACCTGATTCAGCTGTTGATGATGGCGGGCCTGACGCTATTATTCGCCGCGTTCGGTTTGATGAGTCTGTTTGCGCTGGCTATCTGGGGCATCGATCCCCAGTACCGGTTTATCGCGCTGACCAGCATCACCGCCGTTCTGCTCGGTCTGGCGCTGATCATCGGCATCTGGACGCTGGTCAAAGTGCGGCGTTCAACGCTGCTGAGCGCCACGCGTAAAGAGCTGAAAGCCGATCGCGACCTGCTGGAGGAGGACGATGAATGAGCCGAACACAGCGGGAACGCGATAAGGCGCGACTGCTGCGCCACATCCAGCAGCAAAGACTCGATTTGAGCGCCAGCAAAAAGCAATGGCTGGAAACGACGGAGACCTGCGACCGTTATTTTGGCGGCCTGCTCGGCTTGCGCAAATACCTGCTGGCCGGCGCAGGCGTCATGGCGGTCTACGGCCTGCGCCACCCCGGCAAACTGGTCCTGTGGACGCGCCGCGCCATCGGCGCCTGGGGCACCATCAAATTTCTGCGTAAGGCCCTGCAGCGCTAATTTTTCGCCGCCGTGCGCCGATTCCGGCCGCGGCGACCGTCTGCCAACTCGCCACTCGTCAATTTTTCTGATAAAAAGCAACAGTTTTACTCGCTGTCATGCGTGGCGCTTCCACATTAACATCACTCCCACACGATAACCGCGACGAGTAACCCTTGTCCGACGCGGCGACAGGCACAAAACCGTCGACGACCGCAAACAAAACGACTGGAGAGAGACGATGAAAAATTTAGAAAATACTGCGTTGCTGGCTGCCCGTATTTTGATGCCGATTCTGTTTATTGTGGCTGGTTACGGCAAGCTGGGAGAAGCCTATGCCGGCACGCAGCAGTATATGCAGTCGATGGGCGTCCCCGGCTTTCTGCTGCCGCTGACGATTTTGCTGGAGTTGGGTGGCGGTCTGGCCGTGCTGTTCGGTTTCATGACCCGCACTGTGGCGCTGTTCACCGCTGGGTTTACGCTGTTGACCGCTTTTATTTTTCACACCAATTTCGCTGAAGGCGCGAATCAGGTGATGTTCATGAAGAACCTGACTATCGCCGGAGGCTATCTGCTGCTGGCGGTAAACGGCCCCGGCGCTTTCAGCATCGATAAGCTGCTGAACAAAAAATGGTAAGCGGTAGCGGTCGCATTATACTGTAACCACCATGCGGCGGGGACGAGAGTCCCCGTTCGTTGATCGAACGCAGCCCCGCCGCGCACGCCCGATCGTTTGATGCGGCGGTATGAAATGGCCGGGCTGCGCCGGCACGCTGCCGGGTTAACCGCCAGCGCGTCGACCTGAACCCTGTTTTCCATCTATCGCGCCACGCAACAGCGGCGGCACAACTCGCGGAGGCATCAATGGGACAGCTGATTGACGGCGTCTGGCACGATACCTGGTATGATACCCGGTCGACCGGCGGCCATTTTCGCCGCACCAAATCTCACTTTCGCAACTGGATAACGCCGGACGGACAGCCCGGCCCCAGCGGAACCGGCGGCTTCAGGGCGGAGCCGCAGCGCTATCATCTGTATGTATCGCTCGCCTGCCCGTGGGCGCATCGCACGTTGCTGCTCCGCGAACTCAAGGGGTTGAGCGGACAGATTGCGGTATCCGTCGTGCACCCGCTGATGAAAGAAAACGGCTGGACCTTCGCGACCGACTTTCCCGGCGCCACCGGCGACTCGCTTTATCAGCATGAGTTTCTCTATCAGCTCTACCTGCATGCCAGAGCGGACTACAGCGGGCGCGTCACGGTACCGGTACTGTGGGACACGCGCCAGCATACGATAGTCAGCAACGAGTCCGCGGACATCATACGTATGTTCAATAGCGCGTTCGACCAAATTGGCGCGCGCGAGGGCGATTTCTATCCGTCCGCGCTGCAAAACCGTATCGACCGGCTGAACGACTGGATTTACCCCAGCCTGAACAACGGCGTTTACAAGGCCGGCTTCGCCACCAGCCAGTCCGCCTATGACGACGCGGTGAATGCGGTCTTTGACGCGCTGGACAAACTGGAAAATATTCTGCGGCAACAGCGCTATCTGACGGGCGAACGTCTGACCGAGGCGGATATTCGTCTGTGGACAACGCTGATTCGCTTCGATGCGGTTTATCACACCCACTTTAAATGTGATAGAAAGCGGTTGAGCGATTACCCCAGCCTGTACGGCTTTCTGCGCGATATTTATCAGTTGGCGGGCGTGGCGGATACGGTCGATATGGCGCACATCCGACATCATTACTACTGCAGCCATTCCACTATCAACCCGCACGGCATCATCTCCACCGGCCCGCAGCAAGACTGGCGCGCGCCGCACGGGCGGGACGAAGCCTTCATTACATCGGCGTGACGCGCCCGACGGCGGACGCGAGCCTCCAGCGCGTCCGCCTCGTTACGCCTGATTCAGTAGCTTCGGGATCTCGCGCAGGCACCAGGATTTGGCCTCGCCCATGCTGTCGCGCCGCCACGCCATAATGATATTGCTTTCCAGCATGTATTCCGGGCCGACCACGCGCAGCCGCCCCTCGGCAATATCCTGTTCGACGACCGGATAAGGTATGGTGGCCACGCCCAAACCGGCCAGCAGCGCTTTGCGTTTATCGTCGATCGAACTGACGGTCAGCCGCGGCTGTTTATCCAGCAACTGTACCGTCAACACCGGGCGTTCTCGCGCGGTATCCGCCACCGCGATGCCGCGATATTTGATGCGCGTCACCTCCGATAACGGCTCCGGTTCCTGGTGAATCGGATGATCAGGACTGGCGACATACACGTTCTGTACGCTGTACAGCTTGCGCGAATTAACCTCGGCCGAGGCGCGGAAATGCATATCCGGCGCAATGACGATATCCGCTCGCCCTTGCTCCAGACGCTCCCAGGCGCCGGCCAGCACTTCAGTCAGCAGAGAAACCTGGGTATTGGCCTTTTGCGCCAGTTTATCCAGCAACGGAAAGAGCTTTTCCGTCGGCACCAGCGCTTCGGCCACAATGGTGATATGCGTCTCCCAGCCGCGCGCCAGGGCTTCGGCATCGGTGGTCAGCTTGTCGGCCGCTTCCAGCAGAATACGACCGCGTTCGAGCAGCATACGCCCGACATTGGTAAACTTCGTTCGGTGGCCGGAGCGGTCAAACAGCACCACATCCAGCTCTTCTTCCAGCTTTTGCATGGTATAGCTCAGCGCGGAAGGAACCCGCCCCAGCTCATCCGCGGCGGCGGCAAAACTCCCGCGGCGGTCGATCGCATCCATGACCCGCAGCGATTCCAGCGTCAATGCCCGTTCTCTTGCCATTCTTGCTCTCATTCAGGAATTTTGAACATACCGACCAGATTAACTAGCTAACAATCCCTCGTCCACCAAATTACTATTTAGTACGGAAATAATTAATAAGGTCCTGGTATCATGATCATAAGCAGAGCGGCGGAAAAATGCGGGCAGGCGGACTATGGCTGGTTACAGGCGCGCTACACCTTCTCTTTTGGCCACTACTTTGATCCCCAGCTGCTGGGATATGCGGCGCTGCGCGTGCTGAATCAGGAAGTGCTGACCCCCGGCGCGTCTTTTCAGCCCAGAACCTATCCGCAGGTCGATATTCTGAATATTATCCTGCAGGGCGAAGCGGAATACCGCGATAGCGAGGGCAATCATATCCGGGCCGCCGCCGGTGAAGCGCTGTTGCTGGCCGCCCGGCCGAACGTTAGCTACAGTGAGCACAATATCAGCAGCGAGCAGCCGCTGACCCGGCTGCAGCTGTGGCTCGACGCCTGCCCCTCGCGGGAAAACAGCCGCATGCAGCGCCTGACGCTCAATGCGCCGAACTGTTCCCTGCTGGCGTCGCCGGAAGGCGAAGACAACAGTCTGCAGCTGCGCCAACAGGCGTGGATCTATCATGTCGAACTGTCCGAAGGCCAGCAACAGACGATCGCGCTGCACGGCGGCCGCGCCTATTTGCAGCTAATCCACGGTTCGCTGCAGGCCTGTGGGGCGCAGGACTGCGCGGCGCAGTTGCACTGCGGCGACGGCGCCTTCATTCAGCAGGAATCCTGTCTGACGCTGAAGGCCGCCTCCCCGCTGCGCGCGCTGGTGATCGATCTGGCCGCCTGACGCGCCGCGCTCAGGCCATCGCGCCGACCGGCGCGGCCCTGCGTTTTTTACACAGGCATGCTAAGATAGCCTGATTATCACACTTCAGGGTTACGGCAATGAACTCAACCACTCAGGAAAAGCTGCTGGCGCAGGCGGAACAGATCTGCCAGCAGCGTAATGTGCGGCTGACGCCACAGCGTCTTGAAGTGTTGCGCCTGATGGCGCAGCAGCCCGGCGCCATCAGCGCCTACGATTTGCTCGATCTGCTGCGCGTGTCCGAACCGCAGGCTAAGCCGCCGACCGTGTATCGCGCGTTGGACTTTCTGCTGGAGCAGGGTTTTATCCACCGGGTCGAATCCAACAACAGCTACGTGCTCTGCCACCATTTTGAAGAGCCCAGCCACAGCTCGGCGCTGTTTATCTGCGACCGCTGCGGTCAGGTGACGGAACGCCAGACGGAAGGGATTGAGGAAACGCTGCAGAAGCTGGCCAGACAGGCCAGATTTTATCTGCGTCACAGCGTGGTGGAAGCGCATGGCTTATGCGAGGACTGCCAGGAGGTGGCGAGCTGTAATCAGCCGGAAAGCTGTAATCACGACCATACGGTAAAGATCAAAAAACGCTGAGCCGGCCCTTCCGCCGGGGTAAGCGGGCGAGCCGCGCCGCCCGCTTACCGGCAGCGCAGTACAACGTTACGCTTAGTTCCAGTCGCCATTGCGGATCACGCCCACCGCCAGCCCTTCGATCGAAAAGCTCTGCTGGCGTAGATCAACCACGATAGGGGAAAATTCGCTGTTTTCCGGCAGCAACTGCACAATGTTGCCCTGTTTCTTTAGCCGCTTCACCGTGACTTCATCTTCGATGCGCGCCACCACCACCTGGCCGTTATGCACATCCTGCGTTTTATGGACGGCCAGCAAATCGCCGTCCATAATGCCGATATCCTTCATCGACATACCGCTAACGCGCAGCAGGAAATCCGCGCCCGGCCGGAACATGGACGGATCCACCTGATAGTGCCCTTCAATGTGCTGCTGAGCCAGCAGCGGTTCGCCCGCCGCCACGCGGCCAATCAGCGGCAAACCGTTTTCTTCTTCCATCAGCAGGCGAATGCCGCGCGAAGCGCCGGAGACAATCTCAATCACACCTTTGCGCGCCAGCGCTTTTAAATGCTCTTCTGCCGCGTTTGGCGAACGGAACCCCAGCTGCTGAGCGATTTCGGCACGGGTTGGCGGCATTCCCGTCTGCGCTAAGTGATCGCGAATCAGCTCGTAAACCTGCAGCTGCCTGGCCGTTAATGCTTTCATTCCGCCCCCTGGTTGTTTATACAGTTTTGCTGTGAGTATATACAGGTAAAACAGAATTGGAAACTGCGAGATGAATAAACGCTGGTTTTTTATTATATTTTGCCGGCAGTCATGCAAAATTTGACCAAAGGATGCTGAGCCAGACAACCAGCGCCAGCAGGATGGCGACGAAGACGGCGGCCGAGCCGATATCCTTCGCCCTGCCGGACAATTCATGCCGTTCCATTCCGATGCGATCGACCACCGCCTCTATCGCGCTATTCAGCAGTTCCATCAACACAATCAGCGCCACGGAAAGGATCAGCAACAGCCGTTCGACGACGGACACATCCAGCCACAGCGCCACCGCCACCGCCGCGATCAGCAGCAGCACCTCCTGGCGAAAAGCCGCCTCATACCGCCACGCCAGCCTCAGCCCCTGCAGAGAATAGCCGGTGGCCTTAATGATGCGGGTTAGTCCGGTTGCCTTATTCATGTTTTTCCTTCCATTATCCACTTTCAGCCGCAATTTTAACGCAGCTTCGTTGTCTCATCTCAACAGATATCCAGCGCGCTTTCTGGTATCCTTGCCACGCATCGCTAACAAGAGGCTTCATGTTGTTATGTCAGTCTGGCGTAAAATCTACTATAACTTATTGAAATTACCACTAAAAACTTTAGTGAAAAGTAAGGTTATTCCCATCGATCCGGTTGGCGAATTAGGGCTGGATCCCAGCAAGCCAATTATTTATGTGCTGCCTTACAATTCCAAAGCGGATCTGCTCACATTGCGGACGCGCTGCCTGGCGCTGGATCTGCCCGATCCCCTGCAGCCGCTGTATATTGACGGGACGGAACTGCCCAGCCACGTGTTTATTAATGACGGGCCGCGCATTTTTCGCTATTACACGCCTGGGCTCGAGTCCGTAAAACTGTTTCACGATTATTTGGATCTGCACCGCAGCAACCCGGATCTTGATGTTCAGATGGTGCCGGTTTCCGTGATGTTCGGCCGTTCGCCGGGACGGGAAGGCACGCATCAGGCGCCGCATTTGCGCGTGCTCAACGGACTGCAAAAATTCTTCGCCATCCTGTGGCTGGGGCGCGACAGCTTTGTGCGTTTCTCCAGCCCGGTATCGCTGCGCTATATGGCGACCGAACACGGTACCGACAAAACCATCGCCCACAAGCTGGCGCGCGTCGCCCGTATGCACTTTGCCCGCCAGCGTCTGGCTGCCGTCGGGCCGCGTCTGCCGGTGCGTCAGGATCTGTTCAATAAACTGCTCGATTCGAAGGCGATTAAGAAGGCCGTCGAGGATGAGGCGCGCAGCAAGAAAATCTCTTATGAGAAAGCGCAGCAGAACGCCATCGCGCTGATGGAAGAGATCGCCGCCAACTTCTCCTATGAAGCCATACGGCTCTCCGACCGGGTATTGGGCTGGACGTGGAACCGCCTGTATCAGGGCCTGAACGTGCATAACGCCGAGCGGGTGCGTCAGCTGGCTCAGGATGGTCACGAGCTGGTCTATGTGCCCTGCCATCGCAGCCATATGGATTATCTGCTGCTGTCCTACGTGCTGTATCACCAGGGGCTGGTGCCGCCGCATATCGCCGCCGGCATTAACCTGAATTTCTGGCCGGCCGGGCCGATCTTCCGCCGTCTGGGGGCGTTTTTTATTCGCCGTACCTTTAAAGGCAATAAGCTCTACTCCACGATTTTTCGCGAGTATCTCGGCGAACTGTTCAGCCGCGGCTACTCGGTCGAATACTTTATGGAGGGCGGACGCTCGCGCACAGGTCGCCTGCTGGAGCCGAAAACCGGTACGCTGGCCATGACTCTCCAGGCCATGCTGCGCGGCGGCACGCGTCCGATCACGCTGATCCCGATCTACATCGGCTATGAGCACGTGATGGAAGTAGCGACTTACGCCAAAGAACTGCGCGGCGCGACAAAAGAAAAAGAAGGTTTTCTGCAAATGGTGCGCGGCTTACGTAAGCTGCGCAACCTCGGTCAGGGCTACGTCAACTTCGGCGAACCGTTGCCGCTGATGACCTGGCTCAACCAGCGCGTACCGCAATGGCGCGACGCCATCGACCCCATCGAGGCGCAGCGGCCGGGCTGGTTGACGCCAACCGTGCAGGAAATCGCCGGCGATATCATGGTGCGGATCAACAAAGCCGCCGCCGCCAACGCCATGAATCTGTGTTCCACCGCGCTGCTGGCTTCCCGTCAGCGCGCGCTGACGCGCGAACAGTTGCTGGAGCAGCTGGATTGTTATCTGCAACTCCTGCGCAATGTGCCCTACAGCCCGGATGTCACCGCGCCGGATAAGACCCCGGCAGAGCTGCTGGAACATGCGCTCAGTATGAACAAGTTCGAAGCGGAGAAGGACAATATCGGCGATATTATCCTGCTGCCGCGCGAACAGGCCGTACTGATGACCTACTACCGCAATAACATCCACCACCTGCTGGTGCTGCCCTCTCTGCTGGCCAGCATCATCATCCACTATCGTCGGGTGAAGGTGGACGAACTGATCCGCCAGGTTACGCTGATCTATCCGATGCTGCAGGGCGAGCTGTTCCTGCACTACAGCAAGGATCAACTGCCGGAAGTGCTGACCGCGCTGGCGCAGGAACTGACCCGCCAGCAACTGGTATATGACAAAGACGGCGAGCTGGTGTTGAATCCGGCGCGCATTCGTACGCTGCAGCTGCTGGCGGCCGGCGTCAGGGAAACGCTGCAGCGCTATGCCATCACGCTTTCGCTGCTCGGCGCCAACCCCGGCATTAACCGCGGCGCGCTGGAAAAAGAGAGCCGCATCCTGGCGCAACGTTTATCCGTTCTGCACGGCATCAACGCACCGGAGTTTTTCGATAAGGCGGTATTTTCAAGTCTGGTGGCGACGCTGCGTAATGAAGGCTATATCAGCGACAGCGGCGATGCGATTCAGGAAAAAACGCGCGAGGCTTATGCCATTCTGAGCAACCTGATTACGCCGGAAATCAGGCTTACCATCGAAAGCGTTACCGCGCCGGACGAAAGCGACGGCGAAGAGGACAAACAGGAAGACGCGCCGCCGTCGGCCTGATCCCTCATCCAGACAGCGGCGAATCCGGGTTTCGCCGCTGCTCCTTTCCAGTTCAGTAACCGAAGCCATTGCCCTCAGGCAGACTGAGCAGAATACCGATAAACAACACCATACCCACGTAATTATTGTTGCGGAAAGCGAGGAAGCAGGCGTCGCGATCGCGCCCGGCGATCATCCGCTGCTGCCAGGCGAACAACCCGCCGGCCAACAGTATCGACCAGTAGTAAGGCGCGCCCAGATCGGTAAGGTAGCCCAGCCACAGCATCAGCAATAGCGTGGCAAACTGCAACAGCCCGATAATCACTGTATCGAAGCGGCCGAATAGAATCGCAGTGGACTTTACGCCGATTTTTAAGTCATCGTCGCGATCGACCATGGCGTACTGGGTATCGTAGGCGACGGTCCAGCACAAATAGGCCAGAAACATGATCCAGCAGCTTAGCGGCAGGCTCTCGCTCACGGCGGAAAACGCCATCGGGATCGACCAGCCGAAGGCCGCGCCCAGCACCAGCTGCGGCAGATGGCTGACGCGCTTCATAAACGGATAGATCCACGCCAGCCCCAGCCCGGCCACTGATAGCCAGATAGTCATCGTATTCAGCGTCAGCACCAAACCGAACGACAACAGGACAAGTATGATAAACAACACCTTCGCCGACTTCTCGCTCACCTCGCCGCTGGGCAGCGGCCGCTGCGCCGTGCGCTTAACGTGTCCATCGAAGTGGCGATCGGCATAGTCGTTAATCACGCAGCCCGCGGCGCGCATCAGAAAGACGCCGGCGACAAACACCAGCAGCACCCAGTTGCCGGGCCTGCCGAGCCCGGCCAGCCACAGCGCCCACAGCGTAGGCCACAGCAGCAGCATCGAGCCAATCGGCTTATCAATACGCATCAAACGGCAATATGCCTGCCATTTACTGGCCGCAATACTTCTCTCCAACGCCATTTTCTCCTCAGAATGCTGATTTATCAGTCCGGTCCGCGGCCGCATAAACGGGGGCTTCAGGTAAAAAGAGTTCGGTCAACAACAGGGGGTTACCGGACAGACGCAGCCTTGATCGACGCGCCCACAGACCGCCGTGGCTGCCGATGTGGATGTAGTCCCGCTCCGGGCTCCGTTTGTTAAACAGATAACGCCCCAGCGGCACCGAGCCGATTTCGGTCAACGCCCGCTGCGCGCCGGAAAGCGTCTGCGACGGCACCAGCGTGCGGCCGAACAGCCACGGCGTTTCATCGCCGTACAGCACCACTTCACGCAGCCAGTAGCGCTCGCTGGCGGGCAGTTGCTCGCACTCATCGCCCAGCGACGGCGGCGCGACATATCCCTCGCGGCACAGCCTGACGCTGACCCGGCTGCAGTGTTGCTCGAGCCGCTGCGTCATTGACCCCTTTTCCATCAACCAGTCAAGCAGGGCGACGGGCAACGAGGACGGCGGCTGCGACAACCATTGGACGGCGTGCAGAATTGCCAGCGACTGCTCAGACATCATCCTTACCCCGTCTCAGGTCTTTCGTAAATAAAGTAACAGTCCAGTATTGTAGCGCAGAATAGCAATTCTATAACACGTCAGGTACGAATTGATGACGCGCGAACGCGCATATTCACCGCGTGCGGCGCGCGTTACGACAGGCAGGAAGGGCAGAAGGTCCCGGCGGGCGTTGCGGGTTCAAAAAAAAGCAATCCGGCCTGAAAGGCCGGATTGCTATAGAGACAGTCGGGTTGCGGCGCGCAACCGGCAGAGTATCAACGATACCCGGTCGACACGGCGCGCAACCGGCCGGCCGGCATTACATCATGCCGCCCATACCACCCATACCGCCCATGCCGCCCATGCCGCCGGCGCCGCCTAAATCGGCTTTGTCGTCTTTCGGCAGGTCGGTAACCATACACTCGGTCGTGATCATCAGACCGGCAACCGAAGCCGCGTACTGCAGTGCGGAACGCGTTACTTTAGTCGGGTCCAGGATACCGAAGTCCAGCATGTTGCCGTACTGTTCAGTTGCTGCGTTGTAGCCGTAGTTACCTTCACCGGCTTTCACGTTGTTAGCCACAACGGACGGTTCTTCACCGGCGTTGGCAACGATCTGACGCAGCGGCGCTTCCATTGCGCGCTGAGCGACTTTGATACCGACGTTCTGTTCTTCGTTGTCGCCCTGCAGACCCGTGATAGCGGATGCCACGCGAACCAGAGCGACGCCGCCGCCGGCAACCACGCCTTCTTCCACTGCAGCGCGAGTCGCGTGCAGGGCATCTTCTACGCGGGCTTTCTTCTCTTTCATTTCAACTTCAGTTGCGGCGCCCACTTTGATGACGGCAACGCCGCCAGCCAGTTTAGCTACGCGTTCCTGCAGTTTTTCACGATCGTAATCGGAGGTCGCTTCTTCGATCTGCTGACGGATCTGAGCAACACGCCCCTGAATAGTCGCTTCGTCGCCCACGCCATCGATGATGGTGGTGGCGTCTTTGTTGATCACAACGCGTTTTGCCTGACCCAGGTCTTCCAGCGTCGCTTTTTCCAGTTCCAGACCGATCTCTTCGGAGATAACGGTACCGGCGGTCAGCGTAGCGATATCCTGCAGCATGGCTTTACGACGGTCGCCGAAGCCCGGCGCTTTAACCGCGGCCACTTTAACGATGCCGCGCATGGTGTTGACCACCAGCGTAGCCAGCGCTTCGCCTTCAACGTCTTCCGCGATGATCAGCAGAGGTTTGCCGGCTTTCGCTACGGCTTCCAGCACCGGCAGCAGTTCGCGGATGTTGGAGATTTTTTTGTCGGCCAGCAGAATGAACGGGCTTTCCAGTTCAATAGAACCGGTTTCCGGTTTGTTGATGAAGTAAGGAGACAGGTAGCCGCGGTCGAACTGCATACCTTCAACCACGTCCAGTTCGTCCTGCAGACCAGAACCTTCCTCAACGGTGATCACGCCTTCTTTACCCACTTTCTCCATCGCTTCGGCAATCAGTTTGCCTACGGTTTCGTCGGAGTTAGCGGAGATAGTGCCGACCTGAGCAATCGCTTTAGAGTCAGAGCACGGAACGGACAGTTTTTTCAGTTCTTCAACGGCGGCGATAACCGCTTTGTCGATACCGCGTTTCAGATCCATCGGGTTCATGCCCGCGGCAACGGCTTTCAGACCTTCAGTAATAATGGCCTGAGCCAGTACGGTCGCCGTGGTAGTACCGTCGCCTGCTGCGTCGTTCGCTTTGGAGGCAACTTCTTTAACCATCTGGGCGCCCATGTTTTCGAACTTGTCTTCCAGTTCGATTTCACGCGCCACGGACACGCCGTCTTTAGTGATGGTCGGTGCACCGAAAGATTTATCCAGCACAACGTTACGGCCTTTCGGGCCCAGCGTTACTTTCACTGCATCAGCCAGTACATTCACGCCGCGTAACATTTTCACACGAGCGTCATTACCGAATTTTACGTCTTTAGCTGCCATTGGTGTATTTCCCTTAAATTCGTTCAGTTCAGATGATTACACGTGGATTACGCTTCAACAATCGCCAGAATGTCGCCTTCAGACATGATCAGCACTTCGTCGTTGTCGATCTTTTCTGTTTTCACGCCGTAGCCGTCATTAAAAATCACGATATCGCCAACTTTCACATCCAGCGGCTTCACTTCGCCGTTTTCCAGGATGCGACCATGGCCGACTGCCAGCACTTCACCACGGGTCGATTTGCCCGCCGCGGAGCCGGTCAGAACAATGCCGCCAGCAGATTTGGACTCGACTTCTTTACGCTTGACGATCACACGGTCATGCAATGGACGAATTTTCATTGATAGCTCTCCTTTGAGAAAGTCCATATCAGTTGTTGTGGGATGAATGCCGGCTATGTCGACATAACCGGCCTTGTGGTGTTTTAAGTGGGGACGTTTCCCGCGCCTTCAAGGGAGAAAATAAATTTTTTTTGCCCCAGGGCGGACTTTAGTGGGAAAGGATAAAAATAATCATTAAATTTCATATAGATAAATAATCTACTTGTTTTTCATTGCCGATCATTTTTTTCGTCGCTCGGGGGCAGATCCTCCAGACGGTCGGCGCCGCGGTCCTTACGCTGGTACTCGCCCTCGAAGGTCTGGCCGCTCTCCGGCCCTGCGCCCGGTCTGCCGCGCCACAGATGCAGATGCGGCAACAGTTTCAGCGTCAACGATTTCTGTACCGGCGGCAGCAACAATAACAGCCCCAGGAAATCGGTGAAAAAACCCGGTACCAACAGCAGAAAACCCGCCAGAACCAGAGAAACGCTTTTCACCATTTCGGCCGCCGGGCTTTCGCCCGCTTCGATTTTCTGCTGCATCTGCACAAAGGTTTTTACGCCCTGATTGCGCACCAGCGATACCCCCACGCAAGAGGTAAACACCACCAGCAGCAACGTGATCGCCACGCCGAACACCTCAGCTACGCTGATAAACAGCGATATTTCGACGTAGGCCAAAAGAAAAAGTAATAATAAGGGTAACCAGCGCACCGGATTCTCCTGTTGAATAATCAATCGGTTCCGTCATCCTGCGGACGGCGGAGCGGACGTCTTTACACCGTGCGCTCAGTCACTGCGGCGACGTTGTTTACCGACGTCGCCATCCGGTAAAATCTTCCGGGCATCGCGATTGATTACTATCATGTTAAAAAACAGAACTGCGTCGCCATTCAACCAACGATAGCACCGGATATGGGAGCCTCGCCAGAAGCCGGAGGCAGATGACAACTCCGGACGCGTTCATTACTGACTGATGAAATGGTTACGCCGGCAGCGGATTTCAAGCCTGCGTCTCCTTTTTCGACATTTCTTTACTCGTGACTACTATCACAAATCGTTTATCTCGCGCCGGACGAAAATCGATAAAGTGATCCATATTACTCTATTTTTATATTTGCAGCATATCATGTCAGCAATAGCAAAGTTGTATGGTCAAACATCTGGTTATTCGGGTTAACTGTAATACAATTCAACAAATTTACCCCCGTCGGCTGCTGAAAGAGAAGGCTCTCATGTCAAATAACGTTCGTATTGAAGAAGACCTGTTAGGTACGCGCGAAGTTCCCGCAGACGCTTACTATGGAATCCATACTTTGCGCGCTATAGAAAACTTTTATATCAGTAACAGTAAAATCAGCGATATCCCGGAGTTTGTGCGCGGCATGGTCATGGTAAAAAAAGCCGCGGCGCTGGCCAATAAAGAACTGCAGACCATTCCGCGTAAAATTGCCGATGTCATTATCAGAGCCTGCGACGAGGTGCTGAATAACGGCAAATGTATGGACCAGTTCCCAATCGACGTATTCCAGGGCGGCGCGGGCACCTCGGTTAATATGAATACCAACGAGGTGCTGGCCAATATCGGCCTGGAGCTGATGGGGCGCCAGAAAGGCGAATATCAGTACCTGAACCCCAACGATCACCTGAACAAATGCCAGTCCACCAACGACGCCTATCCAACCGGTTTTCGCATCGCGGTTTACGCCTCCATTTTGAAACTCATCGAAGCCATTACTCAATTGAGCAACGGCTTCGAGCGCAAGGCTCAGGCGTTTGAAAATATTCTGAAGATGGGGCGCACCCAGCTGCAGGACGCCGTACCGATGACATTGGGGCAGGAATTCCACGCTTTTAATGTGCTGCTGAAAGAAGAAAATAAAAATCTGCTGCACATTGCCGAACTACTGCTGGAAGTCAACCTGGGCGCGACGGCGATCGGCACGCGCCTGAACACGCCGGACGGCTACCAGCAACTGGCGGTAAAAAAACTGGCGGAAGTCAGCAACCTGCCTTGCGTGCCGGCGGAAGACCTGATTGAAGCCACTTCGGACTGCGGCGCTTACGTGATGGTGCACAGCGCACTGAAGCGGCTGGCGGTCAAGCTGTCGAAAATCTGTAATGACCTGCGCCTGCTCTCCTCCGGCCCGCGTGCCGGTCTGAATGAAATCAACCTGCCCGAACTGCAGGCCGGTTCATCGATTATGCCCGCCAAAGTGAACCCGGTAGTGCCGGAAGTGGTCAATCAGGTGTGCTTTAAGGTCATTGGCAACGATGTGTGCGTCACGATGGCGTCCGAAGCCGGCCAGCTGCAGCTCAACGTCATGGAGCCGGTCATCGGCCAGGCGCTGTTTGAATCGATCCATATTCTGACCAACGCCTGTTATAACCTGCTGGAGAAATGCGTTAACGGCATTAGCGCGAATAAAGACGTCTGCGAAGCCTACGTATTCAACTCCATCGGCATCGTCACCTATCTGAACCCGTTCATCGGGCATCACAATGGCGATATTGTCGGCAGAATCTGCGCCGAAACCGGCAAAAGCGTACGGGAAGTCGTACTGGAGCGGGGTCTGCTCACCGAATCCGAACTGGACGACATCTTTTCGGTGCAAAACCTGATGCACCCGGCCTATAAGGCCAAACGTTATACCGACGAAAGCGAACAATAACCGCCGGCATCAATCCGGGGCCGGCATCCTGATGCAGAGCCGCGCGTCGTCCTGTTGAACAATACGACGCGCGGCCCCTTCATCGGCCCCATGACACGGCGCCGCGGTGAATCCCCGGGCCGGACGACAAAGCCTGTGCGTCTGCAATCTGCGGTATGACGGGTATCAATATTCAGGCACGCAGTTCATATGAATCGCGTGCCTTTTATTTATCTGAAAGAAAGCGCTATCCCCCATGGGGTTCGGGTTGCGGCAAGGCGTACGCCGGGCGGCAACCGATTTACAGGGCAAAGCCGGCGCGCCGGCGGCCTGAAAGCTAACGGGGACAAATCTTTTCCATGGTTACCCTATATAAGGAGCACGAAGATGCTTACCACAGAATTGATTATCGTATTACTCGCTATTTATCTCGGCGCCCGTCTGGGCGGCATCGGTATTGGTCTCGCCGGCGGGTTGGGTGTGCTGGTGCTCACCCTCGGCACGCAGATGAAACCCGGCGTCATTCCTTTCGACGTGATTCAAATCATTATGTCCGTCATTGCCGCTATCGCCGCCATGCAGGTCGCCGGCGGAATGGACTATCTGGTCAGCCTGGCGGAAAAACTGCTGCGCCGCCAGCCGAAATACGTCACCTTTCTCGCCCCGCTCGTCACCTGGTTTATGACCCTGCTGGCCGGCACCGGCCATACCGCCTTTTCGACGCTGCCGGTGATCGCCGAAGTCGCCAAAGAACAAGGCATTCGCCCTTCGCGCCCGCTGTCTATCGCCGTGGTCGCCTCGCAGATTGCGATTACCGCTTCGCCCATTTCCGCCGCCGTGGTATTTGTCGCCGGGATACTGGAGCCGCACGGCGTGAGCTATCTCATGCTGCTCGGCATTTGTATCCCCACCACCCTGGCGGCGGTGCTGCTGACGGCCATCGTGACCAACTTCCTCGGCAAAGATCTGAAGGACGACGAGGTCTATCAGGCGCGCCTCGCCAAAGGCGAAGTGGCGCTGCGCAAAAGCACGCTGCTGGACATAAAACCCGCCGCCAGGCGTTCGGTCTTGCTGTTCGTCGTCGGGATCGTGGCCGTCGTGCTCTACGCCACCGCGATTAGCGAGACGGTCGGCTTAATTCAAAATCCGGTTCTCCCGCGCAATGAAGCCATCGTAGTCTTCATGCTGACCATCGCCACGCTGATTTGCCTGTGTTGTCGGGTGGATACCGGACAGATCCTTTCCGCCAGTACCTTCAAATCCGGCATGAGCGCCTGCGTATGCGTGATGGGCGTGGCGTGGCTGGGGGATACCTTCGTGAAGGCCCATATCGCGGATATTCAGGCCACTGCGGGCACGCTGCTGCAAACCTATCCGTGGATGCTGTCCATCGTGCTGTTTTTCGCCGCCATGCTGCTGTACTCGCAGGCCGCCACCGCCAAAGCGCTGATGCCGGCGGCGCTGATGCTGGGCGTATCGCCGGTTACCGCCGTGGCCTCTTTCGCGGCGGTGTCGGCGCTGTTTGTGCTGCCGACCTACCCGACGCTGCTGGCCGCCGTTGAGATGGACGACACCGGCTCAACCCGCATCGGCAAGTTCGTGTTTAATCACTCATTCCTGATCCCCGGCGTGCTGGCCATCGCGCTGGCCGTTATATTCGGCTTTATCCTCGGCAATCTGGTGCTGTAAGCCACTGGCCGAACGGCGCCGCCCGCGCGCCGTTCGGCTTTCCCTGACGCCAAACCAGGGTATAGTATGCCGGTCTCTGTTTCCGTAAACGGACATCGACCCGTTTGATGTTTTCACTGGTGACGCTCTGCCATGACCCGACGTTTTGCCATACTGATTCTCCTGTGTTGTTCCGTACTGTTGCCGTTCGCGACGCCGGCCGCGCTGTTTTCTTCCGGAACCGGCAACGCCTTTGTGCCGGTGGATCAGGCTTTTACCTTCGATTTTCAGCAAAACGGCGACCGGCTGCGGCTAAACTGGCAGATCAGGCCCGGCTACTACCTGTATCAGCGACAAATCCGGTTGCAGGCCAGCCAGGCAACGCTGGGCGAATATGCTTTACCGACCGGCAAAGCGCACCACGATGAATTTTATGGTCAGGTCACGATTTATACCGACGCGCTGCGGCTGGAGGTGCCGCTGCGCAACGCCGGAGAAGGCGCCTCAATCAGTGTAACTTACCAGGGCTGCGCCGAAGCCGGCTTCTGCTACCCGCCGGAAACCCGCGTCGTTCCGCTGAGCGCGCTGAATGGCGCCGTTGCGCCCGACGCCGCTTCCGCCGCCATCGCGCCCTTTTCCGCCTGGTGGGCGCTGCTGATCGGCGTCGGCGTCGCCTTTACGCCCTGCGTATTACCCATGTACCCGTTGATTTCCAGTCTGATCCTCGGCCGCCGACAGTCACTATCGACCGGCAGAACGTTACTGCTGTCGCTGGTCTATGTGCAGGGCATGGCGTTGACCTATACCCTGCTGGGGCTGATCGTTGCCGCCGCCGGTCTGCCGCTGCAGGCCGCCTTACAGCACCCCGCCGTGCTCATTACGCTGTCGGCATTGTTTATCGCGCTGGCGCTGTCGATGTTTGGGCTTTACACGCTGCAACTGCCCTCCACGCTGCAAACCCGGCTGACGCTGTGGAGCAATCGCCAGCAAAGCGGCTCGTTGCCCGGCGTATTCGGCATGGGCGCCATCGCCGGCTTAATCTGCTCGCCCTGCACCACCGCGCCGCTCAGCGCCATCCTGTTGTATATCGCCCAGAGCGGCGACATCCTGGCCGGCGGCGGCACGCTTTATTTGTACGCGCTGGGAATGGGTCTGCCGTTAATCCTGGTGACGCTATTCGGCCACCGGCTGCTGCCGCGCAGCGGGCCGTGGATGCAATATGTCAAGGAAGCCTTCGGCTTCGTTATTCTGACGCTGCCGGTATTCTTGCTCGAACGCATTCTGGGCGATGCCTGGAGCCTGCGCCTGTGGAGCTTGCTGGGCGTCGCCTTCTGCAGCTGGGCGTTTATTCTGAGCCTGCGCAGCCAGCGCGGCTGGATGCGTGGGATACAATGGCTGTTTTTACTGGCCGCGCTGGTCGCCGCCCGGCCGCTGCAGGACTGGGCCTTCCCTCCGGCCGCCGTCACTCCGGCGGGACAATCCTCGCTACAGTTCACCCACGTAACCGATCGTCAGACGCTGCGCCAGGCGCTGACCAACGCCAGACAGCCGATAATGCTGGACCTGTATGCCGACTGGTGCGTAGCCTGCAAAGAGTTTGAAAAATACACGTTCCGCGATAGTCTGGTACGGCAGCAACTGGCCGGCGTCCGGCTATTGCAGGCGGACGTGACCCATAACTCGCCGGAACAGCGGGCGCTGTTAAAGGAGCTTGAGGTGCTGGGGCTGCCGACCATCCTGTTTTTTGACGCCGGGGGACAAGAAATTCCCGCCTCACGGGTTACCGGCTATATGGATGCGCGTCAGTTTCAGGCGCATCTGCAGAAAATACATTTTTCAGGATAATGCCGGGCGCCAGCGGACACACGCATCCGCCGGCGCAGTAATGTTCCGCCCGGCGCCCCAGGCTGAGAACGCGCGCCGACATTATCCCCGACGCGAAACGCACTGCAGCAGGAGACCGAATGCAACGAGAACAGGTTCTGGAACAGGCGTTAACCCTGCTGGAACAGCAGGGCCTTGCCACGATATCGCTGGAAATGCTGGCCGGAAAACTGGCGGTTGCGCCCGATGCCCTGCTGCCGTTCTGGCCCGACCGAGAGGCGTTGATTTATGACAGCCTTCGCTACCATAGCCAGCAGGTCGATACCTGGCGACGCAGTCTGTTGCTGGACAAAACCTTAACCATCCAGCAAAAACTGCTGGCGCGCTACCAGGTGCTGCATGACGCCGTCTGCAACCAGCGCTTTCCCGGTTGCCTGTTTATTGCCGCCTGCAGCTTTTATCCCGACGTTCAGCACCCGATCCACCAGTTGGCGGAACAGCAAAAGCAGGCGTCTCACCGTTACACCCACGACCTGTTGCTCGAACTGGAAACCGACGACCCTGTCATGGTGGCGCAGCAGATGGAATTAATCCTCGAAGGCTGCCTGAGCCGACTGCTGGTCAAACGCCAGCCGTCCGATATCGATACAGCCAGACGCCTGGCGGAAGATGTACTGCGCTTCGCGCTCTGCCGTAAAAATGGCGCATTGACCTGATTGCGCCTTTAACCGCTTTTTTATCGGCCTTTGGCTGAAAAGTCAGCAGTCAGCCCATATTCGGCCGGCGCAAACGCATAAAGCCGTTGACGACGCGCGGTCAATACGGTTTAATGCGCCCCGTTGCCCGGATAGCTCAGTCGGTAGAGCAGAGGATTGAAAATCCTCGTGTCCTTGGTTCGATTCCGAGTCCGGGCACCAAAATTTAGTTTCAGGATGTCCTTATGCGTCCGGGAACGTTGAAAAATCAGTAAGTTGATAAAAATCTGGAGTACCAACAGGTACTACCGGATTTTTTGACATCCGTAGTTTTTGGGGGCTTAATTGGGGGCCTGCCGGTTCGATAAACTATGGAGCCCCCACCATGCCTCTGACAGATACCGCCATCCGCAACGCCAAGCCGTTCGATAAACCTTACAAACTCAGCGACGCGCAGGGTCTGTACCTGCTGATTAAACCCAACGGTTCTAAACTCTGGCATCTCAAATACCGCTTCGGCGGCAAAGAGAAAAAGCTGGCGTTTGGCGCTTACCCCACCGTCACGCTGGCAAATGCCCGTAAGCTACGCGAGGAAGCCCGCTTGGTACTCAGCGCAGGTGCCGATCCCGGCGTAAAAAAACAGCAGGACAAGCAGGCGAGAAAAAACGGCAATACCTTTGAAGAGATCGCCCGCAAGTGGGTGGCGGGTAATATCCGTTGGACTGAAGCCCATGCCGCCAAAGCCCTGCGCTCGCTGGAACTGCACGTCTTTCCGTTGATCGGCAAATTTCCCGTTGCCGACCTGAAAACGGCTGACCTGCTAATCCCGCTGCGTGTGGCGGAGAGAAAAGGCAATCTGGAAACCGCCGCGCGGATACAGCAGCGTACGACGGCGATCATGCGCTATGCGGTGCAAGAGGGACTTATTGCCAGCAATCCTGCCAACGATCTGGCCGGAGCCATTGCGCCGCCGCCAAAAAACCACTACCCCGCTCTGCCGCTGGAAAAACTGCCGGAGATGCTGGAACGGATCGAAGGCTATTCCGGCAGATTACTAACCCGTCTGGCGGTGCAGCTTAACCTGCTGATCTTTATTCGCTCCAGTGAGTTACGCTTTGCCCGCTGGACGGAGATCGATCTGGATGGCGCAATGTGGACCATCCCCGCGCAACGTGAACCCATTCCGGGCGTGCGTTATTCAGAGCGCGGCGCGAAGATGAAAACACCGCATCTGGTGCCGTTGTCAAAACAGGCGGTAACGGTGCTGAAGCAGCTAAAACTGCTGTCCGGTAGCAGTGAGTTGCTGTTTCCCGGCGACCACGACCCGCGCAAACCGATGAGCGAAAACACCATCAACAAGGCGCTGCGCACGATGGGCTATGACACGCAGGTGGACGTTTGCGGTCATGGTTTCCGCACGATGGCCTGTAGCGCGTTGATTGAATCAGGCCGCTGGTCAAAAGATGCAGTGGAGCGGCAGATGAGCCATCAAGAGCGTAACCACGTTCGCGCCGCCTATATCCACAAGGCGGAGCACCTCGACGAACGCACGCAGATGATGCAATGGTGGTCGGACTATCTCGATGCCTGCCGGCAGAAATTCATCCCGGCTTACCGTTTTGATAGGCATATTCAGGTTGCCTGAACCCGCGACTGATTGACGCCGAAAAGCAGATCTCTGCGCCAGCGGATCTGCTTTTTTATTAGCACCAACACTGGGGCCTATCACAGCCCTCATTCACTGACGCCGGTAAAATCGCAGGGCTGCACCAGATTCCCCGTCGAACGAACATCGAACTGCGCCAATCACGGCCTTTTCAGCCCTTTGGCCCTTTCCGGTTTGGCGCTGTTACCCTTAGCCTTTCTTTACCCTTTAGGCCTTTTCCCTTTCGCTGCACCAGATACAAGAATTATCCATCGTTTCAACGCCCATAAACCTGCGCCACATAACGCCCGCGCCCGTCGCCGTGGCCCAAATCCATCGCCGTCAGCGCCAGCGCCTCTTTTTCACTGAATCCCTGCGTCAGATAATGACGAATGGCATCCTGCGCCCAGGCGTAACGCAATGAGTGTGGGGAATATGCCCCAGTCAAGCCGATACGCGACGCCTGACCGTGCCAGTATTTCATCGCGGATTTAAGATCAGGCTTGTCAATCAGCCTGCCATTGCGTTGTTCCGCCACAGCCAACGCATTTTCCAGCGCTTTTCTGACTGCGCCGGCATCCAGAACCACCGTCTCGCGGGGCCGTCCGCCTTTGGTGCCGAACACCACGGTCAGCCGGATTTCACCACGCTCCAGCGCCTGTTTCCATGTCCTAAGCGATTGCGCACACTGCACCGCTTCCTGAGAACGCAATCCCATCAACCTTGAAAGCTCCAACACCGCGTCTTTTGCACGAACGGTTTCCAGCACCTGCCGATAATGCTCTGCCGTGATAGCCTGCCGGGTGCCGTTGTGGGATGCGCCGGATAAGCCGAGAGATTTATTGGACAGCCGTTCACTGGTGGCCAATCGATCACGCCCTGCCTGCTTCAGCAGACAGCGGAGCGCTGCCATTTCGTTTTGCAGGCTGCGTTTCGTTATGCCTTGTTCCAACCGTTCACGAACGTAACTCTCAATATGCCGCGCTTTCAGTTGCTCCACCCGTCGGATCTGCACATTTTGCGCCACCACCAGACGGCCACAAAAGCGCTGCGCCAGTCTAATACGGTCGTGAACGGTTTTATGGCTGCCGCCCGCCTGCCGCGCCAGCGTTTTCATTTGCTGCTCCAGAAAACTCATTTTTTGCATTTCCCCCTTTCATGATTGCTGCAATTCCAAAATCTGATACAACTTTTCCCCGGCGCGTAGGCCAATAGCCCTGAATGGTTGGGCTGCGAACGATACCTGAGCGCCGGGGCGGCAGCCGTTGAGGTATTGTGGGGCTTCGGTTGTGCTCTCTGAGCAGCCGCCCGCTTGCGCGGGTTATCCCCCGGATCGTCCTGATCCCCCTCCGGTATCGGTTCAAGTTCTCCTGTGAGTGAAAGTGGGTGAAATCACGGTGTCAGAATCCCGCCGTGCGTTGGCGCAGTTGAATTCTCTGGTGCAGTCAAAAGGCGCTGGTGCGTCACTTTCCCGCTTTGCGCGGTTAAAGTGACGCACTGGACTGGCGCAGTGATTGAAAATTGAAATTCTGGTTCAGGGTTGCGGTCACGCGGCCGTCACGTTTATAGACTGGTGCAGAGAGTGAAGGATGACCTTAACCATCGGTAGGATGGCCCGGCGGTTTGCAAAGGTAGCCGCCGGTAAGGGATGACCATCCTGATTCATCAGGCGCTTCTCTCAGGTCATAAAGCATTTTGTGCAGGTGCAAACTTACACCCGTGGCAACAAGGCAGAAAGGGAAAACTGTTTTTTGCTTTTATAGAGTTGTTTGTTGATTTTTTCGTCATTTTATGAATGACAAGCTGCCGCGCTTCGCTTGCCTTCTCCCGTCCCGTAACCCAGTCTTATCAAGTGCAGGACGGTTGGGATCTTTACACGGGTATCTTCAGTGAATTTCATCTTATTCTCTGTTTTATCATGCCGTTACTTATCAGGGCATACAGCAGATGCAACGCCTCAGAACGATGAGTAACGACTATTGTTCAGCTTTGCTTCTATGTTACACGTTCCTTTTAAGCCAACCGAATATATTTACGAGCCTTCTTTAGTGAGTAGCCAAGGTTTGTTTTTTTGTTTAAATGTCGATTTAAAGTCGACAAATTAATAAATAATAAAACCAAAACTTGCCATGATTTTTCACTAAATCCATAATAGTTTAAAAATGGACTAAATTGTCTACTTATAGGTGACATTTGGCTAACTATATAAACTGGCTGATGCAGAATACCCTACCCGGTCAGGTGTTGCTCCAGTCATGGCTTAGCCGCAACGGCATAGATCGTAAGCTCTCTTACCGCTATGTACAGAACGGCTGGCTCAGGCGGGTAGCGCATGGTGTTTACTGTCGGACGGGTCGCGAACCCGACTGGGTCGATGCGGTTTCCTGCCTGCAAACCCAGTGGGAAAAACCGGTGCGGGTGGCGGGGCTGACCAGTCTTGCACTACAGGGCCATGCCCACTATACCGAACCGGGCAGGCCTCAGGTCTGGCTCACGCTCCCGGCTTACGTCAAGCTGCCGGGATGGTTCGCCACCTTTGAACAATCCGCCACCTTTGTCACGCTGTATACGTCGGGCCTGTCCGCTGATGTAACGCCATTCACTACAGAACTGAAAATCGGCGATAGGAGAGTAATGGGCAGCGGCCCGGAACTTGCTGCGTATGAAATCGCCAGAGGTATTCCCACGCAGATCTCGTTTGAACATGCCGACGCCCTGTTTCAGGGGCTAAACCTTCTCAGCCCGCGTAAATTGCAGGCGCTGCTCTCTGCCAGCCATTCGGTGAAAACCAACCGGGTGATGCTCTACCTTGCGCAACGCAACGGACATCCTTATTTCCAGTATCTCGATCAGAGTGGTGTAGATACCGGGACAGGAAAGCGGCAAATCGTCCCCGGCGGCTGGCTGGAGCCGGATTACCAGATCACCGTTCCCAAGGAATTTAAACCGAAAGGAGTCGAAGATGGATCAACGTGATATTTACGCCCGACAGGTCAAACTGTTGATGACTGCCCTGCCGCATGTAGCGAAAGAATCCTGTTTCGCTTTAAAAGGCGGTACGGCAATTAATTTATTTGTGCAGGACTTCCCTCGCCTATCGGTAGATATCGATCTGGTGTATAAAACCTTCATGGATCGCGACACCGATCTCGCTGCCATCGACGATGCATTGATGCGTATTACCAAATCGCTGAACAGCACGCGGGGGATCACCGCTATCCGGCAGGAGAATAAAGCGGATGAAAAGCGTATCATCGTTAACGCCGTTGATGCGCAAATAAAGATTGAGGTCAGTCCGGTCTGGCGTGGATTGCTGTTGCCTCCGGCAGAAATGCCGGTGTGTGAGCCGGTGGAAATGGAATATGGCTTCACCACCATGAATGTCGTCTCGCTGGCGGATCTTTACGGCGGTAAAATCTGCGCCGCGCTCGATCGCCAGCATCCACGCGATCTGTTTGACGTACTGAATATGCTAGAGAAACCGGGCCTGACGCGCGAGATTTTTGACGGTTTTCTTTGTTATCTGGCAGGGCATCCCCGCCCCATAGCCGAACTGCTGGCCCCAAACTGGGACACGGGGAGGATCGCCACGCTGTACCAACAGGAATTTTCGGGCATGACGCAGCAGGAAACCTCTCTGGAATCGCTTTTATCAGTAACGACCCTACTACCGCAGGCGTTGAAATCACACTTTACCGCTCAGGATCGACAGTTTTTACTCAGCTATAAGCAAAATAACCCTGACTGGTCGCTGTATCGCTATCCTGAAATTCAGCATCTCCCAGCTATTCGCTGGAAACAACGTAACTTAGCGGCGCTGAATGCTAAAAATCCGGCTAAGTTTACGGCGGCTCTAAACAAATTTGTGACGGTTTTAGAGCAAAATTTTTAGCCTTGCTATATATGCAGTTCTAACCATTATATATGAATGATGCACCACGCGATAAATACGGCACCTCAACTATTCCGCTGTTCGATAAAGATCCTTGCGACACTGATGACAATAATGAACTCTGTACCCTGATATACCCCGCCACAAATAACTATCTATGCGATTAGAACCACAGTAATAGCAACGAGTTCCTGTATTTGTTTTTGTCTGAGGATAAATTATCCAATATTTTTCCAATTCCAGATAATTTTGACGCCACTCCCTATCATCAACCCGGATAAGAAAATACCAAAATAGCCACAAAGGTCCCCAGAAAGGGAGAGACAGTAGGTATATCAAACGACGATAGTTCCGAGGGATACGCCGAAACTGAATGCCTATCCAATAACCAAATCTTTCCTGATGACTGCCATGATAGTGCTTACCAGACATCCTTTTCATATGCATTTCCTCGCAGGTTGTGCAACACGAAGATATTACCAAAGAAGACGTCCCATAAGAAACGTCGCTGGGATCTCTTTTGTCAGTAACGACTTTGCTACCGCAGGCGTTGAAGTCGCATCTTACAGATCGGGATCGCCAATTCTTGCTCAGTTATAAACAAAATAACCCTGACTGGTCGCTGTATCGCTACCCTGAAATTCAGCATCTTTCCGTTATTCGCTGAACACAGCGTAATCTGGCAGTGCTGAATGATAAGAATCCGGCTAAGTATGCAGCGGCGGTGAGCAAGTTTGAGAGGATACTAAAGCAGTGCTTTGATCAGGGTTCAGAAGGACTAGATTGAGCCATGATGTTTAATTATCTCAACTGAACTCTGACGACATCTCAAAAAAATGATGAAAATACAAATTAAATCAATAGATTATTCATATGCGGTTCAATGCATTATCTCAAAAACACCTAATTCACATGTCGTTTCTTCGTTTAACACCACGATATGTGGACTTCAGGCCATTATGTGTGGACCTAACGCCACACATAACGAAACGGCTAATCGCTTAAACAACGGTTTTTCGTGACAATCATCACAAAAACAAAGCGATTTTTTATGGGGGCTTTCGTGGGGGCGCTGTTTACGATAAATATCAACAAAATAGATAATTAACAGTAAGTTAATTGTGAGTATGATTCCGAGTCCGGCACCAATTCTTCTTTTTTATGCTTTCTTATGAATTCTTATGTGTCTTAAATTCAACAGGTTAGCGTAAAAATCTTTCCCGATGCGTTTTGCTTTATTCCTTCGTATCCGGAAAATTTGGGGTCAGATTGCGGGTCGTTCAGTTCGATGAACGAAGGAGACCCTCACATGGCCCTGAATGACAGTAAAATCCGCGCAGCCAAACCTCTCGCAAAATCCTACAAACTTACCGATTCGCAAGGTCTGTACCTGACGGTATCCGCCAGTGGCGCCAAGTTATGGTATTTCCGCTATCGCTTCAGCGGTAAGGAAAACCGTCTGGCCTTTGGCCCCTACCCTCAGACTACACTGGCAGAAGCCCGCGAAAAGCGCGATGCGGCGCGTAAACTACTAACGTCCGGCCTCTGTCCTTCCCTGATCCGCAAAACGGATAACGCCGCCGTCGATGAATCCCGCACCTTTCAGTACATCGCCACCGCATGGCACTCCAGTTGCCTTAAACTCTGGTCGGACGCTCACGCCGATAAGATTCTCACCTGCCTGAAACGCTACGTTTTCCCCGCTATCGGCCAGACGGATATTGCGCAGATTGAAACCCGCCATCTGGCGCAGTTGATTAAGACGATTGACGATAAAGGCGTGCATGATGTCGCCGGTCGGGTGCGCCAGCATCTGACCAAAATCATGCGCCACGCCGTACAGCAAGGAGTAATCAAATATAATCCGGCTTACGATCTGGATGGCGTCGTGACCCCTGTTGTAACCCAACATCATCCCGCCCTGCCGCTAAAACGCCTGCCTGAACTACTGGAGCAGATGGATAACTATAAAGGCCGAGCTCTGACTCGTCTGGCGCTGGAATTGAATCTGCATGTTTTTCTGCGATCCAGCGAATTACGGCTCGCCCGTTGGGATGAGTTCAACCTGAAAGCGCATATCTGGACCGTACCGGCAAAACGCGAAGCAGTTAAAGGCGTGAGATTTTCAGAGCGTGGCGCAAAGATGAAAGACGAGCATCTGGTGCCGCTGTCACGGCAGGCTGTCGCCCTGCTGAAACAGATTCAGGCAATTTCCGGCGAGTCAGTATTCGTTTTTCCCGGCGCGCATACGCTGAACAAGCCGATGAGTGAAAACACCATCAACAAGGCGCTGCGCGTGATCGGCTATGACACCCAAACCGAGGTGTGCGGCCACGGCTTCAGGACAATGGCCTGTAGCGCGCTGAACGAGTCGGGGCTGTGGTCAAGGGATGCCATTGAGCGGCAGATGAGCCACAAAGAGCGTAACAACGTGCGGGCGGCCTATGTCCATAAAGCCGAGCATCTGGAAGCCCGTATGGAAATGATGCAGTGGTGGTCGAATTATCTGGACGTCAGCCGCGAAGGATATGTCGCACCGTATATTTATGCACGACAACATAAGGCCGCTGGTACAGCCTGACGGTTAATTCTCTGACAAAAGCAGATCCTGATGCTAGGGAGCTGCTTCTTTGCTTTCTGAAAGGTTTTACCTTCGTATTTTTAACGATCAATCGGGAAATGCCTAAAATTATTCTGGCAGAATATTTTCAGGTCATTACCTATCAATAAGGGTAATTTTTGAGGTAAAGCTTATCGTCATTGCGACGATAAAAAATCTGCACCATAGGATGGTTGTCTGCCAACACGACACTGCGCCAGAACCCGATATTCCATATTACTGCACCAGTTTCCCGCCGCAGGAGAAACGCAAAGCTGCATCAGATACCCCACCGGATAAACATCGAACTGCGCCAATGACGGCCTTTTCAGCCCTTTGGCCCTTTCCGGTTTGGCGCTGTTACCCTTAGCTTTCCTTTACCCTTTCGGCCTTTTCCTTTTTGACTGCACCAGATACAGGAATTATCCATCGTTTCAACGCCCATAAACCTGCGCCACATAACGCCCACGCCCGTCGCCGTGGCCCAAATCCATCGCGACCAATGCCAGCGCTTCTTTTTCGCTGAATCCCTGCGCCAGATAATGGCGAATGGCATCCTGCGCCCAGGCATAACGCAATGAATGTGGGGAATATGCGCCAGTTAAACCAATACGCGACGCCTGACCATGCCAGTATTTCATCGCGCTTTTCAGATCGGGCTTATCAATTAACCTGCCGTTGCGTTGTTCTGCCACAGACAACGCATTCTCCAGTGCTTTCCGTACTGCGCCAACATCCAAAATTATTGTCTCGCGAGGCCGCCCGCCTTTGGTGCCGAACACCACGGTAAGCCGGGTTTCGCCGCGCTCCAGCGCCTGTTTCCACGTCCTGAGCGATTGCGCACACTGCACTGCTTCCTGAGAGCGCAATCCCATCAACCTTGAAAGCTCTAGCGCCGCCGCCATCCCGGTGTCTTTTTCGCGAGCGGTTTCCAGCACCTGCCGATAATACTCCGCAGTAATGGCCTGCCGGGTGCCGTTACGGGATGCGCCGGACAATCCGAGCGATTTATTGGACAGCCGTTCACTGATAGCTAATCGATCACGCCCGGCCTGCTTCAGCAGACAGCGGATCGCCGCCATTTCGTTTTGTAGGCTGCGTTTCGTTATGCCCTGCGCCAGCCGTTCCCGGATGTAGCTTTCAACATGTCGGGCTTTCAGTTGCTCCACTCGCCGGATCTGCACATTTTGCATCACTACCAGACGATCGCAAAAACGCTGCGCCAGCCTAATACGATCGTGAACAGTCTTATGGCTGCCGCCCGCCTGCCGCGCCAGCGTTTTCATTTCCTGCTCCAGAATGCCCATGTTCTCTTTCCTCTTTTCATGATTGCAGCAACTCCAAAATCTGATACAACCTTCCCCGGCGCGTAGGCCGATAGCCCCTGATATTCGTCGGGGCTGCGAACGATACCTGAGCGCCGGGGCGGCAGCCGTTGAGGTATTGCGGGGCTTCGGTTGTGCTCTCTGAGCAGCCGCCCGCTTGCGCGAGTTATCCCCCGGATCGTCCTGATCCCCCTCCGGTATCGGTTCAAGTTCTCCTGTGAGTTAAAGTGGGTTGAATCACGGTGTCAGAATCCCGCTATTGGCTGGTGCAGTTGATTTCTCTGGTGCAGATCGAAAAGGCAGGTGCGTCACTTTCCCGCTCTGCGCGGTTAAAGTGACGCACTGGACTGGCTCAGTGATTGAAAATTGAAATTCTGGTGCAGTATTGCGGTCACGCGGCAGCAAAGCCTTATGGCAATGCGGGCCGCTGCCCGTTGTAACGGGGTTGACGCTCCGGTTCATGGAGCGTCAGTGTTTACAGTACAAATCCGTAGTGAGAACCATCCGGCAGTTCAACATCAAGGCGCAGTTTGCCGCCGGTCGCCTCAACGTAGCGTTTAAGCGTGGACAGTTTCAGGTCGCGGCCCGGTTTTTCCATACCGGCAACGGTAGGCTGCCGGATGCCCAGCGCCTGCGCCATTTCCACCTGCGTTTTTTGCACTATCTCACGCAATTCGGCAAGGTGGATGTTGAGCAGGATGTCCGCCGCCATCGCCTGAGCGTCGGCTACGACTTCCGGTTTTTCATCCGCAAGAAGCTGTTCGAGCGTTCTGCCCATCGCGTTACTCCTTATCATCTAATGTCTTCAGATAATTCGTGAATTCCCGGTCAGCAACCGGGATCATCTGGTCATAAAAACGTTTTTCATTGCCGACCTTGTTACCGCCGCAAAGCAGAATGCCGGTTCGGTAAGGATCGAAGGCGAAAAACACCCGTATCGGATCGCCCCGGCTCTGAACGCGTAGTTCTTTCATGTTACTGTAGCGAGAGCCTTTAATCGTATCGGCATAAGGTCTGGGCAAACCCGGCCCTTTTTGCCGCAGAACGATAAGCGATGCCAGCACGTTGGTTCGATCGATGGTACTGAGTGAACTGAACCAGCTGTCAAATATGTCCGTTGTTTTAATCGTCCACACGGGACCTCCTTATTAATATAGCGTAAAGCCTATATAGGTGCAAAGCGATAATGAAGAGACTGAAGTCGCCCAAGGCGAAATGCATTCCTCTTTACCGGGAAACTAAAGGCGTATTCCGGTCATTCATTACATGTTGTGTAAATGTGTCGTCGCTTTGCGGCGCAGGCCTCAAAAACAGCAGGAAGGTGAAGCAGAGTAGAGAATGACCTTAACCGCAATGCGGTCCGGCATTTTCAAAGGTTGATGCCGGTAAAAGGCGACCATCCTGATACATCAGGCGCTTCTTTCAGGTCATGAAGCATTTTGTGCCGGGGGGATATTACTGCGCGGCAAAAGATGCAGATAAGAGAAAACTGTTTTTCCCTTTTAAAGGATTATTGGTCGATTTTTGGCAATCTGATAAACAGGAAATGGCGCAGAACCCGTATCGGATCTGCGCCGGTGGAACATCAATGGTAGCGAGAAGGCCAGATTTGCTCAGGCGCGACACCCAGCGCTTCAGCAATCAGCCTTTCACCTTTAGGCCAGTGTTTTGTCAGCGCATTCGCCAGCGTGGAAGAAGCCAGCCCCGAGTTACGCGAAACCGCCGCCAGCGACGTTCCCTGCTTTTTCAGCGCCGCAATAATATCGGCGGGATGCCAGTCCTGTTGGTTCATGCGGCCACCTCATCAATGCATTTCACGCCGTCAGCGGTACGTATCCAGCGCGGAGCTTTCAATTCCGCGGCAAAGTAATCAACCAGTTCCGCTAGGAGCCAGCGCAATTGTTCTTCCGCTTGTGGCGGAAACATCCGGCAAAGCAGAAGCTGAGTCAGGATAAAACAGTAATCGCAAAGCGTATCCGCATCTGGGGCAAAACGGGGAGAGTTTGTAGGCAAGGTATCAACGGTCAGGCTGTCTATCAGGTGAGGCGGAATAGGATCGCGCAGGCCCGGTTTCAGCAGCGCAAGACCGGCGGCAAGTCGACCGCAGAGAGCCATCTTCAGTACAGGATCGTAGCTTTCTGCCTGAGTCTCTGCGAGTTTCTCGCAACAATCTGCCAGTACAGTGAAATCCGTGGCGGCGCTAAAAGGAACTGTAAGTAATGGGTGAGTCTGGTTGAGGGTTGTAGCCATAAGGCAGCCTCCAGTATGTGATGTTTAAACCACCACCTAAGAGACCAATCTTACGGGTGGTGGACTGAACGGAGTTGGTCTTACCGGCCATACTGGAACCGGCGCACCTTGCGGTGCCCCCGCCCAGCCCACCATAATTCGGTATAGCTAAGCATACGACATAAAAAAAGACGCAAGGCGCGTCATATGTCGCCAGTATGGTATTCGGGAGACCAATCCCGGCACCTGATTTTGCAGGTGCGGGTAAAAGATACTGCTTTCTGTTAGCAGTAGCAAGTGGGGTTTTTAGAGATAGATCGCAGAAAATAAAAACGTCACAGCAAGTTTTATTCGCCGAAAGTAATGCGAGAAACTTTGCAAAACGCCCTGGAAAAGGTCTTGGTAGTTATTTTTTAATATACTGAATAGGCTTAACGCTCTTCGCTGGGCAACGACCTTATGGCCCAGGATGTTTCGCAACAATTCTCCCAGTCGTATTATCCAGTCGGTACTGCGAAATAGTTCCGTCCACAATGTGCTGGATCACTGCCTGAACGGTAGCCAATGGGACGTTAAACCACTCTCTGGGAGCATAGACCTGACCGTTGTAGCTCTTGAGCGTAATATTGAGACGGCGGGCAGCGAGGAAACCATGTACTAATGCCTCCAGCTTTTGGGCATTGAGGTTAAAGCACTGGCTGGTAGCCACAATCCGGACTGGTGCTTCGAGGAAAGTACGGTCTTTCTCGGCATGCTCAATACGCTGCTCCACGGTTGTTTCGGTAAAGCCAATCTTGTAAAGGCTTTGTTTATAAGGAATAAGCGCGGGGTCTGTACTCGTGGTGGCGAGCACATAAACCAAACCGGTCGGCACCGCAGCATCTGATGGTTGTAACTTCTCGCCTTTGAGTTGTACCTTGCGTCCTTCTTTATCCCTCACCAAACCGTGAGTTAAGGATTGATAGAGCATGTTCATCTCGGTGCCATTCTCAAATATCAGTCGCAGTCGGGCGTTGTAGGTCCGATATTCTTCCAAACGTTCACCAGCACTATGCACATACCCTAGTAACCCATTAAGAATAAAAAAATCGCCTTCAACAATTTTCAATTTATGTGTAAAACGCTCAAGATCAAAAGCCCCATCTTTTAAGCCTTTATGCAGGCTGTGAAACAACGGTTCGAAACGCTGGAAGTCGTGACAAGGCTGGCGCTGAGCAATTTCATCTGGCTGCTCTTTTTTGTCAGCGGAAACATACTGTAAGCTGAAGATGTCAGGTTCCGCAAAATTTAATAAACCGTCCTCGTCGTCGGCAAAAATATCCTCTAAAGAAGTCACCAGTTCTGATTTGTTGGCGTAGGGTATTGGCTCTGGTTCAGCGACTAGTGGGGTTCTGCCATTTTCAATATGATTTGAAACCAGAATCCCCTGGCAATCCAGAATTTGCAACGAAGCGCATATATTGGGGTTTTCTTTAATGATGCGCAATCGTCTTGCCAGACGCTTTTCATCAAGAGACGCGGAGCTGTTTTCAGTTGGCAGACGGCCATGCCGATCGTAAAACGCGACAATTTCAACAAACTGAGTGCCAGCCAAATCGACAGGACCCGTTTTGTGCTTCAGGGGGTGAACATCCAATAGACCAAGATCATCTTCTTCACTGAGGATCTCATCTAATGTTGATTTGGCCGCTAATCGCTTTGTCGATAACCGGATCATTTTACTGCTCCTGATTAGCCAACTTCTGTTGCTTCATTTTGCGGATAAAGGCCAGTGCTTCAGCGTAACGCTTCTCAATCGGGTCGCTGGCATTCAGCGAAGGCTCTCTCTGTTGTTCACGGGTGAACTGCTTAATCTTAGGCCAAAGGATAATTGCCTCTTCTTCGGAGACCTGCGATTGGCTGGCACTTACCGCTTCCTGAATGGTTTTCAGCATAGGCGCAGTTACCGATTTAGAGATAATTTCATAAGCACCATGAAACGGATTTACCGCATCTATCAGGTCTATATCCAGATTGTCAATACAGATGAATTTTTCACCCATTTTCAGGAACTGCTTACCTGCGACACTGCTAACTGACTCTTCTTCAGCATCATTCGCCATGTCCACATTGGCACCCTGCGGCAGGTTTTCCCAATCAACCACGCCCCCTTTCTGAGTGATCAACATACTTTGTAATACCCCCTGGCGTACCTGTTCCTGTTCTTTTTCGGTCAAGTCTGGGTAAAGGGTCTGAATAACTGCTGGCAAAGCCACTTGAGTAATGGTTTCGGGAGGCGTGGTTTCACTGATTGCCTCTTTGACCAACTGCTCGTTAGCCATCAGGGTCGCCATAATTTCATTCTTGTCACTATTTAGAATATCCAACACTTTCGGGGATACCGGTGAGGTTGCGGAATCATGTACGAGCAAAGTATTGGGCGGCAGTGGCCGACCGTCCCATTGAGAACGAGGCTTAAACTGGATGTTGGGAGCTAAGATCTGCTCCATCAATAACGATGTGGTGATCGCCTTAAGCATATTATTGACCGATGCCTTCACATCATCATCCTGTGCATCGGGTTGAGCGATGAGATTGGTAAACTGAGCATGCTTTTTTCCCGTACAATCTCGGGTCGCACGACCAATAATCTGAACAATTTCTGTCAGAGAACTGCGATAGCCAATAGTCAGCACATGTTCACAGTAAGGCCAGTCAAACCCTTCTTTCGCCATGCCTAAGGCGATGATGATGTCCATGTCATCAGCCGCTTTGATATTACGTAAATACGCTTGGATTTTGGGTCGTTCGTTAGGATTATCATCAACCAGATTGGCTAATTTTATCTCACGACCATTTTTCCCCGCAATATGATAAACCCCTGTCAGAGGATCGCGCTTTATCACGTTGCCAAGCACATCGATGATAGAATCAACCTCTCCGTATTTATCTTTGGTCGATTCACCAGAATTGACATTCGGAATATGAATAATCGTTTTTTTGCTGGTATCGAGTACCGTGGGCAATGCATCAATATAACGCCCCTGATAAAAATGATAGCCAATACCCAGGGATTTAAGATACTGATAGCCGTTTAGCTGCTCGTAATAGGTGTATGTCACCTTAGTAAACAGTGCCTCATCCTCAGGCAACAGGATCGGCACGGTATCGCCTCGGAAGTATGAGCCGGTCATGGCAACGATATGCGCCCTCGATTTTTTTATGAGCTCGTCAATAAGATTACCAAGCCGGTTATCACCATCGGCAGAAACATGGTGAAACTCATCAATAGCCACCAGGCAATTATCGAAATCTGTTACTAGTAATTTATCAAAGGCAAAACGCAAGGTCGCATGAGTACATATCAGAATACGTTCTTTGCCGTACATAAAGCGTTGAAAAGCCTGAACCTTGCCCGCTTCCCCGCCATCCACACACAGATTGTTCTCGGATTTAACATTCCAGTCAGCAAAAAAACCTTTTCCAGTTAAACAAGTGTCCTGAAAAGAACCGCCGATAGACTTTTCCGGGACGGCGACAATCACTTTACGCACTCTCTGATTTTCCAGCTTATCCAGCCCCAGAAACATCAACGCACGCGATTTCCCCGAAGCCGGAGGAGACTTGATCAACAGATACTGGCTGTTGCGTTCAGCAAAAGCACGGGCCTGCATTTCACGCATCCCCATCGAATTAAGGCTGGTACTTTGGCCTGTTTGACCATACTTAACATGCAATAAGTTATTCATTATGGTTTCCTGCGTTGGACGGTGTTGTGGTCTTTCTTGGTTTAGCCTGAGTCGCTGTCAGTTTTTGTGTAAGTGCTTCATAGCGTGCCAGCAGGCAGCTTAAGCGGTCGGCTGCATCTTTGAATGGGCGCTCACGGTAAAGTCGATCCACCGCTGTATCGAGGGCCTGATGAGCAGCCAACAGCTTTGGCGGCATCTTGTCGGGATCATAGAGTTCAGCGAGTGTACGTCCTGGGAATTCTTCACGGATTAAAATCACGTCTTCGGCAAGTATCTCGATTTGTTTACGTTGTATGGTGGTAACTTCAGGCCAAGGAAAGGGGTTGTAGACAACAGACGAAGAATAGCTATAACGACTTTCAAGACGACCAGTCACTAATCTCATCCAGTCATTATGCATTAGAGAAGAAAGTATTCCGAATTCATATAGTGAACCACCAGGAATTATATAATTCCTGTTTGTAGAAATAACATCTGCATTAAAAAAACCAAGAGGAACATAAATACGGCGCTCCGATGATACACTGGGAACCAAGATATAGTTACCAGATAAAGGCTGGCTTACCTGTATAAATACATGCGGTTTATTTGCCATTTTCAGTGCTGCCGGATGACCTGCTTTTAACCTTAAAGCCCTTACAGCATCTGTTCTTCTATGTACTTCTGGCATTCCTTGCAAATCATCCTCTGTCGCATCAACCAGCCATAGACACCAGCGTTCCTTTCCGTTTAAAAACTCATCAGCTCCCAAAACCCTTTTAATCCAGCGTTCAGCCTGAGGTTCTTTTTTTAATAATAAATCTCGCTCTGGCTTGCTTAATAATAAGTGACCACCATCGGTAGGCTTATTCCCAAACAATAAAGCCGGCACAGTATTAATTAATGGTTTATTGGTTGCATAAATAGCAAGATTACTACCCTCAACCAAATAAGGACTGATATTACTAACTAACTTACAATGCCATTCACCATCCACTCTCTGATATAATTTCCGTGTTTTCACCTGAGCGGATAGACCAATAATAATGACATGAACAGCAGCTTTATCTCTGGCATTATTTGCCCATGTAAAAGTTGGGTAAGCAAAATGGATATTCAACCCAAGGGCAAAAATTGGCGGCCATAGCGTCGCTACTTGTTCTCCCTGACAAATGGAATTAGTTGCCACCAGTGCCAGTTCAGCACGGGAATTCTGAATATATTGAGCTCCTTTCCAGAACCAACAAGCAACATAATCAAGATAGCCTAACGCCTTAAAACCGCTAAAAATAGCATGCATATCTGATTTCTGATCTTCTGTACGACCAATAGTACCCAAAAACGGCGGATTACCAATTACGTAAACTTCGTCATCAACTTGTTTGGGACAGATCTGATGCCAGTCAAGACGTAAGCTGTTGCCACTATGAATATTGCCGCTTTCACGTAACGGCAATGCCGGTGGCGCAAAACCAAACGCTTTTTCCCACTGGCTATTTACCTGGTGTTCCGCCAGCCAGAGGGATAACCGAGCAATCTGGCAGGCGAAATCATCAATCTCAATACCGTAAAACTGTGATAGGTGAAGACCACTCATTGAAAATGTTTGAGGTTCCAGCTCACGAAGAGCCTCAATCACTTCAATTTCCAGATTGCGTAACGCTTTGTAGGCCACAATCAGGAAATTACCAGATCCACATGCAGGATCGAATACTTTGATCTTGCCGAGTCGCACTAGTAACGCTTTAAGCCCCTTGGCATTGTTACGCTGTTTATCCAACTCAACGCGTAACGGATCAAGAAACAGGGGCTGAATCACCTTCATGATATTGCGATATGAGGTGTAGTGCTGCCCTAAGCGGCTGCGCTGCTCCACATCAATCACGGCCTGGAACATGCTGCCGAAAATGTCTGGGTTAATCTCACTCCAGTTCATGGTGCCGCATTCGAGTAAGATCTTGCGCCCTTTTTTTCCCAGTTCGGGAACCGGTTCATCGCTGGCAAACAATCCACCATTTACATACGGAAATGCTGCCAGATGGGCGGGTAGCCTTTGCCGTTGAAGGCTGTCAGGCTTCTCATCTAACACACCAAATAACTGATAAAGAAATGCATCCAGATCGCTGCCATCTTCTTCGGTAAAACCTTTGACAGCAGACGTAAACTGGGAGAGGGCAAAAATACCGGTGTCTTCGGCAAAAAGACAAAATAACAAGCGAGTCAGGAAGACGTTAAGGGCGTGAATATCTTCAGACTTGCTGAGGTCATTGCGAACTCGGATGAGGTCAAACAATCTCCCCATCTTCTCGGCGGCCTTCACATCAGCAGGGTTTTCACTGCTAATAATGGCTTTCTCAAGGCCCACTAACGGCAAAAAGAAACCGTAGTTGCTATGTAACTCGTCCATTTCAACATCGAGCCGCTCTTTGCTCGCAGTATCCCAAGCCAGAAAGCGAGTAAAATCAGTGACCAGCACGAAGCGGATCTTGTTTTTAGCTATTACCGGGTCATCAACACACTGATTTAGCAGAGTCTCAAGATCTTCTCCCTCCACAGCAGACTGAAACCAGAGTTTGTTCTTAATACCGACCTGACCAGGCTCTTTAGCGATGTTACGGCTACTGCCCTGACGCACCTGTGTAATCGTTGATTTAGGAAAATCAAAAGCGGCCATAAAACCATAAATGAATTCATCACGATTCAGCTCGTGGGTTATCTGTTCAAGCTGCTCGAAAATCCTCGCCTGATTAACTGCCATACATGATCCTTCAGAATGCATAACTTGTTTTTTGTCATCACTATATACCGTTTGTGGTTAAACCAACGATTACACAGGTGCGTCAGGGCAGTAGCCGTAACATCGCTAAAGAGCCTGGTCAGGTCGGTATTAAGAACAAACTCTGGTTTCAGTCTGCTGTGGAGGGAGAAGATCTTGAGACTCTGCTAAATCAGTGTGTTGATGACCCGGTAATAGCTAAAAACAAGATCCGCTTCGTGCTGGTCACTGATTTTACTCGCTTTCTGGCTTGGGATACTGCGAGCAAAGAGCGGCTCGATGTTGAAATGGACGAGTTACATAGCAACTACGGTTTCTTTTTGCCGTTAGTGGGCCTTGAGAAAGCCATTATTAGCAGTGAAAACCCTGCTGATGTGAAGGCCGCCGAGAAGATGGGGAGATTGTTTGACCTCATCCGAGTTCGCAATGACCTCAGCAAGTCTGAAGATATTCACGCCCTTAACGTCTTCCTGACTCGCTTGTTATTTTGTCTTTTTGCCGAAGACACCGGTATTTTTGCCCTCTCCCAGTTTACGTCTGCTGTCAAAGGTTTTACCGAAGAAGATGGCAGCGATCTGGATGCATTTCTTTATCAGTTATTTGGTGTGTTAGATGAGAAGCCTGACAGCCTTCAACGGCAAAGGCTACCCGCCCATCTGGCAGCATTTCCGTATGTAAATGGTGGATTGTTTGCCAGCGATGAACCGGTTCCCGAACTGGGAAAAAAAGGGCGCAAGATCTTACTCGAATGCGGCACCATGAACTGGAGTGAGATTAACCCAGACATTTTCGGCAGCATGTTCCAGGCCGTGATTGATGTGGAGCAGCGCAGCCGCTTAGGGCAGCACTACACCTCATATCGCAATATCATGAAGGTGATTCAGCCCCTGTTTCTTGATCCGTTACGCGTTGAGTTGGATAAACAGCGTAACAATGCCAAGGGGCTTAAAGCGTTACTAGTGCGACTCGGCAAGATCAAAGTATTCGATCCTGCATGTGGATCTGGTAATTTCCTGATTGTGGCCTACAAAGCGTTACGCAATCTGGAAATTGAAGTGATTGAGGCTCTTCGTGAGCTGGAACCTCAAACATTTTCAATGAGTGGTCTTCACCTATCACAGTTTTACGGTATTGAGATTGATGATTTCGCCTGCCAGATTGCTCGGTTATCCCTCTGGCTGGCGGAACACCAGGTAAATAGCCAGTGGGAAAAAGCGTTTGGTTTTGCGCCACCGGCATTGCCGTTACGTGAAAGCGGCAATATTCATAGTGGCAACAGCTTACGTCTTGACTGGCATCAGATCTGTCCCAAACAAGTTGATGACGAAGTTTACGTAATTGGTAATCCGCCGTTTTTGGGTACTATTGGTCGTACAGAAGATCAGAAATCAGATATGCATGCTATTTTTAGCGGTTTTAAGGCGTTAGGCTATCTTGATTATGTTGCTTGTTGGTTCTGGAAAGGAGCTCAATATATTCAGAATTCCCGTGCTGAACTGGCACTGGTGGCAACTAATTCCATTTGTCAGGGAGAACAAGTAGCGACGCTATGGCCGCCAATTTTTGCCCTTGGGTTGAATATCCATTTTGCTTACCCAACTTTTACATGGGCAAATAATGCCAGAGATAAAGCTGCTGTTCATGTCATTATTATTGGTCTATCCGCTCAGGTGAAAACACGGAAATTATATCAGAGAGTGGATGGTGAATGGCATTGTAAGTTAGTTAGTAATATCAGTCCTTATTTGGTTGAGGGTAGTAATCTTGCTATTTATGCAACCAATAAACCATTAATTAATACTGTGCCGGCTTTATTGTTTGGGAATAAGCCTACCGATGGTGGTCACTTATTATTAAGCAAGCCAGAGCGAGATTTATTATTAAAAAAAGAACCTCAGGCTGAACGCTGGATTAAAAGGGTTTTGGGAGCTGATGAGTTTTTAAACGGAAAGGAACGCTGGTGTCTATGGCTGGTTGATGCGACAGAGGATGATTTGCAAGGAATGCCAGAAGTACATAGAAGAACAGATGCTGTAAGGGCTTTAAGGTTAAAAGCAGGTCATCCGGCAGCACTGAAAATGGCAAATAAACCGCATGTATTTATACAGGTAAGCCAGCCTTTATCTGGTAACTATATCTTGGTTCCCAGTGTATCATCGGAGCGCCGTATTTATGTTCCTCTTGGTTTTTTTAATGCAGATGTTATTTCTACAAACAGGAATTATATAATTCCTGGTGGTTCACTATATGAATTCGGAATACTTTCTTCTCTAATGCATAATGACTGGATGAGATTAGTGACTGGTCGTCTTGAAAGTCGTTATAGCTATTCTTCGTCTGTTGTCTACAACCCCTTTCCTTGGCCTGAAGTTACCACCATACAACGTAAACAAATCGAGATACTTGCCGAAGACGTGATTTTAATCCGTGAAGAATTCCCAGGACGTACACTCGCTGAACTCTATGATCCCGACAAGATGCCGCCAAAGCTGTTGGCTGCTCATCAGGCCCTCGATACAGCGGTGGATCGACTTTACCGTGAGCGCCCATTCAAAGATGCAGCCGACCGCTTAAGCTGCCTGCTGGCACGCTATGAAGCACTTACACAAAAACTGACAGCGACTCAGGCTAAACCAAGAAAGACCACAACACCGTCCAACGCAGGAAACCATAATGAATAACTTATTGCATGTTAAGTATGGTCAAACAGGCCAAAGTACCAGCCTTAATTCGATGGGGATGCGTGAAATGCAGGCCCGTGCTTTTGCTGAACGCAACAGCCAGTATCTGTTGATCAAGTCTCCTCCGGCTTCGGGGAAATCGCGTGCGTTGATGTTTCTGGGGCTGGATAAGCTGGAAAATCAGAGAGTGCGTAAAGTGATTGTCGCCGTCCCGGAAAAGTCTATCGGCGGTTCTTTTCAGGACACTTGTTTAACTGGAAAAGGTTTTTTTGCTGACTGGAATGTTAAATCCGAGAACAATCTGTGTGTGGATGGCGGGGAAGCGGGCAAGGTTCAGGCTTTTCAACGCTTTATGTACGGCAAAGAACGTATTCTGATATGTACTCATGCGACCTTGCGTTTTGCCTTTGATAAATTACTAGTAACAGATTTCGATAATTGCCTGGTGGCTATTGATGAGTTTCACCATGTTTCTGCCGATGGTGATAACCGGCTTGGTAATCTTATTGACGAGCTCATAAAAAAATCGAGGGCGCATATCGTTGCCATGACCGGCTCATACTTCCGAGGCGATACCGTGCCGATCCTGTTGCCTGAGGATGAGGCACTGTTTACTAAGGTGACATACACCTATTACGAGCAGCTAAACGGCTATCAGTATCTTAAATCCCTGGGTATTGGCTATCATTTTTATCAGGGGCGTTATATTGATGCATTGCCCACGGTACTCGATACCAGCAAAAAAACGATTATTCATATTCCGAATGTCAATTCTGGTGAATCGACCAAAGATAAATACGGAGAGGTTGATTCTATCATCGATGTGCTTGGCAACGTGATAAAGCGCGATCCTCTGACAGGGGTTTATCATATTGCGGGGAAAAATGGTCGTGAGATAAAATTAGCCAATCTGGTTGATGATAATCCTAACGAACGACCCAAAATCCAAGCGTATTTACGTAATATCAAAGCGGCTGATGACATGGACATCATCATCGCCTTAGGCATGGCGAAAGAAGGGTTTGACTGGCCTTACTGTGAACATGTGCTGACTATTGGCTATCGCAGTTCTCTGACAGAAATTGTTCAGATTATTGGTCGTGCGACCCGAGATTGTACGGGAAAAAAGCATGCTCAGTTTACCAATCTCATCGCTCAACCCGATGCACAGGATGATGATGTGAAGGCATCGGTCAATAATATGCTTAAGGCGATCACCACATCGTTATTGATGGAGCAGATCTTAGCTCCCAACATCCAGTTTAAGCCTCGTTCTCAATGGGACGGTCGGCCACTGCCGCCCAATACTTTGCTCGTACATGATTCCGCAACCTCACCGGTATCCCCGAAAGTGTTGGATATTCTAAATAGTGACAAGAATGAAATTATGGCGACCCTGATGGCTAACGAGCAGTTGGTCAAAGAGGCAATCAGTGAAACCACGCCTCCCGAAACCATTACTCAAGTGGCTTTGCCAGCAGTTATTCAGACCCTTTACCCAGACTTGACCGAAAAAGAACAGGAACAGGTACGCCAGGGGGTATTACAAAGTATGTTGATCACTCAGAAAGGGGGCGTGGTTGATTGGGAAAACCTGCCGCAGGGTGCCAATGTGGACATGGCGAATGATGCTGAAGAAGAGTCAGTTAGCAGTGTCGCAGGTAAGCAGTTCCTGAAAATGGGTGAAAAATTCATCTGTATTGACAATCTGGATATAGACCTGATAGATGCGGTAAATCCGTTTCATGGTGCTTATGAAATTATCTCTAAATCGGTAACTGCGCCTATGCTGAAAACCATTCAGGAAGCGGTAAGTGCCAGCCAATCGCAGGTCTCCGAAGAAGAGGCAATTATCCTTTGGCCTAAGATTAAGCAGTTCACCCGTGAACAACAGAGAGAGCCTTCGCTGAATGCCAGCGACCCGATTGAGAAGCGTTACGCTGAAGCACTGGCCTTTATCCGCAAAATGAAGCAACAGAAGTTGGCTAATCAGGAGCAGTAAAATGATCCGGTTATCGACAAAGCGATTAGCGGCCAAATCAACATTAGATGAGATCCTCAGTGAAGAAGATGATCTTGGTCTATTGGATGTTCACCCCCTGAAGCACAAAACGGGTCCTGTCGATTTGGCTGGCACTCAGTTTGTTGAAATTGTCGCGTTTTACGATCGGCATGGCCGTCTGCCAACTGAAAACAGCTCCGCGTCTCTTGATGAAAAGCGTCTGGCAAGACGATTGCGCATCATTAAAGAAAACCCCAATATATGCGCTTCGTTGCAAATTCTGGATTGCCAGGGGATTCTGGTTTCAAATCATATTGAAAATGGCAGAACCCCACTAGTCGCTGAACCAGAGCCAATACCCTACGCCAACAAATCAGAACTGGTGACTTCTTTAGAGGATATTTTTGCCGACGACGAGGACGGTTTATTAAATTTTGCGGAACCTGACATCTTCAGCTTACAGTATGTTTCCGCTGACAAAAAAGAGCAGCCAGATGAAATTGCTCAGCGCCAGCCTTGTCACGACTTCCAGCGTTTCGAACCGTTGTTTCACAGCCTGCATAAAGGCTTAAAAGATGGGGCTTTTGATCTTGAGCGTTTTACACATAAATTGAAAATTGTTGAAGGCGATTTTTTTATTCTTAATGGGTTACTAGGGTATGTGCATAGTGCTGGTGAACGTTTGGAAGAATATCGGACCTACAACGCCCGACTGCGACTGATATTTGAGAATGGCACCGAGATGAACATGCTCTATCAATCCTTAACTCACGGTTTGGTGAGGGATAAAGAAGGACGCAAGGTACAACTCAAAGGCGAGAAGTTACAACCATCAGATGCTGCGGTGCCGACCGGTTTGGTTTATGTGCTCGCCACCACGAGTACAGACCCCGCGCTTATTCCTTATAAACAAAGCCTTTACAAGATTGGCTTTACCGAAACAACCGTGGAGCAGCGTATTGAGCATGCCGAGAAAGACCGTACTTTCCTCGAAGCACCAGTCCGGATTGTGGCTACCAGCCAGTGCTTTAACCTCAATGCCCAAAAGCTGGAGGCATTAGTACATGGTTTCCTCGCTGCCCGCCGTCTCAATATTACGCTCAAGAGCTACAACGGTCAGGTCTATGCTCCCAGAGAGTGGTTTAACGTCCCATTGGCTACCGTTCAGGCAGTGATCCAGCACATTGTGGACGGAACTATTTCGCAGTACCGACTGGATAATACGACTGGGAGAATTGTTGCGAAACATCCTGGGCCATAAGGTCGTTGCCCAGCGAAGAGCGTTAAGCCTATTCAGTATATTAAAAAATAACTACCAAGACCTTTTCCAGGGCGTTTTGCAAAGTTTCTCGCATTACTTTCGGCGAATAAAACTTGCTGTGACGTTTTTATTTTCTGCGATCTATCTCTAAAAACCCCACTTGCTACTGCTAACAGAAAGCAGTATCTTTTACCCGCACCTGCAAAATCAGGTGCCGGGATTGGTCTCCCGAATACCATACTGGCGACATATGACGCGCCTTGCGTCTTTTTTTATGTCGTATGCTTAGCTATACCGAATTATGGTGGGCTGGGCGGGGGCACCGCAAGGTGCGCCGGTTCCAGTATGGCCGGTAAGACCAACTCCGTTCAGTCCACCACCCGTAAGATTGGTCTCTTAGGTGGTGGTTTAAACATCACATACTGGAGGCTGCCTTATGGCTACAACCCTCAACCAGACTCACCCATTACTTACAGTTCCTTTTAGCGCCGCCACGGATTTCACTGTACTGGCAGATTGTTGCGAGAAACTCGCAGAGACTCAGGCAGAAAGCTACGATCCTGTACTGAAGATGGCTCTCTGCGGTCGACTTGCCGCCGGTCTTGCGCTGCTGAAACCGGGCCTGCGCGATCCTATTCCGCCTCACCTGATAGACAGCCTGACCGTTGATACCTTGCCTACAAACTCTCCCCGTTTTGCCCCAGATGCGGATACGCTTTGCGATTACTGTTTTATCCTGACTCAGCTTCTGCTTTGCCGGATGTTTCCGCCACAAGCGGAAGAACAATTGCGCTGGCTCCTAGCGGAACTGGTTGATTACTTTGCCGCGGAATTGAAAGCTCCGCGCTGGATACGTACCGCTGACGGCGTGAAATGCATTGATGAGGTGGCCGCATGAACCAACAGGACTGGCATCCCGCCGATATTATTGCGGCGCTGAAAAAGCAGGGAACGTCGCTGGCGGCGGTTTCGCGTAACTCGGGGCTGGCTTCTTCCACGCTGGCGAATGCGCTGACAAAACACTGGCCTAAAGGTGAAAGGCTGATTGCTGAAGCGCTGGGTGTCGCGCCTGAGCAAATCTGGCCTTCTCGCTACCATTGATGTTCCACCGGCGCAGATCCGATACGGGTTCTGCGCCATTTCCTGTTTATCAGATTGCCAAAAATCGACCAATAATCCTTTAAAAGGGAAAAACAGTTTTCTCTTATCTGCATCTTTTGCCGCGCAGTAATATCCCCCCGGCACAAAATGCTTCATGACCTGAAAGAAGCGCCTGATGTATCAGGATGGTCGCCTTTTACCGGCATCAACCTTTGAAAATGCCGGACCGCATTGCGGTTAAGGTCATTCTCTACTCTGCTTCACCTTCCTGCTGTTTTTGAGGCCTGCGCCGCAAAGCGACGACACATTTACACAACATGTAATGAATGACCGGAATACGCCTTTAGTTTCCCGGTAAAGAGGAATGCATTTCGCCTTGGGCGACTTCAGTCTCTTCATTATCGCTTTGCACCTATATAGGCTTTACGCTATATTAATAAGGAGGTCCCGTGTGGACGATTAAAACAACGGACATATTTGACAGCTGGTTCAGTTCACTCAGTACCATCGATCGAACCAACGTGCTGGCATCGCTTATCGTTCTGCGGCAAAAAGGGCCGGGTTTGCCCAGACCTTATGCCGATACGATTAAAGGCTCTCGCTACAGTAACATGAAAGAACTACGCGTTCAGAGCCGGGGCGATCCGATACGGGTGTTTTTCGCCTTCGATCCTTACCGAACCGGCATTCTGCTTTGCGGCGGTAACAAGGTCGGCAATGAAAAACGTTTTTATGACCAGATGATCCCGGTTGCTGACCGGGAATTCACGAATTATCTGAAGACATTAGATGATAAGGAGTAACGCGATGGGCAGAACGCTCGAACAGCTTCTTGCGGATGAAAAACCGGAAGTCGTAGCCGACGCTCAGGCGATGGCGGCGGACATCCTGCTCAACATCCACCTTGCCGAATTGCGTGAGATAGTGCAAAAAACGCAGGTGGAAATGGCGCAGGCGCTGGGCATCCGGCAGCCTACCGTTGCCGGTATGGAAAAACCGGGCCGCGACCTGAAACTGTCCACGCTTAAACGCTACGTTGAGGCGACCGGCGGCAAACTGCGCCTTGATGTTGAACTGCCGGATGGTTCTCACTACGGATTTGTACTGTAAACACTGACGCTCCATGAACCGGAGCGTCAACCCCGTTACAACGGGCAGCGGCCCGCATTGCCATAAGGCTTTGCTGCCGCGTGACCGCAATACTGCACCAGAATTTCAATTTTCAATCACTGAGCCAGTCCAGTGCGTCACTTTAACCGCGCAGAGCGGGAAAGTGACGCACCTGCCTTTTCGATCTGCACCAGAGAAATCAACTGCACCAGCCAATAGCGGGATTCTGACACCGTGATTCAACCCACTTTAACTCACAGGAGAACTTGAACCGATACCGGAGGGGGATCAGGACGATCCGGGGGATAACTCGCGCAAGCGGGCGGCTGCTCAGAGAGCACAACCGAAGCCCCGCAATACCTCAACGGCTGCCGCCCCGGCGCTCAGGTATCGTTCGCAGCCCCGACGAATATCAGGGGCTATCGGCCTACGCGCCGGGGAAGGTTGTATCAGATTTTGGAGTTGCTGCAATCATGAAAAGAGGAAAGAGAACATGGGCATTCTGGAGCAGGAAATGAAAACGCTGGCGCGGCAGGCGGGCGGCAGCCATAAGACTGTTCACGATCGTATTAGGCTGGCGCAGCGTTTTTGCGATCGTCTGGTAGTGATGCAAAATGTGCAGATCCGGCGAGTGGAGCAACTGAAAGCCCGACATGTTGAAAGCTACATCCGGGAACGGCTGGCGCAGGGCATAACGAAACGCAGCCTACAAAACGAAATGGCGGCGATCCGCTGTCTGCTGAAGCAGGCCGGGCGTGATCGATTAGCTATCAGTGAACGGCTGTCCAATAAATCGCTCGGATTGTCCGGCGCATCCCGTAACGGCACCCGGCAGGCCATTACTGCGGAGTATTATCGGCAGGTGCTGGAAACCGCTCGCGAAAAAGACACCGGGATGGCGGCGGCGCTAGAGCTTTCAAGGTTGATGGGATTGCGCTCTCAGGAAGCAGTGCAGTGTGCGCAATCGCTCAGGACGTGGAAACAGGCGCTGGAGCGCGGCGAAACCCGGCTTACCGTGGTGTTCGGCACCAAAGGCGGGCGGCCTCGCGAGACAATAATTTTGGATGTTGGCGCAGTACGGAAAGCACTGGAGAATGCGTTGTCTGTGGCAGAACAACGCAACGGCAGGTTAATTGATAAGCCCGATCTGAAAAGCGCGATGAAATACTGGCATGGTCAGGCGTCGCGTATTGGTTTAACTGGCGCATATTCCCCACATTCATTGCGTTATGCCTGGGCGCAGGATGCCATTCGCCATTATCTGGCGCAGGGATTCAGCGAAAAAGAAGCGCTGGCATTGGTCGCGATGGATTTGGGCCACGGCGACGGGCGTGGGCGTTATGTGGCGCAGGTTTATGGGCGTTGAAACGATGGATAATTCCTGTATCTGGTGCAGTCAAAAAGGAAAAGGCCGAAAGGGTAAAGGAAAGCTAAGGGTAACAGCGCCAAACCGGAAAGGGCCAAAGGGCTGAAAAGGCCGTCATTGGCGCAGTTCGATGTTTATCCGGTGGGGTATCTGATGCAGCTTTGCGTTTCTCCTGCGGCGGGAAACTGGTGCAGTAATATGGAATATCGGGTTCTGGCGCAGTGTCGTGTTGGCAGACAACCATCCTATGGTGCAGATTTTTTATCGTCGCAATGACGATAAGCTTTACCTCAAAAATTACCCTTATTGATAGGTAATGACCTGAAAATATTCTGCCAGAATAATTTTAGGCATTTCCCGATTGATCGTTAAAAATACGAAGGTAAAACCTTTCAGAAAGCAAAGAAGCAGCTCCCTAGCATCAGGATCTGCTTTTGTCAGAGAATTAACCGTCAGGCTGTACCAGCGGCCTTATGTTGTCGTGCATAAATATACGGTGCGACATATCCTTCGCGGCTGACGTCCAGATAATTCGACCACCACTGCATCATTTCCATACGGGCTTCCAGATGCTCGGCTTTATGGACATAGGCCGCCCGCACGTTGTTACGCTCTTTGTGGCTCATCTGCCGCTCAATGGCATCCCTTGACCACAGCCCCGACTCGTTCAGCGCGCTACAGGCCATTGTCCTGAAGCCGTGGCCGCACACCTCGGTTTGGGTGTCATAGCCGATCACGCGCAGCGCCTTGTTGATGGTGTTTTCACTCATCGGCTTGTTCAGCGTATGCGCGCCGGGAAAAACGAATACTGACTCGCCGGAAATTGCCTGAATCTGTTTCAGCAGGGCGACAGCCTGCCGTGACAGCGGCACCAGATGCTCGTCTTTCATCTTTGCGCCACGCTCTGAAAATCTCACGCCTTTAACTGCTTCGCGTTTTGCCGGTACGGTCCAGATATGCGCTTTCAGGTTGAACTCATCCCAACGGGCGAGCCGTAATTCGCTGGATCGCAGAAAAACATGCAGATTCAATTCCAGCGCCAGACGAGTCAGAGCTCGGCCTTTATAGTTATCCATCTGCTCCAGTAGTTCAGGCAGGCGTTTTAGCGGCAGGGCGGGATGATGTTGGGTTACAACAGGGGTCACGACGCCATCCAGATCGTAAGCCGGATTATATTTGATTACTCCTTGCTGTACGGCGTGGCGCATGATTTTGGTCAGATGCTGGCGCACCCGACCGGCGACATCATGCACGCCTTTATCGTCAATCGTCTTAATCAACTGCGCCAGATGGCGGGTTTCAATCTGCGCAATATCCGTCTGGCCGATAGCGGGGAAAACGTAGCGTTTCAGGCAGGTGAGAATCTTATCGGCGTGAGCGTCCGACCAGAGTTTAAGGCAACTGGAGTGCCATGCGGTGGCGATGTACTGAAAGGTGCGGGATTCATCGACGGCGGCGTTATCCGTTTTGCGGATCAGGGAAGGACAGAGGCCGGACGTTAGTAGTTTACGCGCCGCATCGCGCTTTTCGCGGGCTTCTGCCAGTGTAGTCTGAGGGTAGGGGCCAAAGGCCAGACGGTTTTCCTTACCGCTGAAGCGATAGCGGAAATACCATAACTTGGCGCCACTGGCGGATACCGTCAGGTACAGACCTTGCGAATCGGTAAGTTTGTAGGATTTTGCGAGAGGTTTGGCTGCGCGGATTTTACTGTCATTCAGGGCCATGTGAGGGTCTCCTTCGTTCATCGAACTGAACGACCCGCAATCTGACCCCAAATTTTCCGGATACGAAGGAATAAAGCAAAACGCATCGGGAAAGATTTTTACGCTAACCTGTTGAATTTAAGACACATAAGAATTCATAAGAAAGCATAAAAAAGAAGAATTGGTGCCGGACTCGGAATCATACTCACAATTAACTTACTGTTAATTATCTATTTTGTTGATATTTATCGTAAACAGCGCCCCCACGAAAGCCCCCATAAAAAATCGCTTTGTTTTTGTGATGATTGTCACGAAAAACCGTTGTTTAAGCGATTAGCCGTTTCGTTATGTGTGGCGTTAGGTCCACACATAATGGCCTGAAGTCCACATATCGTGGTGTTAAACGAAGAAACGACATGTGAATTAGGTGTTTTTGAGATAATGCATTGAACCGCATATGAATAATCTATTGATTTAATTTGTATTTTCATCATTTTTTTGAGATGTCGTCAGAGTTCAGTTGAGATAATTAAACATCATGGCTCAATCTAGTCCTTCTGAACCCTGATCAAAGCACTGCTTTAGTATCCTCTCAAACTTGCTCACCGCCGCTGCATACTTAGCCGGATTCTTATCATTCAGCACTGCCAGATTACGCTGTGTTCAGCGAATAACGGAAAGATGCTGAATTTCAGGGTAGCGATACAGCGACCAGTCAGGGTTATTTTGTTTATAACTGAGCAAGAATTGGCGATCCCGATCTGTAAGATGCGACTTCAACGCCTGCGGTAGCAAAGTCGTTACTGACAAAAGAGATCCCAGCGACGTTTCTTATGGGACGTCTTCTTTGGTAATATCTTCGTGTTGCACAACCTGCGAGGAAATGCATATGAAAAGGATGTCTGGTAAGCACTATCATGGCAGTCATCAGGAAAGATTTGGTTATTGGATAGGCATTCAGTTTCGGCGTATCCCTCGGAACTATCGTCGTTTGATATACCTACTGTCTCTCCCTTTCTGGGGACCTTTGTGGCTATTTTGGTATTTTCTTATCCGGGTTGATGATAGGGAGTGGCGTCAAAATTATCTGGAATTGGAAAAATATTGGATAATTTATCCTCAGACAAAAACAAATACAGGAACTCGTTGCTATTACTGTGGTTCTAATCGCATAGATAGTTATTTGTGGCGGGGTATATCAGGGTACAGAGTTCATTATTGTCATCAGTGTCGCAAGGATCTTTATCGAACAGCGGAATAGTTGAGGTGCCGTATTTATCGCGTGGTGCATCATTCATATATAATGGTTAGAACTGCATATATAGCAAGGCTAAAAATTTTGCTCTAAAACCGTCACAAATTTGTTTAGAGCCGCCGTAAACTTAGCCGGATTTTTAGCATTCAGCGCCGCTAAGTTACGTTGTTTCCAGCGAATAGCTGGGAGATGCTGAATTTCAGGATAGCGATACAGCGACCAGTCAGGGTTATTTTGCTTATAGCTGAGTAAAAACTGTCGATCCTGAGCGGTAAAGTGTGATTTCAACGCCTGCGGTAGTAGGGTCGTTACTGATAAAAGCGATTCCAGAGAGGTTTCCTGCTGCGTCATGCCCGAAAATTCCTGTTGGTACAGCGTGGCGATCCTCCCCGTGTCCCAGTTTGGGGCCAGCAGTTCGGCTATGGGGCGGGGATGCCCTGCCAGATAACAAAGAAAACCGTCAAAAATCTCGCGCGTCAGGCCCGGTTTCTCTAGCATATTCAGTACGTCAAACAGATCGCGTGGATGCTGGCGATCGAGCGCGGCGCAGATTTTACCGCCGTAAAGATCCGCCAGCGAGACGACATTCATGGTGGTGAAGCCATATTCCATTTCCACCGGCTCACACACCGGCATTTCTGCCGGAGGCAACAGCAATCCACGCCAGACCGGACTGACCTCAATCTTTATTTGCGCATCAACGGCGTTAACGATGATACGCTTTTCATCCGCTTTATTCTCCTGCCGGATAGCGGTGATCCCCCGCGTGCTGTTCAGCGATTTGGTAATACGCATCAATGCATCGTCGATGGCAGCGAGATCGGTGTCGCGATCCATGAAGGTTTTATACACCAGATCGATATCTACCGATAGGCGAGGGAAGTCCTGCACAAATAAATTAATTGCCGTACCGCCTTTTAAAGCGAAACAGGATTCTTTCGCTACATGCGGCAGGGCAGTCATCAACAGTTTGACCTGTCGGGCGTAAATATCACGTTGATCCATCTTCGACTCCTTTCGGTTTAAATTCCTTGGGAACGGTGATCTGGTAATCCGGCTCCAGCCAGCCGCCGGGGACGATTTGCCGCTTTCCTGTCCCGGTATCTACACCACTCTGATCGAGATACTGGAAATAAGGATGTCCGTTGCGTTGCGCAAGGTAGAGCATCACCCGGTTGGTTTTCACCGAATGGCTGGCAGAGAGCAGCGCCTGCAATTTACGCGGGCTGAGAAGGTTTAGCCCCTGAAACAGGGCGTCGGCATGTTCAAACGAGATCTGCGTGGGAATACCTCTGGCGATTTCATACGCAGCAAGTTCCGGGCCGCTGCCCATTACTCTCCTATCGCCGATTTTCAGTTCTGTAGTGAATGGCGTTACATCAGCGGACAGGCCCGACGTATACAGCGTGACAAAGGTGGCGGATTGTTCAAAGGTGGCGAACCATCCCGGCAGCTTGACGTAAGCCGGGAGCGTGAGCCAGACCTGAGGCCTGCCCGGTTCGGTATAGTGGGCATGGCCCTGTAGTGCAAGACTGGTCAGCCCCGCCACCCGCACCGGTTTTTCCCACTGGGTTTGCAGGCAGGAAACCGCATCGACCCAGTCGGGTTCGCGACCCGTCCGACAGTAAACACCATGCGCTACCCGCCTGAGCCAGCCGTTCTGTACATAGCGGTAAGAGAGCTTACGATCTATGCCGTTGCGGCTAAGCCATGACTGGAGCAACACCTGACCGGGTAGGGTATTCTGCATCAGCCAGTTTATATAGTTAGCCAAATGTCACCTATAAGTAGACAATTTAGTCCATTTTTAAACTATTATGGATTTAGTGAAAAATCATGGCAAGTTTTGGTTTTATTATTTATTAATTTGTCGACTTTAAATCGACATTTAAACAAAAAAACAAACCTTGGCTACTCACTAAAGAAGGCTCGTAAATATATTCGGTTGGCTTAAAAGGAACGTGTAACATAGAAGCAAAGCTGAACAATAGTCGTTACTCATCGTTCTGAGGCGTTGCATCTGCTGTATGCCCTGATAAGTAACGGCATGATAAAACAGAGAATAAGATGAAATTCACTGAAGATACCCGTGTAAAGATCCCAACCGTCCTGCACTTGATAAGACTGGGTTACGGGACGGGAGAAGGCAAGCGAAGCGCGGCAGCTTGTCATTCATAAAATGACGAAAAAATCAACAAACAACTCTATAAAAGCAAAAAACAGTTTTCCCTTTCTGCCTTGTTGCCACGGGTGTAAGTTTGCACCTGCACAAAATGCTTTATGACCTGAGAGAAGCGCCTGATGAATCAGGATGGTCATCCCTTACCGGCGGCTACCTTTGCAAACCGCCGGGCCATCCTACCGATGGTTAAGGTCATCCTTCACTCTCTGCACCAGTCTATAAACGTGACGGCCGCGTGACCGCAACCCTGAACCAGAATTTCAATTTTCAATCACTGCGCCAGTCCAGTGCGTCACTTTAACCGCGCAAAGCGGGAAAGTGACGCACCAGCGCCTTTTGACTGCACCAGAGAATTCAACTGCGCCAACGCACGGCGGGATTCTGACACCGTGATTTCACCCACTTTCACTCACAGGAGAACTTGAACCGATACCGGAGGGGGATCAGGACGATCCGGGGGATAACCCGCGCAAGCGGGCGGCTGCTCAGAGAGCACAACCGAAGCCCCACAATACCTCAACGGCTGCCGCCCCGGCGCTCAGGTATCGTTCGCAGCCCAACCATTCAGGGCTATTGGCCTACGCGCCGGGGAAAAGTTGTATCAGATTTTGGAATTGCAGCAATCATGAAAGGGGGAAATGCAAAAAATGAGTTTTCTGGAGCAGCAAATGAAAACGCTGGCGCGGCAGGCGGGCGGCAGCCATAAAACCGTTCACGACCGTATTAGACTGGCGCAGCGCTTTTGTGGCCGTCTGGTGGTGGCGCAAAATGTGCAGATCCGACGGGTGGAGCAACTGAAAGCGCGGCATATTGAGAGTTACGTTCGTGAACGGTTGGAACAAGGCATAACGAAACGCAGCCTGCAAAACGAAATGGCAGCGCTCCGCTGTCTGCTGAAGCAGGCAGGGCGTGATCGATTGGCCACCAGTGAACGGCTGTCCAATAAATCTCTCGGCTTATCCGGCGCATCCCACAACGGCACCCGGCAGGCTATCACGGCAGAGCATTATCGGCAGGTGCTGGAAACCGTTCGTGCAAAAGACGCGGTGTTGGAGCTTTCAAGGTTGATGGGATTGCGTTCTCAGGAAGCGGTGCAGTGTGCGCAATCGCTTAGGACATGGAAACAGGCGCTGGAGCGTGGTGAAATCCGGCTGACCGTGGTGTTCGGCACCAAAGGCGGACGGCCCCGCGAGACGGTGGTTCTGGATGCCGGCGCAGTCAGAAAAGCGCTGGAAAATGCGTTGGCTGTGGCGGAACAACGCAATGGCAGGCTGATTGACAAGCCTGATCTTAAATCCGCGATGAAATACTGGCACGGTCAGGCGTCGCGTATCGGCTTGACTGGGGCATATTCCCCACACTCATTGCGTTACGCCTGGGCGCAGGATGCCATTCGTCATTATCTGACGCAGGGATTCAGTGAAAAAGAGGCGCTGGCGCTGACGGCGATGGATTTGGGCCACGGCGACGGGCGCGGGCGTTATGTGGCGCAGGTTTATGGGCGTTGAAACGATGGATAATTCTTGTATCTGGTGCAGCGAAAGGGAAAAGGCCTAAAGGGTAAAGAAAGGCTAAGGGTAACAGCGCCAAACCGGAAAGGGCCAAAGGGCTGAAAAGGCCGTGATTGGCGCAGTTCGATGTTCGTTCGACGGGGAATCTGGTGCAGCCCTGCGATTTTACCGGCGTCAGTGAATGAGGGCTGTGATAGGCCCCAGTGTTGGTGCTAATAAAAAAGCAGATCCGCTGGCGCAGAGATCTGCTTTTCGGCGTCAATCAGTCGCGGGTTCAGGCAACCTGAATATGCCTATCAAAACGGTAAGCCGGGATGAATTTCTGCCGGCAGGCATCGAGATAGTCCGACCACCATTGCATCATCTGCGTGCGTTCGTCGAGGTGCTCCGCCTTGTGGATATAGGCGGCGCGAACGTGGTTACGCTCTTGATGGCTCATCTGCCGCTCCACTGCATCTTTTGACCAGCGGCCTGATTCAATCAACGCGCTACAGGCCATCGTGCGGAAACCATGACCGCAAACGTCCACCTGCGTGTCATAGCCCATCGTGCGCAGCGCCTTGTTGATGGTGTTTTCGCTCATCGGTTTGCGCGGGTCGTGGTCGCCGGGAAACAGCAACTCACTGCTACCGGACAGCAGTTTTAGCTGCTTCAGCACCGTTACCGCCTGTTTTGACAACGGCACCAGATGCGGTGTTTTCATCTTCGCGCCGCGCTCTGAATAACGCACGCCCGGAATGGGTTCACGTTGCGCGGGGATGGTCCACATTGCGCCATCCAGATCGATCTCCGTCCAGCGGGCAAAGCGTAACTCACTGGAGCGAATAAAGATCAGCAGGTTAAGCTGCACCGCCAGACGGGTTAGTAATCTGCCGGAATAGCCTTCGATCCGTTCCAGCATCTCCGGCAGTTTTTCCAGCGGCAGAGCGGGGTAGTGGTTTTTTGGCGGCGGCGCAATGGCTCCGGCCAGATCGTTGGCAGGATTGCTGGCAATAAGTCCCTCTTGCACCGCATAGCGCATGATCGCCGTCGTACGCTGCTGTATCCGCGCGGCGGTTTCCAGATTGCCTTTTCTCTCCGCCACACGCAGCGGGATTAGCAGGTCAGCCGTTTTCAGGTCGGCAACGGGAAATTTGCCGATCAACGGAAAGACGTGCAGTTCCAGCGAGCGCAGGGCTTTGGCGGCATGGGCTTCAGTCCAACGGATATTACCCGCCACCCACTTGCGGGCGATCTCTTCAAAGGTATTGCCGTTTTTTCTCGCCTGCTTGTCCTGCTGTTTTTTTACGCCGGGATCGGCACCTGCGCTGAGTACCAAGCGGGCTTCCTCGCGTAGCTTACGGGCATTTGCCAGCGTGACGGTGGGGTAAGCGCCAAACGCCAGCTTTTTCTCTTTGCCGCCGAAGCGGTATTTGAGATGCCAGAGTTTAGAACCGTTGGGTTTAATCAGCAGGTACAGACCCTGCGCGTCGCTGAGTTTGTAAGGTTTATCGAACGGCTTGGCGTTGCGGATGGCGGTATCTGTCAGAGGCATGGTGGGGGCTCCATAGTTTATCGAACCGGCAGGCCCCCAATTAAGCCCCCAAAAACTACGGATGTCAAAAAATCCGGTAGTACCTGTTGGTACTCCAGATTTTTATCAACTTACTGATTTTTCAACGTTCCCGGACGCATAAGGACATCCTGAAACTAAATTTTGGTGCCCGGACTCGGAATCGAACCAAGGACACGAGGATTTTCAATCCTCTGCTCTACCGACTGAGCTATCCGGGCAACGGGGCGCATTAAACCGTATTGACCGCGCGTCGTCAACGGCTTTATGCGTTTGCGCCGGCCGAATATGGGCTGACTGCTGACTTTTCAGCCAAAGGCCGATAAAAAAGCGGTTAAAGGCGCAATCAGGTCAATGCGCCATTTTTACGGCAGAGCGCGAAGCGCAGTACATCTTCCGCCAGGCGTCTGGCTGTATCGATATCGGACGGCTGGCGTTTGACCAGCAGTCGGCTCAGGCAGCCTTCGAGGATTAATTCCATCTGCTGCGCCACCATGACAGGGTCGTCGGTTTCCAGTTCGAGCAACAGGTCGTGGGTGTAACGGTGAGACGCCTGCTTTTGCTGTTCCGCCAACTGGTGGATCGGGTGCTGAACGTCGGGATAAAAGCTGCAGGCGGCAATAAACAGGCAACCGGGAAAGCGCTGGTTGCAGACGGCGTCATGCAGCACCTGGTAGCGCGCCAGCAGTTTTTGCTGGATGGTTAAGGTTTTGTCCAGCAACAGACTGCGTCGCCAGGTATCGACCTGCTGGCTATGGTAGCGAAGGCTGTCATAAATCAACGCCTCTCGGTCGGGCCAGAACGGCAGCAGGGCATCGGGCGCAACCGCCAGTTTTCCGGCCAGCATTTCCAGCGATATCGTGGCAAGGCCCTGCTGTTCCAGCAGGGTTAACGCCTGTTCCAGAACCTGTTCTCGTTGCATTCGGTCTCCTGCTGCAGTGCGTTTCGCGTCGGGGATAATGTCGGCGCGCGTTCTCAGCCTGGGGCGCCGGGCGGAACATTACTGCGCCGGCGGATGCGTGTGTCCGCTGGCGCCCGGCATTATCCTGAAAAATGTATTTTCTGCAGATGCGCCTGAAACTGACGCGCATCCATATAGCCGGTAACCCGTGAGGCGGGAATTTCTTGTCCCCCGGCGTCAAAAAACAGGATGGTCGGCAGCCCCAGCACCTCAAGCTCCTTTAACAGCGCCCGCTGTTCCGGCGAGTTATGGGTCACGTCCGCCTGCAATAGCCGGACGCCGGCCAGTTGCTGCCGTACCAGACTATCGCGGAACGTGTATTTTTCAAACTCTTTGCAGGCTACGCACCAGTCGGCATACAGGTCCAGCATTATCGGCTGTCTGGCGTTGGTCAGCGCCTGGCGCAGCGTCTGACGATCGGTTACGTGGGTGAACTGTAGCGAGGATTGTCCCGCCGGAGTGACGGCGGCCGGAGGGAAGGCCCAGTCCTGCAGCGGCCGGGCGGCGACCAGCGCGGCCAGTAAAAACAGCCATTGTATCCCACGCATCCAGCCGCGCTGGCTGCGCAGGCTCAGAATAAACGCCCAGCTGCAGAAGGCGACGCCCAGCAAGCTCCACAGGCGCAGGCTCCAGGCATCGCCCAGAATGCGTTCGAGCAAGAATACCGGCAGCGTCAGAATAACGAAGCCGAAGGCTTCCTTGACATATTGCATCCACGGCCCGCTGCGCGGCAGCAGCCGGTGGCCGAATAGCGTCACCAGGATTAACGGCAGACCCATTCCCAGCGCGTACAAATAAAGCGTGCCGCCGCCGGCCAGGATGTCGCCGCTCTGGGCGATATACAACAGGATGGCGCTGAGCGGCGCGGTGGTGCAGGGCGAGCAGATTAAGCCGGCGATGGCGCCCATGCCGAATACGCCGGGCAACGAGCCGCTTTGCTGGCGATTGCTCCACAGCGTCAGCCGGGTTTGCAGCGTGGAGGGCAGTTGCAGCGTGTAAAGCCCAAACATCGACAGCGCCAGCGCGATAAACAATGCCGACAGCGTAATGAGCACGGCGGGGTGCTGTAAGGCGGCCTGCAGCGGCAGACCGGCGGCGGCAACGATCAGCCCCAGCAGGGTATAGGTCAACGCCATGCCCTGCACATAGACCAGCGACAGCAGTAACGTTCTGCCGGTCGATAGTGACTGTCGGCGGCCGAGGATCAGACTGGAAATCAACGGGTACATGGGTAATACGCAGGGCGTAAAGGCGACGCCGACGCCGATCAGCAGCGCCCACCAGGCGGAAAAGGGCGCGATGGCGGCGGAAGCGGCGTCGGGCGCAACGGCGCCATTCAGCGCGCTCAGCGGAACGACGCGGGTTTCCGGCGGGTAGCAGAAGCCGGCTTCGGCGCAGCCCTGGTAAGTTACACTGATTGAGGCGCCTTCTCCGGCGTTGCGCAGCGGCACCTCCAGCCGCAGCGCGTCGGTATAAATCGTGACCTGACCATAAAATTCATCGTGGTGCGCTTTGCCGGTCGGTAAAGCATATTCGCCCAGCGTTGCCTGGCTGGCCTGCAACCGGATTTGTCGCTGATACAGGTAGTAGCCGGGCCTGATCTGCCAGTTTAGCCGCAGCCGGTCGCCGTTTTGCTGAAAATCGAAGGTAAAAGCCTGATCCACCGGCACAAAGGCGTTGCCGGTTCCGGAAGAAAACAGCGCGGCCGGCGTCGCGAACGGCAACAGTACGGAACAACACAGGAGAATCAGTATGGCAAAACGTCGGGTCATGGCAGAGCGTCACCAGTGAAAACATCAAACGGGTCGATGTCCGTTTACGGAAACAGAGACCGGCATACTATACCCTGGTTTGGCGTCAGGGAAAGCCGAACGGCGCGCGGGCGGCGCCGTTCGGCCAGTGGCTTACAGCACCAGATTGCCGAGGATAAAGCCGAATATAACGGCCAGCGCGATGGCCAGCACGCCGGGGATCAGGAATGAGTGATTAAACACGAACTTGCCGATGCGGGTTGAGCCGGTGTCGTCCATCTCAACGGCGGCCAGCAGCGTCGGGTAGGTCGGCAGCACAAACAGCGCCGACACCGCCGCGAAAGAGGCCACGGCGGTAACCGGCGATACGCCCAGCATCAGCGCCGCCGGCATCAGCGCTTTGGCGGTGGCGGCCTGCGAGTACAGCAGCATGGCGGCGAAAAACAGCACGATGGACAGCATCCACGGATAGGTTTGCAGCAGCGTGCCCGCAGTGGCCTGAATATCCGCGATATGGGCCTTCACGAAGGTATCCCCCAGCCACGCCACGCCCATCACGCATACGCAGGCGCTCATGCCGGATTTGAAGGTACTGGCGGAAAGGATCTGTCCGGTATCCACCCGACAACACAGGCAAATCAGCGTGGCGATGGTCAGCATGAAGACTACGATGGCTTCATTGCGCGGGAGAACCGGATTTTGAATTAAGCCGACCGTCTCGCTAATCGCGGTGGCGTAGAGCACGACGGCCACGATCCCGACGACGAACAGCAAGACCGAACGCCTGGCGGCGGGTTTTATGTCCAGCAGCGTGCTTTTGCGCAGCGCCACTTCGCCTTTGGCGAGGCGCGCCTGATAGACCTCGTCGTCCTTCAGATCTTTGCCGAGGAAGTTGGTCACGATGGCCGTCAGCAGCACCGCCGCCAGGGTGGTGGGGATACAAATGCCGAGCAGCATGAGATAGCTCACGCCGTGCGGCTCCAGTATCCCGGCGACAAATACCACGGCGGCGGAAATGGGCGAAGCGGTAATCGCAATCTGCGAGGCGACCACGGCGATAGACAGCGGGCGCGAAGGGCGAATGCCTTGTTCTTTGGCGACTTCGGCGATCACCGGCAGCGTCGAAAAGGCGGTATGGCCGGTGCCGGCCAGCAGGGTCATAAACCAGGTGACGAGCGGGGCGAGAAAGGTGACGTATTTCGGCTGGCGGCGCAGCAGTTTTTCCGCCAGGCTGACCAGATAGTCCATTCCGCCGGCGACCTGCATGGCGGCGATAGCGGCAATGACGGACATAATGATTTGAATCACGTCGAAAGGAATGACGCCGGGTTTCATCTGCGTGCCGAGGGTGAGCACCAGCACACCCAACCCGCCGGCGAGACCAATACCGATGCCGCCCAGACGGGCGCCGAGATAAATAGCGAGTAATACGATAATCAATTCTGTGGTAAGCATCTTCGTGCTCCTTATATAGGGTAACCATGGAAAAGATTTGTCCCCGTTAGCTTTCAGGCCGCCGGCGCGCCGGCTTTGCCCTGTAAATCGGTTGCCGCCCGGCGTACGCCTTGCCGCAACCCGAACCCCATGGGGGATAGCGCTTTCTTTCAGATAAATAAAAGGCACGCGATTCATATGAACTGCGTGCCTGAATATTGATACCCGTCATACCGCAGATTGCAGACGCACAGGCTTTGTCGTCCGGCCCGGGGATTCACCGCGGCGCCGTGTCATGGGGCCGATGAAGGGGCCGCGCGTCGTATTGTTCAACAGGACGACGCGCGGCTCTGCATCAGGATGCCGGCCCCGGATTGATGCCGGCGGTTATTGTTCGCTTTCGTCGGTATAACGTTTGGCCTTATAGGCCGGGTGCATCAGGTTTTGCACCGAAAAGATGTCGTCCAGTTCGGATTCGGTGAGCAGACCCCGCTCCAGTACGACTTCCCGTACGCTTTTGCCGGTTTCGGCGCAGATTCTGCCGACAATATCGCCATTGTGATGCCCGATGAACGGGTTCAGATAGGTGACGATGCCGATGGAGTTGAATACGTAGGCTTCGCAGACGTCTTTATTCGCGCTAATGCCGTTAACGCATTTCTCCAGCAGGTTATAACAGGCGTTGGTCAGAATATGGATCGATTCAAACAGCGCCTGGCCGATGACCGGCTCCATGACGTTGAGCTGCAGCTGGCCGGCTTCGGACGCCATCGTGACGCACACATCGTTGCCAATGACCTTAAAGCACACCTGATTGACCACTTCCGGCACTACCGGGTTCACTTTGGCGGGCATAATCGATGAACCGGCCTGCAGTTCGGGCAGGTTGATTTCATTCAGACCGGCACGCGGGCCGGAGGAGAGCAGGCGCAGGTCATTACAGATTTTCGACAGCTTGACCGCCAGCCGCTTCAGTGCGCTGTGCACCATCACGTAAGCGCCGCAGTCCGAAGTGGCTTCAATCAGGTCTTCCGCCGGCACGCAAGGCAGGTTGCTGACTTCCGCCAGTTTTTTTACCGCCAGTTGCTGGTAGCCGTCCGGCGTGTTCAGGCGCGTGCCGATCGCCGTCGCGCCCAGGTTGACTTCCAGCAGTAGTTCGGCAATGTGCAGCAGATTTTTATTTTCTTCTTTCAGCAGCACATTAAAAGCGTGGAATTCCTGCCCCAATGTCATCGGTACGGCGTCCTGCAGCTGGGTGCGCCCCATCTTCAGAATATTTTCAAACGCCTGAGCCTTGCGCTCGAAGCCGTTGCTCAATTGAGTAATGGCTTCGATGAGTTTCAAAATGGAGGCGTAAACCGCGATGCGAAAACCGGTTGGATAGGCGTCGTTGGTGGACTGGCATTTGTTCAGGTGATCGTTGGGGTTCAGGTACTGATATTCGCCTTTCTGGCGCCCCATCAGCTCCAGGCCGATATTGGCCAGCACCTCGTTGGTATTCATATTAACCGAGGTGCCCGCGCCGCCCTGGAATACGTCGATTGGGAACTGGTCCATACATTTGCCGTTATTCAGCACCTCGTCGCAGGCTCTGATAATGACATCGGCAATTTTACGCGGAATGGTCTGCAGTTCTTTATTGGCCAGCGCCGCGGCTTTTTTTACCATGACCATGCCGCGCACAAACTCCGGGATATCGCTGATTTTACTGTTACTGATATAAAAGTTTTCTATAGCGCGCAAAGTATGGATTCCATAGTAAGCGTCTGCGGGAACTTCGCGCGTACCTAACAGGTCTTCTTCAATACGAACGTTATTTGACATGAGAGCCTTCTCTTTCAGCAGCCGACGGGGGTAAATTTGTTGAATTGTATTACAGTTAACCCGAATAACCAGATGTTTGACCATACAACTTTGCTATTGCTGACATGATATGCTGCAAATATAAAAATAGAGTAATATGGATCACTTTATCGATTTTCGTCCGGCGCGAGATAAACGATTTGTGATAGTAGTCACGAGTAAAGAAATGTCGAAAAAGGAGACGCAGGCTTGAAATCCGCTGCCGGCGTAACCATTTCATCAGTCAGTAATGAACGCGTCCGGAGTTGTCATCTGCCTCCGGCTTCTGGCGAGGCTCCCATATCCGGTGCTATCGTTGGTTGAATGGCGACGCAGTTCTGTTTTTTAACATGATAGTAATCAATCGCGATGCCCGGAAGATTTTACCGGATGGCGACGTCGGTAAACAACGTCGCCGCAGTGACTGAGCGCACGGTGTAAAGACGTCCGCTCCGCCGTCCGCAGGATGACGGAACCGATTGATTATTCAACAGGAGAATCCGGTGCGCTGGTTACCCTTATTATTACTTTTTCTTTTGGCCTACGTCGAAATATCGCTGTTTATCAGCGTAGCTGAGGTGTTCGGCGTGGCGATCACGTTGCTGCTGGTGGTGTTTACCTCTTGCGTGGGGGTATCGCTGGTGCGCAATCAGGGCGTAAAAACCTTTGTGCAGATGCAGCAGAAAATCGAAGCGGGCGAAAGCCCGGCGGCCGAAATGGTGAAAAGCGTTTCTCTGGTTCTGGCGGGTTTTCTGCTGTTGGTACCGGGTTTTTTCACCGATTTCCTGGGGCTGTTATTGTTGCTGCCGCCGGTACAGAAATCGTTGACGCTGAAACTGTTGCCGCATCTGCATCTGTGGCGCGGCAGACCGGGCGCAGGGCCGGAGAGCGGCCAGACCTTCGAGGGCGAGTACCAGCGTAAGGACCGCGGCGCCGACCGTCTGGAGGATCTGCCCCCGAGCGACGAAAAAAATGATCGGCAATGAAAAACAAGTAGATTATTTATCTATATGAAATTTAATGATTATTTTTATCCTTTCCCACTAAAGTCCGCCCTGGGGCAAAAAAAATTTATTTTCTCCCTTGAAGGCGCGGGAAACGTCCCCACTTAAAACACCACAAGGCCGGTTATGTCGACATAGCCGGCATTCATCCCACAACAACTGATATGGACTTTCTCAAAGGAGAGCTATCAATGAAAATTCGTCCATTGCATGACCGTGTGATCGTCAAGCGTAAAGAAGTCGAGTCCAAATCTGCTGGCGGCATTGTTCTGACCGGCTCCGCGGCGGGCAAATCGACCCGTGGTGAAGTGCTGGCAGTCGGCCATGGTCGCATCCTGGAAAACGGCGAAGTGAAGCCGCTGGATGTGAAAGTTGGCGATATCGTGATTTTTAATGACGGCTACGGCGTGAAAACAGAAAAGATCGACAACGACGAAGTGCTGATCATGTCTGAAGGCGACATTCTGGCGATTGTTGAAGCGTAATCCACGTGTAATCATCTGAACTGAACGAATTTAAGGGAAATACACCAATGGCAGCTAAAGACGTAAAATTCGGTAATGACGCTCGTGTGAAAATGTTACGCGGCGTGAATGTACTGGCTGATGCAGTGAAAGTAACGCTGGGCCCGAAAGGCCGTAACGTTGTGCTGGATAAATCTTTCGGTGCACCGACCATCACTAAAGACGGCGTGTCCGTGGCGCGTGAAATCGAACTGGAAGACAAGTTCGAAAACATGGGCGCCCAGATGGTTAAAGAAGTTGCCTCCAAAGCGAACGACGCAGCAGGCGACGGTACTACCACGGCGACCGTACTGGCTCAGGCCATTATTACTGAAGGTCTGAAAGCCGTTGCCGCGGGCATGAACCCGATGGATCTGAAACGCGGTATCGACAAAGCGGTTATCGCCGCCGTTGAAGAACTGAAAAAACTGTCCGTTCCGTGCTCTGACTCTAAAGCGATTGCTCAGGTCGGCACTATCTCCGCTAACTCCGACGAAACCGTAGGCAAACTGATTGCCGAAGCGATGGAGAAAGTGGGTAAAGAAGGCGTGATCACCGTTGAGGAAGGTTCTGGTCTGCAGGACGAACTGGACGTGGTTGAAGGTATGCAGTTCGACCGCGGCTACCTGTCTCCTTACTTCATCAACAAACCGGAAACCGGTTCTATTGAACTGGAAAGCCCGTTCATTCTGCTGGCCGACAAAAAAATCTCCAACATCCGCGAACTGCTGCCGGTGCTGGAAGCCGTAGCGAAAGCCGGCAAACCTCTGCTGATCATCGCGGAAGACGTTGAAGGCGAAGCGCTGGCTACGCTGGTGGTCAACACCATGCGCGGCATCGTTAAAGTGGCCGCGGTTAAAGCGCCGGGCTTCGGCGACCGTCGTAAAGCCATGCTGCAGGATATCGCTACGCTGACCGCCGGTACCGTTATCTCCGAAGAGATCGGTCTGGAACTGGAAAAAGCGACGCTGGAAGACCTGGGTCAGGCAAAACGCGTTGTGATCAACAAAGACGCCACCACCATCATCGATGGCGTGGGCGACGAAGCGACTATTCAGGGGCGTGTTGCTCAGATCCGTCAGCAGATCGAAGAAGCGACCTCCGATTACGATCGTGAAAAACTGCAGGAACGCGTAGCTAAACTGGCTGGCGGCGTTGCCGTCATCAAAGTGGGCGCCGCAACTGAAGTTGAAATGAAAGAGAAGAAAGCCCGCGTAGAAGATGCCCTGCACGCGACTCGCGCTGCAGTGGAAGAAGGCGTGGTTGCCGGCGGCGGCGTCGCTCTGGTTCGCGTGGCATCCGCTATCACGGGTCTGCAGGGCGACAACGAAGAACAGAACGTCGGTATCAAAGTCGCTCAGCGCGCAATGGAAGCGCCGCTGCGTCAGATCGTTGCCAACGCCGGTGAAGAACCGTCCGTTGTGGCTAACAACGTGAAAGCCGGTGAAGGTAACTACGGCTACAACGCAGCAACTGAACAGTACGGCAACATGCTGGACTTCGGTATCCTGGACCCGACTAAAGTAACGCGTTCCGCACTGCAGTACGCGGCTTCGGTTGCCGGTCTGATGATCACGACCGAGTGTATGGTTACCGACCTGCCGAAAGACGACAAAGCCGATTTAGGCGGCGCCGGCGGCATGGGCGGCATGGGCGGTATGGGTGGTATGGGCGGCATGATGTAATGCCGGCCGGCCGGTTGCGCGCCGTGTCGACCGGGTATCGTTGATACTCTGCCGGTTGCGCGCCGCAACCCGACTGTCTCTATAGCAATCCGGCCTTTCAGGCCGGATTGCTTTTTTTTGAACCCGCAACGCCCGCCGGGACCTTCTGCCCTTCCTGCCTGTCGTAACGCGCGCCGCACGCGGTGAATATGCGCGTTCGCGCGTCATCAATTCGTACCTGACGTGTTATAGAATTGCTATTCTGCGCTACAATACTGGACTGTTACTTTATTTACGAAAGACCTGAGACGGGGTAAGGATGATGTCTGAGCAGTCGCTGGCAATTCTGCACGCCGTCCAATGGTTGTCGCAGCCGCCGTCCTCGTTGCCCGTCGCCCTGCTTGACTGGTTGATGGAAAAGGGGTCAATGACGCAGCGGCTCGAGCAACACTGCAGCCGGGTCAGCGTCAGGCTGTGCCGCGAGGGATATGTCGCGCCGCCGTCGCTGGGCGATGAGTGCGAGCAACTGCCCGCCAGCGAGCGCTACTGGCTGCGTGAAGTGGTGCTGTACGGCGATGAAACGCCGTGGCTGTTCGGCCGCACGCTGGTGCCGTCGCAGACGCTTTCCGGCGCGCAGCGGGCGTTGACCGAAATCGGCTCGGTGCCGCTGGGGCGTTATCTGTTTAACAAACGGAGCCCGGAGCGGGACTACATCCACATCGGCAGCCACGGCGGTCTGTGGGCGCGTCGATCAAGGCTGCGTCTGTCCGGTAACCCCCTGTTGTTGACCGAACTCTTTTTACCTGAAGCCCCCGTTTATGCGGCCGCGGACCGGACTGATAAATCAGCATTCTGAGGAGAAAATGGCGTTGGAGAGAAGTATTGCGGCCAGTAAATGGCAGGCATATTGCCGTTTGATGCGTATTGATAAGCCGATTGGCTCGATGCTGCTGCTGTGGCCTACGCTGTGGGCGCTGTGGCTGGCCGGGCTCGGCAGGCCCGGCAACTGGGTGCTGCTGGTGTTTGTCGCCGGCGTCTTTCTGATGCGCGCCGCGGGCTGCGTGATTAACGACTATGCCGATCGCCACTTCGATGGACACGTTAAGCGCACGGCGCAGCGGCCGCTGCCCAGCGGCGAGGTGAGCGAGAAGTCGGCGAAGGTGTTGTTTATCATACTTGTCCTGTTGTCGTTCGGTTTGGTGCTGACGCTGAATACGATGACTATCTGGCTATCAGTGGCCGGGCTGGGGCTGGCGTGGATCTATCCGTTTATGAAGCGCGTCAGCCATCTGCCGCAGCTGGTGCTGGGCGCGGCCTTCGGCTGGTCGATCCCGATGGCGTTTTCCGCCGTGAGCGAGAGCCTGCCGCTAAGCTGCTGGATCATGTTTCTGGCCTATTTGTGCTGGACCGTCGCCTACGATACCCAGTACGCCATGGTCGATCGCGACGATGACTTAAAAATCGGCGTAAAGTCCACTGCGATTCTATTCGGCCGCTTCGATACAGTGATTATCGGGCTGTTGCAGTTTGCCACGCTATTGCTGATGCTGTGGCTGGGCTACCTTACCGATCTGGGCGCGCCTTACTACTGGTCGATACTGTTGGCCGGCGGGTTGTTCGCCTGGCAGCAGCGGATGATCGCCGGGCGCGATCGCGACGCCTGCTTCCTCGCTTTCCGCAACAATAATTACGTGGGTATGGTGTTGTTTATCGGTATTCTGCTCAGTCTGCCTGAGGGCAATGGCTTCGGTTACTGAACTGGAAAGGAGCAGCGGCGAAACCCGGATTCGCCGCTGTCTGGATGAGGGATCAGGCCGACGGCGGCGCGTCTTCCTGTTTGTCCTCTTCGCCGTCGCTTTCGTCCGGCGCGGTAACGCTTTCGATGGTAAGCCTGATTTCCGGCGTAATCAGGTTGCTCAGAATGGCATAAGCCTCGCGCGTTTTTTCCTGAATCGCATCGCCGCTGTCGCTGATATAGCCTTCATTACGCAGCGTCGCCACCAGACTTGAAAATACCGCCTTATCGAAAAACTCCGGTGCGTTGATGCCGTGCAGAACGGATAAACGTTGCGCCAGGATGCGGCTCTCTTTTTCCAGCGCGCCGCGGTTAATGCCGGGGTTGGCGCCGAGCAGCGAAAGCGTGATGGCATAGCGCTGCAGCGTTTCCCTGACGCCGGCCGCCAGCAGCTGCAGCGTACGAATGCGCGCCGGATTCAACACCAGCTCGCCGTCTTTGTCATATACCAGTTGCTGGCGGGTCAGTTCCTGCGCCAGCGCGGTCAGCACTTCCGGCAGTTGATCCTTGCTGTAGTGCAGGAACAGCTCGCCCTGCAGCATCGGATAGATCAGCGTAACCTGGCGGATCAGTTCGTCCACCTTCACCCGACGATAGTGGATGATGATGCTGGCCAGCAGAGAGGGCAGCACCAGCAGGTGGTGGATGTTATTGCGGTAGTAGGTCATCAGTACGGCCTGTTCGCGCGGCAGCAGGATAATATCGCCGATATTGTCCTTCTCCGCTTCGAACTTGTTCATACTGAGCGCATGTTCCAGCAGCTCTGCCGGGGTCTTATCCGGCGCGGTGACATCCGGGCTGTAGGGCACATTGCGCAGGAGTTGCAGATAACAATCCAGCTGCTCCAGCAACTGTTCGCGCGTCAGCGCGCGCTGACGGGAAGCCAGCAGCGCGGTGGAACACAGATTCATGGCGTTGGCGGCGGCGGCTTTGTTGATCCGCACCATGATATCGCCGGCGATTTCCTGCACGGTTGGCGTCAACCAGCCCGGCCGCTGCGCCTCGATGGGGTCGATGGCGTCGCGCCATTGCGGTACGCGCTGGTTGAGCCAGGTCATCAGCGGCAACGGTTCGCCGAAGTTGACGTAGCCCTGACCGAGGTTGCGCAGCTTACGTAAGCCGCGCACCATTTGCAGAAAACCTTCTTTTTCTTTTGTCGCGCCGCGCAGTTCTTTGGCGTAAGTCGCTACTTCCATCACGTGCTCATAGCCGATGTAGATCGGGATCAGCGTGATCGGACGCGTGCCGCCGCGCAGCATGGCCTGGAGAGTCATGGCCAGCGTACCGGTTTTCGGCTCCAGCAGGCGACCTGTGCGCGAGCGTCCGCCCTCCATAAAGTATTCGACCGAGTAGCCGCGGCTGAACAGTTCGCCGAGATACTCGCGAAAAATCGTGGAGTAGAGCTTATTGCCTTTAAAGGTACGGCGAATAAAAAACGCCCCCAGACGGCGGAAGATCGGCCCGGCCGGCCAGAAATTCAGGTTAATGCCGGCGGCGATATGCGGCGGCACCAGCCCCTGGTGATACAGCACGTAGGACAGCAGCAGATAATCCATATGGCTGCGATGGCAGGGCACATAGACCAGCTCGTGACCATCCTGAGCCAGCTGACGCACCCGCTCGGCGTTATGCACGTTCAGGCCCTGATACAGGCGGTTCCACGTCCAGCCCAATACCCGGTCGGAGAGCCGTATGGCTTCATAGGAGAAGTTGGCGGCGATCTCTTCCATCAGCGCGATGGCGTTCTGCTGCGCTTTCTCATAAGAGATTTTCTTGCTGCGCGCCTCATCCTCGACGGCCTTCTTAATCGCCTTCGAATCGAGCAGTTTATTGAACAGATCCTGACGCACCGGCAGACGCGGCCCGACGGCAGCCAGACGCTGGCGGGCAAAGTGCATACGGGCGACGCGCGCCAGCTTGTGGGCGATGGTTTTGTCGGTACCGTGTTCGGTCGCCATATAGCGCAGCGATACCGGGCTGGAGAAACGCACAAAGCTGTCGCGCCCCAGCCACAGGATGGCGAAGAATTTTTGCAGTCCGTTGAGCACGCGCAAATGCGGCGCCTGATGCGTGCCTTCCCGTCCCGGCGAACGGCCGAACATCACGGAAACCGGCACCATCTGAACATCAAGATCCGGGTTGCTGCGGTGCAGATCCAAATAATCGTGAAACAGTTTTACGGACTCGAGCCCAGGCGTGTAATAGCGAAAAATGCGCGGCCCGTCATTAATAAACACGTGGCTGGGCAGTTCCGTCCCGTCAATATACAGCGGCTGCAGGGGATCGGGCAGATCCAGCGCCAGGCAGCGCGTCCGCAATGTGAGCAGATCCGCTTTGGAATTGTAAGGCAGCACATAAATAATTGGCTTGCTGGGATCCAGCCCTAATTCGCCAACCGGATCGATGGGAATAACCTTACTTTTCACTAAAGTTTTTAGTGGTAATTTCAATAAGTTATAGTAGATTTTACGCCAGACTGACATAACAACATGAAGCCTCTTGTTAGCGATGCGTGGCAAGGATACCAGAAAGCGCGCTGGATATCTGTTGAGATGAGACAACGAAGCTGCGTTAAAATTGCGGCTGAAAGTGGATAATGGAAGGAAAAACATGAATAAGGCAACCGGACTAACCCGCATCATTAAGGCCACCGGCTATTCTCTGCAGGGGCTGAGGCTGGCGTGGCGGTATGAGGCGGCTTTTCGCCAGGAGGTGCTGCTGCTGATCGCGGCGGTGGCGGTGGCGCTGTGGCTGGATGTGTCCGTCGTCGAACGGCTGTTGCTGATCCTTTCCGTGGCGCTGATTGTGTTGATGGAACTGCTGAATAGCGCGATAGAGGCGGTGGTCGATCGCATCGGAATGGAACGGCATGAATTGTCCGGCAGGGCGAAGGATATCGGCTCGGCCGCCGTCTTCGTCGCCATCCTGCTGGCGCTGGTTGTCTGGCTCAGCATCCTTTGGTCAAATTTTGCATGACTGCCGGCAAAATATAATAAAAAACCAGCGTTTATTCATCTCGCAGTTTCCAATTCTGTTTTACCTGTATATACTCACAGCAAAACTGTATAAACAACCAGGGGGCGGAATGAAAGCATTAACGGCCAGGCAGCTGCAGGTTTACGAGCTGATTCGCGATCACTTAGCGCAGACGGGAATGCCGCCAACCCGTGCCGAAATCGCTCAGCAGCTGGGGTTCCGTTCGCCAAACGCGGCAGAAGAGCATTTAAAAGCGCTGGCGCGCAAAGGTGTGATTGAGATTGTCTCCGGCGCTTCGCGCGGCATTCGCCTGCTGATGGAAGAAGAAAACGGTTTGCCGCTGATTGGCCGCGTGGCGGCGGGCGAACCGCTGCTGGCTCAGCAGCACATTGAAGGGCACTATCAGGTGGATCCGTCCATGTTCCGGCCGGGCGCGGATTTCCTGCTGCGCGTTAGCGGTATGTCGATGAAGGATATCGGCATTATGGACGGCGATTTGCTGGCCGTCCATAAAACGCAGGATGTGCATAACGGCCAGGTGGTGGTGGCGCGCATCGAAGATGAAGTCACGGTGAAGCGGCTAAAGAAACAGGGCAACATTGTGCAGTTGCTGCCGGAAAACAGCGAATTTTCCCCTATCGTGGTTGATCTACGCCAGCAGAGCTTTTCGATCGAAGGGCTGGCGGTGGGCGTGATCCGCAATGGCGACTGGAACTAAGCGTAACGTTGTACTGCGCTGCCGGTAAGCGGGCGGCGCGGCTCGCCCGCTTACCCCGGCGGAAGGGCCGGCTCAGCGTTTTTTGATCTTTACCGTATGGTCGTGATTACAGCTTTCCGGCTGATTACAGCTCGCCACCTCCTGGCAGTCCTCGCATAAGCCATGCGCTTCCACCACGCTGTGACGCAGATAAAATCTGGCCTGTCTGGCCAGCTTCTGCAGCGTTTCCTCAATCCCTTCCGTCTGGCGTTCCGTCACCTGACCGCAGCGGTCGCAGATAAACAGCGCCGAGCTGTGGCTGGGCTCTTCAAAATGGTGGCAGAGCACGTAGCTGTTGTTGGATTCGACCCGGTGGATAAAACCCTGCTCCAGCAGAAAGTCCAACGCGCGATACACGGTCGGCGGCTTAGCCTGCGGTTCGGACACGCGCAGCAGATCGAGCAAATCGTAGGCGCTGATGGCGCCGGGCTGCTGCGCCATCAGGCGCAACACTTCAAGACGCTGTGGCGTCAGCCGCACATTACGCTGCTGGCAGATCTGTTCCGCCTGCGCCAGCAGCTTTTCCTGAGTGGTTGAGTTCATTGCCGTAACCCTGAAGTGTGATAATCAGGCTATCTTAGCATGCCTGTGTAAAAAACGCAGGGCCGCGCCGGTCGGCGCGATGGCCTGAGCGCGGCGCGTCAGGCGGCCAGATCGATCACCAGCGCGCGCAGCGGGGAGGCGGCCTTCAGCGTCAGACAGGATTCCTGCTGAATGAAGGCGCCGTCGCCGCAGTGCAACTGCGCCGCGCAGTCCTGCGCCCCACAGGCCTGCAGCGAACCGTGGATTAGCTGCAAATAGGCGCGGCCGCCGTGCAGCGCGATCGTCTGTTGCTGGCCTTCGGACAGTTCGACATGATAGATCCACGCCTGTTGGCGCAGCTGCAGACTGTTGTCTTCGCCTTCCGGCGACGCCAGCAGGGAACAGTTCGGCGCATTGAGCGTCAGGCGCTGCATGCGGCTGTTTTCCCGCGAGGGGCAGGCGTCGAGCCACAGCTGCAGCCGGGTCAGCGGCTGCTCGCTGCTGATATTGTGCTCACTGTAGCTAACGTTCGGCCGGGCGGCCAGCAACAGCGCTTCACCGGCGGCGGCCCGGATATGATTGCCCTCGCTATCGCGGTATTCCGCTTCGCCCTGCAGGATAATATTCAGAATATCGACCTGCGGATAGGTTCTGGGCTGAAAAGACGCGCCGGGGGTCAGCACTTCCTGATTCAGCACGCGCAGCGCCGCATATCCCAGCAGCTGGGGATCAAAGTAGTGGCCAAAAGAGAAGGTGTAGCGCGCCTGTAACCAGCCATAGTCCGCCTGCCCGCATTTTTCCGCCGCTCTGCTTATGATCATGATACCAGGACCTTATTAATTATTTCCGTACTAAATAGTAATTTGGTGGACGAGGGATTGTTAGCTAGTTAATCTGGTCGGTATGTTCAAAATTCCTGAATGAGAGCAAGAATGGCAAGAGAACGGGCATTGACGCTGGAATCGCTGCGGGTCATGGATGCGATCGACCGCCGCGGGAGTTTTGCCGCCGCCGCGGATGAGCTGGGGCGGGTTCCTTCCGCGCTGAGCTATACCATGCAAAAGCTGGAAGAAGAGCTGGATGTGGTGCTGTTTGACCGCTCCGGCCACCGAACGAAGTTTACCAATGTCGGGCGTATGCTGCTCGAACGCGGTCGTATTCTGCTGGAAGCGGCCGACAAGCTGACCACCGATGCCGAAGCCCTGGCGCGCGGCTGGGAGACGCATATCACCATTGTGGCCGAAGCGCTGGTGCCGACGGAAAAGCTCTTTCCGTTGCTGGATAAACTGGCGCAAAAGGCCAATACCCAGGTTTCTCTGCTGACTGAAGTGCTGGCCGGCGCCTGGGAGCGTCTGGAGCAAGGGCGAGCGGATATCGTCATTGCGCCGGATATGCATTTCCGCGCCTCGGCCGAGGTTAATTCGCGCAAGCTGTACAGCGTACAGAACGTGTATGTCGCCAGTCCTGATCATCCGATTCACCAGGAACCGGAGCCGTTATCGGAGGTGACGCGCATCAAATATCGCGGCATCGCGGTGGCGGATACCGCGCGAGAACGCCCGGTGTTGACGGTACAGTTGCTGGATAAACAGCCGCGGCTGACCGTCAGTTCGATCGACGATAAACGCAAAGCGCTGCTGGCCGGTTTGGGCGTGGCCACCATACCTTATCCGGTCGTCGAACAGGATATTGCCGAGGGGCGGCTGCGCGTGGTCGGCCCGGAATACATGCTGGAAAGCAATATCATTATGGCGTGGCGGCGCGACAGCATGGGCGAGGCCAAATCCTGGTGCCTGCGCGAGATCCCGAAGCTACTGAATCAGGCGTAACGAGGCGGACGCGCTGGAGGCTCGCGTCCGCCGTCGGGCGCGTCACGCCGATGTAATGAAGGCTTCGTCCCGCCCGTGCGGCGCGCGCCAGTCTTGCTGCGGGCCGGTGGAGATGATGCCGTGCGGGTTGATAGTGGAATGGCTGCAGTAGTAATGATGTCGGATGTGCGCCATATCGACCGTATCCGCCACGCCCGCCAACTGATAAATATCGCGCAGAAAGCCGTACAGGCTGGGGTAATCGCTCAACCGCTTTCTATCACATTTAAAGTGGGTGTGATAAACCGCATCGAAGCGAATCAGCGTTGTCCACAGACGAATATCCGCCTCGGTCAGACGTTCGCCCGTCAGATAGCGCTGTTGCCGCAGAATATTTTCCAGTTTGTCCAGCGCGTCAAAGACCGCATTCACCGCGTCGTCATAGGCGGACTGGCTGGTGGCGAAGCCGGCCTTGTAAACGCCGTTGTTCAGGCTGGGGTAAATCCAGTCGTTCAGCCGGTCGATACGGTTTTGCAGCGCGGACGGATAGAAATCGCCCTCGCGCGCGCCAATTTGGTCGAACGCGCTATTGAACATACGTATGATGTCCGCGGACTCGTTGCTGACTATCGTATGCTGGCGCGTGTCCCACAGTACCGGTACCGTGACGCGCCCGCTGTAGTCCGCTCTGGCATGCAGGTAGAGCTGATAGAGAAACTCATGCTGATAAAGCGAGTCGCCGGTGGCGCCGGGAAAGTCGGTCGCGAAGGTCCAGCCGTTTTCTTTCATCAGCGGGTGCACGACGGATACCGCAATCTGTCCGCTCAACCCCTTGAGTTCGCGGAGCAGCAACGTGCGATGCGCCCACGGGCAGGCGAGCGATACATACAGATGATAGCGCTGCGGCTCCGCCCTGAAGCCGCCGGTTCCGCTGGGGCCGGGCTGTCCGTCCGGCGTTATCCAGTTGCGAAAGTGAGATTTGGTGCGGCGAAAATGGCCGCCGGTCGACCGGGTATCATACCAGGTATCGTGCCAGACGCCGTCAATCAGCTGTCCCATTGATGCCTCCGCGAGTTGTGCCGCCGCTGTTGCGTGGCGCGATAGATGGAAAACAGGGTTCAGGTCGACGCGCTGGCGGTTAACCCGGCAGCGTGCCGGCGCAGCCCGGCCATTTCATACCGCCGCATCAAACGATCGGGCGTGCGCGGCGGGGCTGCGTTCGATCAACGAACGGGGACTCTCGTCCCCGCCGCATGGTGGTTACAGTATAATGCGACCGCTACCGCTTACCATTTTTTGTTCAGCAGCTTATCGATGCTGAAAGCGCCGGGGCCGTTTACCGCCAGCAGCAGATAGCCTCCGGCGATAGTCAGGTTCTTCATGAACATCACCTGATTCGCGCCTTCAGCGAAATTGGTGTGAAAAATAAAAGCGGTCAACAGCGTAAACCCAGCGGTGAACAGCGCCACAGTGCGGGTCATGAAACCGAACAGCACGGCCAGACCGCCACCCAACTCCAGCAAAATCGTCAGCGGCAGCAGAAAGCCGGGGACGCCCATCGACTGCATATACTGCTGCGTGCCGGCATAGGCTTCTCCCAGCTTGCCGTAACCAGCCACAATAAACAGAATCGGCATCAAAATACGGGCAGCCAGCAACGCAGTATTTTCTAAATTTTTCATCGTCTCTCTCCAGTCGTTTTGTTTGCGGTCGTCGACGGTTTTGTGCCTGTCGCCGCGTCGGACAAGGGTTACTCGTCGCGGTTATCGTGTGGGAGTGATGTTAATGTGGAAGCGCCACGCATGACAGCGAGTAAAACTGTTGCTTTTTATCAGAAAAATTGACGAGTGGCGAGTTGGCAGACGGTCGCCGCGGCCGGAATCGGCGCACGGCGGCGAAAAATTAGCGCTGCAGGGCCTTACGCAGAAATTTGATGGTGCCCCAGGCGCCGATGGCGCGGCGCGTCCACAGGACCAGTTTGCCGGGGTGGCGCAGGCCGTAGACCGCCATGACGCCTGCGCCGGCCAGCAGGTATTTGCGCAAGCCGAGCAGGCCGCCAAAATAACGGTCGCAGGTCTCCGTCGTTTCCAGCCATTGCTTTTTGCTGGCGCTCAAATCGAGTCTTTGCTGCTGGATGTGGCGCAGCAGTCGCGCCTTATCGCGTTCCCGCTGTGTTCGGCTCATTCATCGTCCTCCTCCAGCAGGTCGCGATCGGCTTTCAGCTCTTTACGCGTGGCGCTCAGCAGCGTTGAACGCCGCACTTTGACCAGCGTCCAGATGCCGATGATCAGCGCCAGACCGAGCAGAACGGCGGTGATGCTGGTCAGCGCGATAAACCGGTACTGGGGATCGATGCCCCAGATAGCCAGCGCAAACAGACTCATCAAACCGAACGCGGCGAATAATAGCGTCAGGCCCGCCATCATCAACAGCTGAATCAGGTTGGCCTTTTCTTCTTCCAGCTCAAGCACCGCCAGGCGCAGGCGGGTTTCCACCATGCCCACCACCAGGGTGAAGACGCGGTGAACAATACCCGCGGCCCCGCTTCCGGGGCCTTGTCGTTGTTGATCGGTCATAAGGAAACTGTCGTCAAATGAAGGCCGATATTAACGGCGGGAAAGCAAGATACCCAGCACCACGCCCACTGCGGCGCCGATACCGACCCCGGTCCACGGATTTTCACGCACATATTCGTCCGCGCGACCGGCCACTTCTTTGGTGTGGCTGGCGAGGCGTTCGCCCGTATCGCTCAGGCGCGAACGCGTTTCTTTTAGCGCGCTTTCCGCTTTACTGCGCAATTTGTCCAGTTCGGCTTTAGATTTATCGCTGGAGCTGCTTAACACTTCTTCCAGCGTATCCGCCAGAGATTTTAGTTCGGCGCGTAAATGTTCTGCATTTGGATCTTTTGCCATATCGATAACTCCATTCGTGAGCATTCTGGAATATTAACTATAGCGGTTTTTTCCATGCTTGCCTGACTGTTACTGCAAGATTATTCCGGAAATTCGCTGTTATACCGATGTTTTACAGGATAAAAAGCCTGAACGCCGCTATTTATGATGGGCAACGCTATTGTGCTTCCAGCTCGCGCAGCGCCTGTTGCGCCTCGGCCAGTTTTTTCTCCCGCTTGATAATTTTATCCGCGTCGCCTTTCTGCTGACTCTGCCGCAGTTCTTGCTGGCGTTCCGCTACTTCCGCGCGTTTTTCCTGTAACGCCTGCCGGCGTTTTTGCGCCAGTTGTTCGTCGTTGCAGTTTGCCCGTTGCTCGCTCAGCGCGCGCTCCAGTCCCTGGACTTTTGGTTGATTATGGTGCTGACGAGCCTGCTCAAGCTGCTGCTGAATATCCCGCTCTTTGGCTGCGCAGCCGCCCGATGCGGCGTTCGACGCGGCAAACGCGCCGCAGGACAGCGTACTCAGCAGAACCGAAACAGCAAAATAAGATAATTTCATAAGGCGTGTGTCCGTGATTGATTGTGTCTGGATGCGTACGGCCGCGTGGACGGAGCGTCCCCGCGCCGTGCAGCGTTTCAGCCGGGTTTAGGCAGACCGGACAGAGGCAGCGGCGCGGCGACTTTCTGGCTGATGACGTTGATGTGCGGCAGCGCCGTCAGCAACACTTCCCGGGCGGCCGCGCTCTGTTCCGGCGACGTCAGATGGACGATCAGGCTGTCGCTGGCCGGCGTAATGCTTTTAATGCCGATACCGTGGTCGTTGAGCTGCTGCCAGACGTAAAAGCCATCCGGCAGCGCCGCGCCCTGACTCAGAGGGCATAGATGCAGAATAGTCTCTTCCTGCGTCAGTCGCGGTATCTGCAGCAGCGCGAAAACCGACAGAAGGGCCAACAGCAGGCGTCCGGCCATTTTAGGGCTGAACCAGCGATGTATCATGGGTTAATTTCCACGATTTGCGCTGGCGGCGCGTTTTTTACGCCAAAGGATTATCAGTGAACCGAACAGTCCGATGAACAGCAGCGCCAGCGGCAGCATCATCAGAAAAAACATCAGTTCGTCTTCATAACGTCGGAATATCGGCGTTTTCCCCAGCGCGAAGCCGAGCGAAACCAGAATCAGCACCCACAGCAGCGCGCTCATCCAGTTAAAAAACTGAAAGCGGGCGTTGTTCAAGCCGGACAGACCGGCGATGGTGGGCAGCAGCGTGCGGATAAACGCCAGAAAGCGCCCAATCAGCAGCGCGGAAAGACCATGGCGATGGAACAGGTTGTGCGCGCGCTGGTGGTAGTGGGCCGGCAGGTGGGAAAGCCAGCTTTGCACGGTGCTGGTATTGCCGAGCCATCGCCCCTGGATATAACTCACCCAGCAGCCGAGACTGGCGGCGGTGGTCAGTAAAACAATGGTAAGGGGAAAATTCATCGTGCCTTTCGCCACCAGCACGCCAACCAGAATCAGCAAACTATCGCCGGGCAGAAACGCGGCGGGCAATAAGCCGTTTTCCAGGAACAGAATCATAAATAGCAGCAGATAGATGGTCCAGACCAGCGTGGGATCGGCCAGCGTCTCGAAATCCTGATTCCAGAGCGCGTGTAAGAGTTCTTTGATGATATCCATACGGTTGTTCCTAATACGGCGGTATTACGTGCTTCCCGTGGCGATACGATAGCGCTCCGGTCATCGTAAAATCAGCCAGTCTTGCAGGACAATGCGTCCGGCAGCGCCCCACGGAGGCTTTTTATGCCTTAACTGGCTGATTAAGCGTAACTAAAGTGATCAAGTTGTAACAACCTTGACCGGGTCGGGGTAGATAAATATAACAGCAGAAATCGTGATTTCGCGTGTTTTATTGAGTATAAGCCTATTTTTACCGCCTTTTTTACATTATTTGACACAAGCATAGATTTTCTGAAGCTTAATCGCGGCGGCGGCAGGGATTTTAGCCCTGATTTTATTGGCGCGCGGCGGATGCGCGCTGATCGATGCCGTCGGCGACACGCGGCGCCGTCTTGTCTGGCGCTTGTCGCGTTGGTTTCGCCGTCGGCCGGGCGACCCCGTGTAAGTATATACGCAATAATGTTTAGCGGGCGGAAAGAGGGCGGCTGAACGCATCGCAAGAGCGCGGCGGCGGTCCGCCGCGCCCGGCCCGGCTTAAAGCGGGTTTAAACGTTCTTTTTCCGCCAGTCTGGCGTCTTCGGCTTCGCATACGGCGGCAATAAACATCACATCGGTGGAGGAGTTAACCGCCGTCTCCGCCGAGTCCTGCAGCACGCCGATAATAAAGCCGACCGCAACCACCTGCATGGCCACATCGTTGGAAATACCGAACATGCTGCAGGCCAGCGGAATTAACAGCAGCGACCCGCCGGCGACGCCGGAAGCGCCGCAGGCGCACAGCGAGGCCACCACGCTCAGCAGCAGCGCGGTCGGCAGATCGACATGAATATCCAGCGTATGCGCGGCGGCCAGCGTCAGGACGGTGATGGTAATGGCGGCCCCTGCCATGTTGATGGTGGCGCCGAGCGGGATGGCGACCGACCAGGTATCCTCATCCAGATTTAGTTTGCGGCACAGCTCCATATTGACCGGAATGTTGGCCGCCGAACTGCGGGTAAAGAATGCGGTCACGCCGCTTTCACGCAGACAGGTTAATACCAGCGGATACGGATTACGGCGGATCTTCCAGAAGACGATCAGAGGATTGATGCCGAAGGCGACCAACGCCATGCCGCCGATCAGCACCATGAGCAGATGTGCGTAGCTCCACAGCGCGCCGAAGCCGGTTTCCGCCAGCGTGGAGGCGACCAGTCCGAAGATCCCCACTGGCGCGAAACGGATCACCACGCGCACGATGAAGGTGACGGCATCCGACAGGTCGCAAACCATCTGGCGGGTCGTTTGCGAACCGTGGCGCAGCGCGATGCCAAAACCGACCGCCCAGACCAGAATGCCGATATAGTTGGCGTGCAGCAGGGCGTCGATCGGGTTGGCGATGATGCTAACCAGCAGACCCCGCAGGACCGCCACAATGCCGGAGGGCGGTACGACATCCGCCGCCTGGGCATTCAGCACCAGGGTTGAGGGGAAGAGGAAGCTGATGCTTACCGCGACAAGCGCGGCGGAAAAGGTGCCGATTAGATACAGCACCAAAATCGGACGGATATTGGTTTTTTGTCCCTGCTGGTGGCCGGCGATCGAGGCCATCACCAGCATTAACACCAGCACCGGCGCCACGGCTTTCAGGGCGCCGACGAACAATGTGCCCAGCAGGCCGACGGCGACGGCCGCCTGAGTGGATACGGCGGCCAGCGCGATGCCGGCGGCCAGCCCGACCAGGATCTGTTTCACCAGACTGGCGCGCATGAAGTAATGGAAAAAACGAGCGTGTTTGTCAGCCATAATATTAACGGTGTTACCGTTCCCGCATTGTTGTTATCCCGTTCATTTTTCAGGCTGCAGGGGCGCCTTATTACCGGAACTGTCCCGGCTTCGTCCCTGTAAGCCGCGCTTAACCGCGCGCCCGGCCGTCTGGTCCCCCAGGTTATTTACCGGAGTAAACGACCGGCGATGCGCGCGGGCTGGCGGCGTCCTGAAATCGATTGGGGTGATGTTGTTCAGGCCGCGCATTCCGGCAGAACAAAATGCCAAAATGTTTTACAACCTGTAACCAGGTGTGTTTGCGCGAGTCAGTATAGGGAAAATGGTTAACATGAAAAGCGGCGTTATTTTTTTTCATTATGTTTTGTGGCGTAGCCCGCGAAAATGCGAAAAAGTTCCGTTTGGGCGCCCTGGCTGCCGTTAGCGGGCGAACCCGCCGATTTTGCCGCGTTGCCTGCGCCCGGCCGCAGACTTATCCCGATGTTTTTTCAGCATTCAGGGATGAGACGCGGCATTACGTGTTTGTGCGCCGGAATGACGTAACAACGCGCAGGCGGCGACGGAATAGTCGGGCCGCGCAGGGGGGGAGTCGGCGTCCGGCAGGCGGCAATATCGCCGGGCGGGCGCAGTGGTTACTGCGCCGCGTCCGCCGGGAAAATCACGCCGGTCTGCCGGCGAATCTCGGTCAGCAGGCGCGCCACGTCCAGCGACGTCGCCAGCCCCGGGTGTTCGACGCTGCCGCTGTCGACCAGTCCGGCAAAGATTTCCGCTTCATACAGCATGGCGTTAATATGCTGCGGCAGGCTCAGATCCTGGCGCTTGCCGTCAAGGCTGAAAAACTGGATGCGCTGGCATTCTGCGATCTTATCGATGACCAGCGTGCCTTCTTCGCCCTGGATTTCGCTGGCGATCGCGGAGTGGCTCACCTTCGAATGCAGCAGCGTTACGTCAAAATCGCGGTAATTGAGAATGACGCTGCCGTGCGCGTCGACGCCGCTTTTCAGCAGCGCCGCGCTGGCCTGCAGCGCGTGCGGCGCGCCCCACAACGCGACGGCGCTGGCCAGACAGTAATAGCCGATATCCATGATCGAGCCGTTTGAAAATGCCGGATTAAAGGTATTGGGGACCTCGCCGGCCAGGTAGCGCGGGTAACGCGAAGAATACTGACAATAGTTGAACAGCGCTTTACGCAGCCGGCCGATTCTGGGCAGCGCCTGGCGCAGCGCGGTGAAGTTGGGCAGGCTGGCGGTTTTGAATGCTTCAAACAGCACGACCCGCTGCTCACGCGCGCAGTCGATCATGCGTTCGGCTTCACGCTGGTTCGAGGCCAACGGTTTTTCGCAGATCACATGTTTGCCGTGGCGCAGGAACAGCAGCGTTTGTTCACAGTGCAGAGCGTTGGGGCTGGCGATATAGACGGCGTCGATGGCCGGTGATTTCGCCATCTGCTCCAGAGAGATAAACAGATGCTCCACCGGATAATCGGCCTGCCAGCTCCGGGCCTGTTCCAGCGTACGAGAGTAGACCGCCGTCAGTTTCATTTTCCCGCTCTCATGGGCGGCATCGACAAACTGACGGGTTATCCAGTTAGTACCTATAATCGCGAAGCGGATCATATGGCTGCTATCCTGCTGACGAAAAAGAGAGCACCAGATTAGCATGCCGATACGACAAGACAATGCCGTCGTCGTCGCCATTTTCGGCGGCAATTGCCGCGGTCGGTGCGAAAAAGCATTTACTGCGGCCCGCTTTTAAGCGATAAACAGCGCAATTTTTACGATTCAGGAGCAGTGATGAACCAGGCAACATGGGAATATAGCGGGCTGACGCTGGAGCGTTTTCCGCAGCAGAGTAACGACGCCACGCTACAGGCATGGGACGCTGCCGATGAGTATATCCTGCGAGAGCTGGAATCCGCTCCCTCCGCCGCCGGTCCGGTACTGATCTTTAACGACGCCTTCGGGGCGCTGGCTTGCGCTCTGCAGTCGCGGCATCCGTTCTGCGTCAGCGACTCGTTGTTAAGTCAACTGGCGACGCGCCACAATCTGGCGCTGAACCATTACGCGCCCGACGCGGCGACGTTGCTTGATAGTCTGGCTGATTTACCCGCCGCGCCGGCGCTGGTGATCATTAAGCTGCCGCGTACGCTGGCGCTGCTGGAATATCAGCTGCATGCCCTGCGGGCGGTCGTCGGCCCGCAAACGCAGGTGGTTGCCGCCGCGAAAACGCGTGACGTTCACACCTCGACGCTGCAGCTATTCGAACAAATTATCGGGCCGACCCGCACCTCGCTGGCATGGAAGAAGGCGCGTCTGATTCACTGCGAAGTCGCGCCGCCGGCCCGGCCGGACTACAATCCGCTGGTCGGCTGGACGCTGGATAAAAGCGATTATCTGATCCAGAATTTACCCAACGTCTTTTCCCGCGGCGGGCTGGATATCGGCGCCCGCTTCTTTATGCAGCATTTGCCGCGCGATCTGGCGGGCAGTATGGTCGATTTGGGCTGCGGCAACGGCGTGGTGGGGCTGACGGCGCTCGAGCGCAACCCGGATGCCAGCCTGCTGTTTTGCGACGAGTCATACATGGCCGTTGAGTCCAGCCGCATTAACGTAGAGCACAACCGACCGCAGGATATGGCGCGCTGCGAATTCCGCGTCAATGACACCTTGACCCGGGTGAAGCGCGAGAGTCTGCAGGCCGTCCTGTGCAATCCGCCGTTCCATCAGCAGCAGGCCATCACCGACCAGATCGCCTGGCAGATGTTTCATGACGCGCGCCGTTGCCTGGTCTCGGGCGGCGAGCTGCGTATTGTCGGCAACCGCCATCTGGACTATTTTCACAAGCTGAAGCGTCTGTTCGGCAACTGCGAGGTGCTGGCCAGCAACAGTAAATTCGTGGTGCTGCGTTCGGTGCGCTCGATAACGCGTCAGGCGGTCTGAACGCGCACGGCGCTGCGGCCGATCGCGGAAATAAGATGACGGGGCGATTCGCCGCTTTATCGATACTAAAACGGGGCGGTCGCGCCCGGCCGGCCTGGCGCGAAAATGCGTCGGCCGGAACAGGCAGGGTTCGGATTGTTTGTTGTATGGGCGCGCTGTCATTATAATTCGCTGGATAATTAAGCGAAGGAATCTGTATGAGGCTAGAAGAACTGGAGACCCGGCTGAACGGCGCGTTACTCGATTTAGAGCGCACCCTTCAGCAACAGCAGCAAACCTGGCGGCAGGATTATCAGGCGTTGCAACAGCAGCTGGCGCAGTCGCAGCAGCGGGAACATGAGCTCAGCGCCCGGATTAACCAGTTGGTGAACCAGCTTAATATGGTTGACGCCTCGCCAGAGCGTAATCCGCTGATGCAAAAAATAAAGGTTATCAATGCCTATGTCGATGCATTGGCTAAAGACGCCTCGGCGTTCGCGCGCTCTCTGCCCTGATGTACCGTACCTTCTCAGGCGATCAGCCTGAGCGGTTACTGTCGCCGCGTGTTTTAACGCAATATTGTCATTTTCTTACCAGATATCCTCGATTTCTTCATATTTGGTGCAAAATTCGCTGCCATCCTTTCAGTTATTTACCGTCGCTCTAATTACCTGAAGTTCGATGGCGTAGACTTCATGGCGTCAGGGCGACATCGTTCGCTAATGAACAACCCTATGTGAGGATTTGAATATGCGTAAATTGACCGCAATGTTTGTCGCTACCACGCTGGCGCTGGGCGCCGCAGGTCTGGCCCACGCCGAACCCGCCGATGCGGGCAAAGCCCCGGAGGGGCGTACTCAGGGTATGATGAAGCACGGTCCGCGCGGCGACATGATGTTTAAGAATTTGAATCTGACGGATGCGCAGAAACAGCAGATTCGCCAGATTATGCAGGACTCGCGTAAAGAGCCGCGCATGCCTTCGCCGGAAGATCGTCGGGCGCTGCATCAGTTGATTACCGCCGGCACCTTCGATCGGGCTCAGGCCGAGACGCTGGTGACGAAGATGGAAGAAGCGAACAAAGCGCGCACGCTGGCGCATCTTGAAGCGCAGAGTAAGATTTACAATATTCTGACGCCGGAACAGAAAACGCAGTACAACGCCAACTTCGAAAAACGCCTGGCGCAGCCTCATCCGGACAAACACGACGGCAAGCCGCCCAAACCGGCTGAATAATCCGACGGCAGCGCGCGCCAGCGGTCTGCCGGAGTAGGCCTTTTGCCGCATTCGCATTCAGACCGCCGCATCTCTCCATGGCTGCTCAACATCGCGCCGTGGCCGGATGCGGCGGTTTGCCGCATTGGGTCTCCGGGGGGCCCGCGGAGGTAGCCGCCGACAGGTATCGTCCTTTCGTTCTCTCCCTTTACCGGCGCCCGCCGGCGGGGAAATCACCGGTAAATCGATGTGAAAGCGGTCGGGTAACTCTATCCTGCGCCAGCCATCTGCGGCGCGTCTTATTTTGGTGCACTCCCGCCTTCTGCTGCACCAGACTGTACGTTTTTCTCTGCCGCGTCGGCGGTTGTCCTGTATGGCTTAATCGACTTCATTTCATTATTAATTATTTTATTTCAATCAATTAGATAATTTTTTTTGTTTTTTTATGGTGTTGGCGCGCGGTTTGCTTTTCTTTTGGCACAACTATTTCTTATTTTGTTTTTTTATAAAACATATGTGCCATAGGGCGCGTCGCCGCGGGAGCCATGATGAATAGCCTATCGCCGATAGCAGAAGAAAAGAACGCCATGCTGGCCGAATTACAGACCATTATTCGGCGAGTCTATAGCGCGCTGTCTCCCGCCGAAAAGAAACTGGTGGATGTCATTCTTGCCCATCAGCACCATCTGGCCAGTTACAGCGCCACGGAACTGGCCGGGCTGGCCGGCGTATCGAAATCCACGGCCGCGCGCGTGTTTCGCCGTCTCGGTTTTGAGGATTTCAATCAGTTCCGCACCAAATGCCGCGGCATTGAGCCGGTGGGCGGCTCGCCGCTCAGCAACCTGGAACAGCATCCGCAGCGGCCGAAGACTCTGCGCGAGCGGCTGGAGGTGCACGTTGAACGCGAGCGGGAAAATCTTTCCGTTATGCACCGGAACAGTATGCCGGCGGAGCTGGAGCGGGCGGTGAATCTGCTGAGCGGCGCGCGGCGCGTCTGGGTTATCGGTTTTCGCAATAGCTACGCCACCGCGTTTTACGCTCAGGCGCTGTTTTCCCACGCGCTGTCCGATGTGCAGCTGGTCAACGATCCCGCCGCCAAATTCGCCGATGTGCTGGCCGATATCCAGCCGCAGGACGTGCTGTTCGTGGTGGATTTCCCGCGTCAGATCCGCCTGCTGTCTTACCTGGTGCAGGTGGCGAAAACCTACCGGGCGCGGGTGATTATTCTGAGCAACAGCCTGGTGTCGGATATCGACGCGTTGGCGGATATCGTCATTCCCTGCGCCGCCAGCGGCAGCGCCATCTTCGACTCCTATACCGCCGCCATCAGCATGGTCAATTTTCTCGGCAATGAGCTGGTGGCGAAATCTCCTGAAAAGGCCAGTCAGCGTATGCAACGCATGGAGGATATCCATCAGCAGATCGACGACCTGTATCAGCCCGTGCCGCTGCCGCATGAGGATACCAGCAACCGTTTTTAACACCGACACACACAATGCGTAATCCACCCTTTATTTGAGGAAATCAGCGATGTTAACTCCCGCGTTTTCGACGATGCATAAATTAGGCTGTACGGTTCTGTTGTCGCTGTCTGTACTGGCGTCTCAGGCCCAGGCCGCTGACCCGGTCAAAGTGAAATTTTCGATGGACTGGCGCTTTGAGGGGCCTTCGGCGCCGTTTTTGATGGCCAAAGCGAAGAACTATTTCGTTCAGGAAGGGCTGGATGTGCAGATCGACTCCGGCAACGGGTCGGCCGGCGCGGTAACCCGGGTGGCCACCGGCGCCTATGATATGGCCTTTGCCGATTTCAACTCGCTGATCGAGCAGGAGTCGCAGCATCCTGGAACCGGCATCAAAGGCGTCTATATGCTGTACAACGTGACGCCGGGCGCGGTGTTTACGCTGAAGAGCTCGGGGATCGCCAAACCGACGGATCTGCAGGGTAAAACCATCGCCGCGCCGGTGTTCGACGCCGCCCGCAAGTCCTGGCCGGCCTTCGCCAAAAAAGTGGGGCTCAATAAGGATGCGGTCACCTGGCAGTCCGCCGATCCCACCGTCACCGACAATTTGCTGGCGCGTAAGAATGTGGACGCCATCTCCGGCTTCTATTTCACCAACTTGTTGAACCTGGAGGCGCGCGGCATCAAGGCCGACGATCTGGTGATTTTCCCCTATTCGCAATACGGCGTGGATCTGTACGGCAACACCATTATCGCCAGCAAAAACATGCTGGAAAATCATCCCGAGGTTATTCAGGCCTTTTTGCGCGCGTTCAATAAAGCGGTGCAGGAGACTATCGCCGATCCGAGCGCCGCGGTGCAGTACGTCAAGGCGCGCGACTCGCTGATCAATGCGCCGCTGGAAACGCGTCGCCTGCAGATGGCGCGGGACATGCTGATCGTCACGCCGGAAAGTAAAAAACTCGGTCTGGGCGCTGTCGATCCGGCGCGGATGAAGAATTCCGTTACCGAGGTGGTCAGCGCGTTCGGTCTGAAGAACACGCCCGACGCCAGTACATTATTTACCGATGCGCTGTTGCCGGCGCGTGCAGACCGGGACGTTCAATAACCCCCGTCACACAGCATGATTTCAGGTGGTAACAAATGAGTTTCGTGAAATTTGAGAACGTCAGCCTGGCGTACAACAACAGCGATCAACTGGCCATCAAAGATGTGAACTTCAGCATCAGGGAAAATGAGTTCGTGGCGCTGGTTGGTCCGTCCGGCTGCGGTAAATCGACGTTTATGAAATTGACCTCGGGCTTGATTGCGCCGACGGAGGGATACGTCTTTGTCAATAAACGCGAGGTCGTCGGACCGCAGAAATGCATCGGCATGGCGTTTCAGGCGTCTAATTTGTTACCCTGGCGGACCACGCTCGACAACGTCATGCTGCCGATGGAAATCGTGGAGCCGTATCGTTCCACGCTGCGCGCCAACTACAAAACGTATCAGCAGCAGGCCCGCGCGTTATTAAAACGGGTCGGGCTGGAAGGCTGCGAGGATAAATATCCCTGGGAGCTGTCCGGCGGGATGCAGCAGCGCGCTTCCATCTGCCGGGCGCTGATCCACAAACCCCGCCTGCTGATGCTGGATGAGCCCTTCGGCGCGCTGGACGCCTTCACGCGCGAAGAGCTTTGGTGCATGGTGCGCGATCTGTGGCAGGAGTCGCCCTTTACCGTGGTGCTGGTGACGCACGATCTGCGCGAGGCGGTGTTCCTGGCGGATACCGTCTATGTCATGAGCGCCCGTCCGGGCCAGATTATCGCACGCCGGGAGATCGAACTGCCGCGCCCGCGCGATTTGCAGGTGACCTATACCGATCCTTTTTCCCGTTATGTGCTGGAACTGCGCGAGCACATCTCTTCACTGCGCAAAGCGTAATAAGGGGCGCCATTATGTCGCGATCAACGCTGATCAAAATCGCCCCCTGGGGGCTGTTAATTCTGCTGGGATTGATCTGGCAACTGATTGTTACCGGTTTCAATGTCTCCAGCTATTTATTCCCTTCCGTGACCGACGTCTGGCGATCGCTGGTGACCGACTGGCGGCCGATCGCCGAGCACTCGCTACAGACGCTGTATACCACGCTGGTCGGCTTTGTGCTGGCGGTGGTGTTCGGTCTGTTTCTCGGCATTGCCGTCGGCGCCTCCAACCTGGTGTACAAGGCCGTTTATCCGCTGTTGGTCGGGTTTAACTCCATACCTAAGGTGGCCTTCGTACCGGTGCTGGTGGTGTGGTTCGGCATTGGCACCGTCCCGGCTATCGCCACCGCGTTTCTTATCTCCTTCTTTCCCATTGTGGTCAACGTGGCCACCGGCCTGGCGACGGTGGAGCCGGAGATGGAGGACGTGCTGCGTTCGCTGGGCGCCTCGCGCATGGATATCCTGAAAAAAGTGGGGCTGCCGCGCTCGCTGCCCTACTTTTTCGCCTCGCTGAAGGTGGCGATCACGCTGGCGTTCGTCGGTTCGGTGATTTCGGAAACCGTCGCCTCCAACCTGGGCATCGGCTATTTGATGATGGCCGCCAGCTCCACCATGAATATGGCGCTGGTGTTCGCCGGCTTGATCGTTATCGGCGCGATGGGCGTCGTGATGTACGAAATCTTCGCCTTTGTCGAGAAACGGATGACGCACTGGGCCCATCGCTAACGCCGGAGGACGGGGGAAATGCCCGCCAGAGGCGACAACAGAATACAAGGAACCTGTCATGAGCAGTGATTTGCGGATTAACGGCGAACGCCTGATGGCGTCATTACATGAGCTGGGAACCTTCGGCGCGCTGCCCGGCGGCGGCGTGTGCCGCCTGGCGCTGAGCGATGAGGACCGCCAGGGGCGGGACTGGACCCTGGCGCGTATGCGCGCGCTCGGGCTGACGGTCACGATCGACGGCATCGGCAACGTCGTCGGCGTTTACGCCGGGCAGATCGACGCGCCGCCGGTGATGATCGGCTCGCACATCGACACGGTGGCGACCGGCGGCCTCTATGACGGCAACTACGGCGTGCTGTCCGGGCTGGAGGTGATCGCCACGCTGCGCGACGCGGGAATTCGTCTGCGCCGACCGGTGGCGGTGGCCTTCTTCACCAATGAGGAAGGGGCGCGTTTTCAGCCCGATATGATGGGCAGTCTGGTGTTCCAGGGCGGTCTGGCGCTGGAAACGGCGCTGGCTACCACCGGCATCGACGGCGTGACCGTCGGCGATGCGCTGCGTCAGATCGGCTACGCCGGCCCGGCGCCGGTGGGCGCCAACAAAGTGGACAGCTATTTCGAACTGCATATCGAGCAGGGGCCGGTGCTGGATGAAGAGGGCTTGTCCATCGGCGTGGTGCAGGGCGTGCAGGGTATTTCCTGGACCGAGTTCACGCTGGGCGGCGTGGCCAACCATGCCGGCACCACGCCGATGCGTCTGCGCCACGACGCCGGCTATGTGGCGGCGCGTATTAACACCTTCGTGCGCGAACTGGCGCAGGAGTTGGGGGGCGATCAGGTGGCGACGGTCGGTTACCTTACCTGCGCGCCGAATCTGGTGAATGTTATTCCCGATACTCTGCGGTTGACGGTGGATCTGCGCAATACCGACGCGGAGGTGCTGCGCCAGGCGGAGCAGCGGCTGTGGGCCTTCGCCGACCGGGCGGCGACGCAGGAAGGGGTGACGCTGACGCGACGCATGCTGGCGCGTTTCGAACCCACGCCGTTCGATACGGAGATGGTGGATCTGGTGGAGGCGCAGGCGCGCCGGCTGGGTCTGTCGTCGCGCCGCATGCCGAGCGGCGCGGGGCATGATGCGCAGATTCTCGCCGCGCTGTGTCCGGCCGGGATGATCTTCGTTCCCAGCGTAGAGGGGCTGAGCCATAACATCCGAGAATTCACCGCCGCCGGGGATCTGATCGCCGGCGCGAATGTGCTGCTCGGTGCGGTGGCGCAGCGCGCGCAGCGCGACTGACGCCAGAAAGATTAATGATGAGGGAGAGATAAAGTGGCTCGTTATGTCAATGTCGCTATCGGCCAGTTGGGACCGGTAAACCGAGAGGATTCGCGCGCGCAGGTGGTGGCGCGTTTAATGAAACTGATGCGAGAGGCCCGCCAACTGGGGGCCGATCTGATCGTCTACCCGGAGCTGGCGCTGACCACCTTCTTCCCGCGTTGGTACATCGAGGATGAGCAGCAGCTGGACAGCTGGTGCGAGGCCAGCATGCCCGGGCAGGACACCCTGCCGCTGTTTGAACTGGCGCGGGAATTGCAAATCGGGTTCTGCCTCGGGTACGCCGAGCTGAGCGACGAGGGCGGCGTCAGGCGGCGCTATAACACCTCGATTCTGGTGGATAAAAACGGCGATATCGTCGGCAAGTACCACAAGGTGCATCTGCCCGGCCACCGCGAGCACGAACCGTGGCGCGCTTTTCAGCACCTGGAGAAACGCTACTTCACGCCGGGCGACCGTTTTTCCGTCTACCCGGCGTTCGGCGGCCTGTTCGGCATGGCGATCTGCAACGATCGACGCTGGTGCGAAACCTACCGCGTAATGGGGCTACAGGGCGTGGAGATGGTGCTGATTGGTTACAACACGCCGGTGCATAACGCGCCGGCGCCGGCGCATGACGACCTGTCCCTGTTCCATAACCAGCTTTCCATGCAGGCCGGCGCATACCAGAACGGCACCTGGGTAGTGGGCGTCGCTAAGGCGGGGACGGAAGAAGGCGTCGATCACATCGGCGGCAGCTGCATTATCGCCCCGTCCGGCGAAGTGGTCGCCAGCTGCGTCACCAAAGGCGACGAAGTGGCGATCGCGCACTGCGATCTGGATTTTTGCCAGATCTATAAGCGCACCACCTTTAATTTCGATCTGCACCGCCAGCCGCAGGCCTATGGGCCTATTACTCGTCTGAAGGGCGAAACGCTGCTGGCGGACGGCAGTCCGCGGGTAAAAAAATAATTATCCCCGTCGCGCGCCAGGCGGCCGGGCAACGCGCCGGCCGGCCGAAGAATAACGTCGCGCGACCGGGCATCCCGGTCTGGAGAAGGTAATTTAATGGAAACACAGCTAATTGGTCAGGAAGTGCCGCGCGTGGATGGCCTGGCGAAGGTGAAAGGCAGCGCGATTTACGGCGACGATATTCACATGAAAAATATGCTGTACGGCGTCTGCCGCTACGCGGATATTGCGGCCGGCAGCGTGGAGGATATCGACCTGAGCGACGCGCTGCAGGTGCCGGGCGTGGTGAGAATCGCCACGGCGCGCGATGTGCCCGGCGAAAGCCATATCGGCGTGGTGATTGCCGACTACCCGCCGCTGGCGGATCGCAATATCGCTTTTCGCGGCGATGTGATCGCCATTATCGCCGCCACCGGCTATGAGGCGGCCTGTCGGGCGGCGGATCTGATTCGCGTCCGCTATACGCCGTTTATCCCGATCGTCAACGTGGAAGAAGCGATCAAACCCGACGCGCGTCTGATCCACCCCGGCAGCGCCAGCAACATTATCAATCACCACCATACGGTGAAGGGCGATATCGACGCCGGCTTCGCCGCCTCGACGCATATCTTCGAGCGAGAGTATGAGGTGGGTTACCAGGAGCACGCCTACCTGGAGCCGGAATCGATCATCGCCTGGATCGACGATAACGAGCAGATCATGTCGCTGGCCGGTTCGGTGCAGAATGCCCACCGGGTGCGCGGCTTCGTGGCGAAATATCTGGGCCTGCCGCAGTCGCGGGTCAACGTAAAGCGCTCGGTGCTGGGCGGATCGTTCGGCGGCAAGGACGATATCATCGACCATTTGGCCTGCCGCGCGGCTCTGTTGTGTCAGCTCACCGGCCGGCCGGTTAAGTTTACCTATAACCGCGAACAGTCGATGCGCGAGAGTTACAAACGTCATCCGTACAAAATGAAATATAAGATCGGTCTGGATGACGAGGCGCGTATCCAGGCGATCAAGATTGACGTGCTGGCCGATGGCGGCAGCTATGCCGGCCAGACGCCGTTTGTTACCTGGCGCAGTTCGGTCCAGGCCGCCGGGCCTTACCGTATTCCCAATGTGCGGGTCGATGTGACCGGCGTCTATACCAACAATAACTACACTTCGGCGTTTCGCGGCTTCGGCGCGCCGCAGGTCATCCTGGCCAATGAGTCGCTGATGGATGAGGTGGCGGCGGCGCTTGGGCTGTCGCCGCTCGAACTGCGCCAGCGCAATATCCTTAAACAAGGGGATACCAGCATGGCGGGGCAGGTGTTTAGCGAACATACGGTCTCGGCCGAAGAGGCGCTGCTTACTGCGGCCGACAGCTCGGAATTTCTTGCCAAACGCGAACGCTACCGCCGGCTGAACGCGCAGGGCGGACCGATAAAATACGGCATCGGACTGGCGCTCAGCCACCGCGGCTGTTCGCTGGGGGCCGAGGGGCTGGACGCCTCATCGGCGCTGATCCAGGTCAACGCCGACGGCAGCGTGAATATCTCCACCTCGGTATCGGAAAACGGCCAGGGGTTGCAGACCGTCATGTCGCTGATCGCCGCCGAAGCCTTCGGGTTGCCGCTGGAGCAGGTGATGTTCAGCGAGCCGGCCACCTCGATGATCGCCGACGGCGGTTCCACCGTAGCCTCGCGCGGCACGCTGATGGGCGGCCAGGCGATCCTGAGCGCCGCCAACAAAATCAAGCGGCGCATGGCCGACGCGGTGGCGGCGCAACTGGGCGCCGACGGTATCGACCAGCTGGCGTGGCGCGACGGCAGGGTGTTCAACCTGAACGATCCGGCGCGCAGCCTCGATTTCCCGCAGGTGGTGACGCTGACCAGGGCCACCGGGGCCAATCTGTCGGCTTACGGCTGGCACGTGGCGCCCGATATTCACTGGGATGAAGAAAAGGGCTGCGGCAGCCCGTACTTTACCTGGGTGTACGGTTGTCAGGTGGCCGACATCGAGGTGGATACCCGCACCGGCAAGATCACCCTGCGCGAGATCACCGCGGTGCACGACGTGGGCAAGGTCATCAACCGGGTCGGCTTCGAGGGCCAGGTCTACGGCGGAGTGGTGCAGGGGCTGATCGGCTACGGCATGCTGGAAGATTTCAATATCGAACAGGGCGAAGTAAAGTCGGAAAATTTCGACACCTACCTGCTGCCCACCATCCGCGATGTGCCGGAGATCAAGGTAATCGCGCTGGAGAATCATGACAAGGCCGGGCCGTACGGCGCGAAGGTGATCGGCGAGCCGGTGCTGGAACTGGGCGGCGCGGCGCTTAATAACGCGGTCAGCTTCGCGCTCGGCCGCTGGAACCGCACGCTGCCGCTGACGCTGGAGCAGGTGCGGCTGGGCTACAACCTGAAGAAACCGGTGCGGCAGAGCGAGCAGCAGGCGCAGTCAGGCGAGCATAAACAGGTGCTGAGGCTGAATACCCTCAGCATGCTGTCGCCGGCCAGTCTGGACGAGGCGCTGGCGATGCTGGCGCAGGGCGAGGCGCAGGCGATAGCCGGCGGCACCGATGTGCTGGTGCAGGCGCGGCTGAAGACCACGCCGGTGCGGCTGGTGAATATCGCCGGCCTGTCGGCGCTGCAGGGCGTGCGGCAGCAGGGCGACGAGCTGAGTATCGGCGCCGCGACCTGTTTCACCGACCTGGTGGCCGATGCGCGGCTGCAGGCGCGCTATCCGCTGCTGGTGCAGGCGTGCCGCACCATCGGCTCTCTGCAATTGCGCAACCGGGCGACGGTGGGCGGCAATATCGTCAACGCGGCGCCCTGCGCCGATTCGGTGCCGCCGCTGATTGTCTATGGCGCCGAGGTGGAGCTGCGCGAACTGAACGCCAGCCGCCGCCTGCCGCTGGCGGAATTTATTACCGGCACCTATCGCACTCAGCGCCGGCCCGGCGAGTTGCTGACCCGCGTGATCCTGCCGGCGCCGGAGCCCGGCGCGCTGCATACCCACTATTTACAGCTCGGGCGCCGCAATGCGGTCAATATCACCCGGCAGAGTCTGAGCGCGCTGTTTCGGCTGGACGAACAGGGGCGGATTGACCTGTGCCGGCTGGTGGACGGCGCGCTGTTCAGCCATCCGCAGCGGTTGACGGCGGTGGAACAGACGCTGCTCGGCCTCCCGCCGACGCAGGCGGCGATCGACCAGGCGGCGGCGGTGCTGGAGAACATGATGACCCAGGCGATCGGCGGGCGTTGGTCCGCGGTTTATAAAATCCCGGTCTATCTCGATATGTTTCGCCAGACGATGGCCGAACTGGCGGCCGGATGCGAGAGTAAGGAGTAAAGCATGCATCAGATAGAGCTAAAAATTAACGGGATTCGGGTGTGCGCCGCGGTGGACGATAATGCCCGGCTGCTGGATTTTCTGCGCGAGGATCGCGGGCTGACCGGCACCAAAGAGGGCTGCTCCGTCGGCGAATGCGGCGCCTGCACGATCATTATGAACGGCAGGGCGGTATGCGCCTGTCTGCTGCTGGCCGCGCAGTGCCACGGCGCGGAGATCACCACCGTCGAAGCGTTACGCCACGATCCGATAGGCGTTAAGCTGCAGAATGCGTTCGTCCGCCACGGCGGGGTACAGTGCGGTTTCTGTACGCCCGGCGTGCTGATGAGCGCCAAAGCGTTGCTGGACGCCAACGCCCGCCCGGACGACGCTGAAATCCGTGTGGCGCTGGAGGGCAACCTGTGTCGCTGCACCGGCTATCAGCCGATTATCAAATCCATCAAAGCGGTGCTGGCGGAGTGAGCCGTCCAGCGGCGTGCGCGCGGCTACAGGGGATAGAGTCCGATGACGGAAAAAGTGTGCCTGATGCTGGCGGCCGGTTTATCCAGCCGCATGGGGCAGTGGAAAATGATGTTGCCGTGGGAAGAGGGGACCGTACTCGACGGCGCGCTGGCGGGCGCCCTGTCGTTCTGCGACCGGGTGGTGTTGGTCACCGGCTTTCGCGGCGCGGAGCTGCAGTGGCGCTACCGGCGGCATGCGCGCATCACGCTGTGTCATAACGAGCGTTTTACCGACGGTATGTTTTCCTCGATTCGCTGCGGCGTCGACGCCACCGGCGACGGACCGTTCTTTCTGGCGCTGGGCGATATGCCCGCCGTCGGTCGGGATATCTATCGCGCGCTGTGGCGCCGGCGCGGCGATCGCTGTCTGATCCCGGTCTATGCGCAGGGTAAAGGGCACCCGGTGCTGCTGCCGGCGCCGGTGCGCGAGGCGGTGCGCCAGGCCAGTCCGCAGACGTCGATGAAGACGATTATCGAACGCTACGGCTGTCAGCGGGTGGCGGTGGCGGATCCGACCATCCACTGGGATATGGATACGCCGGCGCAGTATCGGCAACTGCTGGTGCGCTATAGCCAATAGCAGAGGGACGGACGGTTACGCCGCGATCTTCCTTGCGCCGCTCTCGCTGATAACGAAATTTGTCAGTAATCCGGGGCGGCGGCCTCGCCGCTCAGGGTTTGTCGTTTAAACCGTACTTCTTGATTTTGCGATACAGGGTGGCGACGCTGATGCCCAGCTCCTGCGCCAGCTGCGCCTTATTGGCGCCGCGCTGCAGCGCCTGGGCGATCAGCTGATGTTCCAGCCGTTTCAGGCTGGGTGACGCCCCGCCCGCCGTTTCCGCCGATGAGATGGCGTCGGCCGCTGCGGGGCGCGGAGCGACGCCGTTCAGCGAGTGAAAGCTGGGCGGCAGCAGCGCGCGATCGATCACCTCGCCGTCCGGCACGATATTAACCAGATATTCCATCAGATTGCTCAGTTCGCGCACGTTGCCCGGCCAGCGGTAGCGGCGCAGCAGATCCATTACGTCGCGGCTGACGCCGGGATAGGTAATGCCCATTCTCCGGGTATGCATATTGAGAAAATAATGCACCAGGATCTCGATATCCTCGCCGCGTTCGCGCAGCGGCGGAATGCTGACCGGAATGACATTCAGCCGGTAGTAGAGATCTTCGCGAAATCGCCCCTCGCCGATCGCCCGTTCCAGATTCTGGTGGGTGGCGGAGATGATGCGAATATCGACCGGCAGCGGTTTGCTGGCGCCGATGGGCAGCACCTCGCGCGTTTCCAGCGCGCGCAGCAGTTTTACCTGCAGCGCCAGCGGCATATCGCCGATCTCATCCAGAAACAGCGTGCCGCGGCTGGCGGACTGAATCAGCCCGATTTTGCCGTTGGCCGAAGCGCCGGTAAACGCGCCCTTCACGTAGCCGAACAGCTCGCTTTCCAGCAAATGCTCGGGAATGGCGGCGCAGTTGATGGCGATAAACGGCTGGCTGCGCCGCCCGCTTAGCTGATGGATCGCCTGGGCCAGCACCTCTTTGCCGCTGCCGCTTTCGCCGGTGATCATCACGCTGGACGGGCTGTCGGCGAAGCGGCCGATTAGCTGTTTCAACTGCCTGATCGGCGGAGAGTTGCCGATAAAACGGCCGAGCTGCGGTTCGGTGAGCGGATCGTCGGGCGGCGCCGAACGATCCGTCTGATGAAAGGCGAGCAGGAACAGCTGCAGGTTTTTTTCCGTATGGTACTGGCCGATCACTACTTCCTGCTGGGCGGCGAAGCTGATGATGTGCTGCGCATGGCCGTTGGCGAACTCTTTGCCGGCCGCCAGCGGACGGATGGATACCGGCGTGCGGCTGAGCTGCTCCCAACGGGTGTTCAATTGCTTCAGCGCGTTCTGGTTGGCGAATTTGACCAGTCCCTGCTCGTCAAGCACCAGAATGCCCTGATCCATGCAGTTGATTAGCGTGCTGAACAGTTGATCCATCCCGCTGGCGCCGGACTGGCTCTTCATCAGGTTGGCCACCAGCAGGGCCGAGATGTGGCGAATATAATCGGAGAAGACCTCGATGTTGTCCTGCAGGCGCTGCTGCTGTTCCAGGTTGACCGCCGCCAGACTGATCACGCCCAGGCAGGCGCCCTCATGCATGACCGGCAGGCCGATAAACGCCAGTTCGCCGCAGCGATCGTACTGGCCGCAGGTTCGACAGATTGGATCGTGGTGCGCATTGATGACGATCTTCTCTTTTTTCTCGTCAATCACGTATTTCAGCAGGCGGGTATTGGCGGACGGACGGCCGATTCGGGCGCTGTACGGCCCGCTGCCCGCCACGCGCAGCAGATGATCGTCGACGATTTCGACTTCGAGCTGTAATACGCGACTGAGCATCTGGGCAAAATGCCGGATGGTTGTCTGAATCTGCATCAAAGACAGTGTTCTGGCTGTCATTGGCTAAGCCCCTTACCGTCTGAATTCGGAATCGTTGGCGCGACGCGACGCGTACGGCGCTATTCGCATTTTGAGAAATACCGCCGCGCCGTCCCGTTCGTGCGCCCACGACGCAGCAACGCGCCGCGTCGCCGGCATCCGCGCGGATGCCGCATGCGCCCGCGCGCCCGTTCATATTGTCACTGTTTGCGATTATTCGGCATTGATCTGACGCCGGCAACCACAAACTGGCATAAATATTGATGAGATAACGGGAAATATGTCAGCACCATTTTTTACTGAGATCAGGATGTCACCATGTCGAATTTTTCATTACAGATGCAGATCGCCGATAACGCCGCGTTTAATCCGTCCGCCGACGCCTTGTTTAGTCGCCGTCAGGCCGAACAGGCGTGCGCCTTTCATCGCCGGATGCCCGGCTATCTCCCCACGCCGCTCTATTCGCTGGATGCGTTCGCCGCCGCGCTCGGCGTCGGGCGCGTGCTGGTTAAAGACGAGTCGCAGCGCTTCGGCCTGAATGCGTTTAAGATCCTCGGCGGCGCCTATGCTGTCGCACAGCTGGTGTGCGAAAAATATCAGCTGGATATCAATACGTTTTCCTTCGAACAGTTTTGCGCCAGCCACCCGCGGCAGATGACCTTCACCACCACCACGGACGGCAACCACGGTCGCGGCATCGCCTGGGCGGCCCGCGCGCTGGGGCAGCAGGCGGTGATCTATATGCCGAAGGGATCGTCGGCGGAGCGGGTGGCGCATATTACCGGTCTGGGAGCGGAGTGCATCGTCACCGGGATGAATTACGACGACACCGTGCGTCTGACCACCCGCACCGCGCAGGAAAACGGCTGGCTGATGGTGCAGGATACTGCCTGGCCCGGTTACGAGAAGATCCCCGCCTGGATTATGCAGGGCTACGCCACGCTGGCGGTGGAGTCGGTGGAGCAGATCGCGCATAACGATTGGCCGACGCCGACTCACGTCTTTCTGCAGGCGGGGGTGGGCGCGATGGCGGCCGGCGTGCTGGACTATCTGGCTAACTGTTACGGCGCCGATCGGCTGCATGCGGTCATCGTCGAGCCGGATCGCGCCGATTGTCTGTTCCGTTCGGCGCAGAAAGGGGAGATCGTCGCCGTCGGCGGCGAGATGAATACCATGATGGCCGGCCTGGCCTGCGGCGAACCCAACCCGCTCGGCTGGCCGCGGCTGCGCGACAGCGCGCGGCAGTTTATTTCCTGCGAGGATAAGGTGACGGTGCTGGGGATGCGGGTGCTGGGCAATCCGCTGGCGCAGGATGCGCGCATTATTTCCGGCGAATCGGGAGCGGTCGGCATGGGCGTGCTGGCGGCGATATTGCACAGTCCGCAGCGCGCGGCGCTGCTGGCGCGGCTGGGGCTGGACGCTTCTTCCTGCGTGCTGGTGGTGAGCTCGGAAGGGGATACCGACCAGCAGCACTACCGCGAGGTGGTGTGGCAGGGGCGGCCGGCGATCTGAGGCCGGACGCAACGGCGGCATTTAATAGGAAGACAGTATGAGACGTTTAATTAAAGGCGGAACGCTGGTCGATCATCGCGGCTGCTATCGGCAGGATCTGCTGATCGAACAGGGACGGATCGCCCGTCGCGCCAGCGAGATCGCCATCGAGCCGGATATGGCGGTGATCGACGCCGGCGGCTGCCAGGTGATGCCGGGCGGCATCGATGTGCATACCCATTTCAATATCGATGTGGGTATCGGGCGCAGCTGCGACGACTTCTTTACCGGCACGCGCGCGGCGGCCTGCGGCGGCACCACCACCATCGTCGACCATATGGGGTTCGGCCCGGCCGGCTGCGATCTGCATCATCAACTGGCGCGTTACCATGAGTATGCCGGCGGGCAGGCGGTGATTGACTACAGCTTCCACGGCGTGATTCAGCACGTGGACGACGCCATTCTGGACGAGATGGCGTCAATGGTGACGCAGGAGGGCGTCAGCAGCTTCAAGCTGTATCTGACTTATCAGTACAAGCTGGATGACGGGGCGGTGCTGCGCGCGCTGCAGCGCCTGCGGCAGGTGGGCGCGCTGGCGACCGTGCACCCGGAGAACGACGCCGCCATCCGCTGGCAGCGCGACATCTTCCTGCGCGAGGGGCGCACCGCGCCGGTTTACCATGCATTGAGCCGGCCGCTGGCCTGCGAAGCGGAAGCCGTCGCCCGAATGATCAATCTGGCCTCGCTGGCCGGCGGCGCGCCGCTGTATATCGTACACCTGTCCAACGGGCTGGGGCTGGACTACATCCGGCTGGCGCAACGGGCCGGTCAGGCGGTATGGGCGGAAACCTGTCCGCAGTACCTGCTGCTGGACGACTCGCTGTATCTGCGCCCGGACGGAATGCAGTTTATTCTCAGCCCGCCGCTGCGCCCGCGCGAGGAGCAGGACGCGCTGTGGCGCGGCCTGGCGGACGGCAGCATCGCCACCGTGGCGACCGACCACTGCAACTTTTCGCGCCAGCAGCGCCTGACCCTGTCCGGCGGCGATTTCAGCCGCTGCCCCAACGGATTGCCGGGCGTGGAAAACCGTCTGGCGCTGCTTTATTCGGGCGGGGTGGCGAGCGGCCGCCTCACGCCGTCGCAGTTTGTCGCGCTGACCAGCGCCCGGCCCGCGCAGCTGTTCGGCCTGTGGCCGCAGAAGGGAAACCTCAACCCGGGGGCGGATGCCGATCTGGTGCTGTTCGACCCGCGGCGCAGCGTTACCTTGCGCCACGAGGCGATGCACGATAACGGCGACTATTCGCCGTATGAGGGGATGACCTGCCGCGGCTGGCCGGTGCTGACCCTGTGCCGCGGTGAGATCGTCTGCCGGGACGGCGTATTCAGCGGTCAGCGCGGTCACGGGCGCTTTGTGCGCCGGCAGCCGTTCAGGGCGACGGCCGGCGCGGACTCATTCTGATACGGCGGCCAGCGTGGTGGACTGCAGCTGTTGACCGCTGGTCCGGTTTTTCACCTGCAGGATCTCCGCCAGCACGCTGATGGCGATCTCTTCCGGCGTTTCGGCGCCGATATCCAGTCCGATCGGCGAATAGAGCGCGGCGATCGCATCGGCGGCTACGCCGTTCTTCGTCAGCGTGTTTTTAAAGGTCTGCAGTTTACGCCGGCTGGCCAGCAGGCCGAGATAGCGCACCGGCCGGCCGATGGTCAGTTCCAGCGCCTCCATATCCTGATGGTTGGTGGCGATGACAACGAAGCTGTTGTCGTCGAGCGTCAGCTGGCCGATCCCCTCGCTGAAACTGCCGGCGGCCACGCGGCGGCAGTCCGCCGGCAGATCGGCGTGGTTGAGATTGTCCGGCCAGGTATCCAGCAGGGTAATGTTGAAGCCCAGCGGCTGCGCGGCGATGGCGATGGCCCGGTTAACGTGGCCGGCGCCGATCAGCACCAGATTCGGCCGGCGCGGCTGGACGGCGATATGCACGGTCATCGCGCCGCCGCAGTCCGAGCCCACCGCGCCTTCGCCCTGGCGCGCCATGCGGCCGTTGAACAGCCGCGATTCGCCCTGCTCCAGCGCCTGTCTGGCTTGCTCAAGCACCCGTATTTCCATCATTCCTCCGCCGATGGTCCCGGTACAGTTTCCTTCGTCGTCCACCAGCATAGTGGCGGTATGGCGGGGCGTGGAACCGCGGCTTTCGATGATTTGGATAAACGCGAAAGCCCGGTTGTTCTGTTCCAGTTCGGCCGCGTGGGCAAATATATTCATCCTGTCCCTCACTGATGCAAAGCTGCTGCTGACTGATATCGATAACCTGCAAATTTCATGCCTTATGGCGTTGCGACGGATCAGATCGGGACAGGCGCCGTAGCCGGCGCCTTTATTTCCCCCATTGCGGTTTTTTTTCTCAAAATGAGAAATGCGATTATTAATATGAAAAAAGCGGTGCGGCAAAAGAAAGGGAAAGGAAATAAAAAAGCGCGCCGGACAACCATATAAATTTCCTCTGGCGAGTCATCGCTTTCCGCGCCGGCGTTATTCCCCTTCGCCAGTCGCGTCGCGCTTATTTCTGGCCTGCATATTGCTAATACTCTTCGTGTGGTTAACCGCTGCCGGAGTAAAACGATAATCCGTCCGGCGTGGCGTGCGGTAATCGCGCGTTTATTTTTTCCTGAAAATACACGAAGGAGATGAATGTGGGTGATGTGATGCGTCCCATTCCGTTTGAGCAATTGCTGGGGCGAATGTTTGCCGAATATCAGCAGAGCCGTTCTATTTTTTCGATCCCGGAAAGCCAATTTTACCGGCGCGATCCCGCCCGGCAGATGCAGGTATTCGGCGAGCGCTGCGATACGCCGGTCGGACCGGCGGCCGGTCCGCACACTCAGCTGGCGCAGAATATTATTACCGCCTGGCTGACCGGCGGCAGCTTCATCGAACTGAAAACGGTGCAGATTCTGGATCGACTGGAGCTGGAAAAGCCCTGCATCGATGCCGAGGATGAAGGCTTCAACACCGAGTGGTCGACCGAATTTACCCTGGGCAAAGCCGCGGATGAATATCTCAAGGCCTGGTTTGCCCTCCATCTGCTGGAGTGTCTGTTTGCCCCGCGTTCGCCTGAGCAGGGGCGGTCGTTTATTTTTAATATGAGCGTGGGCTATGACCTGCAAGGCATTAAACAGCCGCCGATGCAGGATTTTATCGCCACCATGATGGACGCCTCCGGCTCGCCGGCGTTCGGCTTTTATCGGCAGACGCTGGCGCGCTGGATCGAACGGGCGGACGTACTGCGCGCGCCCGGGCTGGACGCGCGCCGCGCGCAGCTGGCTCTGCTGCCGGAACGCATTGAGTCGCGGCTGGTGCGCGGCGTTACGCTCTCCACTATGCACGGCTGTCCGCCGGATGAAATCGAGGCCATCTGCCGCTATATGCTGCAGGAGAAAGGGCTGCATACCTTCGTCAAACTTAACCCGACGCTGCTGGGCTATCGGCGGGTACGCGAGATCCTCGATCGCTGCGGATTTGACTATATCCAACTGAAAGAAGCGTCGTTCCTGCACGATCTACAGCTCGACCGGGCGCTGAGCATGCTGGAGCGGCTGATGACGCTGGCCGATGAGCGGCGGCTGTCGTTCGGCGTGAAGCTGACCAATACGCTGGGCGCGGTCAACCATAAGGCGCGTCTGCCGGGCGATGAGATGTATATGTCCGGTCGGGCGCTGTTTCCGCTCGCCATCAACGTGGCGGCGGTGCTGTCGCAGCATTTTCACGGCCAACTGCCGATCTCCTATTCCGGCGGCGCCAGCCAGCTGAATATTCGCGCCATTCATGAGACCGGCATTCACCCGATCACGATGGCGACCGATTTGTTGAAACCCGGCGGCTATCTGCGTCTCGCCGCCTGCGCGCGCGAGCTGGAAGCGTCCGCCGGCTGGCAGCGCGCGACGGTGGATGTCGAGCGGCTGAACGCGCTGGCCGCCGAGGCGCTGGAAACCTCATATCACCAGAAAAGCTGGAAAAGCGACGACGCCATTGATGCCGGCGACGCGCTGCCGCTGTCCGATTGCTATGTCGCGCCCTGCGTCAGCGCCTGCGCCATTAAGCAGGATATCCCCGAATATCTGCGGCTGGCCGGCGAGGGGCGCTATGTCGACGCGCTGGATCTGATCTACCGGCGCAATGCGCTGCCGGCTATCACCGGCCACATCTGCGATCATCAGTGCGAATTTAACTGTACCCGACTGGATTACGACAGCGCGCTGAATATTCGCGCGATCAAGCGTATCGCGCTGGAAAAGGGCTGGCAGGGCTATCAGCAACGCTGGTTTAAACCGGCCGGCTCCGGCAGCCGTCATGCGGTGGCGGTTATCGGCGCCGGTCCGGCCGGGCTGGCCGCCGGCTATTTCCTCGCCCGGGCGGGCCACCCGGTGACCCTGTTCGAGCGGGAACAGAGCGCGGGCGGCGTGGTGCGCCATGTGGTGCCGCAGTTCCGCATCCCGGCGGAAAAAGTTCAGCACGATATCGATTTTGTCGCCAGCCACGGCGTGAAGTTCGTGTACGGCTGCGACGACGGCCTGACGATTGACGCCCTGCGGCGGCAGGGATTCGACTATATCTGCGTCGGCACCGGCGCGCAGAAAAGCCGCCCGGTTACGCTGGCCGGCGATCATCCCGCCGTCTGGTCGTCGTTCCAGTTTCTGCGGCGTTTTAATCGCGGCGAGAATCTGCGGCCCGGCCGTTCGGTCGGCGTCGTGGGCGCCGGCAACACCGCGATGGATTGCGCCCGGGCCGCGCTGCGTCTGCCCGGCGTCGAACAGGTCACCATCCTGTATCGCCGCGGCGAACGCGAGATGCCGGCCTGGCGCGAGGAGGTGGAGGAGGCGCGCGCCGAAGGCGTGCACTTCCGCTTTATGGTCAACCCCGAGCGCTTTGATGCCGACGGCACGCTGCGGCTGCGCGTGATGGCGCGCGGCGAGCCGGATGCCCAGGGGCGCGCGCGGCCGGTGGAGACCGATCGAGTCGAGACGCTGCATATGGATGCGCTGATCACCGCGATCGGCGAACAGCCGGACTACGCGCATCTGGCCGATATCGGCATTCCGGCGGACGCGCGCGGCGCGCCGATCGTGGATACCCGCACTCAGGAAACGGCGCGCGCGAATGTGTTCCTGATCGGCGACGTGCAGAGCGGCCCGGCTTCGATTGTGGCGGCCATCGGCGCGGCGCGGCGCGCGACGGATACCATCCTGCGGCGCGAGAATATTCGCGACGACCATGCGGCAAAACGCTGGCTGAATACCGATCCTGATGCGATCTATCGCCGCAAAGGGCAGATCGATGTGCGTCTGGTGTCCGCCGAACGGCAGGATGACTTTGCCCGTCAGGAGGCGCAGCGCTGCCTGTCGTGCAACTATGTGTGCGCCAAATGCGTGGACGTCTGCCCCAACCGGGCCAACATTTCCATCGCGGTGCCCGGCTTCCGCGATCGCTTCCAGACATTGCACATTGACGCGTATTGCAACGAATGCGGCAACTGCGCCCAGTTTTGTCCGTGGCAGGGACGGCCCTACCGCGACAAGGTCACCATTTTCAACCTGCAGCAGGATTTCGCCGCCAGCGGCAATCCCGGTTTTCTGCTGACCGATGACGGCGTGCTGGTGCGTCATCAGCAGCAGATTTACCACCTGGAGATCGACGAACAGGGGCAGTTCGGTCGCGTGCCGCCGGAGCTGACCGATATGTGCCGCATCATTAGCCATGTTTATCGACATCATCATTATCTGCTCGGCGCGGTGGAGGAATAAACCATGCTGATATTGCACAACGCCACGCTGGTGCAGTTCGCGCCGGCGCACATCATCAGCGGGATGGATATCGCCATCGACGGAACGACGATCGCCGATGTGGGCACCAATCTGACGGCGCGCTATCCGGGCGCGACGGTGAAAGCGATGCGCGGCCGGCTGGTCATGCCGGGCCTTGTCTGCGCTCACAACCATTTTTATTCCGGGCTGGCGCGCGGCATTATGGCCGGCATCGCCCCCTGTCCCGACTTTATCTCCACGCTGAAGAATCTGTGGTGGAAGCTGGACCGGGCGCTGGACGAGGAGTCGCTGTACTACAGCGGCCTGATCTGCTCGCTGGAGGCGATTAAGCAGGGCTGTACGGCGGTCATCGATCACCATGCCTCGCCGGCGCTGATCGCCGGCTCGCTGGATATCCTGCGCCGCGGCTTTCTGCAGGCCGGACTGCGCGGCATGACCTGTTATGAAACCACCGATCGCAACGGCGGGCTGGACGAGCTGCGCCAGGGCGTGGAGGAGAATATCCGCTTCGCCCGCCGGATTGAGGCCGATCGCCAGGCGGGGCGCGGGCCGTATCTGGTCGAGGCGCATATCGGCGCGCACGCGCCGTTCACGCTGCCGCAGGCCGGGCTGGAGATGCTGGCGGACGCGCTGCGCGAAACCGGGCGCGGGCTGCATATCCACGTGGCGGAAGACCGCTACGACGTGTCCCATAGCCACCATCACTACGGCGTCGATCCGATGGTGCGTCTGGATCAGGCGGGGCTGTTAAATGACAAGAGTCTGATTGCGCACGGTATTTTTCTCTCGTCCGACGATGTGGCGGTTATCAATCAGCGCCGGGCCTTTCTGGTGCATAACGCCCGTTCCAACATGAATAATCAGGTCGGCTATAACGCGCGACTGGCGGAGTACCGGCATGTGGCGCTGGGGACGGACGGTATCGGCGCCGACATGTTTGAAGAGCTGAAATTCGCTTTCTTTAAGCAGCGCGACGCCGGCGGATCGCTGTGGCCGGACAGCTTCCTGCGTTTTCTGCATAACGGCAATCTGCTGCTCGAGCGTAATTTTAACGCCCGTTTCGGTTCGCTGGCGGCCGGATATCAGGCCGATCTGACCATCTGCGATTATCAGTCGCCCACGCCGATGTGTCAGGACAATCTGGCCGGTCACCTGGCGTTCGGGCTGAGTTCGGCCAGCGTGCACAGCGTGATGGTGGCGGGCAACATGGTGTACGAAGATCGCCAGTTTCCGTTCGACGTGGCGGAGATCTACCACAACGCGCGGCGCAGCGCCGCCAGCCTCTGGCAGCGCATGGACCGTCTGCCGTAGGGCGGCGAATCGCGCGTGGCGCAGACCGGCCGCGCGCTATCGGTCGCCGCCGGGTCTGCGCGCCGCGATCCGTCGCAATCTGTTTTTCCAGACAAATTCGATGAATAAATTAACTAAGGGGGCAATCAGAGAATAAACGCAATCAGAAAAATAAAGAAAATCTATCGTACCTGATATTTCCATTATTGGATGGTCGATAACCGGCGACGACGAGCGGCGGAATTCATCCAATATGATTAATTACCTGTATCAGCCTGCAAAAGTTTTTATCGCGCCAGGTGCAGTTGGCTATGTCTATTCGAAGCCGGCTTTCATTAATTACTTCTGATGGGAATATGGATGTGAAAAATTTATTTATTAGCAATTATCCGGGGAAATATGTACAAGCCGTCGCTGACGGAGCGGCAAACCAAAGACCATATCGCGGCGGCGGGCCGTTATTCGTCGCGGGCGCGCTGGCCGGCGCTTTCTTGCTAAGCCCGCTGGCGCTGGCCGCGCAACAGCCGGCCGCACAGCCTTATACCAGTAATTTGGGGCAGACCTGCGATCAGAATGAGAGCGGCGTGACCCGCTTTACCGATATGTTTCGCTGCGGTTCGGTAAACGGCTCTTTGCGTACGCTCTACTTTTCGACGCATAACGCTTATTTCGTCAAAGATAAAAATCAGGATACCGCCAGCTACGGCGGCAGCATTAAATACCAGACGGCGCCTTATTTCGGCTTCAGCGCCGGCGTCAGCGGTATTTTCCAGCGGGGGCTGTGGCATCCGCCGGTAGAACGGCTGGTGACCGAACTGGGCCCGAACCAGACCAATGTCGGCGAGGCTTATCTGCGCTGGCAATATCGCGATTTCAGCATTACGGCCGGCAACCAGCGGGTGGATATGCCGTTTATCAGCGATTACGACTGGCGTATTACCCCGATACTGTTCCGCGCGGTGGATATGCACTGGGGCGATAAAACCGATTTCCTGCACGCCAGTAAAATTTATCGCTATAAGCCCTGGCGCACGGATCAGTTTCTGGCCACCTCCTCGTATAGCGAAGTGACGGAAAAAACCAGCGGCGCGTGGGCGGTCGGCGCCGGACGATCGCTGAAGGTCGACGACAAGACGCTGAGCGGACAGATGTGGTATGAAAACTACGCTGATTACGTGACGATTTTCTATGGCGAAGGGCATCTGCAATGGCAGGAACAGCCCTGGCAACCCGATATCGGCGTTCAATTTATCCGCGGCGCCGGCGAAGGGAAGCAGCTGATGGGGAAAGTGGATAATACCTCTTATGGCCTGCAGCTGGCCGTTGCGCCGACGCCGAAAATCAAGTGGTCGCTGAATTACAATCATATGGCGGCCAGCGGGGATGCTTATCTGAACGGCGCGTTGGTGACGCCTTATTCGCATAGCACCTCATCGGGCAAATATTTCGCTCAGCCCTATTTCACCAGCACCCAGGATCTGGGTACCGGCAACGCCTATTCAACCCGCATCAGCTATCAGGCCATGCCGGCGTTAACCATCGGCAGTTATTATTCCTTTATGGATCTGAAGAAAAAGGCCGGCGCTTCCAGTATCAACCAGTCTGAATATGTCATCTTCGGCATTTATAATTTCAGCGGCGCCCTGAAAGGGTTAAGTCTGTCTAATTTCTTAGGGGTACAAACCTCGCCGCAGTATGATTATTCTTTCTGGCAGAATCGGGTCGCGTTGCAATATAAATTCTGAGACATGCTATTTAGCCGAAGGCATACCAAAACGGATGTCTTCGGTTAATTTTTTCTCCCCCCCCGCCGTTTATTCTTTCTGTTCTGCGTATTGAAATTTATTTTTCCGGTCGTTTAATTTTCTCCCGGCCGGGGCGCATCATGCACATTATTCGGGCATTGCGTCGGGCATCTGCTTTTTTATAGTGCGCAACAATATTTCCTGTCGGTTGAGTTTAACTGCCTCTATTGATAGACAAGGTAAAAGCAACCGTTTGCTATGATAAGCAATCGTTTGCTTTTAGTGTTCCGTTGTTGGCTGATTGAATTATTTAACCATTTGATAATAAATGAATTGTTGTATTTTAATTATGGTATGGAAATTGCTGTTTATAAATAAAGCGAGCGGCCGGTTTATACCGGACAGTCTTCGGGCGGCGGTTCAGTCGACTGAAAAACAACGGTATATAAAAAAGGAATGACGATGTCAGCACACTATACCAAAGCTATCCGGGGCAGCTTTTTCGATATTACCGCGCCGGCGGACAGTCCGCAGCAGATAATGCGCCAGACGCGCTACCTCGACGACGGGCTGTTGTTGATCGATGGGGGGAGAATCATCAGCCTGCGTCCCTGGGATGAAGGAAAGAGCGCGCTGGTCGATGAACAGGCGGTTATCGACTACCGCGGTAAACTGATTTTGCCGGGATTTATTGATACGCACATCCATTACCCGCAAACCGAAATGATCGGCGCCTTCGGCGAGCAGTTGCTCGAATGGCTGCAGCGCTACACCTTTCCGGTCGAGAGCCAGTATGGCTGTCCGGCGCACGCGGCGCGCATGTCGGCCTTCTTTCTTCAGCAGTTGCTCAGCAACGGCACCACCACCGCGCTGGTATTCGGCACCGTGCACCCCGAGTCGGTCGATGCCCTGTTCAGCGCCGCCGGGCGGCTGGGCATGCGTCTGATCGCCGGTAAGGTGATGATGGATCGCAATGCGCCGGATGAATTGCTCGAAACGCCGCAAGACAGCTATCGGCAGACGCGGGAATTGATTCAGCGCTGGCACGGCAAGGGCCGGTTGGGCTACGCCCTGACGCCGCGTTTCGCTCCCACCTCTTCCCCGGCGCTGCTGGCGGCGGTGCAGCGCCTGCGCGAGGAGTTCCCCGATGTCTGGCTGCATACCCATCTGAGCGAAAACCAGCAGGAAGTCGCCTGGGTGAACGCGCTGTATCCCGAACGCGACGGCTATCTGGATGTGTATCACCACTATCGGCTTACCGGCCGCCGCAGCGTGTTTGCTCACTGCCTGCATCTTGAAGACCGCGAATGGGATTGCCTGCGCCGCACCCGCTCGTCCATCGCCTTTTGTCCTACCTCCAACCTGTTTCTGGGCAGCGGTCTGTTCCGGCTGCAGCGCTGCTGGGATAAGGGCGTATTGATGGGCATCGGCACCGATATCGGCGCCGGCACCTCGTTTAATATCCTGCAGACGCTGGGCGAAGCCTACAAGGTCGGCCAGCTGCAACAGTATTCCCTTGCGGCGGCGGAAGCGATTTATCACGCCACGCTGGGCGGCGCGCGCGCGCTGGATCTGGACGCGCAGCTGGGCAATTTCAACGCCGGTAAAGAGGCCGATTTCGTCGTTATCGATCCGGCGGTCACCCCGCTGCAGAGATTGCGCTACGGCAATAGCCAGACGATCTTCGAGCGGCTGTTCGTGCTGATGACGCTGGGCGACGACCGCAATATCGCCGCCACCTGGGTAAACGGCGAATGCGTCTGGCAGCCGGACAACAAGCAACAGGAGGTAGCATGATCCAGTTTTTGCTCAATCAAACGCTGGTCACCGAGCGGGATATCGATCCCAATATGACGGTGTTGAACTATTTGCGCGAGCGCCGCCGCCGTCCCGGCACGAAGGAAGGGTGCGCTTCCGGCGATTGCGGCGCCTGTACCGTGACGCTGGGGCGGGTGGAGCAGGGGCGTATGCGTTATGAAACCGCCAACGCCTGCCTGACGCTAATCAGCGCGCTGCAGGGTAAACAGCTCATTACGGTGGAAGATCTGCGCCAGCAGGGCGCGCTGCATCCGGTGCAGCAGGCGGTGGTCGATCTGCACGCCTCGCAGTGCGGCTTCTGTACGCCAGGCATCGTGATGACGCTATTTACCTTACAGAAAAACAGCCGGGGCTGGGATCGTCAGCAGGCCGAACTGGCGTTGGCCGGCAATTTGTGCCGCTGTACCGGCTACCGGCCGATTATGGACGCCGCCCGTCTGCTGTGCGAACAGCCCGTGGAGGACAGCTTTTCCCGTCAGGCGGCGATCACCGTTCAGCGCTTGAGCGCGCTGCAGCACCGGCGCCGGCAGACGCTGAAAGAGCAGGGAAACTGCTGCTTCATACCGAAAACCCTCGGCCAGCTGGCCGACTGCTATCGGCAATATCCGCGCGCCAGGCTGCTGGCCGGCGGCACCGATCTGGCGCTGGAGATCACTCAGGCCTGCCGTCCGCTGCCGTTGTTGATCGCACTGGATCAGGTGGAGGAACTGCAATGCTGGCAGGTGACCGAGGACAGCATCGAACTGGGCGCCGGGCTGTCGATAAGCCAGTGCGCCAGCCTGCTGAGCGGGCTCATCCCGTCCTTTGCGGATCTGCTGCGGCGCTTCGCCTCGCAGCAGATCCGCAACCGCGGCACGCTGGGCGGCAATATCGGCAACGCCTCGCCGATCGGCGATACGCCGCCGCTGTTGCTGGCGCTGGATGCGCAGTTGCGGCTGCAGTGCGGCGACAGCGAACGGCGGCTGCCGCTGCATGACTTTTTTCTCGCTTATCGCCAGACCGCGTTGCGTGAGGGCGAGTTTATTCGGTCGATCGTGATCCCGCGCGGCGAACGGGTGAGCAACTTTCGCGCCTGGAAGGTCGCCAAACGGCCGGACGATGATATCTCCGCGGTGGCCGGCGCGTTTGCCGTATGCCTGCGGGACGGCGTCGTCAGCGAAGCGCGTATCGCGTTTGGCGGGATGGACGCCATTCCGCGCCGCGCGCCGCGCTGCGAACAGGCGCTGTGCGGCCGGCCCTGGAACGAAGCGACGCTGGAGGCGGCCTGTCGGGTGCTGGAACAGGAATTTACGCCGCTGAGCGATTTCCGCGCCAGCGCGGACTACCGGCGGCAAATCGCCGGCAATCTGCTGCGTCGCTACTATTTGTCTCTGCAGGGAGAAATCCCGTTCATGGGGGTAGCCGATTATGTCGCATAATCCTGTACCGCTCAGCGCCGAGGCCCTGCAGGCGCAGTATCAGCAGGAATTGACCAGCGGCGTGGGGCGCAGCCGTCAGCATGAAAGCGCCGAGAAGCACGTTAGCGGCGAGGCGCGCTATATCGACGATCGCCCTGAACCGGCCGGACTGCTGCACCTCTGCCCGCGGCTTAGCGAGCATGCCCATGCGCGCATCCTGAAACTGGACGTGACGCCCTGCTACCAGATTCCCGGCGTGGTCGAGGTGCTGACCTGGCAACAGGTGCCCGGCAACCTGGATATCGGCGCGCTGGCGCCGGGCGATCCGCTGCTGGCGTGCGAGACGGTCAACTATGTCGGCCAGATTGTACTGGCGGTGGCGGCGGAAACGCGCGAGGCCGCCCGCCAGGCCGCGCAGGCCGCCGTAATTGAATACGAGGTATTGACCCCGGTGCTGGATGTGCGCGAAGCGCTGGAGAAGGAATTGTTCGTCGAACGGCCGTTCGTGCACCGGCGCGGCGACGCGCAGGGCGCGCTGGAACAGGCGGCGCACCGCATTCAGGGCGAGCTGCAGGTCGGCGGGCAGGAACATTTCTATCTGGAAACCCAGGCGGCCATCGTTAACCCCGGCGAGGACGGCTCGGTTACGGTCTACGCCGCCAGCCAGAACCCGACCGAGGTACAAAAACTGGTGGCCTCGGTGTTGGGCGTCAGCATGAGCCAGGTGACTATCGAGATGCGGCGTATCGGCGGCGGATTCGGCGGCAAAGAGACGCAGGCGGCGGGCGTGGCCTGTTTGTGCGCGGTGGCGGCGCGGCTGACCGGCCGGCCGGCGAAAATGCGTTTATCGCGGCGCGACGATATGCGCATTACCGGTAAGCGCCATCCGTTCTTTATCCGCTATGACGTCGGCTTTGACGAACGCGGCGTCTTTAACGGCGTTAAGATCGATCTGGCCGGCAACTGCGGCCACTCACTCGATCTGTCCGGTTCGATCGTCGATCGCGCCATGTTCCATATCGACAATGCCTACTACCTCGGCGACGCGTTGATCACCGGCTATCGCTGTCGCACCAATATCGCCTCCAATACGGCGTTCCGTGGTTTTGGCGGGCCGCAGGGCATTGTGGCGATAGAGCAGATCATTGAGCGGATCGCCTGTGTGCTGGGGCTGGATCCGCTCGAGGTGCGCAAACGCAACTATTACGGTCAGCCCGGGCGCGACGTGACTCACTATTACCAGCCGGTGGAAGGGAACTTACTGGATGACATCACCGCCCGACTGGAAGAGAGCGCGGATTATCAGCGCCGGCGCGCGGCGATTCGCGCCTTCAACGCGCAGCACCCGCTGTTGCGGCGCGGTCTGGCGCTGACGCCGGTCAAATTCGGCATCTCTTTCACCGCCACCTTTCTCAATCAGGCCGGGGCGCTGTTGCTGATTTACTCCGACGGCAGCGTACAGCTCAATCACGGCGGCACAGAAATGGGGCAGGGGCTGAATACCAAGGTGGCGCAGATCGTCGCCGAGGTGCTGCAGATCGACATCGATCGGATCCAAATCACCGCCACCCACACCGGCAAGGTGCCGAACACCTCGCCGACCGCCGCTTCCAGCGGCGCGGATCTGAACGGCAAAGCGGCGCAAAACGCCGCGCAGATCCTGAAACAGCGGCTGGAGACCATGCTGTGCCGGCTTCATAACTGCGCGCCGGCCGACGTCAGCTTTCGCAACGGCATCGTGCGGGTCGGGCAGCGGCATTTTACCTTCGCGCAGGTGGCCAACATGGCCTGGCTGAACCAGGTGTCGCTGTCGGCCACCGGCTACTACCGGGTGCCCGGCATTCATTACGACCGCGAAGCCGGCCGCGGCCGGCCGTTTTACTATTTCGTCTATGGCGCCGCCTGCTCCGAGGTGATCGTGGATACGCTGACCGGCGAGTATCGGGTGCTGCGGGTGGATATTCTGCACGACGCCGGCGCGTCGTTGAACCCGATGATCGATATCGGCCAGGTGGAGGGCGGATTTATCCAGGGGATGGGCTGGGTTACCTGCGAAGAGCTGGTGTGGGATCAGCAGGGGCGGCTGATGACGGATTCGCCGGCCAGCTACAAGGTGCCGACCGTCGCCGATATTCCGCCTGATTTTCGCGTTCAGCTGCTGGAAAATCAGCGCAACGTGGCCGAAACGGTTTTCCGCTCGAAGGCGGTGGGCGAGCCGCCGTTTATGCTGGGCATTTCCGTCTGGAGCGCGCTGCAGGATGCGGTCGCCAGCCTGAGCGATTACCGTCGTCACCCGATGATGCCGGTGCCGGCCACGCCGGAGCAGGTGCTGCGCGGCGTCGTCGCCATGCGAGACGCCGCCCGGCGCGGATGATGCGACGGCATCAGGTACGGGTGGAAACGAATATGGCGCGCCGCAACAGGCTGATGATCCACACCCGCAGGGCAGCATAGCCATCGGCCGCGGCGTTGAGAGACACATGGCCGCGGCTGTCTTCCCGCTGGCGGGAAAAGTCCGGCCGTTTCCACCGGCAGGGCCGCTGCGTGGCAAGCGGCAAGGGCGGGCGGGGGCAACGTCGCCAGGGGCGGCGGCTGAAACGCCAGCCGGGCGCGTCTGCGGCCGTTGGAAGTACGGCATGCCGCAATACCACCATCGCCCGCCTAAAAGAGTAAGGGGCCGGCGCCGGATTTTCGGGTCATAAGCCCCCGTTTACGGCGCATCAATGCATCGCGGATAGGCGCGACCGGCCTATTCTTCGATACGCAGACCGTAGGTTTTAAATTTCTCCAGCACGATGGCGATTTCCTCATCGGGCAGCAGCGGGACGGGATCGACAATGGCTAAGGTCGTGAGATAGAGGCGGGCGAGCACTTCGACCTCCTGCGCCAGCCACAGCGCTTTTTCCAGATTCGCTTCGCTGGCGATCATGCCGTGGTGTTGCAGCAGCGTGGCCTTATGATCTTTCATCACCCGCGCCACCTGTTCGGAGAGCTGTCTGGTGCCGAAGGTGGCGTAAGGGGCGCAGGGAATCGTATTGCCTCCGCCGACGGCGATCATGTAATGGATGGCGGGAATCGGGCGGTTGAGGATCGATACCGCGGTGCAGTGCACCGCGTGGTTGTGCACCACCGCGTTGGCCTGCGGGCGGGCCTGGTACACCGCCTGGTGGAAACGCCACTCGCTGGACGGTATTTTGCCCGCCTCGTGCCGGCCGTCGGCATCGACCAATACAATCTGCCGCTCGGTTAATCTTTCATAAGGGGTGCCGGTGGGGGTAATCAGCATGCCGTCCCGATAGCGTACGCTGACGTTGCCCGCCGTGCCCTGGTTTAAGCCCAGGCGAGTCATCTCAAGACAGGTGTCTATTATTTCACGAGCCAGAACATCTCTTTCCATTTTATTTCTCCAGAGAGCGAAAGACGGAATAACGGAAATGACGTGAATCAACCGGCGTGATTGATTCACGTCAGCGGCAATAGCGAATTACCGCATAGTCATGCGCCCTGACATTTTTGGTTATCGCGCCGGCCGCCTGAATCCGGCGGCCGGCGCGCGCTCATTTGCCGTCGGCGGCATCCGCCATGATGCGGTCCAGCGCTTGTTGCTGTTCATACAGCTGTAAATAGACCTGATATTTGCGCTGATGGAAGGCGGCCATCTCCGGCCTGGCGCGCAGGGTTTCGCCGGGTTGCGCCAGCGCGCCGCAGGCGGCCGGGAAATCCGGCCAGGCGCCGCAGGCCACGGCGCCGCAGATGGCCGCCCCCAGCGTAACGGCATCCTCTTCGCGCATCAGGTGGATATCGCGCCCGGCGATATCGGCATATTCGCGCAGCCACAGCGGGTTATGGGTGGCGCCGCCGCACATAACGAGATGCGTAATGCGATGCCCGGCCTGCTCCATGGCGTCGATAATATGGCGGGTGCCGTAGGCGATGGCCTGCAGCGTGGCGAGATACAGGCGGGCCAGCGCCGGCTCGCCGCTTTCCAGCGTTAAGCCGCACACGCTGCCGCGCGCATGCGGATTGGCGCGCGGCGAGCGATTGCCGTGGTGATCCGCCAGGACGTGCAGATGGCGGGTCGGCAGCGGCTCATGTTGTTCCAGCTGCGCCACCCACCGGTTCGCCAACGCCACGGGATGCAGGCCCTGCGCGTCGGCCGCGCTGAACAGTTGCGCGCTCTGGCCCTGCTGCCGCAGCGTCCAGTCGATCAGTGAGCCGGCCGCGCTCTGCCCGCCTTCCGTCAGCCACCAGCCCGGCAGCATGGCTGACCAGTACGGTCCCCATACTCCCGGCGTTTCCAGTTGCGCTTTGTTGACCAGCATATGGCAGTTGGAGGTGCCGCTGATGATCGCCAGCGCGCCCTGCGGCTGGCCCCCGATCAGCGCCAGCCCGCCGGCGTGAGCGTCGATAATTCCGCTTGCCACGACCACGCCCGGCGGCAGACCCAGCTCGCCGGCCGCTCTGGCGCTTAACTGGCCGGCCGGCGCGCCGATGTCGATAATCCGGCCCGGGATCTTCGTCAGCAAATCGTCCAGCCCGACCGCCCGCAGCAGCGGCATACTGAAGCGGCCCTCGTGGGCGAGATAATTCCATTTACAGGTCAGAGTACAGAGGCTGGCCACGTCATTGCCGGTGGCTTTCCACACCAGAAAATCGGCCAGATCGAAGAAGCGCGCGGTTTGCTGGTAGCGCTGCGGAAAATGGCGCTTCAGCCACAGCACTTTAGGAAGTTCCATCTCAATGCTGACTTCGCCGCCGACGTAACGCAGGGCGTCGTCCCCGCTGGCGTTAATCTCCGCCGTTTCCTGCGCGGCGCGATGATCCATCCACATAATAATGTCGCGATCCGGCGCGCCGTCCTGCGCTACGGAAACGCCGCGTTCGTCGCCATCGATCGCCACCAGCGAGCAGGTGGCGTCAAAGCCGAGCGAACGGATGCGTTGACGGTCGACCTGTGCCCCGTCGACCGCCTCCCGCACGGCCGCGCAGACCTGGCGCCAGATTTCCGCCGAGGATTGCTCGACCTGATCGGCGCCGTGGCGAAACTGGCTGATCGGCCGTACGGCGAAGGCCAGACGCTGACCGCGCGCGTCGTACAACCCGGCGCGAACGCTGGCCGAACCGACATCAACACCTAAGTAATATCCACCGTTGTGCATAACAGGCTCCTGGCGTTGGCACAAACCGGCGGGGAAAACGGTTCCCCGGCCGGGAAAGAGACGCTTGAATCATAAACCGTCAGGGAGACGATGAATCAGGCCGCCGTTACGCGGCTGCTTCCCGCGCGGGTGTTGCTTAGCGCCGCGGATGCAGCAGCTTTTCCACCGCCGGATCGTCGATATTCTGCATGCTGACGTATTTCACCGGGATATCGATCACTTTCTCTACCGTTTTGCCGCCGATGGCGTCATTCAGCGCCTTAATGCCCTGATAGCCGATCTGGAACGCGTCCTGCACCACGAAGCCCTGCAGCACGCCGGCGCGCAGGAAGCCGATAATGGCTTCGGTGCCGTCAAAACCGATGAGCTTCACCTTGCCTTTAATGCCCAGGCTGTCGACGGCGTTCGCCACGCCCAGCGTGGAACCTTCGTTGGTGGCGTATATGCCGGCCAGATCGGGATTGGCCTGCACCATATCGGTGGTCTTATCCATCGCTTTCTGCGGGTCGCCGTCGCTGTATTGCACCGGCAGAACGGTCACCTGCGGGTATTTCTCTTTCATCTGCTTAATAAAGCCTTCGGAACGCTCGATGGCGGAGGTGGTGCCGGCCACGTGGGCGATGATGCCCACTTTCCCCGCGCCGCCGATCTCGGCCGCCAGCGCGTCGGCGGCGTCGGCTCCCGCCCTGACGTTATTGGTCGCCACAAAGCTGGCGGGAATATCGGAATTGACGCCCGAGTCGAAGGTCACCACCTTGATGCCCCGGCTATTGGCCGTTTCCACCAGCGGCGCCAGCGCGTTGGCGTCCAGCGCGGCCAGCAGGATGCCGTCGGGTTTTTTCGCCATGGTATTTTCCAGCAGTTGGATCTGCTCGGCGATTTGCGTCTCATCCGCCGGGCCGACAAAGCTGGTGGTGACGCCCAGCTCTTTCGCCGCCGCTTCCGTCCCCATTTTCACGGTCTGGAAGAATTCATGCTGGTAGCCTTTGCTGACCACCGGCAGCGTTAATGTCTTAGCCCAGGCGCCGCCCGTTAGTACGAGCGCCAGCGAGGCGACAGCTAATAATGATTTGTTTTTCATGTCATTCGCTCCGTTTAGGTAACCCTTTAGCCCGCGAGGCGCCGGTGAGTCGCTTGCCGGCGCCCCGACGGCGTCAGGGACTGGATTGTTTTTTTACCGGGTACTCATGACCAGGCGCGTCAACGCATCTTTTTGCGCAGCGTATCGAGATAAACCGCCGCGACCACCACGATGCCCATGGCGACCATTTGCCAGAATTGCGAAACGCCCATCAGGTTGAGGCCGTTTTTCAGCACGCTCATGATAAAGGCGCCGATAATCGTGCCGCCGATGGTGCCAATGCCGCCCATCAGACTGGTGCCGCCGATCACCACCGCCGCAATCGCCTCCAGCTCGTAGCCCACGCCGACGGTGGGCTGTCCGGAGTTGAGGCGCGAAGCGAGGATCACTCCGGCGATACCGGTTAACAGACCGCAGAAGGCGTAGACGAACACTTTGACGCGCTGCACTTTGATGCCGGAGAGATGGGCGGCCACCTCGTTGCTGCCGATGGCGTAGACGTAACGGCCAATCACGGTTTTTTTCAGGATATAAGCGGCGAGCAGCGCGATGATCAGCAGATAGAACACCGGGTAGGGCAGGATATCGAACAGGCGGCCCTGAGCGAGAAGTTTAAAGGCCGGATAATCGGAAAAATAGATCGCGCGGCCGTCGGTCATCACCAGATTAACGCCGCGCACCGACATCATCAGCCCAAGCGTGGCGATAAAGGGCGGAATCGCCGCGCGGGTCACCAGAAAGCCGTTGATACAGCCGCACAGGCCGCCGGCCAGCATGCCGGCGATAACGCAGACCGCCAGCGGCAGGCCGAACGAGGCGCACAGCCCGACGGCCACGCCGGAGAAGGCCACCACCGAGCCTAACGACAGATCGATGCCCGAGGTAATGATGACGTAGGTTACGCCAATCGCCATAATGCCGATAACCGATGTCTGCAGGGCGATGGTCATAATATTTTCGGTATTAAAGAAGAACGGTGAGCTGAAACTAAAAAACATGACCAGCAAGACCAGACTGAGTAGCGGCGCCAGGCGCATCAGTAATGCTTTATTGATGCGGCGCGGTTTAATGGGCTGATTAGCGGGAGTTAATGAGTCAGTCATGATTTAATCCTCTAACGTCGCATATTTCATAATATTTTCCTGCGTGGCGTTGGCGTTATTCAGCTCGCCGGTGATTCGGCCATGGCGCATGACTAATATACGATCGCACATGCCTAATATTTCCGGCAGCTCCGACGAAATCATGATGATAGATTTCCCTTTCGCCGCCAGTCGGTTCATCAGTTCATAAATTTCCAGTTTTGCGCCGATATCGATACCTCGGGTGGGTTCGTCAAAAATTAAAATATCGGTGTCCTTACATACCCAGCGGGCGATAATAATCTTCTGTTGATTGCCGCCGCTGAGGTGCAGCGCCGCTTGCTGTAAATGCGGGGTTTTAATCCGCAGTGCGTCGACTAATTGCTGGCTGATCGCCTGACTCTGCTTTTCTTTTACGATGCCGAGGCGGTTGGAATATTCAGGGAAATTGCCGAGCATAATATTCAGCTCTACCGATAATCCCAGCGCCAGCCCCTCTTTTTTCCGATCCTCGGTTAAATAACCGATACCTTGCTCAATCGCCTGGTGGACATCGCGTACCGCGGCCAGTTGCTCGTTCAGCCGGATTTCGCCGCTGTCGATCGGATCGGCGCCAAACAGGGCGCGCGCCAGCTCGGTGCGTCCGGCGCCCATCAGTCCCGACAGGCCGAGGATCTCGCCGCGGTACAGGGTGAAGTTAATGTCGCGCAGCACCCCTTTGCGGTTGAGATTCTTCACCTCCAGCGCTTTTTCCCGCCGGTGAAAGGGCTGGCGCGGCGGGTAGATATCGCCCAGTTTGCGACCGACCATCATGGTGATCAGATCGTTGATCTGCACCGTTTCGTAATCCACGGTGGCGATATACTGCCCGTCGCGCATCACGGTGGCCCGGTCGGCAATCAGCGCCAGTTCCTCCAGGCGATGGGAGATATAAACAATGCCGGTGCCCTGCTCCTTCAGCAGGCGGGTGACGTCGAACAGGCTGTCGATTTCGCTCGAGGTCAGAGCGGCGGTGGGCTCGTCCATAATCAGCACTTTGGCATTGACCGAAATCGCTTTGGCGATTTCCACCATTTGCTGTTGGGCGACGGTGAGATCGGCCACCGGCGTGTCCGGTTTAATTTTCAGGTTTAATTTCGCCAAAATATCCAGCACCGACGCGCGTTGCGCCCTGGCGTCCAGCTGCCAGCGATTGTTTTTACAAAATTCGCGGCCAATAAAAATATTTTCTTCGACGGTTAAATCGGGAAACAGATTAAATTCCTGATGAATAATGGTAATTCCCTTATTTTGCGCCGCGAGCGGGCTGGAAAATTTAACGATTTCTCCTTCGAAAATTATTTCGCCTTCGTCGGCCTGGTAGACGCCAGATAACACTTTCATCAGCGTAGATTTGCCGGCGCCATTTTCCCCGAGTAAGGCATGCACTTCGCCGCGCCGTAAATTAAAGCTGACATTGCTTAATGCCAATACGCCAGGAAAACGTTTGGTAATATTATTCATCTGCAAAAAATGATCTGACATTGCGCTTTCCCTTAAATTAATCAAGCGTTAAGCGTTCGCTGTCTGCAATAATGACGGCGGCGATAAGCGCCCGCCGCGGCACTCTGTAAACGGGAAAGGCGAATGCCGGTGATTTAACCGCTCGACCTCCAGGCGGCGGAACGCGAACCTGGCGCAACGACCGGCGCGGTCGGTATAACATGGCATCAAACCCGTTTTTCATGACCCCGATATCCACGGCGCTTCAGGCTGCCGTCGGCAACGCGAAATTTAGCGGATATTTAAAGCTAACTCGAGTTAGCTTTCGTGGTTTAAAGCTAGTAAAACTCTCTGCGCCAGACAAATACTTTGATGGCAAATTGTGACGATGCGCAACGGTCATTAATTACTCATTTGAATTTCAACGTATTTATTGCTGAGTGCTGAATCGTGTTTTCTGCTCAGGCCGGGCGTAAGCCGCTAACTCGTGAAAATCATCACAGATTATGCACAAAGTGATTGTTTATTTGTTGCTCCGATATCTATGCTAATTCGAATTAGCTTTTCATTTCTCTTCTCGTCGTTTCACCGGGCCGCTTCTTTTCCGGCGCGGTGAAGTCGTATCGACATACTTCATAAAAACGGATTTATCACCTTGAGGAAGCACCATGGCGCCTGGCTTAGTTAAAATTGGCATTCGTCCGGTGATTGATGGCCGCAGAATGGGCGTGCGGGAATCGCTGGAGCAACAAACCATGAATATGGCGCAGGCGACGGCGCAACTGCTGACCGGGCAACTGCGCCACCCGAACGGCGCCCGCGTCGAATGCGTGATCGCCGACGGCTGTATCGCCGGCACGGCGGAAGCCGCCGCTTGCGAGGAAACCTTCAGCCGACTGAACGTCGGCCTGACAATTACCGTTACGCCCTGTTGGTGCTACGGCAGCGAAACCATTGATATGGATCCGCTGCGTCCGAAAGCCATCTGGGGATTTAACGGCACTGAACGTCCCGGCGCGGTCTATCTGGCGGCGGCGCTGGCGGCGCATAACCAGAAGGGTATCCCGGCGTTTGCGATTTACGGCCGCGAAGTGCAGGACGCCGGCGATACGCAGATGCCGGCGGACGTGCGGGAAAAACTGCTGCGCTTTGCTCGCGCCGGGCTGGCGGTAGCCGGCATGAAGGGGAAAAGCTACCTTTCGCTGGGCGGCGTATCGATGGGCATCGCCGGTTCGATCGTCGATCATGATTTTTTCGAATCCTGGCTGGGCATGAAGGTTCAGTCGGTCGATATGACCGAGCTGCGTCGCCGTATTGATCAGAAAATCTATGACGAACAAGAGTTCGGGCTGGCGCTGAGCTGGGTGGATAAATACTTCCGTTACGGCGAAGACAAAAACAGCGAGGCGTCGCGCCGCACCGCTTACGCCAACCGGGCCGTCCTGCGTGAAAGCCTGCTGATGACCATCTGCATCCGCGACATGATGCAGGGCAACGCCCGGCTGGCTGAAAAAGGATGGGCCGAGGAGGCGCAGGGCTACAATGCGATTGCGGCCGGGTTTCAGGGCCAGCGCCACTGGACCGATCAATACCCGAACGGCGATATCGCCGAAGCGTTGCTCAACAGTTCTTTTGACTGGAACGGCGTGCGCCAGCCCTATATCCTGGCGACGGAAAACGACAGCCTGAACGGCGTTTCGATGCTGTTCGGCCACCTGCTGACCGGCACGGCTCAGATCTTCGCCGACGTACGCACCTTCTGGTCGCCCGAATCAGTGGCGCGCGTGACCGGCGCAACACTGACCGGACGCGCCGAACACGGCATTATCCACCTGATCAATTCCGGTTCGGCCGCGCTGGACGGCTCCTGCCGTCAGGAGGATGAGCAGGGCAACCCGACCATAAAACCGCACTGGCAGGTCAGCCGGCAGGAAGCGGAAGCCTGCCTGGCCGCTACGCAATGGTGCCCGGCGCTGCAGGAATATTTCCGCGGCGGCGGCTATTCTTCCCGCTTCCTCACTCGCGGCGGCGTGGCTTTTACCCTGAGCCGCCTGAATCTGGTGAAAGGGCTGGGGCCGGTGTTGCAAATCGCCGAAGGCTGGAGCGTCGACCTGGCGCCGGAGGTGCATGCAACGCTGGATAAACGCACGGATTCCAGCTGGCCCACCACCTGGTTCGCGCCGCGCCTGACCGGCCAGGGCGCGTTTCGCGATGTCTGGTCGGTGATGGCCAACTGGGGCGCGAATCACGGCGTGCTGACCGTCGGCCACGTGGGGGCGGATTTAATCACCCTCGCCGCCATGCTGCGGATCCCGGTCTGTATGCACAACGTCGCGGATGAGGCGATTTATCGTCCGACGGCCTGGGCGGCCCACGGCATGGACAGCGAAGGGCAGGATTATCGCGCCTGCCGAAACTATGGCCCGCTGTACAAACGTTAAACGGCGCGGGTCGGCGCGCTGTCGCGTCGTCCGCCAGGAGGCGATATGAGACAAGAGGCGGTGCTGGTGCTGGATTGCGGCGCCACGAACGTGCGGGCGATCGCGCTGGACAGGCAGGGGCGGGTTATCGCCAACGCGGCGGTGGCCAACGCCAGCCGGCCCGCGGCCGAAAATCCCGCCTGGCATAACTGGTCGCTGGATGACATCCTGGCGCGTTTGCAGACGTGCTGCCGGCATATCGCGCCGCAGACGGCGCGCCTGAATATTCGGGCGCTGACGGTAACGACCTTCGGCGTGGACGGCGCGCTGACGGACGAAAACGGCGAACTGCTCTATCCGATTATCAGCTGGAAATGCCCGCGCACGCTGGAAATGATGGCGCAGGCGGCGCGCGATATCGCCCCGGACGCGCTACAGACGCTCTCCGGCATCGGGCAGTTCAGCTTTAATACTCTCTACAAACTGCTGTGGCTGAAGCAATACCATCCGGCGCTGCTTGAGAAGGCGCACGCCTGGCTGTTTATCTCCTCGCTGATTAACCAGCGTCTGACCGGCGAATTCACCACCGACCGCACGATGGCGGGCACCAGCCAATTGCTGGATGTCCGGCGCGAGCGTTTCAGCGAGGTGATTTTGCAACGCGCCGGTTTATCGCCGCGCCTGTTCCCGCGCATGGTGAGCGCGGGCGAGATGGTCGGCGTTTTGCAGCCCGCGCTGGCGGCGCATCTGGGGTTGTCGGCCGGCATTCCGGTGATTTCCGCCGGACACGACACCCAGTTCGCATTGTTCGGTTCCGGCGCCGGTCTGCTGCAGCCGGTGCTCTCTTCCGGCACCTGGGAGATTCTGATGGTGCGCACGCCGCAGGTCGATACCGCGCAGTTGCCGCGCTATGACGGCTCCACCTGCGAACTGGACAGCCAGCCCGGACTGTTTAATCCGGGCCTGCAGTGGCTGGCCTCCGGCGTGCTGGAATGGCTGCGCCGGTTGTTGTGGCGCGAGGCGTCGCCGCCGGCGGTGTACCAGAGCATGGACGATGAGGCCGCTGAGCTGCCGCCCGGCGCCGGGGGCGTGCGGATGGACTGCGGTCTGCTGGGGCCGGCGCGGCAGGCCGGCTGGCGCGGCGTCACGCTCGATACCACGCGCGGCCATCTCTATCGCGCGGCGCTGGAGAGCCTGAGCGGGCAACTGCGCCGCAACCTCGATATTTTGCAGTCGATCGGCGCGTTTCAGGCGCGGGAACTGCTGCTGGTGGGCGGCGGCTCGCGCAATGCGCTGTGGAGCCAGATCAAGGCCGATATTCTCGGCCTGCCGGTGAAGGTGCTGGAGGACGCCGAAACCACGGTGCTGGGCGCCGCCATGTTCGCCTGGGCCGGCTGCGGCGCATACCCCTCGCCGGAACACGCGCGCGCGCAGGTCGACTATCGCTATCGTTACTATTATCCCGGCGTTCAGCGCGCGGCCTATCAGGCGCTGGCGTCAGAGGCTGAAGGAGTATGACATGCTGAAAAACATTTCCCCGCTGATCTCGCCGCAACTGTTGAAAACGCTGGCCGAAATGGGGCACGGCGATGAGATTATCTTCGCCGACGCCCATTTCCCGGCCCATAGCCTGGGTCCGCAGGTGATTCGGGCCGATGGCCTGGCGGTCAGCGATTTGCTGGCCGCGGTGATCCCGCTGTTTGAATTAGACAGCTATGCGCCGCCGCTGGTCATGATGGCGCCGGTCGCCGGCGATTCGCTGGACCCGGACGTGGAGCGGCGCTATCGCCAGGCGTTGTTTCAGGAGCGGGGCGGGCCGCCGATCGAACGCATCGACCGTTTTGCCTTTTATCAACGGGCGGCGCGCGCCTTTGCGATCGTACTGTGCGGGGAGCGCGCGAAATATGGCAACATTCTGTTGAAGAAAGGGGTGACGCCGTCGTAGCGACGTCAGCGCGCCCTCTGCCGCGGTGGCCGGGTATTATCGGCAGAGGGCGACGGCGCACTTTATGGCGCCGGAAGGCGCGCAGGCGGAACCCCGCGTCGGGGGGCGTCGCAGCTAGCCGACGTAATCCGCTCCCGACAGCATCAGCGCGCCTTGCCGCATACTGAAGCGTAAAATCATACCGCCGTCGCACACTTCCGATACGCCGGGCAAGGTTTGATTGGCGCGGGTTCCGAGAAATACAACCAGTTCGTCATCGGCGAAATGAGTAAAACCATGCTCGTCGCATACCCCCTCGACGGTGATTTTTTGCGCGCCCTGATAATAATAGAATTGCCCATCTTCTTCGGCGGGAAAATATTTACGCGCCTGCGCTTGCGGCGTCAACGCATTAAGCCGGAACTCGCCGATTTCTCGTTTCGCTGCGTCGACGCGGAGCAGAGTAAGATTTTTTAACCGGCTGATCAGCAAGGCTGAGTGCTTGTCGAAGAGCGCCGGCGAAATGTCGCCGCTCGCTTCATCTTCGGTGCCCGCCAGTAATACATCGCTGATACCGGGCAGCGGGAAGACAATATGGTGTTTAAGCCAGGCGGCATCGGCGGAAGCCAGCGCCTGTTGAAACGCCTTAAACCCGGCGAGCATCGCCTGCGGGGCAGAGGCAGAGGCAGAGGCAGAGGCAGAGGCAGAGGCAGAGGCAGAGGCAGAGGCAGAGGCAGAGGCAGAGGCAGGGGCAGGGGCATCGTCGGCCGATGGCTCTGCCGGGTGCTGCGGCACGTCGCCCGCCTGTCCGACGGCCGGCGCCGGAGGATAAGACGAGAAATGGCAGCGCGCCCGCGACGGGGAGTCCGCCGATGAATCGAAATTAGCGCTCGTCGCCCAGACGCCTTCCGGCGAGCGGCGCAGCTCCCGATCGTACAGTACGAGCTTGCCGTCAATGCGTAGCGCGCCGGCGTCGGTTTGCGCGGTGGCGCAGAAATAGGCGCGGTCGCCGCTGACGCTTAGCTGTTTAACCCGAAACCGGATGTCGGCAGGATAATCGATTTCGCTGCGCATCCGATCCAACAGAATGCGCCGCATCGGATCGCCGGCGTCCAGCGGCTGCCCGGCGCCGGACAGCGAAAACAACAGGATTGTAAACAGGCTATACCGTTTCATGTCGCTGACCTTCCCGGCATGATCTGACGATGGCGCGGCGCGAGAGCCGCGCCGCTAATTGGCGATCAATTGCACCACCACCAGCCTGCCGCCTTCCTCCAGCGAAAGCACGAATTGCAGGCCGTCGGTGAGCTGCAGTTTATCGCCGATGGCGATCCGTTGTTTATCCGGCAGCACCAGCAAATCATGGATGCCTTCATTGACCAGCCACCACTGATCCTGATGCTGTTGGAAATACCCCACGCGTTTTTTCTGTTCTTCGCTGGTTCTTTCGTTGGGCGCTATCAGGCGATTAACGTGCCATGCGTACAGCGACTGGCCGCTCCACACCATCAGCCGGTGATCGTCGGGACGATAGCTGCCGGCCTTGCGCGACGAGTAAAGGTTCAGCACCGGCAGTTTCCCTGCGTAAGGCGTGCCGCAGTAAGGGCAAACCGGATGCGTTTTCCCGGAGAAAACGTACCATTGCTGTTCGCAGGCCGGATTTTGGCAGGGCTGAATCAGATCGATGGTTTTGATTAACGCGCTTTCCCACTCGTCCGCCGTCGGTCGCTGCGCCGGATCGTGCAGCCCGCTGATAAAGGCTTTTTCAAACAGCGGCGAGAGATAAGGGCCCATGATCGTATAAGGGATTTTCTCCGGGTCCGCCCACGGCAAGGCGGAGGGTTTTACCTGGCTGATTTTTACCGCGTTGCTGCGATCGGTCGGGTGCTCGATAAACAGCGCCTTTTCCCCCATGGAAAGCGTTTCATCGCGCAGTTCGTCGTCCATGTCATGGATTTTGCCGCCGCGTAAGGGATGGCGGTAAAACAAATACATGTAGATCAATACGGCAAGCGCGTGGCGATCGGTGCTGATGCTGGGCAGAAAACGGTCTTTGTCCTCTTTGGGCAAATGGCTGGTTTTTACCACTTCCGGAGCGATAAAATCCGGCGTTCCGACCACATCGGGCGGGAATTTCCCCGGCACCACAAGGCCGTCGATATCGATCACGCAGGCGTGTCCCTGTTCCGGATCGATCAGCACGTTTTTATAGCTCAGGTCGCTATGGCAGAGCCCGGCGGCATGCATGCGACGCACCGCGCGCGTGAGCAACAGGCACACTTTCAGGTAATTCAGCGTATTGCCGCGCTCCCGCGGATCGAGGAACTTATTCTGGTTGTTGGCGCTGGCGAACCATTTGCCCTCTTTCTCCCGGCCTTTGATCGACAGAAAGTCGTTATTTTTAGAGCCGTATTTGAAAAAGAAGTGGCTTTGATAGGTGGGAACCACAATGCCCAGCTTGCCGTCGTGCTCGATCATGTCGGTGGGCCAGCAAAACAGCCCTTGCCAGTATTCTCCGCCGGCCTGCTCGAAAATATTTTGCCTGAAACGGCCGGTAATCATGTTAATCCGTTCTCTGGCCTGCGCGCTTTGCGGCTTTTTATAGAACGCGACGACATAGGATTTATCCGGCGAAAAATAAACGTCTTTCATCGAACCTGAACCGATGATGTCATCAACATACTGGACCGTTTTGCCATCCACGGTCGTACAGGTAATAATCTTTGCCATGTAGCTTCACCCACTCTTAGCATAACAGAACGATTACCAGCAGACGGCGATCGTCCGGTCATCGTGATTGCCGGCTGAAAAGAAACTCAGCCATTCGGTCAGCCGCTCCGCCGCCTGCTCATCCTGCAGGGCGGGAGACAATTCGCTCACCAGCTCACGCCATTTTTCACCCGATTGCAGGCCATTATCGGTTTCGAACCAGGGATCGGAAACGCCGTCCGTCATCAGGATCAGGTGGGACACGTCCCGCCATTTTCCGATGATAATGCGTTTGTTAAACGCGGGGTCATTCATTGCGTCGTTGTCGAGAAAACGCGTTTGCCCCGCATATTCGCCGCTGTCCGGCGCGCCCAGCAGACGCACTTTGCCGGCCGGGCCATAGGCGGCGATGGCCCCGTCGCCCATCCAGAATGAGGCCGCGAACCATTCCTCCCCCAGCCGCAGCGAGACCGTCGCCAGCAGCGTGGTGGAAAACGATTTGACCGGCTCCCCGACCTTGATGGCTTCATTATTAATGGTGTTGACCGCCAGACGGGCCGCATTGTGATAAAGACGGGAAAAGTAGAGACCGAGCGCCTGATGAGAATCGGCATCCCAGCGCTGAATCAGATCGAGCAATTTGTCATCGTTCTCCTCCGACATACGCTTGCTCAGGAACTCGCCCGCCGTCTGCACGGCGATGCGCGATCCCTGGCGCGAGTTTTTAGCGCTGCCCGCGCCGTCGGCCACGATCATGATGCTCCAGCCGTTTTGCGCATCGTGGGCGATGAAAAAGTCATCATCGCGGAATGCGCCCACGTGTTCGTGCGAGCGGCCCCTGCGGCTGGCGGCCGCCATGTTGACTTCGCCCGCGCTGATCATCCGCCGATCGATATTCGGCTTGAAATATTTATCGTCGGCGGGCGGCTCGATGACCTTCCACAGGCTGCGCGGGTCCGGATTGATAATCAGCAGCGTGCGGGCGGTTTGGGGCGTGCGTTCGCGGCTCGTCCAGCTGATCTCCAGTTCGTAGTCGCCGCTCTTCGTCGGCGTTCCCGTCAGCTGGCGGGTTTCCGCATCGAACGCCAGACCGATATCCTGCGGCATGTCGACGCTCACAACGGCGGCGCCGTCATCCGGCGGGATATCCAGCGTAGCGCGATAGGGCGCGCCCACCCGCGCGTTGGCAAGGTTGATTTTGATCGGCGGCGGCGTTGTCGCCGGCGGGCGGGCGGCGCCGGTCTGGCGCGGCACCTGGCCCGGTTTTAACGGCGCGGCAGCCGGCTGCGATTCCGGACTTTCGGCGTCTGCCGGGCTGGCCGCCGGCGCCGCGTCTAAGGGCGTGCCGGCCTGCGGCTCTTGCGCGTCATCGCGTTCGGTCTGCTCGTTTGTTTCGGCGTCCGCCGCCGGCGCGTCGGTGTTCTCTTCACCGGCGCGGGGGCGCGAGTCGGCGGTTATCTGCGCAAGGGCGATGTCCGCCGGCGAAAGCGGCGCGGGTTGAGGCGCGGCCAGCGGCGGCAGCGGCGGGATAACCGCGCGCTGATATTCCGCGGCGGGCGGCGTGTCATTGGTCGCGGGCTGCGCCTTTTCGAGGACTTTGTGCGTCAAATCGTCAATAAGGCGCTGGATATCCTTATCCGCGCTGAGCGTGGCCAGCATGCTTTCCGTCAGCGTGATCTTCCGTTGCGCAAGGATGGGAATCAGCAGCGACCTGATAAACGGCGTATGTTGGGTCATCAGCCTTTCCCCCGGTTGACATCAAAATCGGCGTTGTTGTCATTTTGGCTGAATGCGATCCCTTTTTCGCACCAGGGGCAGATTACTTCTTCCGGACCGTTGACGCACAGCAGTTTGCCGCAGGCGCAAACGGCGAACGCGGTGGCATTGCCGCAGTGGGGGCAGCCGGGCACGCCGTGCAGTTCCGCGGTATTCACCTGCAGCGTGGAAACGGCGTTATCGCTCCAGGCAAAATAGTCTTCATCGATGGGAAAACATCCCGTCAGGTTAAAGCCGTTGATATTCAGCTTAAAATCAAGAGACGAGACCGTGACATTGGGCCTTTCATATTTCATCAGATAAGGGCGACGCGATTTATTACAGCGCCCGACCAGGGTGACGCAGGATTCGTCGTAAGCGCGCGCCACCTCATCCTTTGCCAGCCGCACAATCCGATCGGTTTTACTTAACAGCGGGGGCGATTCGTCGCCGACGCTGCGGCTGTGCGCCACCACGGAGGCGGTGATCCATTTGATGAAACGGGTGAAGTCGCCTTCCTGCGCTTCGGTGAAGAGCAGAACGTTATCCGTGAGCTGACGTAAAATATTCAAATCGGCGGATAATCCGAGGCCTATTGCTATCATATTGACTTTATTCGAATATTTTTCCTGCCAGTTTTTGATGGCGGGCGTAATGTCGTCCGTGGGGTGACCGTCGGTTAGCAGATAGACCACCGGTTTCCAGTCGCCTTTGCGTTCGGCGCTGGTTTTTATCACCTGAGTGTCGATCTGGCGGGTTAATTCATGCAGCGCGGCGCCGAGGCTGGTTCCTCCGCCGATGGGCAGCCGGGGCGGGTAGAAGGACACGACTTCGACTAGCGGCACGATGGTTTTGGCTACGCCGGCGAAGGCGATAACGGAAATATAGGCGGTTTCCAGCGCGTGCGGGTCTTTTTTCAAGTCATTGACGATCATTTGCAGGCCGTCATTCATCTTCTGCAGATTGTCGCCAATCATCGATTCAGAGCAATCCAGGACAAAGAAAACAGGCAGTCTTCTCATTAACGAAACCCCCATCAGGCATTGATTTTTATTTTTAATTCAGACTGAAACGACAGCTGTATCAATATGATCGCAAAATAAAACGGCAAAGCCCGGTTTCCCTGAGCTTTGCCGTCGGATTACAGCACCAGCTGAATTTCAGGCGGCGGCGGCGGGAGAGTGTCCTGGCCGGACGTCACCCCGGCGCTGGTGCTGCCGGTGGATACGCTGGCCGAAACCCACTTGAAGAAGCCGGCAAACGCCGTTGAATCCAGCGTCTCAAGCGCAACGACCTGCGGCGTCAGCTGCTTCAAATGCTCATGTTTCGCCTTCGGCCCCACGGCGCAGGCAATGATGGAGCCGAACGCGCGTTTTTTGACTGCCTGAATCGCTTCGCCGTAGGCGTACATATCCGACGGGGTGCCGTCGGTCATCAGGAATACCAACGGACGCCAGTCGCCTTTCTGATCGCCATCGGCGCGTTTTACTTCGCGATCGACGCAGTCGATCAGGCATTCGAGCGCGGCGCCGGTAAAGGTCCCCCCGCTGCTGGGCACGGTAATATCGGTAAACTGAAAGTGCTCCAGCGCGGTCAGGGGAATGTATTCTCTCGCCTCATTATCAAAGGTAATAATCGAGAGATGCACGCTTTCCAGCGCATAAGGATCCTGGCGCAGGGCGCTTAGCATCGCCTGAATACCCACATTCACGGCATGAATGGACTCCCCGCGCATGGAACCGGAGGTATCGATCAATAAATAAACCGGTAGCCTTCTCATATCAGGCATGATCCTTCAGGTGGGTGATGAACGTATCCGACGGAGAGGGTTCCCCGATAGCATTCAGTTTCCAGCCGCCGTTTTCTCTGACCAGTTCGGCAAAGAGCAGCGAACGCTGATTGGCGTAAGCCGCGCCGCCGGAAAGATCAAAACGCGCCATTTCGACGTTTTTGGCGTCCGTCGCGCGGATATAGGCGTTTTTCACTTTGCCGAAATGCTGCCCCAGCTGCTCGCCATTATAGATTTGCACAATAAACACGATCTTGGCGTACTTATCATCCAGCGTATTCAGGTTAACGATGATCTGCTCGTCATCGCCGTCGCCTTCGCCCGTACGGTTATCGCCGGTTAACCAGATTTGCCCCGATTTGTGCTTCAGGTTATTGAAAAAAATGACGTCGCTGTTGACCAGCGTGGGCTTACCGTTCTGAATATCGCCGAAATCGGTAACCTTGCCGGCCGCGTTACAGAGAAAAGCGATGACGTCTAAATCGTACTCTTCGCTTTTCGCGCTGAGCAGCCCGCGCAGAAAGCCTTTCTTCTCTTCATTGATATCCCAGCCCAGACCAATCGTGACCGAGGACAGATCATGTTCGTTTTTTTTGAGGCTGACGCCTTGCCCTTTGCTTAGACTTACCGACATAACGGCTCCTTCATCCTGTTAGAGTACAACATTAACTTCTGGCGGCGGGGGCGGTAAATCATCGAGGCCGATTACCTCTTTTTTACCCGCTTCGACTTTTTGGCTGCCAACGGAAATACTCGCTGAAACCCATTTAAAAAATGCTTTGATCGTGCTGGAGTCAGCGGTATCCAGCTGCAGTACAATCTCCGTGATTTCCTTCAGTACTTTCGTTTCCGCCGCCTGACCGGCCGCACAGGCGACGACGACCCCGGTGCGGGTATTTTTAAAGGCGCTGACGCCATCGCGCCAGTCGTCGGTTGGGGAACCGTCGGTCATGATGAAGATGAGTGGACGCCAGTCGCCTTTCGTTTCCGCCGTGGTTTTATGCACTTCGCGTTCAATGCAGGCGGACAGCAGAGTCAGCGCTTCGCCGAAGGCCGTCGTACCGCTGGCGGTCAGTTCTGGCGCCTTGAAGTTGATAAGATCGGTGAGAGCAACAGCCTGGCGAGCGGTGGAGTCAAACGTGATGACGGAAACATACGCGGTTTCCAGCGCGTAGGGATCTTGCCGAAGTGTGGACAGCAGCGTTTGCACGCCGTTTTTAACGGCTTCGATCGGCTCTCCCGTCATCGAACCCGAGGTATCAAGCAGTAGGTAAACCGGTAGTCTGCGCATAAGCGTCACCTCACTAATGGATAGTGATAACCTGATGTTTCGACATCATAATTGATTCAGGTGTGAACACAACAGAATCGTGCCCCGGCAGCGCGCCGTTCGCTCAAGGGACTAACGGCCGCGCGGCCGGTATCTTTACCCAATCATTTTTTGTTGTTTTCTCCGCCGTATCGTTTAGTCGATAATGTGCCTAAACATAACGCCGGAAACCCTAAGCCATGATGGAAAAATATTCGCTTATCGACACTCATTTAAATAATGTATTTAATGCATTAGACGAAGAAAATATCGAGCCCTGGTCGGCGGTTGAAGGCGCTGCGCCGCAGGATATTCAGCAGGTGAAAACGCGCTATCCCGCCTGTCCGACGGAGCTACTCGAGCTGCTGCAGCGGGTCGACGGGACTTACTGGCGGGATTACGGCGACGTTACCGTGAGCGTTCCCATGCTGGCTTCGGATGTCGGCGATGATTTTGGCTACTATCTGCTTTCCTGCCGGCAGATTATTGATGAATGCGGCGAAGATTGGAGCATTGCCGACGTTTACGGCGACTGGTTATCCAATCCGGATATTATCAAGGTGGATAGCCAGATTGATATCCGGCTGCCCATCAGCGAGCGGCTCTGTTTCGCCCACTGCATCAATAATGGCGGCACCTCCAGACTGTATATCGACTTCAACCCGATCAATGGCGGCCGCCCCGGGCAGATCATTCGCTATTTGCACGATCCCGACAGCTATATTGTTCTGGCGCCCTCGTTTGCCGAATATCTCAACACGCTGGTTAAACGCAGCTATGAATTCGTCTCGATATATTGAGTAAGGAGATGGGCTAACGATGCATGCTCCGGATTTCTGCCGGAGCATGGGTTTTTCCTCAGGGAAATCATCCTGCAGGGCGGGATGAGCCGAACGGCGTATGTGCGCCGCGCGACGAACATACGGCGGCGAGTCAATCAAGGTTAGGGCCAGGGCAACACATCATCGGCTTTCATAATTAGCCAATGACCCTGTTCTTGTTTAAGAAATAGAACGATATCGGTTTTTTCTTGTTGCCCGAAAGACTCGGCGACCAGCGTAACGCCGTCATTCAGAGAGGTTGCCGGGTGGATCACCGTGTTGGCTTTCCAGCCCACGGGATGGTAATCCTGCACTTTGGTGAAATAACTCACCCCGTCCGGCAGGCCGCCCCGTTTGAGATCGGCGCGCACCCGGTCCACCGTCGCTTTGGCGACATAGCGATAAATATCGTTATCCATTTCAGCGGGCTGATCCGCATTATCGGCAGCGATATACCATGCGTAAAATTGACGCACAAACTCTTCGGGCATTTGCGCATTGGCCTGAGCGGGCAGCGGCGCGCTTAGCAGCGTAAAAAGAACAGGCAGCAGGAATTTACAGCGCATCTTCTTCACCTCACCGGTGGCGGTAGAGTTGGCAGGCGCGCGTCGAGCAACGGAATCCCGATGCGCTTCCCCTGGTAGGGGCTCCGGCTAAGCGCGCTCCGCCAACACGCCCTTGCCCTCATCGCCGCCAGGTTACCGCCATCGGTTACTCAGTCAAGTAAATAACATATTGTTTTTTATGGTATTTTAAATATATTGATCATTTTCTGCCGTTCCATTTTATGGCGTTGTTGAATATCAGATCGCTTCCAGCGCGATGGCGATCAGATTTTTTAGCGTTGGCGACGCGTTATCTTTTCGCCACACTAACCCGGTATCCAACTGGGGAGGATCATCGAGGAGATCCAGATAGACGACGCCGGTTCTTGCCAGATGGCGCAGAGAATTAGGCACTAAAGCGATACCCATCCCCGCGGCCACAAGGCTAATGATTGTTTGCATCTGTATCGCGTGCTGAATCACGTTGGCCTGCGTTCCGTAAGAGGCGTAATAGCTCATCACCAGGGCGTGGAAAGCCGGCGCCAGAGGTTGAGGGAAAATAATTAACGGCGCGTCTATGACCGATGAGGGGCAGAGTTTGCCATCGATAATCCTGAGCCGTTGCTGTCGGGCCCACGACTCGGGAAGCGCCGCGATTAATGGTTCCGATAATAGTTTTTTATAGGATAGCTCTGCCGGTAATGCCGTATTGGCCGGCGGAATGATAATGCCCGCGTCGCTCTTGTCATTAAGCAGCGAGGCGATTTGCACATTGCTTGTCGCTTCCGTTAACGCCAGGTCCACCGTGGGGTAACGACTGCGATACTGGCTGACCAGCGCCGGCAACACGCTGTAGTCGGCGGTGCTGACGAAAGATAACGCCAGCCGCCCCGCCTCGCCTTTACGTAGCCGGTTGGCTAACCCCGGCAACGCGTTGACGCAAGCCAGCGCGCTTCTGACATGCGGCAGCCACTGTTCGCCGAAAGGGGTGAGGGCGACGGTTCTTTTCGTGCGCGAGAACAAAGCCTCGCCCAGTTCTCTCTCAAGCGACAGGATCGACTGACTCAACGGCGGCTGGGTCATATTAAGCCGTTCGGCCGCTTTGCCGAAGTGGAGCGTTTCCGCGACCGCGACGAAGTGTTTCAGCTGTCTGATGTCCATGATTAATATCCATGATGACTTAATGGCTATAGAATAATATATTTCACAAGCGATTTCGTCGAAATTAACATGGCGCCTTCAGCTTATTGAGGAGGCGTTTATGCCAGTTTACCGATCACGAACCTCTACACACGGCCGCAATATGGCCGGCGCCAGAAGCCTGTGGCGGGCGACAGGAATGAAGGATGAGGATTTTAATAAGCCAATCATCGCCGTGGTTAACTCCTTTACACAGTTTGTGCCTGGCCATGTTCATCTGAAAGACCTCGGCCAGTTAGTCGCCAGGGAAATAGAAGCGTCGGGCGCTGTGGCAAAGGAATTCAACACCATTGCCGTCGATGATGGGATCGCCATGGGCCATGATGGCATGCTGTACAGTCTTCCATCGCGCGAGCTGATCGCCGATAGCGTCGAGTACATGGTAAACGCCCACTGTGTCGACGCGATGGTCTGCATTTCCAACTGCGACAAGATCACGCCGGGTATGCTGATGGCGGCGCTGCGCCTGAATATCCCGACGATATTCGTTTCCGGCGGTCCGATGGAGTCAGGCAAACTCAGGCTGCGCGACAAGGCGCGGGCGTTCGACCTGATCGATGCGATGGTGATTGCCGCTGATGATGGAATGTCCGATGACGAGGTGGCCGCCGTGGAAAATGTCGCCTGCCCGACCTGCGGTTCATGCTCTGGTATGTTTACGGCGAATTCGATGAACTGTCTGACCGAAGCGCTCGGGCTGGCTCTTCCCGGCAACGGCTCTATGCTGGCGACGCATGCGCTGCGCAAAGATCTGTTTATTGAGTCCGGCAGAAAGATTGTCGCGTTGAGCCGTCGATATTATGAACAGGACGATATCAGCGTATTACCGCGTTCTATAGCCAGCTTTGCGGCGTTTGAGAACGCCATGACGCTGGATATCGCCATGGGCGGCTCGACCAATACCGTGCTGCATTTGCTGGCCGCCGCTTACGAAGGGCATGTCGATTTTTCAATGGCTGATATTGACCGCTTGTCGCGGCGGGTTCCGGTCTTGTGTAAGGTGTCGCCGGCCGTCGCCGATGTGCATATGGAAAATGTACATCGGGCCGGGGGGATCATGGGCGTGATGGCCGAGCTGGCGCGGGCCGACCTGATTCATACCGATTTACCCACCGTTCATGCGTCAACGCTGGGCGAGGCTTTGGCGCACTGGGATGTGAAATCTGCCGCCGACGACGCCGTCAGGCGTTTCTATCGCGCCGCGCCGGGCGGGGTGCGTAGCCACAGCGCATTCAGCCAGAATAACTATTACCCCGGTCTGGACACCAACAGAACATCCGGCTGCCTTCGCGATGCTGAACATGCGTTCTCACAGGACGGCGGGCTTGCCGTGTTATCGGGAAATATCGCCCTCGACGGATGCATTGTGAAAACCGCCAGCGTTGATCCCGGTATGCTCTGTTTCTCAGGCGTCGCCCGCGTTTTTGAAGGACAGGACGAGGCGGTCGACGGCATTCTTTCCGGCGCGGTGCGCGCCGGCGATGTGGTTGTTATCCGTTATGAAGGGCCGCGCGGCGGGCCGGGCATGCAGGAAATGCTTTACCCGACCAGCTACCTGAAATCTAAGGCGCTTAATAAAAAGTGCGCGCTGATTACCGACGGCCGTTTTTCGGGCGGCTCCTCCGGCCTGTCGATCGGACATGTGTCGCCCGAGGCGGCGGAGGGGGGCGCTATCGCGCTGATCGAGGAGGGCGACGTCATCTGTATCGACATCCCGGCGCGATCCATTCGGCTGATGGTGAACGATGCAACCCTGGCGGAACGCAGGAAGCGGATGGAGGCGCGGGGCACAAAAGCATGGAAACCGGCAGCGCGCCGGCGGCGGGTCTCTTCAGCGCTCAAGGCCTACGCCGCGATGACCACCAGTGCGGCACGCGGCGCGGTGCGCCGGGTGGATGATTGACCGACGTGGTCGACAAAAATCGGCCCCTGGCTATTCGCCGCTCGGCGGCGCTGATTGGTCAGGCGCTAAATCGGCGGTATTCCCGGGAGGGGCTGCAGGCAAACAGGTCTGGCGCGACGGCCCGGTAAGACTGCCGCTTACCGGGCCGTCGCGCCGTCGTGCCAGACCCGGCGCGGTTTTTCATTTCTTCTCCGGGTTCCATTTGCGCCGGCGGCAAAGGCGAGCCTGGCGACGTTTTCCCCAGGCGCGCCATACGACGCGGCGCCGGGTCGGTAACGATTCTCCAGCTCTCCGATGACGAGAAAACGCGACTTATGACCCCCCCGCTTTTTCGACGGGATTACCTTCAGTCTGAGATGACGTGGCGTCGTCATAACTGGCGGCAATAGCGCCAAGCGTGATCGGCTTTAACGGGAAACGCGCATGAAAATAGCCGGCGTCGCTTATCGGTTGCCGCCGGGTTAATGCCAGTATGCTGGCGGCCATGGCGCCGCATATCCTCCCCTGGCAGGCGCCCATGCCGCAGCGGGTGAACACTTTTAACTGATTCACGCCGGCGCATCCTGCACGCGCCGCCGCCCGGATGTCACCGACGCTGACCTGTTCGCAACGGCACAGGATCACGTCGTCGGCGGGCTCGTCGACGACGCAGGGCGGCGGATACAGCGCCGACAGAAAAGGCCGGATAGCCGCATGGCGCGCCAGTTCGCGCCGTAACGCCGCCGTACGGGACAGAATAACGGCCGATGCGGGCGGGTCAATATCGGGTCGATCTGGCGGTAACTGCGCAATCCGCGAGGAGTATGCCTGTGTGGCGGCGGGAGGCGCGGCCCGTCTGATGCCGGCTGCGCGTATTATCCCCAGGACCGCCAGCCGTCCGCTGGCTGGCGCCGCGCCCGCGCCGATAATGCCGGCGGCATCGCCGGCAACAAAGACTCCCGGTCGGCTGGTTTGCTGCCATTCGTCCAGTTCAGGCAGCCAGTACTGATGTTGTTCATCGAAGCGGAGCCGGCAGCCCAGCGCGGCGGCCAGTTGGGTAGCCGGGATAACGCCGGCATGGCTGAAAACCGCGCCGGTTGCCAGCCGCCGGCGCCGCCCTTTGTGCTCAAATTCCACCGCTTCCACCTGCTGCTCGCCGGCGATAGTCAGGGCGCTCGCGCCGGTGAAGCAGGGGATGCCCGCCTGGCGGATATCCCATAGCAGCCGGCTTCCTTTAAGCAGGTATCCCGGCGTATGGCGCGCGCTGGCGGCCAGGAAACGCAGGGCGCGCAGGTAGTGGCGGGGCGTGGTGGTCTCGACGATGGCCTGGATACGTCCGCCGGCGCGGATAACCTGGGCGGCGAACAGCAGCAGCAGCGGCCCGTTGCCGAGCAACACGCTGTCCTGCGGCGGCAACAGTCCGGCGGATTTCATCAGCAGTTGCGCCGCGCCGACGGTCATGGCGCCGGGCAAAGTCCAGCCCGGCAGCGGCAAGGGCCTCTCCAGCGCGCCGACGCACAGCAGGATAAAACGGGCCTGCACCTGACGCAGACCATCTCCGGCGCGCGATGACGCGCCCTGGCCATTATTCTGCGTCAGCAGGTAAACCACGTTTTCCGGCGTCACCTGCCACACCTGCGTAGCAGGCAAATAAAGAAGACGATCGGTGGGTAGCCGGTCGGCCAGGGGGCGGCCCATCAGGTAATCAGAGCCGAAAACGGCGGCGGGATCGTCAAGCGGCGAGGCGGTAACATTGCGGTAAATCTGGCCGCCGGGCAGCGGATTCTCATCCACCAGCCCTACCGACAGGCCGGCGTCCGCCGCTTCACGCGCTGCGGCCAGCCCGGCGGGGCCGGCGCCGACGATCAATACATCGACGGTCGTCATCAAACGTCCCCCCGGGGGATGGGAACGTCGATGCGCATCCCTTCTCTGGCTTGCGTCATGCAGGCCTGCCGGCCTGGCGTGCCGTCGATACGCACCTGGCACTGAAAACATGCGCCCATCATGCACCATGGACCGCGGGGCCGCCCGTTAATAGCCGAGAGGCCGAAGGCGCCGACGCCGTGCGCCAGCAGCGCGGCGGCCACGCTCCAGCCGGCACGGGCTTCCAGCGGCTCGCCGTTGACCCAAATGATAATCGGTTGCCCCTTAGTCGACGTCAGGGGTCTGAACTGCAAATCGTTGGGCATTAAATACCTCTAACAGGGGATTCTGTCCGTCGCCGGCAATCCAGTCCGCAACCAGCGTGCTGTGCAGCGGGGCGAGCGTCACGCCGCTGTGGCAGGTGACGGCGAAGGCGCCGGGATGGCTGACGGACGCGCCATATACCGGCAAGCCGTCCGGCGTCATGATCCGCAGCGCTCCCCATGCGCGCACCACGCGGACATGGCTGAGTAACGGGAATACCGACAGGGCTCGTCGGGCAATCCGGCTTAATATTTCCGGCCGGGTGTCGGTGTTCAGACCCACTCGCTCCTGAGAATCGCCGATCAGCACGCTGCCTTCCCCGGTCTGCCGCACCAGGCTGGTGGGATAAGGCAGAAAGGCCGGGAGTCGTTCTGTCACCAAAATCTGGCCGCGCACCGGCTCGATCGGAATTGACAGCCCGACCTGCGCGCCGAGCCGGGTATTTTCCAGACCGGAGGCCAGTATCACCCGACCGGCGAGGTCAACGCCCCGTTCGGTGTGCAGGATAAAATCCTGTCCCGCACGTCCGATCTCTCGCACCGGCGTGGCGGGGAGATAGACTCCCCCCGCCAGTTGGAAGGCTTTGATCAGCGCGCGCAGGGTATTCAGCGGGTTGGCGTGACCGTCGTGCGGCGAATAAATCGCTCCGGCCACGCCGTCTGCTATCGCCGGCACCTGCCGACGCAGACGTGCTGCAGGCCATATTTGATAATCAAGGCGGCGGTTTTGTCGGTAAATAGTCTCCATTCGCTCCCGGGCCGCCTCCAGCGCCGCGCCGTCCAGGCAAATATTAATGCCGCCGGGGCGGCGAAACTCGCAGTCGATACCGGTTTCTCGCAGCAAGGCATCCGCAAACGCCTGCCAGCGCTCGCTGGACAGTCGCGACAGTTCGCTGTACTGCGGGCAGTGTTCACCTTTGCCCTGTACCCAGGCGAGACCGAAATTACCGCGAGAGGCGCGAAAATCATTGTCGCCGCCGTCATAAAGGGTGACCGTCAGACCGCGCCGCCGCAGTCCATAGGCGATCGCCAGGCCAACGATGCCGCCGCCGATGACGGCGAAATCTTCCGTTGCGCTCATCCGCTATGCTCCCGCTTCGCGGCCGTGATCATAGGTTCCATGTTTTGCCGCCGTCGTAGCGCCTGGGCCGGAGCGCGGCGTGAAAACCATTGACCAGCGTCACGGTATCAAATACCGGAAAACCAAACCGACCATAGAGCGAGGCGCTGAAAGGGGCGATATTCGTGCATTCGAGCAGCAGTGCTCCCGTCGCGGGGAAGCGGCGCAACGCCTGTTCCGCGGCGGCCAGCACATCGGATTCCAATACCTGCCAGGGAATACTGTCGTCGCCGTTACTGATGGAGCGCACAAATTCCGAGTCGGGATCGATGCCGGCGACGGCCGCATCGACCGGGATGCCTACTTTTTGCAGGTAATCCCCTTTCAGGGTGGTTTCGTCGAAGGTCAGGATCAGCGGCCTGCGACCTCCCGGCAGCAGGCGTTGCACCAGCGAATATTGCAACAGACTGCTGGTGACGATGGGCACCGGCGACCAGGCGGCCAGCTCCTGCTGGTAATAAGAGAGATAACCGCAGCTGGTGGTCAGTCCGTCGACGCCCTCATCGATCAGGGACTGAGCCGCGCGTTTAAACGGCTCCAGCAAATTGTGCTGTTGCAGATGGCCCATGCGCTGAGGGATGGCGTCTTCCACTACCCGGTAGCGCACCGGGAATGACCAGGTATCGGGATTGCCGATATCCCCCTGGTAACGGCGAAAATGCGTTTTCACCATCAGCACGCCCAGCGTGGCCTGATTGTCGCGGTACGGATGCTTAATCTCTGTCATGGCCTGCTCTTATTAAACTTATGCATCGGGAGTTCCTGGCGCGCCGGGCTATGAGCGATCTGAATCGATCAGCCGCCCGAGCACCTGCGCCAGTATGTTTTCCGAGGTGGCGAAATTGAGCCGTACCCGTTGTTCGCCGCCCTGGATGAAGGCCTCGCCTGCATTCAACGCCAGCGAGGCCCGCTGCCGATACCACTCTCCGGCCGGCGCGGGCAAGGCGAGCTCGCTGAGATCGAGCCAGGCGAAATAGGTGGCCTCGGGCGTCCGGATCCTGGCCTGGGGTAAGCGTTCGTGCAGGGCGGCCAGGGTTTGTGCGCGCCGATCGTAAAGATAATGGCGCAGATCGCCGAGCCACTCTTCGCCGTCATCCCAGGCGGCGACGGTGGCGTCAATGCCAATGCCCGCGGGATAGCCCAGAAGGCGGGCGGGTAATCGCCGGGTGAATCGACGCTTCAGCTCAGGCGTGCCGAAATACATCACGCCGCAGCGCAGACCGGGAATATTGAAACTTTTACTGGCTGAATTGAGCGTCACGGTTCTGGCCGCCAGCGATGAACGCACGGTGGCGAACGGGATATGGCGTCTGTCCGGATATATCAGGTCGGCGTGGATCTCGTCGGCGATCACCAGCAGATCGTGCGCTTCGACGAAATCCGCCAGCTTTTCCAGTTCGTCGCGGCGCAAGACCCGGCCGGTGGGATTATGAGGGTTGCACAGGATCAGGATACGCGTGTTGGCGTCCAGCTGGCGTTCAGCATGTTCAAAATCGATAGCGAAACCGCTGCCGTCATCCACCAGCGCGCTGGTGCGCAGCCTGCGGCCGGTATCGTCGATGGCCTGGTAGAACGGCGGGTAGCAGGGCGTTTGCAGCAAGACGCCCTCTCCCGGTTCGCTGAACGCCATGATAGCCAGATAGATGGCCTGCACCAGCTCATTCACCGCCAGCACATTATTCGGGTCGGTTTCCCAGTCGAATGCCCGCAGCGTATAACGACTGAACGCGCGCGCCAGTCCGATCTCGGCCCGATCGCGCTGGCGATATGGGTAGCCCGCCTCCCGAGCCTGCGCCCACCAGCGCAATACATCAGCAATGGCCGGCGCCAGGTCGTAATCCATCTCGGCTACCCAGGCCGGTAAAATTTCCGGTGGGTAAAACTGCCATTTCATGGTCTGGCGCTGGCGCAGCGTCTCGGGCGACAATAAGAAATTGGCGGCGAAACGTCCGGCGCGCAGCGCATGTTGCCGGTCGTCCGGCTCATGTGGCGGTGCTGTTCGCGGCATATTAACGCGCCTCTCCGTAGGCTTCGGCATTAGGCCGGATACCCAGCGCGCTGTTCAGGCGGTTGCTGTAATTAAAATAAGCGGCAATGGCGGCGGCTTCCAGAATGGCCGGTTCGCTTAGCCCGGCCTGGCGCAGCGTTGCTAAATCCGTTGAGTCGATATCCTGCGGGGCGCGGGTGATTTTCCATGCGTAATCGGCCAGCGCCCGTTCACGCCCGGTTAACGGTGCGTGACGATAGTTGACTTCCAGCAACCCGACCCACAGCGGATCGCCGCTTAGCTGGCGCAGGGTGGCGGTATGGGCAAAAATACAAGGCGCGCATCGGTTCTCCACGCTGACCACCACGGCGATCAGTTCCCGTTCCCGGGGGCTGAGTCCGCTCGTTTCGGGCTGATTGAGCGCGCGGCTCAGCGCATCCTGGGCAATCAGCACCGGCGGATTATGCGCCAGCACCAGCTGTATATTGCGACGATGACCGACTTTGGCTGCCGTACGAGTGATTATTTCATCCACTTCTCCTGTCGGAACGAAAGAATCCAGCTGTAGCCAGGAGAGTGCGGCGGCAGAGGGAATTGCCGATGTCGATGTGATGTCTGTCATAATAAACGCCTGTATATCATTAAGTTAATGAAATATCGCAAACAAATTATGTTTCAGCTAACTTAACAAATATATAATCTATATAGTATAAACTTTATCAGGTAACCATTTGCATCTGCCGCATATAGCGCATCGCCGCCAGTCCGCGGCGAACAGGCGGCCTGGCTCTTTCTGCGGCGCTGGCCGATGACACTTTTTAATTGAGGACGCTATGGAAATAATGGACGACGCCCACCCGCACGGTGAACCGACTCTGCCCGCCGTTACGATGGACCGCCGGCCGCTGACCGATCAGGTGGCGGAGTATGTGAGAGATTTAATTATTCAGGACGTTCTGAAACCGGGAGAGCCGATCAATGTCCAGGCCATCTGTGAAACCCTGCAGATCTCCCAGACGCCGCTGCGCGAGGCGCTGAAAATGCTGGCGGCGCAACGGCTGGTGGAAATGCAGCCCAATAAGCGGGTATTGGTGGCGTCGCTGAATACGGCGGAAATTGAACAAATGCTGGTGGTGTATACCGAAATGGAAAAACTGGCTGGCAGGCTGGCGGCGCAATCGGCTACCGCGCTGGATATCCGGGCGTTGCAAAAACAGGAAAAGGCCCTGATGGCGGCGTTTAACGCCGGCGAATCCCTGCGCTATTTTCATGCCAACCAGGAATTTCATCTGGCGCTGGTGCGGGCATCCCATAACGATACGCTGGTGGAGATGCATGGCAACCTCAACGCTCGTCTCTACCATACCCGGTTTAAGGGCAATCAGCGCAACAACCGGCAGGGACACTGGCAGGCGGTGGCGCAGGAACACGCGCTTATCCTGCAGGCGATTATCGACAAAGACGGCGACCTTTGCGCCGCCTTGCTGTCACGTCATCTTAACGGCGCCCGTTTTTTTCTGCGTGAAAAGGCCGAATAACCGCCCCTTCACGCATTGACGTCATTCAGGGCGCAGGATCAAGCCATACTGATGAGAGGTTGCCTTCCAGCCCGTCGGCGGTGGGGGAATGGTCGTGAACCCGCGGGTTGGCGATGGTAATAAACTGCGGCGAAACCAGATTTATATCCGGCAGCTCGCGCTGAATAATGCTCTGAAACTCATTAAATAGCGCGATTCGTTTGTCCGGGTCATTTTCGGTTTGCGCGGCTTCCAGCAGTTGATCCACTTTATCGTTATGGTAGTGGGACAGGTTGGTGAATGGCACTCCGATGCGGAAGTTTTTCGACCAGTAAAGACGCTGCACCCCAACGGTGGGATCGTACAGGTTGGCATATTGATCGCTGACCAGAGAAAAGTCGCGGTCGGTAAATACCCGTTTGGCATAGGTGGCGATATCCTGCGATCGCAGGGTGACGGCAATGCCGACCTTAGCCAGTGCCGAGCGGATAAACTCGGCATTACGCCTGAACGTGTCGTCAAAGGTACTGTAATCAAGGGTTACGCGAAAGCGCGTGCCGTCAGCGCCGCGCGGATAGTTAGCTTCATCCAGCAGCCGGTTGGCGGCGGCCACGTCATAAGGATAAGGGGAGGGCGCGGTGCTGTGAAACGTTTTCAGCCCCGGGGCGACGGGGGTAGCGGTCGCCGTACCGTAGCCGAAATAGACCACCCGCAGCAGCGCGTCGCGATCGATGGCATGGGCCACCGCCTGACGCACTTTCAGGTTGCTGAAATGGGGATCGTCGAGATTGAAGTGCAGCGACGCCACGCTATAAGAGTAATTATTTCCCCTGGTATCGAATACCAGGTTGGTTTTTTCTTTCAGCCGGTTCAGGTCGCTCAGCGCTACCGGCGTACGATAGCCAATATCGGCCTGACCGGTTTCCAGCGCCAGCGAACGCACCACAAAATCCGTGGAAAATTTCACAACAAGCTGATCGATATAGGGTTTCGGTTTGTCCCAATAATTAGGGTTGCGTTTGAAAATCACGTGGCTGCCGCGTACCCATTCGCTGAAAATATAGGGTCCCGTGCCGATCGGGGCATTGCCGTTGGGGTTTTTCAGCGCGTCGGTTCCCTCATAGATATGCCTGGCAACGATCGGCGTCTCGCCCGCGGCGAAAGCCCGCAATAAATACGGTGCCGGATGAGACAGCTCCAATACCGCGGTCAGCGGGTCGGGGGTCTTTATCTGTATCACGTTGGCGAAGGTGCTGCTGGCGCGCGGATGGACTTTTTTCAGCAATTCAATGGACCAGGCAACGTCGGCGGAGGTGAAATCCTGTCCGTCATGCCACTTCACTCCGGGGCGCAGATGAAAAGTATAGGTTTTACCGTCCGGACTGATCTCCCACGACGTCGCCAACTGGGGCAGCGGATTAAGATTGTAATCGTAGGTAAGTAGCCCCTCGCTAACTTTGCTGCTTACGGCTATTACCGGCTGGGCGACAGTCGCCAGGGATACCAGGGTGGAGGGCTCGCTCGGCAGGATAAACGTCAGCGTACCGCCGGTATGGGGCGGTATCGTATCGGCCCTGGTGTTGGCGTTCAGCGCCAGCAGACTCAGAAAAGCCACGAAAAGAGGGCATCCGCGGCGGGAGACCTGCATTAACCATGACATAAAAACATTCCCCTTATAGTTATCAGCTAACGGGGCCGTGGGTGACGCCCATGACCATCAACGTCACGCTAACAAATATATACTTTATATAATATAAACTTTAAATAATAAGGATTCTCAGATAATGCAAATGCCGGCAGGGAAAATTTGCGCCAACAGGAAGACGTTATGCCTCTGGTTAAATCTTCTGACTACTCGATGAAAACGCGGTTATTCAGAATGACAAAATCACTAATGATTATTTTTTTCAGTTTGTTAGGTTGATATTACGGCGCATGCCGTCAAAAGATCACTTTGAGACTGGACGGAACGGATGTGTCGCCCGCCCTGATTTCAAAGGTCACGGACGCGGTGATGGAACAGGTTGCTGAATGGCGGAATCGGCCGCTGGATAGTCTTTATCCCATTGTTTATCCTGACTGTATTGTCCTTAAGGTCCGCCAGGACAGCCGCGTCATCAACAAATCCGTGTTCCTGGCCCTGGGCATCAATATCGAAGGTCAGAAATCGCTGCCGGGTATGTGGCTGGCGGAAAATGAAGGGGCGAAGTTCTGGCTGAATGTACTGACGGAGCCGAAAAACAGAGGCCTGAACGACATTCCAGTCGCCTGCGTTGACGGTCTGAAAGGCTTGCCTGACGCCATCAACGTGGTCTGCCCGGAGACGCGTATCCAGCTGTGCATCGTGCATATGGTTCGCAACAGCCTGCGATTCGTGTCCTGGAAGGATTACAGAGCCGTCACCCGTGACCTGAAGGCGGTTTACGGGGCAGCGATGGAAGATGAGCCAGCAGTATTTTGATATCGCCTGTCGCCGGCTTGAGTATTTTCTGAATAGCCCGGAGAGTGTTTCTGATAGACGGGGCCAGTCACTGTAGCTGGCAGAGAGGTGATGCAGACCGGACTCCGCATATCTTTTTATTTATCAGAAAGGAAAGCCCGCAAGGGCTTTATTCTGGTTTTTCAGGCAAAGTTTTTATTATCAGATAGCCGGCGACAACAGAAGGACTGATATAAATAAGCCGCGCTGTCCATGTGTCGAAAAAATACAAAACAGGAACCAAAACCCAGTGAGTATATTATGAAGCCCTCAAGTAATATAAATATTACTTTTCTCTTATTTCCTGATTTTTCAGGATGCTTGTCCATTAGTTTCTTTCTCGACTAAATTCAATGTCTGATTAAAGGCCGGCATTCCCTGTGTCATCTTCACGTGAAGCGCTTCCTCGAAGGATTCTTATGCCGGCTTTGCCAGAAAATAAAGGAAATAATAATCAAATGGCGAAAGAAAATAATAAACCTCCGGGTTGTCCCTTTTGAGTCATCTGGAAGGATAAAGTCTTCGTTCTCTTATGCCACCCAATTTCACGTGGGCGAAAGCGCCTGGTGGAAAATCGAGAAAAATGAAACCGATGGATTTACACTTGCCATCCCCCACAAAAATGTCGGCCGGAATAAAGCCGCGCCGTCACTGAATTTGGGGGGAAAGTGTCAAGTGTGGGATGTCTCGATTTGTTACGGTTTTTCCCGAGCAAGCGAAAAAGTGTTAATGGCGATATACAGACCTATACAGGTTTTTCGCAGGCTGATTCGCACTTTTTACCCCTAAATTTTCATAAGATAAAACGCGAAGTTGCCTGTAAGGTGTCAACGCTATTCAGTTCGGGGTACATAGCGTTGACGTACTGCTATTTTTGCTCCTGTTTCGCTTCTTCCCAAACGCCCTCAAGATTCCAAAGGCACTCTGCCCCTATAGGTTCATCCAGTAGCGCGAGTCGGGTATTGGCATAGTACGTATCAGCCCCTTTACCGGGTTTCACAACTTTCAATACACAAACAATATCAGTACCGCGCATTTCAGGATATGTTCCGGAATCCAGTATGCGCAACGCGGATAACACGCCTTTGGTATTAACCGGGAGGGCTGTAGACAACGCATCCTCCAGTTGATCGGCTTGTTGGCGGTTAGCCTTTGATGCAAGGGTTGGCACAACAGCCAACCAGTCCTTTTCGCCTGCTGCAACTTTTCGGGCGATATACTGCCAATCAGCCACTGAGAGGTGGCCTTTGATAACTGACTCAGGCGTGGGCGCTGCAAATACCACAAGGGGCAGCATTAGAAGGGCTATAAGCAAGCTTTGTCTATAAGTCCAGTGTGCCGTATTAATTTCCTTATGCGGTTTTTCGTGCTTCCCGGCTATCAGCGCAATAAAAAAGAGCCAGCGTTTTCACGCAAGCCCTTGATAAATTCTGGTGGCCCCTGTTGGGTTTGAACCAACGACCAATCGATTATGAGTCGACTGCTCTAACCACTGAGCTAAGGGGCCGCGCGGGCGTGATTATACGGCAATCTCCGGCGGCAGGTCTACTGTTGTTCCGCCATGTGCTTGTTTTCTGTTCACAATAGTCTGTTGTAATCATTGGCGGATTTTGCGATAACCGCATAAAAGGCAATAACGGAACGCAGTATGATTAACGATATTCTGGCCGACAATCTGGACGTGGTGTTTTGCGGCATCAACCCGGGGCTATCGTCCGCCGCGCAGGGCTACCATTTCGCCAATCCGAGCAATCGTTTCTGGAAGGCGATCTATCAGGCCGGGTTTACCGGTCGTTTGTTGTCGCCGCAGGAAGAGCTGCTGCTGCTGACTTATCGCTGCGGCATTACGGCGCTGGTGGCGCGGGCGACCGTGGGCGCGGCGGAGTTGCGTGCGGATGAACTGCGTCAGGGCGGCGCCGATTTAACGGCCAAAATAGCGCGTTATCAGCCCGCCGCGCTGGCCGTGCTCGGCAAGCAGGCGTTCAGTCAGGCGTTTGGCGTCAGGAAGGTGGCATGGGGTCGCCAGGCGACGACCATCGGCAGAACCCGGCTCTGGGTGTTGCCCAACCCCAGCGGGCTGAACCGCGCCACGCTGGAGGCGCTGAGCGCGAGTTATCGGGAGTTGTACGACGCGCTGAATACCGATAAAAAATAACCCCCGCCGGAGGCGGGGGTTATGATGAGAGCGACCGTGCGGCGGCTACGGATTAATCATCCAGGAAGCTGCGCAGTACTTCGGAACGGCTCGGGTGGCGCAGTTTACGCAGCGCTTTCGCTTCGATCTGACGGATACGTTCACGCGTTACGTCAAACTGCTTGCCCACCTCTTCCAGCGTGTGGTCGGTGTTCATATCGATACCGAAGCGCATACGCAGCACTTTGGCCTCACGCGCCGTCAGGCCGGCCAGCACATCGTGCGTGGCGGAGCGCAGGCTTTCCGACGTGGCGGAATCCAGCGGCAGTTCCAGCGTGGTGTCCTCAATAAAATCGCCCAGATGCGAATCTTCATCGTCGCCGATCGGGGTTTCCATCGAGATCGGCTCTTTGGCGATTTTCAGCACCTTGCGGATCTTATCTTCCGGCATCAGCATCCGCTCGGCCAGCTCTTCCGGCGACGGTTCACGCCCCATTTCCTGCAGCATCTGGCGTGAAATACGATTGAGTTTATTAATCGTTTCAATCATATGCACAGGAATACGGATAGTACGGGCCTGGTCGGCGATAGAGCGCGTAATGGCCTGACGGATCCACCAGGTGGCGTAGGTGGAGAATTTATAGCCGCGGCGATATTCAAATTTATCAACGGCTTTCATCAGACCGATATTGCCTTCCTGGATCAGATCGAGGAATTGCAGACCGCGGTTGGTGTATTTTTTGGCGATGGAGATAACCAGACGCAGGTTCGCCTCTACCATCTCTTTTTTCGCCCGGCGCGCTTTCGCTTCGCCAATCGACATACGGCGGTTGATGTCTTTGACCTGTTCAATGGTCAGACCGGTTTCTTCCTCAATCTGATGCAGTTTCTGCAGGCCGCGATGCACTTCTTCGGCAACGTCGTTCAGTTTCTCAGACCAGGGCTTGCCCAGAGAAATGGCGGCGTTGAACCAGCTGTCGTTGGTTTCATTGCCGGCGAACAGATTGACGAAGTTTTTCTTCGGCATTTTGCACTGTTCCACGCACAGCTTCATGATCAGACGTTCCTGAGTGCGCACGCGATCCATCATTGAGCGCATGCTGTTGACCAGGAAGTCGAACTGTTTCGGCACCAGACGGAATTGTTTAAACACGTCTGACAGCTTCTGGATTTCGTCCATCGCCAGCGCGTGGCTGCGTCCGTTGGCCTTGATTACCTGGCGGGTTGTTTCGTATTGTTCACGCAGATCGGAAAACTTCTGACGGGCCAGTTCCGGATCGATGCTGTTATCATCATCGGCATCGTCGTCGTCGTCATCGTCGTCGTCTTCGTCGTCGATCTCTTCGCTGGGCAGTTCCGAGCCCACATGGGTAGCGGTCGGCGCGATATCTTCTTCCGCGTTCGGATCGACAAAACCGGTAATCAGATCGGACAGGCGGCTTTCGCCCGCCTCGACGCGATCGTACTGTTCAAGCAGATAGGTTATCGCTTCCGGGTATTCGGCCACGGAACACTGGACCTGGTTGATACCGTCTTCGATACGTTTGGCAATATCAATTTCGCCTTCACGGGTCAACAGTTCGACGGTACCCATTTCGCGCATATACATGCGCACCGGGTCGGTGGTGCGACCGATCTCGGATTCAACGCTGGACAGAACCTGAGCCGCGGCTTCTACCGCATCTTCGTCGGCATTATTTTCTGCCAGCATGAGATCATCGGCATCAGGTGCTTCTTCCATCACCTGGATGCCCATGTCATTAATCATCTGGATGATGTCTTCGATCTGATCGGAGTCGATGATATCTTCCGGCAGATGGTCATTGACCTCAGCATAGGTCAGGTAGCCTTGCTCCTTACCATGGGTGACAAGTAGCTTAAGCTGTGACTGCGGGTTTTGCTCCATAAGACGGTATCCACACTTCAGAGTATATGGGTTGGTGTTGGTCGGCGATAATTGCCAACAATAACATTTGGGGCTTTCACTTATCGCCGCGGCCCCTGCTGCGGCATTGGTGGGGCGCTTTCCCACTCTTTATCGGCAATTAAGCCTCGGAAATCATTTCTTTTTTGCCAGGACCTGATTCAGGGCATTCACTTCCGCTCGTTCTTCCGGCGTCAGGCCCTGAGTACGCGCCTGGGCTATGAGTGTTTCAAGCCGCTGTTCCAGAATCTGGTCGTACAGACTGGCCAGCGTATCGACAAATGTCTCTTCTATCTTTTCCTCTACGATCATGTGGTTCCATGTCGCCAGAGTTTCAAGCTGATGGCTTAATTTATTATCTCTGTACTGTTCCAGCAGTTGCCCCGTGGTCAATCCCGGCTGCGCCTGACAGGTTTTCACCAGCTCGATAAACAGCGGCAGACCGGCGGTTTTCGATGAAGTAAGCCCCTCCAGCGCCGGCACCTGTGCGGCCAACTGAGGATTTTGCACCAGCAGTCCTATTAGTATACGCATGGTTGTGCGTTTTAGCCGGGGGGCCTGGTAGGGTTGCGCATTTTCCGCCTGTCTGGGAAGCAGACGATCCAACTGACTGTCTTCCAGAATACCCAGTTTGTTGCCCAGTTGCTGGCGCAAATAAAGCCGCAGCGTTTCGCCCGGTATCTGACCAATCAACGGCAACGCCAGAGTACTAAGCTTGGTGCGCCCTTCCGGCGAGCTCATGTCCACCTGCTGCTGCAGGGTTTCGAACAGAAACACCGACAGCGCCTGCGCCTGCTCCATTCGCTGTTCAAAGGCCTCCCGGCCTTCTTTGCGCACCAGCGTATCGGGGTCCTCGCCGTCAGGCAGAAACATAAACCGCAACTGACGCCCGTCGTTCAGCCATGGCAGCGCGGTTTCCAGCGCTCGCCATGCCGCTTCGCGCCCGGCCCGGTCGCCGTCGTAGCAACACACCACGTTATCGGTGGCGCGGAACAACAGCTGAATATGTTCGGCGGTGGTGGAGGTTCCCAGCGACGCAACGGCATAGTCGATGCCAAACTGCGCCAGCGCCACCACATCCATATAGCCTTCAACAACCAGCAGACGCGCCAGTTCCGGATGGTTTTGCTGCGCCTCGTAAAGGCCATACAGCTGGCGGCCTTTATGAAAAATTTCCGTTTCGGGCGAGTTCAGGTATTTGGGCACCCCGTCGCCCAGCACCCGGCCGCCAAAGGCGATCACGCGGCCGCGTTTATCCCGAATAGGGAACATAACGCGATCGCGAAAGCGGTCGTACATTCTGCCCTGATCGTTAGTCACCAGCATGCCGGCATCGTTCAGTGTGCTTTTGTCGTCCGGGTGCTGACCAAAACGTTTTAATACGTTGTCCCAGCCGGCCGGCGCAAAACCGATGGCGAAATGGTTGATGACTTCGGCGCTCAACCCGCGCTGCTCAAGATACTGACGCGCCGCGGAGCCGCCCGACTGGCGCAACGACTGCTGGTAAAACGCACTGAGCTTATCCATTAACTGGTACAGACTCTGGCGCTGATGGCGTTCCAGCGGCGTCGGGCCTGTGCCGGTTTCATACGGTACTTCCAGACCGTGCATCGTCGCCAGTTCTTCAATGCTTTCGACGAATTCGAGTCGGTCGTAATTCATCAAAAAATCAATGGCGTTACCGTGTGCGCCACAGCCGAAGCAGTGGTAGAACTGTTTATCGCCGTTTACGGTGAAAGAGGGGGTTTTCTCGTGATGGAACGGACAACAGGCGTGATAATTCTTGCCTTGCTTTTTCAGCTTTACCCGCGCGTCGATCAGGTCGATGATGTCGGTTCGAGCCAGCAAGTCATTGATAAATACGCGTGGAATTCGTCCAGCCATAAGCCCCTGAATGTTAGCTTATAAACGACAGCAAGCCGCGCTTCCTTTCGGAAAGCACGGCCTTCGTATGCAACTGCTAAGTCTGCGGATTAATCACGCGATGGAGGTCACCCTCCAGAAAATTAATACAGACGAGTGCGGCGTGCGTTTTCGCGAGCCAGTTTCTTCGCGTGACGTTTCACGGCAGAAGCTTTTGCGCGTTTGCGTTCAGTCGTCGGTTTTTCATAGAACTCGCGACGACGGACTTCTGCTAAAACTCCTGCTTTTTCGCAGGAACGTTTGAAACGACGCAGAGCTACGTCGAACGGCTCGTTTTCACGTACTTTAATTACCGGCATGTGCCTCTCACCTCAGTAAATTCGGTTTGTCGCTGGCGTTGTGCCAGCCATTTTCAAAATGGTGCGGAATTCTACTGCATCAGGACAGTACTTGTAAAGTGCCCGGGCGAACATAAAACCTCCGGCCCCGGCCAGAGCCGATCCTTGCGCTTTATGCTACACTGCGCGCTGGCAGGCGGGCGGGCAAGTATAGCATGTTCCCGGCGAACCCGGGCTATGCGCCGCGCCGCCGAACATAAGACAGGAAAACAGGAATTGCAATGCGTGTTCTGGGGATTGAAACCTCGTGCGATGAAACCGGGGTGGCCGTGTATGACGATCGGGCCGGTCTGCTCGCCAATCAGTTATATAGCCAGGTGAAACTGCACGCCGACTATGGCGGCGTGGTGCCCGAACTGGCTTCACGCGATCACGTGCGCAAAACGGTGCCGCTGATCCAGGCCGCCCTGCGCGAGGCGGATTTAACCCCCGGCGATATCGACGGCGTGGCCTATACCGCCGGCCCCGGGCTGGTCGGCGCTCTGCTGGTCGGCGCAACGGTCGGCAGGGCGCTGGCGTTTGCCTGGAACGTGCCGGCCATACCGGTTCATCATATGGAAGGGCACCTGCTGGCGCCGATGCTGGAAGATAATCCGCCGCCGTTTCCTTTTGTCGCGCTGCTGGTGTCCGGCGGCCACACCCAACTGATTAGCGTTACCGGCGTCGGTCAGTATCAACTGCTGGGCGAATCCATTGATGACGCCGCCGGCGAAGCGTTCGATAAAACCGCCAAATTGCTCGGGCTGGATTATCCCGGCGGTCCGCTGTTGTCGAAAATGGCGCAGCAGGGGAAGCCAGGGCGCTTTACTTTTCCGCGCCCGATGACAGACCGGCCGGGGCTGGATTTCAGTTTCTCCGGTCTGAAGACCTTCGCGGCCAATACCATTCGCAACAGCGGCGACGACGATCAGACCCGGGCGGATATCGCCAGAGCCTTCGAAGATGCGGTAGTGGATACGCTGGCGATTAAATGCCGCCGGGCGCTGGATCAGACCGGTTTTCGTCGGCTGGTGATGGCCGGTGGGGTGAGCGCCAACCGTGCGCTGCGTCAGCGACTGCAGACCGTAATGGAACAGCGCGGCGGGGAGGTGTTTTATGCCCGACCGGCGTTCTGCACCGATAATGGCGCGATGATTGCCTATGCCGGTATGGTACGCCTGAGTCACGGCAGTAAAGACGATCTTGCGGTCAGCGTGCGTCCGCGCTGGCCGCTGGCGGAGTTACCTGCGCTGTGACGGCGGCGCCTGCCGGGGGGGTTAAGGCCGTGGGGCGGCGCGTCCGTTGGCTTGCCGTCCCCTGGCATCGGTGGGAAAAAAGAACGGCGCCGCGTAAATCGGCGGTCGACGAGACTTACAGTTCCTGCTCGAACAGGGCCAGTATAGTGTCGTACAGTTGTTTTACGCTGAATTCCTTCGCCGGGGTGGTGAAGATGGTGTCGTCCCCGGCAATGGTGCCTAAAATCCCCTCCGCTTTACCCAGCGAGTCCAGCAGGCGCGCGATGAGCTGCGCCGCTCCCGGTGTGGTATGGATCACTACGACTGAATCGTTGTAGTCCACATCCAATACCAGGTTTTTCAGCGGACTGGTGGCGGTCGGTACGCCCAGTTCGGCAGGCAGGCAGTAGACCATTTCCATTTTAGCGTTGCGCGTGCGCACGGCGCCAAATTTAGTCAGCATACGGGAAACCTTGGACTGGTTGATATTCTCGAACCCTTCGTCCTGCAATGCCTGCACAATTTCACTTTGAGAGCTGAACTTTTCTTCTTTTAACAGTGCTTTGAACGCTTTGATCAGATCATCTTGTTTTGTGGAATTACGCATACGGCCACCCGTTATTTTTAGCTTTATCGAGCGTGCCATTATGCAGATGGATGCATTTTTATTCAATATCAATGCGTATAAATTGAGAAACAAAACGGAAATGATGCGGCGTCATCAACATTGGGCCGAATTTTATCGCGAAGCCGCCGCAGCGGAAAATGTGCGTATCAGCTCACATAAATGTAATTAAAATGTTATCAAACTGGCCTTGGCACGCACGCGTCAACCGCTGTGATGTAGAAAATTACGCCAGAATGCGCCTGGTTTGTGCACACATCACATAACTTTAATTACCTTTCAAATAATTGGCACGTTTTCATTTATTATTAAGGGCATAAGCTGTTTTTTTAGTGTCCGATATCGCAAGCTCAGGGCAAGAAAATTGTCTTTATCTTTGTCCTGATATTAAATCCTAATCAGATGAATTCACGGCACTTCTTCACTTTATGATAATAAGGAGTACAGAATGAAAGTTGCAGTTCTTGGCGCCGCGGGCGGTATCGGGCAGGCGCTCGCTCTCCTCCTGAAAACCCAGCTTCCTTCAGGTTCAGAATTATCTCTCTATGACATCGCGCCGGTAACGCCAGGCGTGGCCGTCGATCTGAGCCATATTCCTACTCCCGTTGATATCAAAGGCTTTTGCGGCGAAGATGCCAGGCCTGCGCTGATCGGCGCGGACGTTGTGCTGATTTCTGCCGGCGTGGCGCGTAAGCCCGGCATGGATCGGGCCGATCTGTTTAACGTCAATGCCGGGATTGTCCGTAATCTGGTGGAGCAGATCGCTCATACCTGCCCGCAGGCCTTTATCGGCATCATCACCAACCCGGTCAATACTACCGTGGCGATAGCCGCCGATGTACTGCTCAGGGAAGGCGTTTACGATAAAAACAAGCTGTTTGGCGTGACCACGCTGGACGTTATTCGCTCCAGCACCTTTATCGCCGGGTTAAAAAACAAACAGCCGCAGGATGTGCATGTGCCGGTCATCGGCGGCCATTCGGGCGTGACGATCCTGCCGTTGCTGTCGCAGGTGGAAGGCATCAGCTTTAGCGAACAGGAAGTGGTCGAGCTAACTCGTCGCATTCAGAATGCCGGTACGGAAGTGGTGGAGGCGAAGGCCGGCGGCGGCTCGGCCACGTTGTCGATGGGCGAAGCTGCGGCTCGCTTCGCGCTTTCGCTGGTGCGCGCGCGGCTGGGGGAAAATAATATTGTCGAATATGCCTATGTTGAGGGTGACGGACACTATACCCGCTTCTTCGCTCAACCGGTTCTGCTGGGCCAAAACGGTATTGCGGAGTTTCTGGATATTGGTCCGCTGAGCCGCTATGAACAGGAGTCTCTGGACAGCATGCTGGATGTGCTGAACAAAGATATCGAGTTAGGTGAAGCCTTTGTGAGAAGTTAACCGCCATGGAGCAGGATATATCACGGAAAAGCCGGAGATGGCTTATCTCCGGCTTTCCGGTTAGCTGGGACGTATCAGCTTTTTCCTGTCCAGGAGTTGGTTGGTTTTAGGATCGTAGTAGCGGCTGGGCCAAATTTCAGAAGGATGAATGCCTAGCGCATCGGCAATAAGCCATTCCCCTTTCGGCCAGGGGCGTGACAGCGCGTTGGCCAGGGTTGATGAACTTAGCCCGGCGGCGCGAGACACCGCAGCCAGCGTTGTTCCTTTCTTTCGTAGAGCAGCAATAATATCCGCAGGATGCCAGTCATTGTTCCTTGAGTTCATAAGCCTTCCCTTCTTTCTGTAGGACTAACTTAATTAGCGGTTTAACTAAGATGAACTAGTTAAAAACCTGACTAATGAGAATATATTATTGAGAAACAATATAGCATCAAATTTCCAAATGGTTTTCAATTAATTTCCTGATAAATTTGTTTTTGCTATGAATAGCACTATTAGAATGAATGGCGATGAAAAACGTATGGTCAGCCAGGGAATTGATAGAGAAGAAATTTTTCTTTCAGACGGGCGTGAGCATATATGCGAAGGGACGATGCAAAAATGGAATATCATGACGAAACGGCGCGCGCGACCGGACAAAAATAGATTGGTGCATGTTTGATTCGCGGCGATAAAGGTTCCAGTTTAACGTGGCCGGATAGCCATTCGGTTCGCTATTGGTGCTGATGATTTCATTTAATCGATTGTTATATATTGATTTTATTTCCCCTTGCGCCACGCTTACTCCCCCGATTGTATCCGTCGGCAACGCTGGTTTCGGCCAACATGAATCCGGCAATAATTCAAATGAGAGACGGTGCGGATCTTATTTACCGCCTGGCTCTGCCCTGACGGGGAACGGTATATTTCCATGTTTGATGCTGCTTTATGTAACGCGTTTATCTAACGTGTTTCTTTATATCCTGCCGGTTATCCGCTGTCTTTGTTATTTCAACATGGCGTTTTTTTATTGATTTATCGATACGGCTAACATTGAATCGTTAGCCGTTTAGATAACGATAAGCTATTATATGGAAACTTAAACAGAACGTGTTCATATTTTTCCTGAAAAAAAATGTTTTGAGAAGCACAACAAAACTGGAATGAAAAGGTATGAAAAAGGATAAGCAACAGTCATGGTTTGCTCCCGCTGAGTTGCTCGGCATCGGCGGTTTGCCGAAATCGCCGCAGGGGCTGAATAAGCGGGCGAGGGAAGACGGCTGGGAGAAGCGACGGCGCAAAGGGGTTCAGGGGCGCGGCGTTGAATATGCTTTTGAAAGCCTGCCGGAGCCGGTGAGGCACGCTCTGCTGATGCAGGAACAGGCGTCGCCCGAGTATCGGGTGGAAAAAGAACCGGATCCGCTGGCCGTATGGGTACAGGTTTTTCAGCAGTGTTCGCAACAAGAGCAGGAACAGCTGGTGAACTTCATACTGCGCGAAGGACTGGTGGCGATGCTGGCTCGTCTGGGCCTGGCTCCCGATACGCTGGCATAGCGCGACGGGCGCAGGTCCCTGTCAGGATTCAGAAGTCACGCTGTACGGCAAGGTGAGCGAGCCCTTCCAGCGCAAGGCGGTAGGGGGTTGACGGCAGAATCCGCAGGGCGGCGATGGCTTTATCCGCTTCCTGTTCCGCACGCAGACGGGTATAGCTGAGCGAGCCGCACTGCTGCATCGTTTCCAGCACCGGCTCCAGCAAATGCCGGCCGTTGCCCTGTTCGATGGCCTGGCGGATCTGCGCGCTCTGCTGCGGGGTGCCGTGGTGCATGGCGTGCAGCAGGGGCAGCGTCGGTTTGCCTTCATTGAGATCGTCGCCGGTGTTTTTGCCCAGCGTTTTACCATCGGCGCTGTAATCGAGCAGATCGTCAATCAGCTGAAAAGCGGTGCCCAGATAGCGGCCGTAGTCCTGCAGGGCCTGTTCCTGCTGCGGACTGGCGCCGGCCAGAATCGCCGAGGACTGCGAAGCCGCCTCAAACAGACGCGCGGTTTTGCTGTAAATCACCCGCATGTAACTCTCTTCGCTGATGTTCGGGTCGTTGCAGTTCATCAGTTGCAGGACTTCGCCTTCCGCAATCACGTTGACCGCTTCCGACATCAGGGCCAGCACGCGCAGCGACTGCAGGCTGGTCATCATTTGAAACGCGCGGGTATAAATAAAGTCGCCGACCAGCACGCTGGCCGCATTGCCAAACGCCGCGTTGGCCGTCGCCTTACCCCGCCGCATGTCCGATTCGTCCACCACGTCGTCATGCAGCAGCGTTGCGGTGTGAATAAATTCGATCAGCGCCGCTACGGTGATATGTTTATCGCCCTGGTAAGACAGCGCGCGCGCCGCGAGAACGGCGATCATGGGACGAATGCGCTTACCTCCGCCGCTGATAATATAGTGGCCGAGCTGGTTAATCAGTGCGACATCGGAGTTCAACTGTTCAAGGATAACCCCGTTCACGGCGGTCATATCCTCGCTGGTTAACTCGGTAATTTGTTCTGGATTCATTGTTTTTGTCAGCCAGGTTTTTCTTTTCTTCACAGTGCCACATCGTGTTGCGATTGCTGTTCGTGGCGCTGTATAACGGAAACAGTGTGGCTGATTGTACTTGAAAAATGCCGCAGATAAACGCCAGTTAAGGCGCGTGATTCTTTTTCTTCTCGTTGCTTTATTCTGCACTTGTCATCCGGGGGATTTTTGCGTAGAATTCGCGCCCTATTGTGAATATTTATAGCGCGCTCTGGATAATCATACGTGGAGTGCGCGGAAAGCGGAGTTTTTTATGTACGCGGTTTTCCAAAGTGGTGGTAAACAACACCGAGTCAGCGAAGGTCAAACCATTCGCCTGGAAAAGCTGGACATCGCAACTGGTGAAGCGGTTGAGTTTGACCAGGTTCTGATGGTCGCCAATGGTGAAGATATCAAAATCGGCGTTCCATTCGTCGATGGCGGTAAGATTAAAGCTGAAGTCGTTGCTCATGGTCGTGGCGAGAAAGTTAAGATTGTTAAATTTCGTCGTCGTAAACACTACCGTAAGCAGCAGGGCCATCGTCAGTGGTTCACTGACGTGAAAATTACCGGCATCAGCGCTTAAGTTTTAGGAGAGCGGATTAATGGCACACAAAAAAGCTGGCGGTTCAACTCGTAACGGCCGTGATTCAGAAAGTAAACGTCTGGGCGTGAAACGCTTTGGCGGAGAGGCAGTCCTGGCTGGCAGCATCATTGTTCGTCAGCGCGGAACCAAGTTCCACGCCGGCAGCAACGTAGGCTGCGGGAGAGACCACACTCTGTTTGCTCTGGCTGACGGCAAAGTAAAATTTGAAGTAAAAGGCCCGAAAAACCGTAAATTTATCAGCATCGTCGCTGAATAATTTTCGCGTTTAAGCCAACAGATTTAAGCCCCGCAATTTATTGCGGGGCTTTTTACATTCTGCTTTGGGGAAGGATCAGAGAGGCGAGATGAGCGCGAAACAGCATGCTGGCATAGGCCTTGCCCTGGCGTTGACGACGGCAATATGCTGGGGAGCGTTGCCGATAGCCATGAAGCAGGTTCTGGCCGTCATGGAGCCCTATACCGTCGTCTGGTACCGGTATTTTATCGCAGGTATTGGTCTGACGCTGATTCTCAGCTGGCAGAAGAAACTCCCGCCGCTGAAGCTGTTTCGCCGCCGACGCTGGCTGATTCTGTTGCTGGTGGCTTCCGGCGGGTTGCTGGGCAATTTCATGTTTTTCAGTTCCTCGTTACAGTATCTTAGCCCGACGGCGTCCCAGGTTATCGGCCAGCTTTCCCCGGTGGGAATGATGTTTGCCAGTGTGCTGATTCTTAAAGAAAAAATGCGGGTAACTCAGGTGATTGGCGCGGTTATGCTGATCGTCGGGTTGGTTATGTTTTTTAATGCCAGTCTGATTGAGATTTTTACCCGTCTGACCGAGTACACGCTGGGCGTGCTGCTGGGCGTATGCGCCGCCGCGGTATGGGTGACCTATGGCGTGGCGCAGAAAGTACTGCTGCGCCGTTTAACCTCGCAGCAAATTTTATTCCTGCTTTATGTGCTGTGCATTGTCGCGATTACGCCGCTGTCCCATCCTTCGGTGATTTTCCAGCTCAGCAGCTGGCAGCTGGCCTGCCTGCTGTTCTGCGGGGCGAATACCCTGTTGGGCTATGGTGCGCTGGCCGAGGCGATGGCGCGCTGGCAGGCGGCGCAGGTAAGCGCGATTGTCACGCTTACCCCGCTGTTTACGCTGTTCTTTTCCGATCTTCTGGCGCTGATTTGGCCTGATGTGTTTGTCATGCCCGATCTTAATCTGATCGGCTATATCGGCGCTTTTGTGGTGGTGTCCGGCGCGATGTTTTCCGCTATCGGCCACCGGCTGTGGTGGCGCAAGGCGCCCCGCAAACCGCTGATTCCGCCGGTCGGCCCCGGCTGACGCCCATACGTCCGGCGGCAGCCGCCGCGCGGCGCGGGGTTGCCTATTTTTAATACAGATGCAATCCCAGGGAGAAGCGGGTACAATGCGCTCCCTTGCCTGAGCCGGTTCTGGCGCGTGGCGGTTTTGATGACGAAGGCTGTGACGCTGTCTGTCACGAAATCTGGAATTACGCCGAAAAGAACCAATAAATGACATAATACAGGTCAAAAAACGCTATACCCGTCTACAGGTGCATTGGCCGCGTTCGTTGGTCCGATTTCACTCATTGAGTGCGTTTATCGGGTCGTAACGTCCTGCAGCCCGAATCTATTGGGTATATTGGTTTTTCGCGGAGAAAGTAAATGAAGTTTGTAGATGAAGCGACGATTCTGGTCGTGGCGGGTGATGGCGGTAATGGCTGCGTTAGCTTCCGTCGTGAGAAATATATCCCCAATGGCGGCCCTGATGGCGGTGACGGCGGCGATGGCGGCGACGTTTACCTGCAGGCCGATGAAAACCTGAATACGCTGATTGATTACCGTTTTGAGAAATCTTTCCGCGCCGAACGCGGCCAGAACGGCCAGAGCCGTGACTGCACCGGCAAACGCGGCAAGGACGTCACCATCAAGGTGCCGGTCGGGACTCGCGTACAGGATCAGAGCACCGGCGAAGTGCTGGGCGATATGACGCGCCACGGTCAGATCTTGATGGTGGCGAAGGGCGGCTGGCACGGTCTGGGCAATAGCCGTTTTAAATCGTCGGTTAACCGGGCGCCGCGTCAGAAAACCGACGGTACGCCGGGTGAAGAGCGAGAGCTGCTGCTGGAATTGCTGCTGCTGGCCGACGTGGGGATGCTGGGGCTGCCTAATGCCGGCAAATCCACCTTTATTCGCGCCGTGTCTGCCGCCAAACCGAAAGTGGCGGACTATCCGTTCACCACGCTGGCGCCCAGTCTTGGTGTGGTGCGGATGGACAGCGAACAGAGTTTTGTCGTCGCCGATATTCCGGGGTTGATCGAAGGCGCTTCCGAAGGGGCTGGCCTGGGGATTCGCTTCCTGAAACATCTGGAGCGCTGTCGCGTCTTGCTGCACCTGATCGATATTGCGCCGATCGATGAATCCGATCCGGTCGAAAATGCGCAAGTGATCGTGAATGAGTTGCAGCAGTACAGCGTTAAGCTGGCGGACAAGCCACGCTGGCTGGTGTTCAATAAAACGGATCTGATCGATAAGACGGAAGCGGAACAGCGTGCGAAAGCGATTGCCGAGGCGCTGGGCTGGGAAGGGAAATATTATCTGATCTCCGCCGTCAACCGACAGGGCGTGAACGAACTGTGCTGGAACGTGATGAACTTCCTTAATCAGCAGCCTAAACAGGCGCTGGCTGAGGAGAGCGCACCAGAAAAAGTGGAATTCATGTGGGATGATTATCATCGCCAGCAGCTGGCCGAGGCGCAGGAAGAGGCTGAGGAAGAGTGGGACGATGACTGGGATGAGGACGACGAGGACGGCGTAGAAACTGTCTACCAGCACTGATCGCGTTTAAGCTCACGACCAGCCGTTTGCGCGGCCGGACATAACGCCTTCCCGCGCCAAACCGCAGAGAGCCGGGTTTCAGTCCGCCTCTCTGCGGCCGCTGACAATTCGCCGACCGGTCCGGGATACCCGGACCTGCCGCACCTGGGGGCGTTCCGGCGGCTAACGCCGCTACGCTTCCCCGCGCCGCATTCTCCCTCGATAACGAACGTTGTCATCAGTCTGAGGCGGGTGTCAGTCCGCCTCTCTGCGGCCGCTGACAATTCGCCGATCGGTCCGGGATACCCGGACCTGCCGCACCTGGGGGCGTTCCGGCGGCTAACGTCGCTACGCTTCCCCGCGCCGCATTCTCCCTCGATAACGAACGTTGTCATCAGTCTGAGGCGGGTTTCAGTCCGCCTCTCTGCGGCCGCTGACAATTCGCCGATCGGTCCGGGATACCCGGACCTGCCGCACTAGGGGGCATTCCGGCGGCTAACGCCGCTACGCTTCCTCGCCGCGTTCTCCCTTGATAACGAACGTTGCCAGCAGACGAAAGCGCGTTTCGGCCGTCCTTTTTTGACTGTCAGTCTTCCGGCGCCGGATGGTGTCGTAGCCAGTGGCTGGCAATTTCCTCGCGCGTACAGATCCACACCTTTTCATGTCGCTGGATATAGTCCAGGAAGCGCTGCAGCGCGCGGAAGCGTCCTGGCCGACCCAACAGCCGGCAATGCATGCCGATCGACATCATTTTGGGTTGTGTTGCGCCTTCCTCGTACAGCACATCGAAACTGTCCTTCAGATAGGTATAAAATTGTTCTGCCGTGTTAAATCCCTGCGGCGTGGCGAAGCGCATATCGTTCGCTTCCAGCGTATAGGGAATGATCAGGTGCGGTTTCACCGCGCCATTGCTACAGGCGACCCGCGTCCAGAAGGGCAGATCGTCGCCATAGTAATCGCTGTCGTAGGTGAACCCGCCGTGCTCAACCACCAGCCGGCGCGTGGCCGGACTGTCGCGTCCGGTATACCAGCCGGACGGCGCGCGACCGAAAAGGCGGGTGAGCGTTTCCACCGCCAGTTGCATATGACGACGTTCGCTCTCTTCGTCCATATCCTGATAGTGCAGCCAGCGCCAGCCGTGGCTGACCACGTCGTAATGCGCCGCTTTGATCGCTTCAACCACCGGCGGATGGCGCGCCAGCGCCATGGCGACGCCGAATATAGTCAACGGCAGGCCTCGCCGCTGAAATTCATGATGGATGCGCCAGAAACCGGCGCGCGAACCGTACTCATACAGCGACTCCATCGACATATGGCGTTGCGGGTAGCTGGCGGCGCCGATGATATCGGAGAGAAACTGTTCGGAGCCGCCGTCGCCATGCAGTACGTTATTCTCCGCGCCCTCTTCATAGTTGAGTACGAACTGGACGGCGATACGCGCACCGCCCGGCCAGGCGGCGTGCGGCGGCCGGCCGGCATAACCGATCATGTCGCGCGGGTAATCCTGATTAAAATCGTATTCCTGCTGTTTGTCAGACGGGTTCATGGTCATTGTCCTGATCAGATGCGGTAACGGGGGATGAGCGGGATCAGTTCAGCGCGCTGAACGGGCCGCTCAGGGATTTCGCCACTGGCCATGCCAGATCGCCGTGCTTGCTGGTCGTCAGACCGAGAGCCAGCAAAGACTCCACCATTTTGACGGCGGCGCCGACGCCATCAACTATGGGTATGCCTAATTCAAGCGTCAGTTCGCGCGCCAGCGTCGCCATGCCGCCGCAGCCCAGTACGACAGCGCCGATGCCATCCTGACGTTTTGATTGTATACAATATTCGCGTACCTTTTGCCGCGCCAGCCCATAGCCGTCCTCCAGCGCCAGCACCGGCAGGTCGATGGCGTGCAACGCCGCGCACTGGTGTTCAAACCCATATTGCCTCAGCAGATGGCGGGCGATAATCAGCGTGCGCGGCAAGGTCGTGACGATAGAAAATCGCGTGGCCACCATGCTCGCCATATGCATCGCGGCCTCGGCGATGCCCACTACCGGCCCCCGCGCCAGCTCCCGGGCGGCCAGCAAGCCAGGATCGCCGAAGCAGGCGATGACATGTCCGCAAACGCCCTGTTCGCGCCCGGCCTTAATCTGTTCCAGCACGCCAACGGCGGCGATCGCCTCGTCGAAGTGGCCTTCGATAGAGGCGACCCCGGCCGACGGCGAAACAGCCAGAATTTCGCTGGCGGGCGAGACCACGGCGCGCGCGGCCTGAGCGATCGTTTCGGTCATCGCCTGGCTGGTGTTGGGATTAATCACCTGAATAATCTGCTTTGCCATTTCAACTCTCTTTCTGCCGGGCGAACAGCCGGGCGAAATCCGGTACGGTTTCGCCGCTGCGTTCAAAGCGCAGACTGGCGAGAATGTGATCAAAATGATGGCGCAACGCGTCGGTCAGCGGCTGCAGCGCTTTTTCGCGCAGCAGCGCAATGATCCGATCGTGGTCGTCGCAGCGGCAGCCTTGCTGCCAGGGCGCGCCCCAGGCGGCAACCACCAGCGAAGAGCGCTGGCTCAGGCGCATGACCAGTTCGGTCAGCACCTGATTGCCGGAAATGGCCTGCAGCTGAATATGAAAAGCGGCGGACAGCCGAATGGCGGCGGGACCGTTGTAATCGAGATGCGCCTGTTGCTCCTGCTGATTCAGCCGTTCCAGCGCCACCAGATGCGTCGAACGACAGTGTTCCAGCACGAAGGGCAGGTTGGCGCATTCGATCAACGAGCGGCTGCGGAAAATATCCTGCGCCTCTTCCATGCCCGGCGTGGCTACCTGCGCACCACGTTTGGGCGTCAGCGTCACCATTTGCACCGCGGCAAGGCGCTGCAACACTTTGCGAATACCGGTACGGCTCACGCCGAACACCTCGGATAGCGCTTCCTCGGGCAGCTTACTGCCTGGCGGTAGCTGATGTTCGACGATCGCCGTCAGCAGCGCCTGATAGATCGGTTCGTCCTTATCCATCAGATCTGCCGACGTTTTCAGTCCTGTTTCACTCTTCATCACCTGCTCCGGTAAAGATATTGGATACAATGATCGTATACTTATATTTTTATTTTTGTATACAAAAATATCGAATATGGCCTGAATCCTGCAACGTATTTGTCCGTGTATAGCTAACAATCACATTCAGAGGAGCAGGTTTCATGCCAGATATTCAACATGTTAAGACGACGTCGGTCGATGGGGCCGGCGCCGAATACAGCCCGCGGTTGTGTAATGATGATCTTGCCCCAACCCGCCAGCAGAACTGGGGCTGGTACAATATCTTTTCTTTTTGGATGTCTGATGTACACAGTATGGGCGGATATGTGGTCGCCGCCAGTTTCTTCGCGCTCGGTCTGGCCAGCTGGCAGGTATTGTTGTGTTTGCTGGTCGGTATTTGCATAGTGCAGATTTGCGCTAACCTGGTGGCCAGACCGAGTCAGATGGCCGGCGTCCCCTATGCGGTGGTCTGCCGTCAGGCGTTTGGCGTATTTGGCGCGAATATCCCCGCGGTGATCCGCGGGCTGATCGCTTTTGCCTGGTATGGTATACAAACTTTTCTGGCGGCCAATGCGCTGATGCTGGTGGCGCTCAAATTCTGGCCTTCTTTGACGCCGCTGACGCATACGTCGTGGCTTGGGCTGTCGACGCTGGGCTGGCTGTGTTTCGGCATGATGTGGCTGCTGCAGGCGATGGTGTTCTGGCACGGGATGAACGCGATTAAACGCTTTATCGATATCGCCGGTCCGGCAGTCTATGTCGTGATGTTCGCGCTGGCCGGCTGGATTCTGTATCAAACCGGTTTCGACGGCATTTCCTTTACGCTGGCGAATAAATCGCTGAGCGGCGGCGAGCAGGCGTTTCAGATGCTGACCGCCACGGCGCTGGTGGTGTCCTATTTCTCCGGCCCGCTGCTGAACTTTGGCGACTTTGCGCGCTATGGCAAAAACATGGAGGAAGTCCGGCGCGGTAATTTCTGGGGGCTGCCGTTTAATTTTCTGCTGTTTTCGATCGTGACCGTAGTGATCGTATCGGGCACTCAATCGCTGTTCGGCGAAATGATCACCGATCCGATTGAAACCGTCAGCCGAGTCGACAGCAGCCTGGCGGTCGCCATCGGACTGTTGACGATGATTGTCGCCACCATCGGCATCAATATTGTGGCGAACTTTGTCTCCCCCGCCTTCGATTTTTCCAACTGCTCGCCGCAGAGGATTAGCTTTCGCACCGGCGGAATGATCGCCGCCGTGGGATCGGTATTGCTGACGCCCTGGAATCTGTTCCAGTCGCCGGAGCTTATTCACTACACGCTGGATGTGCTGGGCGCCTTTATCGGTCCGCTGTTCGGTATTCTGCTGACGGACTTCTACCTGATCAAGCGCGGACGGATTTCGACCAACGATCTGTTTAACGCTACGCCGCAGGGCGAATATTGGTATCGCGGCGGTTTCAATCCAAAGGCGGTGGCGGCGCTGTTGCCGGCGGTGGCGATTGGTCTCGTTATCAGTTTTATTCCGGCGCTGCACGCGGTGGCGAACTTCAGCTGGTTTATCGGCGCTTTTCTGGCGGCCTGCGGCTACCGCTGGATTGCGCGCGCGGAGTGCGCCGGCGTCGCCGGGCGGGCGGCGCAGCGCGGCGGCGCGTCATTTCACGGGACAAAAGCGACGAAGTCCTGATGGAGCCCTGGTTGTACGCCGCGGCAACGGTGAAATAGGCGGTTAGTTGTTCTCGTAGATGTCCTTGTATAGCCGGCTTTCGAAACGCACCAGCGGGACGCGGCGCGTGCTTTGATCTTCCGGCGGCACGGCGTAGCCGGACAGGTACTGAACGAACGCCATGCGCTGGCCGCTGGCGGTGGTGATAAAGCCCGCCAGGTTATAAACGCCCTGCAGGGCGCCGGTTTTGGCCGATACTTTGCCGTTGACGCCCGCCTCGTGCAGCCCGCCGCGATAGCGCAGCGTTCCGTCGTAGCCGGCCAGCGGCAGCATGGTGATGTAGTTCAACTGCTGGTCATTTTGTGCGATGTACTGCAGCGCCTGCATCATGGTCGCCGGGGCGATCAGGTTATGGCGCGACAGGCCTGAGCCGTCCACCAGAATACTGTTGCCCAGATCGACGCCGGCCTTCTGGCGCAGCACCTGGCGCACCGCGTCGGCGCCCGCCCGCCAGGTGCCCGGCACGCCGAATCGTTCGCGGCCGATGGTGCGGAACACGGTATCGGCAATCATGTTATCGGACTTTTTCAGCATGATGGTCAGCAGATCGTGCAGCGGGGCCGATTGCGTCTGGGCCAGCACGGCGCCGGCCGGACCGGGCTGCGTCTGGCGCCGTAAACTGCCGCGCATGTCGATCCCGGCCTGCGTCAGCTCTTCCCTGACGATGGCGCCGGCATAGCTGGCGCCGTCCTGCACTGCAAAGGCCAGAGGCAGCGGCTCGCTGCGCTGGGTCAGGCAGCCGGTCAGCGTAAAGCGGTTGAGTTCGCCGGGCACCACGTCCAGTTCGCAGTACTGCGCTTCCGGCGCGCCTTTGGCCAGCGTTTTGACTTCGCTGAACATTTGCACCGGATAGTAGGAGGCTACGCGGATAAAAGCGTTATCGCCTGCTCTGGGGGCGCTGTAGAGCGAAACCGAGAAACAGTTGCGGTCGACAATGGCGGCGCCGGGCGGCGCGCTGAAGCACTGCGTCATATCGTTCCACGGCCAGCCTGGCGCTTTGTCATGGCTGGCGAACGCCGAGGTATCGATCATGACATCGCCGTCGATCGTCTGAACGCCGCGTTTTTTTAGCTCCTGCACCATATTGCGCAACTGCTGGCGTTTCAGCGTCGGGTCGCCGCTGAAACGCACGATCAAGCTGCCGCGCAGGGTGCCGCCGCTGATCGAGCCGTGGCTTTCCAGCGTGGTCGCAAAGCGGTAGTCCGGGCCCAGTTGCAGGAGCGCGGCCAGCGCGGTCAGCACTTTTTGCGTACTGGCCGGCAGCGCCATTTGCTGGCTATGAAAATCGATCACGGGCGAGGTCGCCCCTACTTTCTGTACAACCAGAGCCAGATTGGCTCCGTCCGGCAAATATTGGGTGTAATCCTGTACGTTCGCTGCGTGAGCACGCAGCACAACGGCGCAGGCCAGCCCGGCGACGATTGATGAAAAACGCATAATCTCAGTGAGCAACGGGGTTAACGTGCGGTCATACTACGGCGCATCAAGGGTTAAAGTAAACGATGACCACCAGGGAACTCTGGGTTAAAATACGTATCAAAATGCAAATTGAAGCTGACCTGAAACTGGTTTTCGGGTTAGCTTGCTTTTGTGTATTGCCAGATGAATACTGGCTGAACGCACCGTCTTACATTGATTTTCAAACGTCAGGATGACGGTTATTAAAAGCAGTACAGATTTTTCTGAGGTATTGATTATATGAAACAATTTCCGATGACGTTACGTGGCGCAGAGAAACTGCGCGAAGAGCTTGATCACCTGAAAAGCGTCCGCCGGCCAGAAATTATTGCGGCGATTGCCGAAGCGCGCGAACACGGCGATTTAAAAGAAAACGCGGAATACCATGCCGCGCGCGAGCAGCAGGGTTTCTGCGAAGGCCGTATTCAGGAAATTGAGGCCAAGCTGTCCAACGCCCAGGTTATTGACGTCACTAAAATGGCCGCCAACGGGCGCGTTATTTTTGGTTCGACGGTTACGGTGCTGAATCTGGATAGCGAAGAAGAGCAGACTTATCGCATTGTGGGCGATGACGAGGCTGATTTTAAACAGAATTTGATCTCGGTGAACTCGCCAATCGCGCGCGGCCTGATCGGTAAAGAGCAGGACGATGTGGTGGTGATCACCACGCCGGGCGGTCAGGTGGAGTATGAGATCGTGAAGGTCGAATATCTGTAAATTCTGTTGTTCCGCCGGTTAAAACAACAAAATTTGTAAAGAAAAGAAAAAGGCCGCTTGCGGCCTTTTCTCTGGCACGGAGCCATGGCACCTTTTTGTAAAGTGCTGCCGGGCTACAGCAAACCCAACGCCTTTCAGGCCGCAGGCGCACTGGTTTTCCCCGCTTGGTACGCTAAGCGCAGAAGAGACGTTCAGTGGCCGGGCGCCGGTATGCGGAAGGCGTCGGGGATAAAACCGAACGTGTTAGCGTGGCAACACGATTTTACGTTCTTGCGACGGACGATACAGCACCAGCGTGTGGCCGATAACCTGCACATTATTGGCGCCGGTTTCACGAACAATCGCATCAATGATCAGCGCTTTGGTTTCACGTTCCTCAGCGGCGATTTTGATTTTGATGAGCTCGTGATGCTCAAGCGCCTGTTCAATCTCGGCCAGTACACCTTCGGTCAGGCCATTATTGCCCAGCAGGACCACCGGTTTTAACGGATGGGCCAGGCCTTTCAGGTGCTGTTTTTGTTTGTTGCTTAGATTCATTGTCTTTTTTGCTTCGGTTGGGATTGAAAACGGGTCATTCTACCGCCATCTCATGCTTATCACCAAATCGGTATGTAGCCGATATGATAAAAGATGAGAAGGGGCTGTTTCACCAGGAGCGTTGAATTCAGGATAGTTGGGAAACAAGATGGCTAACAACAAGCGTTCTGCAAGCTCCAGTCGCTGGCTCCAGGAACATTTTAGCGATAAATACGTACAGCAGGCGCAGAAAAAGGGGCTTCGTTCGCGCGCCTGGTTTAAACTTGATGAACTACAGCAAGGCGATCGGCTGTTTAAACCGGGCATGACCGTGGTGGATTTAGGCGCGGCGCCGGGCGGCTGGTCGCAGTATGCGGTCACGCAAATCGGCGGCGGCGGACGGGTTATCGCCTGTGATATTTTGCCGATGGATCCTATCGTCGGCGTCGATTTCCTGCAGGGCGATTTTCGTGATCAAATAGTGCTGAATGCGCTGCTGGAACGGGTAGGAAGTAGTAAAGTTCAGGTAGTCATGTCCGATATGGCACCGAACATGAGCGGTACGCCGGCGGTCGATATTCCTAAATCGATGTATCTGGTTGAATTAGCGCTGGATATGTGTCGTGATGTACTGGCGCCAGGCGGAAGTTTCCTGGTGAAAGTGTTTCAGGGAGAAGGTTTTGATGAATACCTGCGGGAAATTCGCTCCCTGTTTACGAAGGTCAAGATTCGTAAGCCAGAGGCCTCGCGCGCTCGATCACGTGAAGTCTATATTGTAGCGACAGGGCGCAAACTGTAGTACCCTAACGCTGTTTTTTAACACAGTTGTAATATGAGGTTAATCCCTTGAGTGACATGGCGAAAAACCTGATTCTCTGGCTAGTCATCGCAGTCGTGCTGATGTCCGTATTCCAGAGCTTTGGGCCCAGCGAGTCGAATGGCCGTAGGGTGGATTATTCAACCTTTTTAACTGAAGTGAATCAGGATCAGGTGCGCGAAGCGCGTATTAACGGTCGTGAGATTAATGTTATCAAAAGAGATAGCAGCCGATACACGACGTATATCCCTGTCGACGATCCCAAGCTGCTGGATAACCTGTTTACGAAGAATGTGAAAGTGGTTGGCGAGCCGCCGGAAGAACCGAGCCTGCTGACCTCTATCTTTATTTCCTGGTTCCCGATGCTGTTGCTGATCGGCGTCTGGATTTTCTTTATGCGCCAGATGCAGGGCGGCGGCGGTAAAGGCGCCATGTCGTTTGGTAAAAGCAAGGCGCGGATGCTGACGGAAGACCAGATCAAGACGACGTTTGCCGATGTCGCGGGTTGCGACGAAGCGAAAGAAGAAGTCAGCGAACTGGTCGAATACCTGCGTGAACCGAGCCGTTTCCAGAAGCTGGGCGGTAAAATTCCGAAGGGCGTGCTGATGGTCGGCCCGCCGGGGACAGGTAAAACGCTGCTGGCGAAAGCCATCGCCGGCGAGGCGAAAGTGCCGTTTTTCACCATTTCAGGTTCCGACTTCGTAGAAATGTTTGTCGGCGTCGGCGCTTCCCGCGTGCGCGACATGTTCGAGCAGGCTAAGAAAGCTGCGCCGTGCATCATCTTTATCGATGAAATCGATGCGGTCGGTCGTCAGCGCGGCGCCGGTCTGGGCGGCGGTCATGATGAACGCGAACAGACTCTGAACCAGATGCTGGTCGAGATGGATGGGTTCGAAGGCAACGAAGGCATTATCGTGATTGCCGCGACTAACCGTCCCGACGTGCTGGATCCGGCTCTGCTGCGTCCGGGCCGTTTCGACCGTCAGGTTGTGGTTGGGCTGCCGGACGTACGCGGCCGCGAACAGATCCTGAAGGTGCATATGCGCCGCGTGCCGCTGTCGCCGGATGTCGAGCCGTCGGTGATTGCGCGCGGGACGCCGGGCTTTTCCGGCGCCGATCTGGCCAACCTGGTCAACGAGGCGGCGCTGTTCGCCGCACGCGGCAACAAGCGCGTGGTGTCGATGGTTGAGTTTGAGAAAGCCAAAGACAAGATCATGATGGGCGCGGAACGTCGCTCAATGGTGATGACGGAAGAACAGAAAGAGTCGACCGCTTACCATGAAGCCGGCCATGCGATTATCGGCCGTCTGGTGCCGGAACACGACCCGGTGCACAAAGTGACGATTATTCCGCGCGGCCGCGCGCTGGGGGTCACCTTCTTCCTGCCCGAAGGGGACGCCATCAGCGCCAGTCGTCAGAAGCTGGAAAGTCAGATCTCAACGCTGTATGGCGGTCGTCTGGCCGAAGAGATTATCTACGGCGTGGATAAGGTCTCAACCGGCGCGTCTAACGACATTAAAGTCGCCACCTCTATTGCGCGCAATATGGTGACGCAGTGGGGCTTCTCGGAAAAACTGGGGCCGTTGCTGTATGCGGAGGAAGAGGGTGAGGTATTCCTCGGCCGTTCCGTGGCCAAGGCCAAGCATATGTCCGATGAAACGGCGCGCATTATCGATCAGGAAGTGAAATCGTTGATTGAGCGCAACTATCAGCGCGCACGGGAACTGCTGATGGCGAATATGGATATCCTGCATTCGATGAAGGATGCATTGATGAAATATGAAACCATCGACGCCCCGCAGATCGACGATCTGATGGCGCGTAAAGACGTGCGTCCGCCGGCTGGCTGGGAAAAACCCACCTCGGGCGGCGGGCAGGGCAATGACGGTACGCCGAAGGCGCCGAAGTCGATTGATGAGCCAGACGGTACGCCGAACGCCGGTAATACGCTGTCTCAGCCGTCGGGTAAGTAAGCGCTGCATGTGACGGACTCCGTTCGCCTGATGCCTGATGTTTGATAAAACCCCGGACTGGTTCCGGGGTTTTTTGCTAATTGCGCCGGGCCGCTATGCGGCGCGCTAAAGATTTTGAGGAATAACGCTATGCAGCTGATCGCCAGGGATTCCTGCCTTGATCTGTCTTATCCGCAGGTAATGGGCATTCTGAATGTGACGCCCGATTCTTTTTCTGACGGCGGTCGCCACAATACGCTGGACGCCGCGCTGTTTCATGCTCAGGAGATGATTGCCGCCGGCGCCACGCTCATTGATGTCGGCGGGGAATCTACCCGGCCGGGCGCCGCCGGGGTCGGCACCGCTGAAGAACTGGATCGCGTGGTGCCGGTGGTGGAAGCGCTGGCGCAGCGTTTCGACAGCTGGATTTCGGTGGATACCTCCAAGCCAGAAGTGATAACGGCCAGCGCGCAAGCGGGCGCTCACTTAATTAATGACATCCGCGCGCTGAATGAGCCGGGCGCGCTGGAAGCGGCGGCGGCGACGGGGCTGCCGGTATGTTTGATGCACATGCAGGGGCTGCCGCGCACCATGCAGCAGGCGCCGCACTATGATGATTTGCTGGCGGAGGTGGGCGATTTTTTTCAGCAGCAGATCGCGCGCTGCGCGGCGAGCAATATTCCGAAAAACAAACTGATATTGGATCCAGGTTTCGGCTTCGGCAAAGATCTGTCGCATAATTACCGGCTGCTGGCCCATCTTAATGAATTGCATCGTTTTGGCCTGCCGTTGCTGGTGGGTATGTCGAGAAAATCAATGATCGGTCAATTGCTTCATGTGCCGCCGCTGCAGCGAGTCACCGGCAGCGTGGCCTGCGCGGTTATTGCCGCCATGCAGGGGGCTAAGATCATCCGGGTTCATGATGTGAAAGAAACCGTTGAGGCGATGCGCATTGTCGAAGCTACACTTTCAGCGAAGGAATAAAGAACACTATGGGAAATCGTAAATACTTTGGCACCGACGGCGTGCGCGGCAAAGTGGGAGAAAGTCCGGTCACGCCAGACTTTGTCCTGAAGCTGGGCTGGGCCGCCGGGAAAGTGCTGTCGCGCCATGGCTCGCGCAAGGTGATTATCGGCAAGGATACGCGTATTTCCGGCTATATGCTGGAATCCGCTCTGGAGGCCGGTCTGGCCGCCGCCGGATTATCCGCTTCGTTTACCGGCCCGATGCCGACGCCCGCCGTAGCCTATCTGACGCGCACCTTTCGCGCGGAGGCGGGTATCGTCATCTCCGCGTCGCACAATCCTTATGACGACAACGGGATTAAATTCTTCTCGATCGACGGCACTAAACTGCCGGATGAAGTGGAAGAGGCGATTGAAGCCGAGCTGGAAAAACCGTTGACCTGCGTCGAGTCGGCGGAGCTGGGCAAAGCAAACCGTATCGTGGATGCCGCCGGGCGCTATATTGAATTCTGTAAAGGTACTTTCCCCAGCGAGCTGAGCCTCAACCGGCTGAAGCTGGTGGTCGACTGCGCCAACGGCGCGACCTACCATATCGCGCCCAGCGTGCTGCGCGAACTGGGCGCCAACGTGATTTCCATCGGCTGTCAGCCGGACGGCATGAATATTAATGAAAAATGCGGCGCCACTGATGTCGCGCAGCTGCAGGCGCGCGTGCTGGCGGAAAAGGCCGATGCGGGTCTGGCCTTCGACGGCGACGGCGACCGCCTGATTATGGTGGATCACCTGGGCAACAAGGTCGACGGCGATCAGATCCTTTACATCATCGCGCGCGAAGGGCTGCGTCAGGGCCAGCTGCGCGGCGGCGCGGTCGGCACGCTGATGAGCAATATGGGACTGGAACTGGCGCTTAAACAGCTGGGCATCCCGTTTGCCCGCGCCAGGGTAGGCGACCGCTATGTGCTGGAAACCATGCAGGAAAAAGGCTGGCGCATTGGCGCCGAGAACTCGGGCCACGTGATTTTGCTCGATAAGACCACCACCGGCGACGGGATTATCGCTGGTTTGCAAGTGCTCACTGCGATAGTGAGAAACCATATGAGCCTGCACGATCTGTGCAGCGGGATGAAGCTGTTTCCGCAGGTTCTGGTTAATGTACGTTTCTCCGGCCAGTGCGATCCGTTGAACGATGAAACGGTGAAACAGGTGATGCACGAGGTGGAAAGCACGCTGGCGGGGCGCGGTCGCGTACTGCTGCGCAAATCGGGAACGGAGCCGTTGATTCGCGTCATGGTGGAAGGCGAGGATGAGGCTCAGGTGACGCAACTGGCGAACCGTATCGCCGACGCGGTAAAAGCGGCCGGTTGAGCCCGCGCGGCCGGCGCTGCCTGGCGGCGTCGGCCGGGCTGGTCGCTCTCTTTTATTCGCCCGGCCGCTGTTTTTTTCTGCGATCGATCGGGCTGGGCTAAATTACCCTTGCGTAGGCCCAAGCCTTTGGTTAGTATTCAGACCCGCTTGAGCAGGGATTACTCCCGCCGACATAAAAGCGGTTACACGCGGTGATGCCGCAAAAATTTTTTGTCTCCGCCTGCGCGGGGAAAACCGGTAACAGGTACAATCATGTACGAAGCTCTTTTAGTCATCTTCCTGCTGGTCTCTATCGCGCTTGTCGCGCTGATCATGCTGCAGCAAGGTAAAGGCGCTGACATGGGCGCGTCGTTTGGTGCGGGCGCGTCCGCCACGCTGTTTGGTTCCAGCGGTTCCGGCAACTTCATGACGCGGATGACGGCGGCGCTGGCGACACTGTTTTTTATTATTAGCCTGGTTCTGGGCAACATGAGTTCGCACCAGAGCAAAACTGGCGGCGAATGGGAAAACCTGAGCCAGCCAGAGAAAAGCGAGTCGGTTGCGCCGACGGCACCCGCCGCGCCTTCCAGTGATATTCCTCGCTAAGTGCGATAGTCGGGCGGGAAATGCGATGGCTCCGCCGCGATAAAGAAAAAATTGCGATGCCGAGGTGGTGGAATTGGTAGACACGCTACCTTGAGGTGGTAGTGCCCGATTGGGCTTACGGGTTCAAGTCCCGTCCTCGGTACCAATACTCAGTAATAAAAAAAGACGTCGTGGACGTCTTTTTTTATTTAGTAAAAGGCGGGAAACGCTGTCTCGCTGGCTTTTTTCTGTGTAGTCTATTCTTTCCGCCGCCTTTTGCCGGTCGCGGCGCGCCGTTGGTATTACGGTATACCTTATACATAATTCGAGTTGCAGGAAGACGGCCGGCGAGTGGATGCTGGCGAGTTTACACCGCTAAGCCGCCCGCTCCGCAAGCGCCGACAGCGTATCTGCAACCTGAAGGATAACGGGTATACCTTGCTATTTTATAGTGGGCAGCGTATTATTCGCCACGTTCATTTTCAGGCGCGGGGTGGAGCAGCCTGGTAGCTCGTCGGGCTCATAACCCGAAGGTCGTCGGTTCAAATCCGGCCCCCGCAACCAGTTTTAAACTTCCCGGTAAGTTTTTTTTTCAAACAGACTGTTCAGCAGGTTGTCTGCGTTTACCCAGTAGGTTTTTGAAAAAAATCTTGACCGAGAGGTATACCGTCGTTTTATCTGGCGGTTAATAGGGTCCAGTTGCATAAAAGCCCCGACATTTCGGGGTTTTTTGTTATTAGACAACAGAATCACTGGGCTATTAGGCCCTTTTTTTATGTCTTGGGGGTGGGCTTGTCCACATTAGAGCAAAAATTAACAGCGATGATTTCAGAGCCGGTCGCCGCACTGGGTTTTGAACTGGTTGGCATTGAGTTTGTCCGGGCTCGTCAGTCAACGCTGCGTATCTATATTGATAGTGAAAAGGGCATCACTGTTGATGATTGCGCTGATGTTAGCTACCAGGTCAGCGCAGTGCTGGACGTAGAAGATCCGATCACGGTTGCCTATAACCTGGAAGTGTCTTCTCCTGGCCTCGAACGCCCGTTGTTTACCGCCGAACACTATGCGCGTTTTCTGGGTGAAGAGGTCACTCTGGTGCTGAGCATGGCCGTGCAGAATCGCCGCAAATGGTCAGGGGTAATCAAGGCCGTTGAAGGCGAAATGATTACCGTAACAGTGGAAGGCAAAGATGAAGTATTCGCGCTGAGCAACATCCAGAAAGCGAATCTTGTACCCCACTTTTAAAGTTTGGATGAGGCAACTAGGATGAATAAAGAGATTCTGGCTGTTGTAGAAGCTGTTTCCAACGAAAAAGCCGTTCCGCGTGAAAAGATTTTCGAAGCGCTGGAGATTGCGCTTGCGACTGCAACCAAGAAAAAGTACGAACAGGAAATCGATGTGCGCGTCAGCATCGATCGTAAAACCGGCGACTTCGATACCTTCCGTCGTTGGGTGGCCGTAAATGAAGTGACTCAGCCGACGCGTGAAATCACGCTTGAAGCGGCGCAGTTTGAAGATCCGTCTATCGAGCTGGGCGGCTACATCGAAGATCAGATTGAGTCCGTCACCTTCGACCGCATCACTACGCAGACCGCGAAACAGGTTATCGTGCAGAAAGTGCGTGAAGCCGAACGCGCCATGGTGGTTGAGCAATTCCGCGAGCAGGAAGGCGAAATCGTTACCGGCGTGGTGAAGAAAGTGAATCGCGACAGCATTTCGCTGGATCTGGGCAATAATGCGGAAGCCGTGATTGGCCGCGAAGACATGCTGCCGCGCGAAAACTTCCGTCCGGGCGACCGGGTGCGCGGCGTACTGTATGCCGTTCGCCCCGAAGCGCGCGGCGCCCAACTGTTTGTCAGCCGCTCACGTCCGGAAATGCTGATCGAACTGTTCCGCATTGAAGTGCCGGAAATCGGCGAAGAAGTGATTGAAATTAAAGCCGCCGCTCGCGATCCGGGTTCCCGCGCGAAGATTGCCGTTAAGACTAACGACAAGCGCATCGACCCGGTCGGCGCCTGTGTCGGGATGCGCGGCGCGCGCGTTCAGGCCGTCTCCAGCGAGCTGGCGGGGGAACGTATTGATATCGTGCTGTGGGATGATAATCCGGCTCAGTTCGTTATTAATGCTATGGCGCCGGCCGATGTGGCTTCAATTGTGGTGGATGAAGATAACCACACCATGGACCTGGCCGTTGAGTCGGGTAATCTGGCGCAGGCCATTGGCCGTAACGGCCAGAACGTTCGTCTGGCTTCTCAATTGAGCGGCTGGGAACTGAACGTAATGACCATCGAAGATCTGCAGGCCAAACACCAGGCCGAAGCGCATGCCGCGATTGATATCTTCACGAAGTATCTGGATATTGACGAAGAGTTTGCCACCGTGCTGGTGGAGGAAGGCTTCTCCTCGCTCGAAGAACTGGCCTACGTGCCAATTAAAGAGCTGATGGAGATTGACGGTCTGGACGAAGAGACTGTCGAAGCGTTGCGCGAACGCGCGAAGGCCGCACTGACTACGCTGGCTCTGGCTCAGGAAGAGAGCCGGGGCGCCGGAAAACCCGCAGATGATTTGCTCGGCCTGCCGGGTCTGGCGCGTGAGCTGGCGTTCAGTCTGGCTGCGCACGGTGTTTGTACGCTGGAAGATCTTGCTGAGCAGGGTGTCGACGACCTGAGAGATATTGAAGGGCTGGATGATGAAAAAGCCGGTGAGCTGATTATGGCCGCCCGTAATATCTGTTGGTTTGGCGACGAAAATGAATAACGAACTGTAGCAGGAAAGGAACAGCATGACAGATGTAACCGTAAAATCGCTGGCCGCAGAGATTCAGACTTCGGTTGACCGCCTGATACAGCAGTTTGCTGACGCGGGTGTAACCAAGTCTGCGTCGGATTCTGTGACCCAGCACGAGAAAGAAACGCTACTGGCGCACCTGAACCGGGAGCGCGGTCAGGCGTCAGGAAAATTGACGTTGCAGCGTAAAACGCGTAGTACCTTGAATATTCCGGGCACCGGGGGTAAAAGTAAATCGGTGCAGATAGAAGTCCGCAAGAAACGCACTTATGTGAAACGCGATCCTCTGGAAGCTGATCAGTCAGCGGCGGAAGAGCAGGCACGGCGTGAAGCGGAAGAACAGGCGCAACGAGTCGCTGAAGAGCAGGCTAAACGCGAGGCGGAAGAAAAAGCCCGACGCGAAGCTGCAGACCAGGCGAAACGTGCTGCTGAAGAGCAAGCCAAACGTGAGGCCGCTGAACAAGCTAAGCGTGAAGTAGCGGAAAAAGAAAAAGTGACCAACCAACAAAACGAAACGATTGCCCGGCCGTTGCAGGCCGAAAAGGCCCGCCGTGAAGCCGAGGCCGCCGAGCTGAAACGCAAAGCGGAAGAAGAAGCGCAGCGCAAAGTTGAAGAAAATGCGCGTCGCGTGGCCGAAGAGGCGCGTAAGATGGCCGAAACGGGCGCCTGGAAAGATTCCGCGCCGGAAGAAGTGGAAACGGCTGATTATCATGTCACCACCTCGCAGCATGCCCGTCAGGCGGAAGATGAAAACGACCGCAAGGTTGAGGGCGATCGCCGCAGCCGCACGCGCGGCGGTAAGGCGACCAAACAGAAGAAAGGCAACCGCCTGTCTGAATCCAAAGCCGATCGCGAAGAAGCGCGCGCCGTTACCCGCGGCGGTAAGGGCAAACGTAAACCGAGCACTCTGCAGCAGAGCTTCACCAAGCCGGCGCAGGCGGTTAACCGCGACGTAGTGATCGGCGAAACCGTCACCGTGGCGGAATTGGCCAACAAAATGGCGGTTAAAGGCTCTCAGGTTATTAAAACCATGATGAAGCTGGGCGCCATGGCGACCATTAACCAGGTCATCGACCAGGAAACCGCGCAGCTGGTGGCGGAAGAAATGGGCCACAAAGTCATCCTGCGTCGTGAAAACGAGCTGGAAGAAGCGGTGATGAGCGACCGCGACACCGGTATGGCCGCGGCTGAATCGCGCGCGCCGGTCGTGACCATCATGGGCCACGTCGACCACGGTAAAACTTCTCTGCTGGACTATATTCGCTCAACCAAAGTCGCCGCCGGCGAGGCGGGCGGGATTACCCAGCATATCGGTGCTTATCACGTTGAGACCGATAACGGCATGATCACCTTCCTGGATACCCCCGGCCACGCCGCGTTTACCGCGATGCGTGCCCGCGGCGCCCAGGCGACGGATATCGTCGTGCTGGTGGTGGCCGCCGATGACGGCGTGATGCCGCAGACCATCGAAGCTATCCAGCATGCTAAAGCCGCTAAGGTGCCGGTTGTGGTTGCGGTCAACAAGATCGATAAGCCGGAAGCCGATCCTGATCGGGTGAAAACCGAGCTGTCTCAGTATGGCATCATGCCGGAAGAGTGGGGCGGCGAGTCGCAGTTTGTCCACGTTTCCGCCAAAGCCGGAACCGGTATCGATGAACTGCTCGATGCGATTCTGCTGCAGGCCGAAGTGCTGGAGCTGAAAGCGATCCGCAAAGGAATGGCGAGCGGCGTGGTCATTGAATCCTTCCTGGATAAAGGCCGCGGTCCGGTTGCCACCGTGCTGGTGCGCGAAGGTACGCTGAATAAAGGCGATATCGTGCTGTGCGGTTTCGAATACGGCCGTGTGCGTGCGATGCGTGACGAACTGGGGCGCGAAATTACCGAAGCCGGTCCGTCTATCCCGGTTGAGATTCTGGGCCTGTCCGGCGTGCCGGCCGCAGGTGACGAAGCGACCGTGGTGCGCGACGAGAAAAAAGCGCGTGAAGTGGCTCTCTATCGTCAGGGTAAATTCCGCGAAGTTAAACTGGCGCGTCAGCAGAAATCCAAACTGGAAAACATGTTTGCGAACATGACGGAAGGCGAAGTTTCCGAACTGAACATCGTGCTGAAAGCCGACGTTCAGGGCTCGAGCGAAGCTATTTCCGACGCGCTGCAGAAACTGTCCACTGATGAAGTGAAAGTGAAAATCGTGGGCATCGGCGTGGGCGGCATTACCGAAACGGACGCCACGCTGGCGGCGGCTTCCAACGCCATCATCCTTGGCTTCAACGTCCGTGCCGACGCCTCCGCGCGTCGCGTGGTGGAAACCGAAAGTCTGGATCTGCGTTATTACTCCGTTATCTACGATCTGATTGACGAAGTGAAGCAGGCGATGAGTGGTATGCTGTCGCCTGAGTATAAACAGCAGATCATCGGTCTGGCCGAAGTGCGCGATGTGTTCAAATCGCCGAAGTTCGGCGCCATCGCCGGCTGTATGGTGACCGAAGGCGTGGTGAAACGTCACAATCCTATTCGCGTGCTGCGTGAAAACATCGTGATCTATGAAGGCGAGCTGGAATCCCTGCGCCGCTTCAAAGATGATGTCAACGAAGTGCGTAACGGCATGGAATGTGGTATCGGCGTGAAGAACTATAATGATGTTCGTGCCGGCGACGTGATCGAAGTTTTTGAAACGATTGAGATCAAACGCACCATCGACTAAGACTCGCGCAGCGATAATCTACGTTATTCACCAGGGGGGCCGTTGAGCCCCCCGCTTTGTCTGGAGAATTTATCATGGCAAAAGAATTTAGCCGCACGCAACGTGTCGCGCAGGAAATGCAAAAAGAGATAGCGATTATTTTGCAGCGTGAGGTGAAAGATCCGCGCGTTGGTATGGCGACGGTGTCCGGTGTCGAAGTCTCCCGTGACTTAGCCTATGCGAAAGTCTACGTCACGTTCCTTGATGTGCTGACCGACGATCACGATCCGCAGCGTATTATCACCGGCGTGAAGGCGCTGCAGGACGCATCTGGCTTTATCCGCAGCCTGATCGGCAAAGCGATGCGCCTGCGCGTGGTGCCTGAGCTGACCTTCGCCTACGACAGTTCGCTGGTGGAAGGCATGCGTATGTCCAACCTGGTGAGCGATGTCGTGAAGAAAGATGCCGAACGTCGCTCCGCATCAGGCCATGACGAGGAATCCTGATGAGTCGTCCTCGTCGTCGCGGCCGTGACGTTCACGGCGTTCTGTTGCTGGATAAACCGCACGGTCTTTCCTCTAACGACGCGCTGCAGAAAGTAAAGCGCATCTTTAATGCCAACAAGGCCGGTCACACCGGCGCGCTGGATCCGCTGGCCACCGGCATGCTGCCGATTTGCCTCGGGGAAGCGACGAAGTTTTCCCGTTATCTGCTGGATTCGGATAAACGCTACCGCGTAGTGGCCCGCCTTGGCCAGCGTACCGATACCTCGGATGCCGAAGGCAACATTATCGCCGAGCGAGATGTCGCCTTCAGCGCGGACGAGCTGGAGCAGGCGCTGGACAGCTTCCGCGGCACCACTCAGCAGGTGCCTTCCATGTATTCCGCACTTAAACACCAGGGGCGTCCGCTGTATGAATATGCGCGCCAGGGACTGGTGGTGGAACGAGAAGCGCGCGATATTACCGTTTATGAACTACGATTTATCCGCTGGGAAGGTCTTGAGCTGGAGCTGGAGATCCACTGTTCCAAAGGAACCTATATTCGCACCATCATCGATGATTTGGGCGAAAAGCTGGGGTGCGGCGCGCACGTGAGCTTCCTGCGTCGGCTGCAGGTCGCGACTTATCCCATTGAGCGTATGGTGACGCTGGATCGTCTCAACGCATTGCTGGCGCAGGCTCAGGCCGACGAAAGCGCGCCGCGCGAGCGTCTGGATCCGCTGTTGCTGCCGATGGACAGCGCAGTGCTGGATTTCCCTGAAGTGAACCTGCTCCCGGTGGTGGCCGGTTACCTCAAACTGGGGCAGGCGGTACAGACGGCAAACGCGCCGTCTCAGGGCATGGTGCGCATTACCGAAGGCGAGGAGCATCGCTTCATCGGCGTTGGCGACATCGATGACGACGGCCGGGTCGCTCCGCGTCGTCTGGTGGTTGAGTTCCCGCAATAAGCAAAATTTTGTCGCCTTGCTATCGAATCGGGCTAAGAGTAGAATAATGCGGCTTGATTCCTGAGTGGCTGAATTAGAGATCGGCGCTCGTTTTTTTATCTATACTTAATTCTGGAGTACTTATGTCTCTAAGTGTTGAAGCTAAAGCTAAGATCGTTGCAGACTTCGGTCGTGATGCTAACGACAGTGGTTCTACCGAAGTTCAGGTTGCTTTGCTGACTGCGCAGATCAACCATCTGCAGGGTCACTTTGCCGAACACAAGAAAGACCACCATGGTCGTCGTGGTCTGCTGCGTATGGTTTCCCAGCGTCGTAAGCTGCTGGACTACCTGAAGCGTAAGGATGTAGCGCGTTACACTACCCTGATTGAACGTCTGGGTCTGCGTCGCTAATCTGGCGAGTTTCAGTAGAAAGGGGCCTGTTAAGGCCCCTTTTTTCCAGGAATCGATAGCCAGTCGGCGTCATATGTTGTTGTTTTAACAGGATCTTGCATTGCAGCGGTTCGCGCGGCTAATGAGAGGCTTTAACGGCAGGGGCCGGGTAAAGGTTGTCATTAGTCGCGAGGATGTGATGACAGGATCGGTTGTTCACAGGCGCGCGAGCTGTTGTGCCGCCGCGCCCTAAATAAAGGATATTATCTTGCTCAATCCGATCGTTCGTAAATTTCAATATGGTCAGCATACCGTCACGATTGAGACCGGTATGATGGCCCGCCAGGCCACCGCCGCTGTGATGGTGAGCATGGATGACACCGCCGTTTTCGTTACCGTTGTGGGCGCGAAGAAAGCGAAGCCGGGTCAGGACTTCTTCCCGTTAACCGTTAACTACCAGGAACGCACCTACGCTGCGGGCCGTATCCCCGGCGGCTTCTTCCGCCGTGAAGGTCGTCCGAGCGAGGGCGAAACCCTGATTTGCCGTCTGATCGACCGCCCGGTTCGTCCGCTGTTCCCGAAAGGTTTCGTCAACGAAGTGCAGGTCATCGCCACCGTGGTATCGGTTAACCCGCAGGTTAACCCGGATATCGTCGCGCTGATCGGCGCATCCGCCGCGCTGAGCCTGTCCGGCATTCCGTTCAACGGCCCGATTGGCGCCGCGCGCGTGGGCTATATCAACGATCAGTATGTACTGAACCCGACTACCGATGAGCTGAAAGAAAGCCGTCTGGATCTGGTCGTGGCCGGTACCTCCGCCGCCGTGCTGATGGTGGAGTCCGAAGCCGATCTGCTGTCCGAAGATCAAATGCTGGGAGCCGTGGTGTTTGGCCACGAGCAGCAGCAGGTGGTGATTGAAAACATTAACTCGCTGGTGGCCGAAGCCGGTAAACCGAAGTGGGAATGGCAGGCGCAGGAAGTCAACGCCCCCTTACTGCAGCGCGTTAAAGATCTGTCCGAAGCGCGCCTGGGAGATGCCTACCGCATTACGGAAAAGCAGGAACGTTACGCTCAGGTTGATGCGATTAAAGCCGACGTCGAAGCCGCGCTGCTGGCCGAAGACGAAACGCTGGACGCCGGTGAAATTCAGGACATTCTCGGCGGCATTGAGAAAAACGTCGTTCGTAGCCGCGTGCTGCGCGGTGAGCCGCGTATCGACGGTCGCGAAAAAGACATGATTCGTGGTCTGGACGTGCGCACCGGCGTTCTGCCGCGTACTCACGGCTCCGCTTTGTTCACCCGCGGTGAAACTCAGGCGCTGGTTACCGCCACGCTGGGCACCGAACGCGATGCGCAGACCATCGACGAACTGACCGGCGAACGCACCGATCGCTTCCTGTTGCACTACAACTTCCCTCCGTACTCCGTAGGCGAAACCGGTATGGTCGGCTCGCCGAAGCGTCGTGAGATCGGCCACGGCCGTCTGGCGAAACGCGGCGTGCTGGCGGTTATGCCGAAGGCGAACGAATTCCCGTACACCGTGCGCGTCGTGTCCGAAATCACCGAGTCTAACGGCTCTTCTTCCATGGCTTCCGTGTGCGGCGCTTCGCTGGCGCTGATGGATGCCGGCGTACCGATTAAGGCTGCCGTAGCCGGTATCGCCATGGGTCTGGTGAAAGAGGGCGATAACTTCGTCGTACTATCAGATATTCTGGGCGATGAAGATCACCTGGGCGATATGGACTTTAAAGTAGCCGGTAGCCGCGAAGGCGTTACCGCGCTGCAGATGGATATCAAGATTGAAGGCATCACGCGTGAAATCATGCAGGTGGCGCTGAATCAGGCCAAAGGTGCGCGACTGCACATTCTGGGCGTGATGGAACAGGCGATCAGCACGCCGCGTGGCGATATCTCCGAATTCGCGCCGCGTATTCACACCATCAAGATCAGCACCGATAAGATCAAAGACGTCATCGGTAAAGGCGGCTCGGTTATTCGCGCGCTGACTGAAGAAACCGGTACGACCATTGAGATTGAAGATGATGGTACGGTGAAAATCGCCTCGACCGACGGTGAGAAAGCGAAACACGCGATCCGCCGCATCGAAGAGATCACCGCGGAAATCGAAGTGGGACGTATCTATCAGGGTAAAGTGACCCGCATCGTCGATTTCGGCGCCTTCGTGGCGATCGGCGGGGGTAAAGAAGGTCTGGTGCATATTTCTCAAATCGCCGACAAGCGCGTTGAGAAAGTGACAGACTATCTGGCAATGGGCCAGGAAGTACCGGTTAAGGTTCTGGAAGTTGACCGCCAGGGCCGGGTCCGTTTAAGTATCAAAGAAGCGAATGCTCAGCCTTCCGATATTGCAGCCGTAGCACCGGAAGCAGAATAACTGCTAACAACAGTCCTGCAGCTCCCCGCGCGACGGGGGGCTGTTCGTATCGTATAGGTGGGACACCTTTACGTTTGAGCAGTCGGGGACAGGATGTTCATCCAATGTTTGTCTTCGGGAGTGGGAAATGAGGCCTTTCTTGCGCTGGTGTTACGTTGCGACAGCACTTATGCTGGCAGGATGCAGCAACACTGATTGGCGTAAAGACGCAGTTCTGGCAGTTCCATTACAGCCTGCATTACAACAGGAAGTGATTCTGGCGCGTATGGAGCAGATTCTTGCGAGTCGGGCTTTAACCGATGATGAACGAGCACAGCTATTATATGAGCGCGGAGTGCTGTATGATAGTCTGGGTCTGAGGGCGCTGGCGCGAAATGATTTTTCACAAGCGTTGGCTATCAGGCCTGATATTCCAGAAGTTTTTAACTATCTGGGGATATATTTAACGCAGGCAGGCAATTTTGATGCTGCCTATGAAGCGTTTGATTCTGTACTAGAGCTTGATCCAACTTACAATTACGCGCGTTTAAACCGGGGCATCGCCTTGTACTATGGCGGTCGCTATCTGTTAGCGCAGGATGATCTGCTGGCGTTTTATCGAGACGATCCAAACGATCCTTTCCGTTCGTTGTGGCTGTTCCTGGCGGAGCGAGAAATCAATCCACAGGATGCCGAAGTCGCGTTGAGAAAACGCTATGACGAAGCGAAAAGGGGACCGTGGGGATGGAATATAGTCGAATTCTACCTGGGCGATATCAGCGAAAGAACGCTGATGCAGCGTCTGCAGGAAGAAGCAACGGATAACACTTCGCTCGCTGAGCATCTCAGTGAAACTGACTTCTATTTAGGTAAGCACTACCTAAGTCTGGGGGACAAGAACACCGCTTCGGCGCTGTTCAAGCTGACGGTTGCTAACAATGTTCATAATTTTGTTGAGCACCGCTATGCATTGTTGGAACTGGCGCTATTGGGCCAGGAGCAAGACGACCTATCAGGATCGGACCAGCAATAGCTGACGAACATTTTCAGCCTGAATAACTTTTTTTCATCACCTTTGCGGGTGAGGGCTTTTTTGTTCGCTTTTTAATCCAATTTGAGCCGGTTCACACTTTTCAATGAAAATGACTGAAAATTTTCTCGACGAGTTATGTAGACTGGCCGCCATCTCTTATGAGGCACGTGTACATGACTACTGAGTTTGAAACCTCTTTTGCTGATTTGGGGCTGAGTGCTCCGATTATTAATGCCCTGACCGATCTGGGCTACGAAAAACCATCGCCGATTCAGGCGGAATGTATTCCTCACCTGCTGAACGGGCGTGATGTGCTGGGTATGGCGCAGACCGGCAGCGGTAAAACGGCTGCCTTTGCGGTACCGTTACTGAACAATTTAAAACCTGAAATTAAAGCGCCGCAGGTGCTGGTGCTGGCGCCGACCCGTGAACTGGCGGTTCAGGTTGCTGAAGCTTGTACTGATTTTGCTAAACATATGCACGGCACTAACGTTGTGGCGCTGTATGGCGGTCAACGTTATGACGTACAGCTGCGCGCTCTGCGTCAGGGCGCTCAGATCGTAGTGGGTACGCCGGGTCGTCTGTTGGATCACCTGAAGCGCGGTACGCTGGATCTGTCTAACCTGAGCGGTCTGGTTCTGGATGAAGCCGACGAAATGCTGCGTATGGGCTTTATTGATGATGTGGAAAACATCATGGCGCAGATCCCGGCTGAACATCAGACGGCGCTGTTCTCCGCCACCATGCCGGAAGCGATTCGCCGCATTACGCGCCGTTTCATGAAAGATCCGCAGGAAGTGCGTATTCAGTCCAGCGTGACTACCCGCCCGGATATCAGCCAGAGCTACTGGACGGTGTTCGGCATGCGTAAAAACGAAGCGCTGGTGCGTTTCCTGGAAGCGGAAGATTTTGACGCCGCGATTATTTTCGTACGCACCAAAAACGCTACGCTGGAAGTGGCCGAAGCGCTGGAACGCAGCGGCTACAACAGCGCCGCGCTGAACGGCGATATGAACCAGGCGCTGCGTGAACAAACGCTGGAACGTCTGAAAGACGGCCGTCTGGATATTCTGATTGCAACCGACGTGGCCGCTCGTGGTCTGGACGTTGAGCGTATCAGCCTGGTGGTGAACTACGATATTCCGATGGACTCCGAGTCTTACGTGCACCGTATTGGCCGTACCGGCCGTGCCGGTCGCGCCGGCCGCGCGCTGCTGTTCGTGGAAAACCGTGAACGCCGCCTGCTGCGCAATATCGAACGCACCATGAAGCTGACGATCCCTGAAGTCGAACTGCCGAATGCCGAACTGCTGGGGCAACGTCGTCTGGCGAAGTTCGCCGCGAAAGTTCAGCTGCAGCTGGAAAGCAGCGATCTGGATATGTATCGCGCTCTGCTGAGCAAACTGCAGCCGGAAGAAGAGCTGGATATGGAAACGCTGGCCGCCGCGCTGCTGAAAATGGCGCAGGGCGAACGTCCGCTGATTCTGCCGCCGGATGCGGCAATGGAACGTCGTCCGCGTCGTGAGTTTCGCGATCGTGACGACCGTGGCGGCGATCGTCGTCGCGACAGCCGTGACGGCGGCGATCGTCCGCAGCGTCGTGAACGTCGTGACGCCGGCGAAATGGAACTGTACCGTATCGAAGTGGGTCGCGATGACGGCGTTGAAGTCCGTCATATCGTCGGCGCTATCGCCAACGAAGGGGATATCAGCAGCCGCTATATCGGCAACATTAAGCTGTTCGCTTCCCATTCTACGATTGAACTGCCGAAAGGCATGCCGGGCGACCTGTTATCGCACTTCACCCGTACGCGTATTCTGAACAAGCCGATGAATATGCAGTTACTGGGCGAGGCTCAGCCTTATGAGCGTCGCGATGGCGAACGCCGCAGCGGCCGTCCTGCCGGTGGCGAGCGTCGTGAAGGCGGCCGTTCATTCGGCGGCGGCGAACGTCGCGAAGGCGGCAACGCTCGTCGTTCGTTCTCCGGCGATCGCCGTGAAGGCGCGCGCGGCGGCTACCGTGACGGTCAGCGTGCGCCGCGTCGCGAGGATGGTGCTGCGCCGCAGCGTCGTCGTCCGGTCGATGCCTGATAACCCGATCGATAAAACCACGACGGGCGCGGACTAAACGAAATATCCACGGATAAACGTTAAACCGCCCCCTGTTGTTATAAAACGGCTCCCGCCTGGCGGGGGCCGTTTTTTTTTGTCAGCCCTAAACCCCCGCCTCGGGAGGCGGCGATTGTTTTGCCCGCCCGGCTTAGGCCTGGCGCAGCGCCATGATCAGCTCGAACGAGCGGCGTCGGGCGGCATGATCGAAAATCTGTCCGTTGACCATGATCTCGCTGGCCTGGGTTTCACGCAGCAGGCTTTGCAGGCCGTGGCGCACTTTATTGCTGTCGCCGACGATGGATAAACGCAGGGCCTGGTCGACGCCGAACAGTTCCGCCGGCGCGGCCAGCGTTTCAATGTCCTCCACCGGCGCCGGCAGCGGGCCAGGCCGACCGCGCCGCAGGTTAATGAACTGCTGTTGCTGCGAGGTGAACAGGTAGCGCGCGTCTCTGTCGCTGTCCGCGGCGATGACATTGACGCACACCATGGCGTAGGGCGCCGCCAGCGCCTCGGACGGTTTAAAGTTTTGCCGGTACAGACTGAGCGCCTGCAGCAGCATGTCGGGCGCGAAATGCGACGCGAAGGCGAACGGCAGGCCCAGCGCGGCGGCCAACTGCGCGCTGTACAGGCTGGAGCCGAGCAGCCAGAGAGGAACCTGCAGACCCTGACCGGGCACCGCCTGAACCGCCTGATTGGCTTCGGCCGGCGCGAAATAGCGCTGTAGCTCTTCCACGTCGCGCGGGAAACCGTCCGCGTCGCCGTTAAGGTGGCGACGCAGCGCCTGCATGGTGCGCGGGTCGGTGCCGGGCGCGCGGCCCAGTCCCAGATCGATGCGGCCCGGATAGAGCGATTCCAGCGTGCCAAACTGCTCGGCGATCACCAGCGGCGCATGGTTGGGCAACATAACGCCGCCGGCGCCGAGGCGGATACGGTCAGTGCCGGCGGCCAGATAGCCGATCAGAACCGAGGTAGCGGCGCTGGCGATACCGGTCATATTGTGGTGTTCAGCCAGCCAGTAGCGGTGGTAGCCATGCTGTTCCGCGAGCTGCGCCAAATCCAGCGAGTGATGGAACGCATCCCGCGCCGTCCGTCCGTCCGGGATCGGCGCCAGGTCGAGAATGGAAAAGGGAGTAGACTGAAGGTCGGCAGACATAGACGGTGCTCACTGTATGAGTTGCGGATACTCTGAGTATTGCGCCGTTTGACGAAATTTTATAGTTCCGGGCTGAATGACCGCTTTCCTGCCGCTGGAGATGGCGCGATGTTGTTTTATGCTTAAACATGGCGCAGCTATCGCGCTACAATGTAGCGCAATTGTTTTTATTGTTGTTGGGTTGTTTATTTCCACAGCGGTGAGGCGCGTCGCGCAGCGTAACGAAGCGATCTGCGTAAGGCAAGTCTGGAGCATTATAAATGAATAAAAAGACGCGGTTTACGATACTGCTGGTTGTGGTCGTTATAGCGCTGGCCGTTCTTTTTCGGGCCAATAATCAGGATGTTTTGTTGCAGGGCGAGGTCGATGCCCAGGAAGTGATTGTGGCCTCCAAAGCCTCGGGACGGGTAATCGAGCGGCATGTGCAGCGCGGCGACGACGTGAAGGCCGGCCAGCTGTTGATTACGCTGGATAATGCTGAATTAGTCGCGCAGCTGCGAGCGGCGGAGGCCGCCAGAGATCAGGCGAAAGCCCTGCTGGACCAGTCCGAACACGGCACGCGCGAAGAGAGCATTCGTAATCTGCGCGCCACGCTGGCGCAGTCGCAGGCGGAATATCAAAACGCGCTGCATGAATATAATCGTCAGAGCAACATCGCGGCCAGAGGCTATGCTTCGGCCTCGGCGCTGGACAGCGCGCGCGAGGCGCGCGACAGCGCCTGGCAGCAGGTTCAGGCGGCCCAGGCCAGTCTGGACGAGGGGCTGCACGGCGACCGACCGGAACAGCGGGAAAACTACGCCGCCGCGCTGCGTCAGGCCGAACAGCAACTGCTGGAAATCAAAGCGCAGGCCGACGAACTGCAGGTCAGGGCGCCGGTCGACGGCGAAGTCGGGCCGATCCCGGCCGAGGTGGGGGTTTTGCTCAGCGCCTCCAGCCCGTTGATCACCCTGGTGCGGGTTCCTCAGGCCTGGTTCGTGTTCAATCTGCGAGAGGATATTCTGGCTAACGTGCGTAAAGGCGAGCGCATCGCGCTGCGCGTGCCGGCGCTGAATAACCGCATGATTGACGCCGAGGTGCGCTATATCGCCCCGCTGGGCGACTACGCCACCAAACGCGCCACGCGGGCCACCGGCGATTTCGATCTGAAGACCTTCGAGGTCCGGCTGTATCCGCTGCAGCCGCAGGAAGGACTGAGGCCGGGAATGAGCGCGCTATGGCAGTGGAAAGAGTAAGCGCCGGCTGGCGTTGCTTCAGCGCGTCGTTTCGTCAGGAGGTAAACAGAGCGCTGCGCAGTCCGGTGCTGCACTGGCTGGGCTGGTGCTTCCCGCTGCTGCTGTTTATTCTGCTGGGCAGCATTTTTTCCGTCGGGACGATGCAGGATCTGCCGGTATCGGCGATCGATAACGATCACAGCCCGCTATCGCGCAATTTGATCCGCAAGCTGGACGCCGGATCTCATGCCCGCGTCGTGCCCTGGCCCGGCGGCATGGCCGAGTCGCTGCAGCGCCTGCGCAGCGCGCAGGATTACGGCATGCTCTACATCCCGGAGGATTTTGAGGCCGATGCGCTGGCCGGCCGGCAGCCGAGCGTCACCTTTTACTACAATGCGCTGTTTTACGGCGCCGGCTTCTACTCCACCCAGGATTTCAGCACGCTGATGACGGAGATCAACAGCCAGTACCGCAGCGTTATCGCGGCGCAATCCGGCCAGACTCTGCCGGCGCTGGCGAATGTCAGTCTGTCGTATGGCAGTCTGTTCAACGCCAGCGGCAGCTATATCTACTACCAGCAGTTCGCCGCCACCATCCATTTGTTGCAGCTGTTCGCCGTCACCTGCATGATCTATGTGCTGGCTCGCAGCAAGGATGTGGTTAACCGGCGTCCGTTTGTGCTGGCGGTGTTGGGCAGGCTGGCGCCCTATACTCTGTGCTATACCGTGCTGCTGATTGTCGAAATCGCCATTCTGGTCTGGGCGTCGGATGCCCATGTGAACGGTAACCCGCTGTATATGTTGCTGGTGGGTTTTTTCTATGTGATGGCGGCGCAGAGTATCGGGATGCTGCTGTTTACCTACACCCGCACGGCGCTGACCGCCTATACCATGATGGGCATCATTGTCAGTATCGCGCTGACGTTTTCCGGTCTGGCGGTGCCGGAACTGTCGATGCCGCTGCCGGCGCAGATCGTGGCGCAGATCGAGCCGTTGACGCACGCGCTATACGCCATGTTTGATATTTTCCTGCGTCAGGTTTCGCTCTCCTCGGTGCTGAGCGTTTGCGCGCTGCTGCTGGCCTACCCGCTGGTGACGGGGTTGCTGGTGCGTAACCGGCTTTATCAGCGTCTGAGCCAGCAGGAGGAGATACAGTGAGCAGCTACTGGAAGACGTTCAGCCGGGTGCTGATCGGGATGCTGGAGCGCCCGATGTGGATGATGCTGCTGGTGTCGCTGTGCGTGATGAGCATGGTGTACGCCAATCGCTCGGTGTGGGATCTCCCGGTGGCGGTGATCGATCAGGATCACAGCAACGCCAGTCGCCAGTTGATGCGCGATCTGGACGCCACGTCGAAAATCGCGGTCAGAACCTACGATAATCTGCCGGACGCGCAACGCGATCTGGTGCTGCGTAAATTGTTTGCCGTGATTATCCTGCCCCTGGATCTGGAGAAAAAGATCCTCGCCGGCGAGACTATCGTGGTTCCGGCCTACGGCGATGCGACCAACCGTCTGGCGAACGGACAGATTCAGCAGGACGTGATGGCGGCCTGGCAACAACTGCTGAGCGATTACAACAGCAATTTGCTGCAGCGCAGCGGTTTCAGCGAGGCGCAGGCGCGGGTGATTTTGACGCCGGTGGTGGGGCAAACGCAGGGGCTATTTAATCCCGGCGTCAGCTTCGCGGCGATTATTTTTCCCGGCCTGCTGGTAATGCTGCTGCAGCATTCTCTGTTGATTGCCTGCGTGCGGGTGAGTATTGCGCTGAAGAGTTCGCCGCAGGGCAAGCCGACCATACCAATCTATCTCGGCGGTTTGTCGGCGCTGCTGCCGATCTGGCTGTTTCTGTCGATTGTGCTGTTCGTGCTGTGGCCCTGGGTGTTGGGCTACCGGCAGACGGCGAATATTGCCGAGATTCTGCTGCTGACCTTCCCGTTCCTGCTGGCGGTGCTTGGTCTGGGCAAGCTGCTGACCGAGTGCCTGCGCCGCGTGGAGATGATTTATCTGACGCTGTCGTTCGTCACCATGCCGGTCTTCTATCTTTCCGGCACTCTCTGGCCGGTGCAGTCAATGCCCGGCTGGGTGCAGGCGATTTCATCGGCGTTGCCCTCCACCTGGGCCACGCGGGCGATCGCCGGCGTCAACCAGATGAACCTGCCGCTGAGCGAGGTCGGGCGCGACGTGATGATGCTGCTGATTCTGGGGCTGGTCTATACTCTGCTCGGCGTGGGCGTGGGGCTGCTGCATAACACCGGCCGTCTGCGCCAGCTATTGCGCCGGCGCGGTTGACGATCTCAGCGGCGGACCGCTGCTCGCCGGTCTGGCCGGCGAGCGCGGCGCACGTCACACGGCGTCAGGATACCAGTTCCAGACCGGGCACCCGGCGCCAGTATCCGTTGCAGTCGGCGCGATCCTGCAGATCGAGCGGCGCCTGCCCCTGCTCGTTGGCGCGAAACCGGTCCAGCATGGTTAGCGTATCGAGCCCCATCGGCGACAGCCGGACAATATCCACCAGACCGCGCATCGAAGGCAGTTCGTTGCCGAGGTTGTAGCAGTAGCCGCTTTGCGTCTGAATGCCGTTCAGCACAAACACCTGCTGGTTTTCCTGGGTATAGACCTGGCGCCCCTGCGGGTAGTTGATGCAGCAGGTTTCGCATTCGTCCTTGGCGCGGTTTTCCGAACGCGCGGTGAAGCAGCGGGCCGAATAGGCCAGCGGCAAATGGCCGTAGCTAAGCACTTCCACCTCGAAACCGTGGCGGAACCCCAGCTCTTCGCACTGATTGAGCAGGTTTTGCAGCCAGTCGCGCGACAGCTCCACCGGCATACACCAGCGCACCATGCCCTGTTTGTGCAGCAGCCGCAGGGTGTAGGCGTTATAGCAGTTCAGCGCGTGCCCGGCGACGAACGGCAGGCCGCGCTCGGCCGCCATATTCACGGTGCCCAGGTCGTTGGCTTCCAGCAGAAAGTCGCCGTTTTCCACGTAGCGTTTTAGCTCGGTCAGTTCCGAAGGCGACTGGAGCAGCGCAAGGGTGGAGATGACCACCTGTTTGCCGGATGCGGCGATTTGCTGCGCCAGTTCGAGCCAGTCGCCGGCCTTCAGCTGGCGTCGTTTGCTGCATACGCTCTCGCCCAGGTAGATAATGTCGGCGCTGCTGTCGGCCGCCGCCTGATAAAAGGCTTCGACCCCGGCCTTCGGCCAGTAATAGAGGATCGATCCGAGTGCATATTTCATTCTGTTCTCCGGTTACTGCCACTTACGGTGATAAGCGCCCAGCGTGGTTTGCGTGCCTTCCGCCACGGCGCCCAGCGCGTCCATCCACGCCTGGCTGGGCTGAAAGCCGGCCGGGTCGGCCTTGCAGCGATCAATCGCCTGACGCCAGACGCGGGTGATCTGACTGACGTAGGCCGGGCTGCGCTGGCGCCCTTCAATTTTCACCGAGGCGATATTGGCGCCGATCAATTCCGGCAGCAGTTCCAGCGTGTTCAGGCTGGTCGGCTCTTCCAGCGCGTGATAGCGCTGGCCGCCCACCAGATAGCGGCCTTTGCACAGCGTGGGGTAGCCGGCATTCTCATCGTCCTGATAGCGATCGATCAGGACATCGTTCAGGCGCGACTCCATGCCGTGCGCCGTCTGCTGCCAGCGGACAAAGCGCGCGGGCGAACAGGCGCCCACCGTGTTGGGGGATTCGCCCGTCAGGTACGACGACAGGTAGCAGCGTCCTTCGGCCATGATGCACAGGCTGCCGAAGGCGAAGACCTCCAGCGGCACCGGCGTGGCGCGCGCCAGCTGTTTAACCTGATGAATGGACAGCACGCGCGGCAGCACCACGCGCGCGACGTCGAAATGACGCTGATAAAAGCGGATGGCCTGTTCGTTGGTGGCCGAAGCCTGCACCGATACATGGCGTTCAATCGAGGGATAGCGTTCGGCGGCATATTCCAGCATCGCCAGATCGGCCAGAATCAGCACGTCGGCGCCGGACTGGGCGGCCATGTCGACCGCCCGTTGCCAGCGCTGATAGCCATCCGGGTGGGCGAAAGTATTGATCGCGATATGCAGTTTGCGCCGGTGCCGGTGTACGTACTCGCGCGCTTCATGCAGTTTTTTATCGGTGAAATTGAGTCCGGCGAAATGGCGTGCGTTGGTATCGTCTTTCAGGCCGATGTAGACCGCATCGGCGCCATTATCTATCGCCGCTTTCAGGGCCGGCAGATTCCCGGCGGGGCAGAGCAGTTCCATACACATTCCTGCGTTAACCAAAAGGCGCTGATGATCAGACCACCCGAGGTGAAAAGAGGGCAATGTTGGCCGGCTGATGCAATTTTTTATCAGTCGATGAACATTTTTAACGATGGGGAATAGTAATTAACCTGGCCGGCGCTGACTTTGATTTAAACCAGTTTCTGGTGTATTCGATGGCGGATGCGACGAAAGTTATCAGCGACATTCCTTGCGCTACGGGCTAAATTATTGACCCGGGCCGCGGTCAGCGTCCGCGAATGTGGCAGAATGGCTTAACGCCGGGTCGCTATCGCCAGATTACAGCATGCGGGCGGAAGTCTGGCTTCGCCGGCGGCAATCAGCCGGCAAGCGAAAGCCGCCGCGATCGTGTACCCTGAAAGATGAAGGGACAGATAGAGGAGCAGGTCAGTGTTGGAAAAATTACGGGCGCACATCGTGCGTCAGGCGCCGGGGCTGCTAAGCAAGCCGTTACGGTTTACTCCTTTTGCCATTCAGCGTCAGTTGCTGGAGCAACTGCTGGGCTGGCAGTTTCGTCAGGCGCTGGAAGAGGGCGAACTGGAGTTTCTGACCGATCGCTGGTTGAAAGTCGAAGTCAGGGATCTGGGTCTGCAATGGTTTATCACCGTTCAGGACGAGCGGCTGGTGGTCAGCCGCCAGCAGGAGGCCGACGTGAGTTTCAGCGCCAATACCAACGATCTGATTTTGATCGCGGCGCGGCGCGAGGATCCGGACACGCTGTTCTTCCAGCGTCGTTTGCGCATTGAAGGCGATACGGAACTGGGCCTGTACGTCAAAAACCTGATGGATGCGATAGAACTCGAATCGATGCCCGCGCCGCTGCGCATGGGGTTGCTTCAGTTGGCCGCCTTTATTGACGCGGGTTTGCATGAGGACGCGGCGCATTCCGGCGATCGCGTGCCGGCATCATGTTAGTTCGGGTGGAGATCCCGGTCGACGCCGCGGGCATTGACCGTCTGCTGCGCCGCTCGTTTTCCACCGGCGCCGAAGCCGATTTGGTGCACCATCTGCGCGAAGACGGCCTGCTGACGCTGGGGATCGTCGCTACCGACGACGAAGGCGGGGTGGTCGGCTACGCGGCGTTTAGCCCGGTGCTGCTGGCCGGCGACGATTTACAGTGGGTCGCGCTGGCGCCGCTGGCGGTGGAGTCTTCGCTGCGCGGTCAGGGACTGGGCCGGCAACTGGTGTATGAAGGGCTGGATGCGCTAAACGAATTCGGCTATGCCGCGGTGGTGGTGCTGGGTTCGCCGGCTTACTACGCCGCGCTGGGCTTTACTCCGGCCGCCGACCATCGGCTGCATTGCCGCTGGCCGGAAAGCGAGGCGGCCTTTCAGGTTTACGGCCTGTCGCCGGACGCCTTTAGCGGCGTAGAAGGGCTGGTGAGCTACGCCGAGCCGTTTAGTCACCTTTAGTCGTTCCCTGCCGCAGCGTCGATAAGCGCGCCGGCGGGTCCTGCAGCAGGTCTAATTTTTGCTGGCGGTTTAGCTGTTTGACGCGATATTCCAGCCGCAGCGCCTGCGAGCGGTTACCCGCCAGGCAGTGGAACACCAGCTTCAGTTCGCCTTTCCCCCGCAGCGCTTTGGCGCCTTTACCGTTTTGATGCTGCGCCACCCGGCGCCGCACATCGGTGGTAATGCCGGTGTACAGCGCGCCGCGCGCGGTCTGCACCATATAAAGATACCAGCGATCGCCATCGTTACCGTCCGTCATGATTTTCCCGCGCCTGCCTGATGAGCCGTTATTTTACGGCGCAGGCCGCATGGAAGACAGCGGCCTGCGGCTAATTTCTCCGGTCCGAGCCGGCAAGCCGGGCGAGCTCTGCGTATCCCTCCGCGCGATGCGCCACATTTGCGCCTTGCTTAATCCTGCAATCTATGGCGTGTAGACTCAGGATCTGACGCGCTGTTTTGGGGTTTTTTGTGATATAAATCACATATAATTACATCGTGTTGCATTTTGTTTTCATTACATGTGAAGAAAACCACAAAATGACGCGCTACGACATGCTGAAATAATCGGGTCGCCGCGCGACGGTTTGCCCCGGATGAAGCCTCTGCGGCGAAACTAATGTTGATGGCCGCGTCAGGGGGATTTATCGCCCGGGGATTGGCTCGTTTGCCGTCTTCCGGCATTGTGAAGACGGGCGGCTATAATCAGCGAGCGGTCGGCGCATTTCGGTCGCTCAGTGCTATCCTGTTAACCGGTTGACGAGTTGGAGCTTATATGACGGATTTAACTGCCGTTGCGCAGCGTGCATTACAACTGATGGATTTGACCACGCTGAACGATGACGATACCGATGAGAAGGTGATTGCGCTGTGCCGTCAGGCCAGCAGCCCGGCAGGACAAACGGCGGCCGTTTGTATTTACCCGCGCTTTATTCCCGTCGCCCGCCGGGCGTTGACCGAACAGGGCACGCCGGCGTTGCGTATCGCCACCGTGACCAATTTCCCGCACGGCAATGCCGATATCGCGCAGGCGGTGGCGGAAACGCGCGCCGCGGTTGAACTCGGCGCGGACGAAGTGGACGTGGTGTTCCCTTACCGCGCGTTGATGGCCGGCGATACGCAAACGGGATTTGCGCTGGTCAGCGCCTGTAAACAGGTGTGCGCCGGGGCGCAGGTGTTGCTCAAGGTGATTATAGAAAGCGGCGAACTGGCGCAGGATGCGCTAATCCGTCAGGCCAGCGAGATCGCGATCGATGCCGGCGCCGATTTTATTAAAACCTCGACCGGCAAAGTGCCGGTTAACGCCACGCTGCATAGCGCCGGACTGATGTTGCAGACCATTCGCGACAAAAACGCCGCGCAGCGCGTAGGTTTTAAAGCCGCCGGCGGCGTACGTACGACGCAGGAAGCCGCCGATTATCTGCAACTGGCGGATCGCATCATGGGGTCGGCGTGGGTGGACGCGCGTCACTTCCGTTTCGGCGCATCCAGTTTGCTCGGCAGCCTGTTGACCACGCTGGGGCAGGCGCCGGACGCCGCCCCGCGCGGCGGTTACTGATAGTCCGGCGCGGCCGACTCCCGGTCCGCCGGCCTGGAGAGATCGTATGCTACTGATTCAGGAGATTATTCGTAAGAAACGCGACGGCCATTCGCTGAGCGAAGAAGAGATTCGCTTCTTCGTTAACGGGATCCGCGACAACAGCGTGTCGGAAGGACAAATCGCCGCGCTGGCCATGACCATCTATTTCCACGATATGTCGCTGGAGGAACGGGTGGCGCTCACGCTGGCGATGCGGGATTCCGGTACGGTGCTGAACTGGCAGGGGCTGAATTTAAACGGCCCGCTGGTGGATAAGCACTCCACTGGCGGCGTCGGGGACGTCACCTCGCTGATGCTCGGGCCGATGGTCGCCGCCTGCGGCGGCTATGTGCCGATGATTTCGGGTCGCGGGCTGGGCCATACCGGCGGCACGCTGGATAAGCTGGAATCGATTCCGGGTCTGAATATTTATCCCGACGATCAGGCGTTTCGGCAAATTATCCGCCAGGTCGGCGTGGCGATTATCGGGCAGACTCAGTCGCTGGCGCCTGCCGACCGGCGTTTTTACGCCACGCGCGATATTACCGCCACTGTCGATTCGATCCCGCTGATTACCGCCTCGATCCTGGCGAAAAAGCTGGCTGAGGGACTGGATGCGCTGGTGATGGATGTTAAAGTGGGCTCCGGGGCGTTTATGCCGACGCAGGCGATGTCGGAGCAGCTGGCGCAGGCGATCGTCGGGGTGGCCAATCACGCCGGCTGTCAGACTACCGCGCTGTTGACGGATATGAATCAGGTGCTGGCTTCCAGCGCCGGCAACGCGCTGGAAGTGGCCGAGGCGGTGCAGTTCCTCACCGGAGAGCATCGTAACCCTCGTTTGTATGCGGTGACGATGGCGCTATGCGAAGAGATGCTGCTGGCCGGGCGGCTGGCGCACAGCGCATCGGAAGCGCGGCGTCAGTTGGAAACGGTGCTGGCCAACGGTCGGGCGGCGGAAGTGTTCGGCCGGATGGTGGCGGCCCAGCGCGGTCCGACCGACTTTGTCGAGAACTACCGGCGCCACCTGCCGCAGGCGATGCTGAGCAAGCCGGTATTCGCCGGGCGCGAGGGCGTGGTGACGGCGATGGATACCCGCGCGCTCGGAATGGCGGTGGTGTCGCTCGGCGGAGGACGGCGCCAGGCCAGCGATGCCATCGACCATAGCGTCGGGTTGAATCATGTCGCCAGCATTGGCGAACGGGTCGACGACCAGCGTCCGCTGGCGGTGATCCACGCCGGTAGCGAGGCCGACTGGAAGCGGACGGCCGAGGCGGTGCGCGCTGCGATCGCGGTCGGCGACGACGCGCCGCAATCAACGCCTGCGGTGTATTGCCGCATCGGCGCGGAGCACGGTTAATCTGAATTTATTGCGGCGCGCTATTGCGCCGAAGCCAGCGTGTCATCACGCAGGGAGAACATGAATGAAACGTGTATTTATTATGGTGATGGATTCTTTCGGCATTGGCTATAGCGCCGATGCCGATCGTTTCGGCGATCGCGGCGCGGATACGCTCGGCCATATCGCGCAGGCCTGCGCCGCCGGCAAGGCCGATACGGGACGCAGCGGTCCGCTGCGTTTGCCTAATCTGAGCCGTCTGGGGTTGGGCAAGGCGGCGGAGGCTTCTGCCGGATCGTTCCCGCCGGGGCTCGATCCGCAGGCCGAGATCATCGGCGCCTGGAGCTACGCCAGCGAGATCTCTTCCGGCAAAGATACGCCGTCCGGCCACTGGGAGATCGCCGGCGTGCCGGTGCTGTTTGACTGGGGCTATTTTAAAGACGAAGAGAACAGCTTCCCGCAGGCGCTGCTGGATACGCTGGTCGAGCGCGCCGGGCTGCCCGGCTACCTCGGCAACTGCCACTCGTCCGGCACCGTTATCCTAGATCAACTGGGCGAAGAGCACATGAAAACCGGTAAGCCGATTTTCTATACCTCGGCGGATTCGGTGTTCCAGATCGCCTGCCATGAGCAGACGTTCGGACTGGATAAGCTGTATGAGCTGTGCGAGATCGCGCGCGAAGAGCTTACCAACGGCGGCTACAATATCGGCCGCGTGATCGCCCGGCCGTTTATCGGCGATAAGGCGGGTCACTTCGAACGCACCGGCAACCGTCACGATCTGGCGGTTGAACCGCCGTCGCCGACCATCCTGAAAAAACTGGTGGAAGAGAAAGAGGGCCAGGTGATTTCGGTCGGTAAAATCGCCGACATCTACGCCCAGGTCGGCATTACCAAAAAAGTGAAAGCGACCGGCATAGACGCACTGTATGACGCCACGCTGCAGGAAATGAAGCAGGCCGGCGATAACAGCATCGTTTTCACTAACTTCGTCGACTTCGACTCTTCGTATGGCCATCGCCGCGACGTAGCGGGCTATGCGGCCGCGCTGGAGTTGTTCGATCGCCGTCTGCCGGAAATGCTGGCGTTGGTGAGCGGCGACGATATTCTGATCCTGACCGCCGATCACGGCTGCGATCCGACATGGGCCGGCACCGACCACACGCGTGAGAACGTGCCGGTGCTGATCTACGGACCGAAAGTGACGCCGGGCGGCCGCGGCCATCGCACGACCTTTGCCGATATCGGCCAGACGGTGGCCCGCTACTTCGGGCTGTCGGCGATGGATTACGGCAAATCTATCCTGTAATACCTATTTGCCTGCGCCGCGCGGCGCAGGCTGTCCTGATTGTTGACTGATAAAGGAAAACTGACATGGCTACGCCACATATTAATGCCGAAATGGGTGATTTCGCGGACGTAGTACTGATGCCGGGCGATCCGTTGCGCGCCAAATATATTGCGGACACCTACCTGCAGGATGTCCGTCAGGTGAATGACGTGCGCGGCATGCTGGGCTTTACCGGCACCTGGCAGGGGCGCAAGCTGTCCGTGATGGGGCACGGCATGGGTATCCCTTCCTGCTCGATCTATGCCAAAGAGCTGATTACCGAGTTCGGCGTGAAAAAAATCATTCGCGTCGGTTCCTGCGGCGCGGTGCGCAGCGACGTTAAATTACGCGATGTGGTGATTGGCATGGGCGCCTGCACCGACTCGAAAGTGAACCGCCTGCGTTTTAAAGATCATGATTTTGCTGCGATCGCCGATTTCGATATGGTGCGTCATGCGGCGGCGGCGGCGAAAGCGCGCGGCATCGCGGCGCGCGTCGGCAATCTGTTCTCGGCCGATCTGTTCTATACGCCGGATCCGCAAATGTTCGACGTGATGGAAAAGTACGGCATCCTCGGCGTGGAAATGGAAGCCGCCGGTATTTATGGCGTGGCCGCCGAGTTCGGCGCGAAGGCGCTGGCCATTTGCACTGTTTCCGATCACATCCGCACCAATGAGCAAACCACCTCGCAGGAGCGCCAGACCACCTTTAACGAGATGATCGAAATCGCGCTGGATTCGATCCTGCTGGCTGATAAAGAGTCGGGCGAAGTCTGAATTTAATGTCCCACGTGGTTATTTGGTCGGGGAATTCCCCGACCTTTCCTCCCAGAACACTATTTTGCGTTGTAACCAGCGCACGGTCTGAGCGCCGCACAGCCCGATGAACGCCAGCAACAGTACTCCGGCGAACATGGTGGAGAGGCTCATATTCACGGAGCTTGATGCAATCAGATACCCCAGACCGCGCTGCGCAGATAAAAATTCCGCCACCACCGCACCGATTAATGCAAGCGCCACCCCAATCTGCAGTCCGGCAAAAATATCGCCGGCGGCGGAAGGGAGCTTGACGTGAAATAACAAATAATAGCGGGATGCCGAAAATGCACGGCAGGTATCCAGCAGTTCGGCATCGGTGCGGCGGATGCCGTTAACGGTATTGACGAACAAAGGAAAAAAACAAACCAGCGTAACCAGCACAATTTTCGAGGCTATGCCGAAACCAAACCAGACGAGGATAATCGGGCCCAGCGCCACTTTGGGCGTGGCCTGCAGTGCAATCAGCAACGGATAGACAAACCGCTCGAAAGTCCGGGATTCCGCCAGCGCCAACCCCAAAAAGATCGCCAGCCCACTGCCGATGGCATACCCGGCCAGGGTTTCGCCCAAAGTGGCGGCGATATGGGGCCACAGACTATGGTCAGCAAAACCCGTTCTTAGCGCCCCAAACACCGCTGCGGGCGGCGGCAGCAGATAATCAGGTACGGAAAATACCCGAACAGACAGATCCCAGATAAGCACCAGTACGGCCAGGCTTATCAGCGGATACAATAAGGGCAACAATCTACGCATGGGTGAAATGTCTCCGTAAGTGCTGGCACAGCGTCATAAATGACGCGTCAGCCAGCGTCTCCAGGGTCCGCGGCCGGGGAAGCGCAATGGCCAGATCTTCAATAATGCGGCCAGGGCGCGGCGACATGACCAACACTCGATCCGCCAGAAACACCGCTTCCTGAATGCTGTGGGTAATAAACAACACCGATTTGCGTTGTTGATCCCAGATACGCTGAAGTTCGAGCATCAGGTTTTCCCGTGACAGGGCATCCAGCGCGGCGAAGGGTTCATCCATCAGCAGCAGTTCGGGATCGTGCAACAGCATCCGCGCGATACCCACGCGCTGCTGCATTCCGCCGGACAGCTCAAAGGGATAATCCCCGGCAAAATCCGCCAGCCCGACCAGTTCGAGCAACTGTCGCGCCCGCGCCCGGGCGGCGGCGTCCGGCAGCCCCAGCGTGCGGGCGGGCAGCAACACATTTTCCAGCACCGTTTTCCAGGGAAGCAGATTCGGTTTCTGAAACACCACGCCAGTCTGCCGCCCCGGCCCGGTGACGATCTGAGAAGCCACCTGTACCTGTCCGGCAGTGGCGGCCATCAACCCGGCGGCCAGTTTGAGAATGGTGGATTTGCCGCAGCCGGATGGCCCCAGCAAAGCGACAAACTCGCCATTCGCCACCTGTAAATCAACGTCGGCCAGCGCGTGGATTGCCCCTCTGCGTGTCGAATAGGTCAGGCCGACGCCACGCAGTTCCAGCGCGGCGCTCATGCCGGTTCTCCACGCGTTGCCGTTGCTGTCGCCAGGAATGCCAGTACGCGCCGCCAGCTCAGTCGGTTTGCGCGGGCGTTGGCGGCCGGCGTTCCGCCCCCATCAATCACCACCCCGGCTACCGGATGCACTCGGGCAATTTCCGTGGTCGGGATATACGGAAAGGCGATCGCATGGCCGGCGTCGTCGTTACGCACATGCTCCACCGACCAGCGATGTTGATGCGCACCCAGTGCGGCAGCAATACGTTCACAGTAGTCCACCGACGGCCAGAATCCGTCATCGGCGCCAGAAATCAGCAGCACCGGGCCGCTAATCCGCTCCACCGGGATCCGCGCCGCCGTCAGGTTTTTCTGATCGCGTTCCACCGCAATAAATGCCGGAGCCTGACGAATATGCGCACCGGGTTGTGGCGGACGATCAAAGGCGCGCCAGTCAGCCGCCGGATTGTCCTGCCAGATATTCCGCAGTGGCTGACCGCGCAAGGTCCAGGCGGCGGCATCCCGTGGCTCATCCGGGCGGCCGGCACGCAGCGTGCCGTGTATCACCGCGCTGGGAACATAGCCAATTACCGCAGAAATCCGCTCCGGGAAGGTTGCGCCCAGCAACAAGGCCAGTTCGCCGCCGCGGGAATGCCCCGCAACGGCAATAAAGTCATTTTTCGGATGCAGGGTTTCCGTTGCCCAGCCCAGTGCCTGCTGGAAATATTCCAGTGGCGTTTCCGAAATATAATCCGGCCGGCCTGGCGCTTTAAAATACGCCAGCGCCAGCCCCTGGTAGCCATGAGCGGCAAACAGGGCCGCACGCTGCTCCGGGGTGCCGCCGCCTGAGCCGTTCAGTACAATCACCAGCGGATAAGAACCATGATCTGCTGGCGTAAACAGCGTGCCAGACAGCCCATTTTCACGAATTTCCCGCCGTGTGACGCCGGGGGCCAACAGGCGTTGAACCAGCGTGGCTCCGGCAACCGCGCCGCCGGCGTCCTGAATACGCAAGGTGATATGGCGCGCGTCAAGGCTGTCGCTTAACGCCGGATCCAGCGCCGGCGATACCAGACGTAGCGCCCATACCGGCGCCATCGGCTCCGCTTCACGCCAGTCGCCGGCAACGGGCGTAGCGGCGTCGGGGTCCAGCACGCCCTCCGCCGTAATGAGAAACGTAGCCTGGCTGTGCCAGACACTGCCATCGGCGTGGGTAAAGTCTGCCGTCAGCGTGGCCTCGCCGGCAACCAGTCCGCGGGCATGAATACGGCGCGGCTGATCAATCAGACCATCAGGAATATCAACCATCAGCGTTGCGCTCATTTTGCCGCCTCCGCCCGAGCTTTCAGCGCATTTTTATCAAAGTCATCAAAAGCAGCGACAAATTCGTTAGAGAAAATACGTTCCACCGGCACCGCGGCAGAAGGGAATTCACCGGTTTTCGCCATTGCGGCAATGGCCGCCCGAATCACCGGTAAATCATATTCGCCCGGATTGCGGCGGCTGCCGTTTTCCCGGTACAGAGTGCGTTGCAGGCGGCGGGTCAGCAGCGTTTTGGCATCGTTCAGCCCTTTACCGTCCGCATTCGCGGGTTTACTTTCCGGGTACTGACGCCAGAAGGCTTGCACGCAAAATTCGGGGTTCACTTCACAAACGTATTGCGCTTCAGTATACGCACGGCCAAAACGGCGGATCAGATCCGGGTTGTCTTTGAACGTATCCTCATGGGCGATAAACCCGTTGCCCGGGGTTTCCTGAAATACGTCCGGGTAAGCGATGCGGCGAATTTTGGTGCCGGTGAGCTCAAAAATATCGCCCCAGCTACTGTTATAGTTCAGGGCATCGATCTGTTTACTGCGCAGCGCCTGGAAGCCCGATCCCAGCACGCCCACCGCGACAAATTCCACGTTCTTACCCGGTTCCAGACCGGCAACACGCAGCGCGGCGCGACTGTTCGGGATGGTTCCCCATGTCAGGGCGCCGACCCCGATTTTTTTATCTTTCAGATCTGCCAGCGTTTTGATCGGAGAATCCGCCAGTACGGTGTATTCCATGGTCTGGGCCGGCGTGCCATTGTAAAAATAGCGCAGCGGCAGGGGATCTTTACCGCTAAAGTAGCTGGAAATAACCGGTTCCGATACCGGGTAGCCAAAGGTGACTCGTTTACTGGCGACCTGAGGCAGCAGCGCCCCGGCCCCCTGAAACACCACCAGTTTGACGGACAGGTTCTGTTGTTTAAATAACCCCAGTTCCTGCGCCGCCGCATAAGGCGCGCCATCGTGCACGGCCGGGGGAATCGCCAGCGCAACCGTCACGTCATCCAGCGCCTGAGCCTGGGAAACTCCGGCCAACATGAGGGACAATAACAACAACTTCAGACGCATACATACTCCCAGGTCGATAAAGAAAATTTTCCGCTAGGGTAAAGCAGGCGTGATGAAACCAGAACGAATAACTTTATCTAATAATGTGCATATCCTGGATGAAGTGGGATGCTCAGACTTATTATGTCGTCTATGCCTTACCGTCAGCCGAAAACAGATGGCTAATATCGACCTCTAAAGCCCGGTTGTACCCTGATGCCGGTTTAACGTTGCCGTTCTCCGTCTATTTGCTGCGTCGGCGTTTCCTTATATGCCTGTATAGTAAACCCGCGTCAGACACATCCAAAGGCAGCATATTGATACCGCGCTTTCTCGCTGGTTATCTACTTGTCATACTTCCGGTTGCGGGTGCGTTGGCTACGCTCGCTCACCCGAATCACTGACTTGAGCCAGTGATTCGGGATTCTCTCTCTTGCCGTCTCCTGCAACTCGAATGATTTAGCGCATAAGTATTTCGGCTATTTAAATGCGCAAATATTCCCATTCTTTTCTGGGCAGCTCAGTACATGCGAATAATCGCATTGCATTGCTGATTTTATTATTAGATCGCTTTCCGGCACTGTTTCAGAATGACCTTATTGGGATATTCAATGTGACGCAGTGAGCTGCTCACAGAAATAAACTGAGAGGGCTGGCGTGAGCGATTCTTTATCTTTAAGCAACCAGGCTTACTACACCATTCGCCGCGATATTCTGACCTGCCGCCTGCTGCCGGGATCGCTGGTGACGGAATCTGAACTGATGGATCGCTACCAGTCCGGGAAAAGCACCATCCGGCTGGCGCTGACGCGCCTGAGTCATGACAAACTGGTGATTTCACGCCCACGCAAGGGCTATCGCATCGCGCCGGTGACGGTGCAGGACGTGGAGGAAATCTTTACCCTGCGCGCCGCACTGGAGCCGCTGGCGGCGCGCCTGGCGGTCGGCAAAGTGGATATTGAACTGTTGAAAGATTTAGAAGCCCAGTGCCGGGTGGAAGTCGCGGCCCCGCTGTCTACGCGCATTGATGTGTTTATGAATGCCAATAAACGTTTCCATTTAACCATTGCCGAAGCCACCGGTAACGGCCATTTAATTCGCACGCTGTCCGGATTAATGGATGAAATGGCGCGACTGGTGGCGCTGGGATTTAACGTGCAACGTATTAAACCTGAAATTAAACACGATCATAACGCCATGATTGACGCATTTATTGAAGGGGATGCGAAACGGGTGGAGTTTATTGCCCGCCGCCATATTGAAACGTTTCAGACAATGACGCTGGAAAAAATCTACGCCACCCTGAGTAAAGAAGGCACGTTATTACCGGTATTGCCACGGGAGATATTTGAATGAGCGTGGCCATTGAATTGCGTGACGTCAGTAAATCCTTTGCCAACCAAAACGTGCTGACAAATATTTCTCTGACCATTCAGCAAGGGGAAATCGTGGCGCTGCTGGGCGCATCCGGGGGCGGTAAAAGCACGTTGTTAAATCTGATTTCCGGCCTGTTACCGGCAGACAACGGCGACATTGCCATTCAGGGAACGCCGGCAAAACACTTTCAGCACTGGCAGCGTATCGCCTACCTGTTTCAGGAAGATCGCCTGCTGCCGTGGCGTACCGTTGGGCAAAACGTACACTTTGGCCTGGAAAACAGCGCCCTCGCTAAACGGGAGCGTCGCCAGCGCGTGGACGACGCTCTGGCGCTGGTCGGCCTGTCCGACTTCGTCCGGCACTGGCCGCATCAGTTATCCGGCGGGATGCGCAGTCGCGTGGCGCTGGCTCGCAGCCTGGTGGTGCAGCCACAAATCCTGTTGATGGATGAACCCTTCTCACGCCTCGATCCGCAAACCCGCAGCGCCATGCACGACGAGTTGCTGCGTATTCAGCAGCTGACGGGGATGACCGTATTGCTGGTGACGCACGATGTGGAAGAGGCGGTGGTGCTGGCGGATCGGGTCGTGGTGCTGAAACCCCATCCGGGACGCATCCACCGGCAAACCGCGCTGAACCTGCCGCGCCCACGCATCGCCACGGCTCCTGAGGTGAATGAACAGATTCGCCTGTTACGTCTTGAGGTATGAGATGAAACACCTTTCACGCACCTTTAACCTGTTATTACAACGGCTGATCCTGCTGGCCGTGTTTCTGATTGCCTGGTGGCAGGGTTCACAACATCTTCCGGCATTTGTCTTGCCCGGCCCGGCCGCCACCTGGCAGGCGCTGCTGGTGCTGTGGCAGAGTGAATCGCTGCTGCACGACATCGGCGCCACGTTCAGCCGCGTGGTATCGGGCTTCGTGCTGGCGGCGTTGGTCGGCACCCTGTTCGGTCTGGCGCTGGGCGCCAGCCAGCGGGTGGCGCTTTTTTTTGAACCGCTGCTGGCGGTGTTTAACACCGTATCGTCGGCAATCTGGGCCATCTTCGCCATTATCTGGTTCGGCATTTCTGATGCCACCACCATCTTCGTCGTGTTTATGACGGCGATGCCGCTGATCCTCACCAATGTCTGGCAGGGCGCGCAAAACGTGGACGCGCAGTATGTCGAACTGGCACGCAGCTTCCGTATGAACCGCTGGCAGACGCTGCGCAAAATCTATTTACCCACCATTCTGCCGTACTTCTTTTCTGGTGCTCGCCTGGCCTTTGGCTTCGGCTGGCGAGTGTCGCTGGTGGCGGAAACGCTGGGATCATCCGATGGCATTGGCTATCGCCTGCGCCAGGCGGGTGATCTGGTGCAGACCAGTCAGGTATTTGCCTGGACCTTGTTGCTCGTCTCACTGATGTTGCTGCTGGAAGGCGGTCTGCTCAAACCGCTGGAACGTCGCCTGTTTCGCTGGAAAAAACGTGCATAACGCTTATTCATTCAGGGGTAATACATGAAAAAACTGCTTGTTCTTTTCACCTTGCTGGCGGGGCTGCTGCCGCCATTCAGCTTTGCCGACGGCAAAGTGCGTATCGGTTACTGGACGTCCGGCGTCAGCCTGGGATACGGCGCGGTGCTGGAAAGTCAGGATTTCCTGAAAAAACGCGGCGTCGATGCCGAGTTCGTCCACTTCCCGGATGTGAATGCACCGCTGAAAGCGCTGGCATCCGGCTCCATTGATCTGGCCTTTGGCGCACCGGTGGCGGGTGTGTTCAGTGTAGCTGCCGAAGGGGTGCCGGTAAAAATCTTCGCCGCCACCCAGCCCGCCGATGTGGCGTTCGTCGTGCCGGAAGGTTCTCCCATTACTGAACTGTCACAACTGAAAGGTAAAAAAGTGGGCATGTCGCCGGCGGGCTCTTCCGTAGCGGTAATTGGTAGCACGCTGTTGCAGGAAAACGCCGGCATTGCCGCGAATGAATTTTCTCTGATCGGCGGGAACGAATCGCGCCTGGCGCAGTTCCTCGCGCAGAATCAGATTGATGCCGCCGCCCTGCGTACTCTGACGGTCAGACAGTTGCCGGAGCTGAAATTGCGCGTTATCAGCACCTTTGCCGATGAGTGGAAAAAACTGACGCACAGTGACGCTCTGCCTTATATCGGTGTCGGCACCGTGCGCAATGAACTGATCACCCAACAGCCGGAAACCGTCGCTAAAGTCATCGCCGCCCTGCGCGATACCCTCGACTGGGGCCGGGCCAACCCGGATGAAGTGGTAAAGATCCTCCAGACGAAGGCCAGCCTGCCGGAAGACCAGGCGCGAGCCTACGTCAGCCTGTGGGATCGCATGAACCAGATGTCCTTTGAAAAAGCCGATATCGACACCCTAAAACGTGAACACGCAGTGCTGTTAAGCAGCGGTTCCATCAAAGGCGGGCTGAATGATGACCTGTTCGACCCGCGCCCTTATCTTGCCGCGAAAGAACTGAAATAACCCGGAGAGCAACACGATGAAAGCGCTGGTATTACTACAACATGGTGACCTTGAGCAGTTACAGATTGATGAAAACAAAGCCATGCCTCAGACGCAGGCCGGGCATGTGGTGGTGCGCGTCCGGGCATCCTCGTTTAACTATCACGATGTCTTCACCGTACAGGGAATGCCGGGCATCAAAGTTCCTCTGCCGGTAGTGCCGGGGCTGGATCTGGCTGGTACCATCGACAGAATTGGCGAAGGCGTGACGGGCTGGAATATCGGCGACCGGGTGCTGGTTAACCCACTGAAACCGGGTGTCGGTCTGATGGGGGAAATGACCGACGGCGGCATGGCGGAATATGCGCTGGCGGACGCGCGCCAGCTTATTGCTGTGCCGGATGGCGTGACGTTTGAGCAGGCTGCCGCGCTGCCGGTGGCTTACGGCACCGCTCACCGCATGTTAATCACCCATAACACCATTAAGGCTGGCGACAAGGTGCTGATCCTCGGCGCCAGTGGGGGCGTCGGCACCGCATGCGTGGTGCTGGCGAAGCACCTCGGCGCGGAAGTGGTTGCCTGCGCAGGCAGTGACGAAAAAGCGGCGGCGCTCCAGGCGATAGGGGCCGACCACGTGGTCAATTACCGCCGGCAGGACTTCTCTCGCTGGGCGATTGACAAATACGGCAAACCCCAGCGCCGGACCTATGACGGCGGTGTGGATGTCGTGATCAACTTTACGGGCGGAGACACGTGGCGCCCGTCGCTGAAATGTCTGAAGCGTGGCGGCACTCTGCTAGTGTGCGGCGCCACCGCCGGTTATGACCCGCAGGAAGATTTGCGTTACGTCTGGAGTTTTGAGCTGAACATCAAAGGATCCAACAGTTTTTACCAGGATAACCTGGCGGTACTGCTGGATATGGTCGCCGCAGGACAAATCACGCCGCTGATCGACCGGGTGCTGCCGCTGGAACAGGCGGCAGAAGGGTTACGGCTGATTCGTGACCGTGAAGTGCTGGGCAAAGTGATCGTCACCCCCTGATTCAGGAGCAAGAAATGAACGCACAGGACATCGAACAAAAACTGCTTAAAGGCCCCTATCACCAGTGGCTGGGGCTGAAAGTCGGGCAGGCCGGCGAAGGCGAAATTACCCTGCAGGTGCCCTTTCGGGATGAATTCGTGGTTAACCCGGCAGGCGGCTATATCCACGGCGGTATTCTCGCTACGCTGATTGATCTGGCCGCAGACTGGGCGCTGGTCGCCTGGACCGGCAGGGGGGTGCCCACCCTGAACCTGCATGTGGATTACCACCGCCCGGCGCGCGGCGATCTGACGGTTAAAGCGAAAGTGATTAAACGCGGCAAACTGGCCTCCAGCGCCGAGGCCTGGATCTATGACGCCGAAGGGCGTCTGGTGGCCAGCGGACGTGGCCTGTACGCGACTCCGGCGGAACAGGGGGCGGCATGATCCTGAAACTGGATCATCTGGTGATCAACAGCCACTTTGAACTGGATAACAGCGCGCAACTGTTTCGGGCGCTGGGGTTCGTGTTAACGCCCAGGGGTTATCACAGCCTCGGCTCGATCAACCATTTGATCATGTTCGCTGACCACTACCTGGAGCTGATTGGCCTGCCAGAACGGGGCGAGCCTTTACGTCGGGAACTGTTGGCTAACCCGCCGGGTATTGACGGACTGGTGTTTGCCAGCGACAACGCGGAATCTACGGCAACCACCCTGCGTACCGCGGGGTTTAGCGTACAGCCGGTGCAGCGCTTCTCTCGCGAGGTGAACAGCGGCGGAGAAAAAGGCGAAGCCCGTTTCAGTACCGTGCGCCTGGCGCCGGGCAGCTTCAGCGCCGGCCGGGTGTACTTCTGTCAGCATCATACGCCGCAATGGGTGTGGCGTGACGAGTGGCTGCAGCCTGGCTGTATTCAGGCGTTAACCGTGGTGGCGCGTGATGCGGATGAAACCGGTAAACAGTATGCGCGACTGGGCGACACGGCGTTGCTACAGGTGGTTAGCCTTGCGCAATGGCAGGCGCAATACGGCGATTTATTGCCACTTGCAGATGATCGCGAAAGTCGGTTTGCCTGTATCCGTATTGGCGGCGGCGACACCGTCTCTGTCGTCGCCGCGGCAGAGCGGTTTCATTTACCGCTGAAACAACAAGACGGATACCTGCGCGTGGCTATCCCCGCATTGGCGCTGGTGCTGGAGTTTAACGATGCCTGATACCCGGTCATTAACTTTACCTGACAACCTCGGCGCCTTCAGCGCCGCCCTGCGTCACAGTGACCAGACGGCCTTTATCACCCCGCTGGCCGATGGCGCACAGAAGGAAATCACCTTTCGGCAATTAAATCACCAGGCTGACGCCATTTGCCTCGGCCTGCGGCAATTCGGCTGGTCTGGCGGGACGCGCGTGGCGATCTTAGCGCGTAACTCGATTGACTATATTGCCAGCCTGCTGGGCATTATGCGTGCCGGTCTGGTGGCGGTGCCGATCAACTTTCGTTTCCCGACGCACACGATTGAACGCATTCTGGCGGACAGCGGCAGCCGACTGCTGCTGGGCGATGAGGATCAGCTTACCCGTATCAGCGGTGACCTTCCCCGGCTAAGTTTTGGCGCGGAGCTGGACGCGCTGCAGCGGCAAGGGGAAGCGATCTGTTTTGCTCCGGGGGCCGATGACCTGGCGCTGATGCTCTACACCTCTGGTTCCACCGGGATGCCCAAAGGCGTGCGTCTGACCCATGCCAGCCACCGCTGGGTGGTGGCGACTCGCCTGTCCACCCGGGAACTGACGGGCGAACGGGTGCTCATCGCCGCGCCTTTCTACCATATGAACGCGCTGGCGCTGGCGCTGTTGACGCTGGCAAGTCAGGTGACCACCGTATTGCTGCCGCAATTCGCCGCACGCGCTTATCTCCAGGCGGTGAACCACTACCGCTGTAGCTGGCTCACCGCCGTGCCGCCGATGCTGGCCATGATGCTGCAGGAAAAAGATCTGCTGGCGGAAAGCGATCTCTCCTGCGTGCGGGTGATTCGTATGGGATCAGCGCCGGTGAGTGACAGCCTGTATCGGTCATTACGCCGCTGGCTGCCGCAGGCGCGCATCATTAACGCCTATGGCACCACAGAAGCCGGGCCGGTGGTCTTTGCGCCGCACCCGCAAGGGCTGACCACGCCGGCCGGTTCGCCCGGCTATCCCCATCCCGCCGTCAGCGTGCGGCTGCGCGGCGCTGACGGTGCGCTGGCGGATGAAGGCGTGCTGGAGATGAAAAGTCCGGCGTTAATGCATGGCTATCACCAGCGACCGGATGTTCCCGCGCCCTTTACTGATGACGGTTACTACATTACCGGCGACGTGTTTCGCCGCGACGAACAAGGGTTCTTCTGGTTCATCGGCCGCCATGACGATATGTTCGTCTGCGGCGGAGAAAATATCTGGCCGGGTGAGGTCGAAAAGCTGCTGGAAAGCCACCCGCAGGTTCAGCAGGCCTGTGTCGTGCCGGTCGCGGATGACATCAAAGGCCAGAAACCCGTCGCCTGGGTGATCCCCCGCGCCGGAGAGTCCCTCGACCCACAGGCGCTGAAAAACTGGGCGCTGCAACAGGGGCCGGCTTATTTACATCCACGCCATATCTGGCTTACCGACCACTTCCCGCTGGCGGGCACCAATAAAGTGGATCGCCGGGCCTTACAGATATCGGCAGAACAACGTGTACAACAAGGGGAAAGACCATGAGCTTTAACTGGCATAACCCGTATCTTACGCCGCGCACGCCGGTGTTCGCCCATAACATCGTCTCCACTTCGCATCCGCTGGCGGCTCAGGCGGGCAACCGCATCTTACTGGAAGGCGGCAACGCGGTGGATGCCGCTATCGCCGCCGCCGCCACGCTGACGGTGGTGGAGCCGGTATCAAACGGACTGGGAAGCGATGCCTTTGCGCTGGTCTGGGCCGGTGGACAACTGCACGGGCTGAATGCGTCCGGCCCTGCGCCGGGCGCCTGGGATGTGAATTATTTTCGTCGTCGCTACGGCAACGATGCGCAGGGACTGGCGAAACGCCCGGAACGCGGCTGGGATGCCGTTACCGTGCCTGGCGCGGTGGCCGGTTGGGAAGCGCTGCATCGCCGTTTTGGTAAACTGCCCTTTTCCCGTCTGATGCACAGCGCCATCGGGATCGCAGAGCGCGGCGTCGCACTGGCGCCGATGGTGGCGCGGAAATGGCAGGCCGCCGTACCGATTCTTGCGCAACAACCCGGCTTTGCCGATGCCTTTATGCCTGGCGGACGGGCGCCGCAAACCGGCGAGTTATTTCGTTTCCCGGCCGCCGCGAAAACCCTGCGTCTGTTGGCCGACCAGGGCGCGCGCGCGTTTTATGAAGGCGAGATTGCCGAATCCATCGTGAACTGGTCGCAGCAGACCGGCGGCAGCCTGACCTTACAGGATTTACAGGCATATCAGCCTGAATGGGTAACGCCGATAAGCCAGCGCTATCGCGGTTATGAGGTCCATGAAATTCCCCCTAACGGGCAGGGCATTGCGGCGCTGATTGCCCTGGGGATTCTGGAGCGGTTTGACCTCGCCGGCCTGGCGCTGGATGGCGTGGATGTCCAGCATCTGCAAATCGAAGCGATGAAACTGGCCTTCGCCGATGTGTACCGCTACGTGGCTGATCCGGCGTCGATGGAAATCACGCCGCAGCAGATGCTGGACAATAACTACCTGCAGCAGCGCGCCGCGCAAATCGACCTGACGCGCGCCAGCCTGCCGGCGGCGGGAATACCTCGCAGCGGCGGCACCGTTTATCTGACCACCGCCGATGAAAATGGCATGATGGTGTCATTTATTCAGTCCAACTATATGGGCTTTGGTTCGGGCGTGGTGGTGCCGGAGTATGGCATCAGCCTGCAAAACCGGGGAGCGGGATTTTCCAGTGATCCAAAATCCGCCAATGTGGTAGCGCCGGGCAAACGTCCCTTCCACACCATTATTCCGGCTTTCCTTACCAGAAATGGACAGCCGCAGATGAGCTTTGGCGTCATGGGGGGCGATATGCAACCCCAGGGGCATGTGCAAACCCTCGTCAGAATGCTGGATTTTCATCAGCAGCCGCAGGCTGCCTGCGACGCCCCTCGCTGGAAAGTTAACCGGGATTTTACCCTTGATCTGGAAAGCCGTTTTGACCCGGCGGTCGTGCAGCAACTGCAATCCCGCGGCCATCAACTAAAAAGCGTTGACGACCCTTACATGGACTTTGGTGCAGGGCAATTTATCTGGCGACTGTCAGACGACCTCAATCACGGCTATGTCGCCGCCAGTGACAGCCGACGGGACGGGCAGGCCGTGGGGTTTTGATGTTAACGACATGCCTTTATCCTTTCGCTAAGGGCCTGTTTTTCTCGTAAGCCTGTGGATAACGGAACGTGGTTCGATAGCGCCGCGGGCGCGGCGCATCGGTTGACGAAGGGAGGTTAGCGGGCGCCGATGTTGCGCAGCGCCTTGCCAGACATCAGATTCCGTTCGATGTGCTCCAGCGAGACGTTTTTGGTTTCCGGGATCAGCGCCAGCGTGATAAAGACGAACAGCAGGTTCAGCGCCGCATAGACCCAGAAGGTGTGGGCGCTGCCGAGCGAATTCAGCATGGTGAGAAAGGTGGCGCCGACGATCATGTTGGCGATCCAGTTGGTGGCGGTGGAGCAGGTGATGCCGAAATCGCGCCCTTTCAGCGGCTGGATCTCCGAGCACAGCACCCAAATCAGCGGGCCGGCGCTCATGGCGAAACCGATGATGAACAGCATCAGCATAATGATCGCCATGTACTGCCCGGCCTCCGTGCTGATGCCGCTATTCAGCATGGTGCCCAGGATACCCATGCCGGCCGCCATCACCACGAAGCCGAGAATCAGCGTCGGTTTACGGCCCCAGCGGTCGACCAGACCGATGGCGATAAAGGTGGCCATCACGTTGACCAGCCCGACGATTACGGTGCCCCACATCTGTTGTTCGGTGCTGGCGAAGCCCGCCAGGCCGAAGATTTTCGGCGCGTAGTACATGATGACGTTCATGCCGGTGAACTGCTGCATCACCTGCAGCAGAATGCCGAGGAACACCGCGCGGCGGAAGTTGCCGTTATTTTTGAACAGCGCCCAGCCGCTCTGCTTCAGTTTCAGACTTTCCCGGATTTCATCAAGCTCGCGGTGCGCCTGTTCGCTGGTGTCGCGCAGTTTTTCCAGTACCTGACGCGCCTGTTCATGACGGTTGCGCGACGCCAGCCAGCGCGGGCTGTCCGGCAGGAAGAATACGCCGATCAGCAACAGCGCGGCCGGCAGAGTGATGACGCCCAGCATCCAGCGCCACGCGCCGCTGTAGCTGAGCGCGGTATCGGACAGATAGGCGGCCAGAATGCCGATGGTAATCATCAGCTGATACATCGAGATCATGCTGCCTCGAATGTTTTCCGGCGCAATTTCAGACAGATAGATCGGCGCGGTGTAGGAGGCGATCCCGACGGCCAGACCGAGAATGACGCGGGAGGCAATCAGCATCTCCACATTGGCGGAACACGCCGAAAGCAGAGAGCCGGCCACGAATAAAATCGCGCCGACCATCAGGCTGTATTTCCGGCCCAGACGGAAATTCATCCAGCCGCTGCCGACGGCGCCCACCGCCGCGCCGAACATCATGGCGCTGACGACCCACTCCTGCTGCGAAGTGGTGATGTTAAAGGACGCGGTAATAAACGGCAGCGCGCCGGCGATCACCCCGATATCCAGACCAAACAGCAGGCCGGCTAACGCGGCGAGAAAACAGACGAAAAAGGTGAGCCTGACGTTGGACGTGCGCGGCTGAGCTGACGGCGCGCTAGCGGTAATATTCATACAGTCTCCGGACTACTGACTTCACGAAGAAAAATTCAGGGTAGGAGTCCGTAATCGTATTGACCGTGCGCCAGATCACATTAAATGTAATCGATTACAATCGATATTAATGAGGTTACATTTTGTTTTGTTGTCTGGTTTGCGCTTAGAGCATTGTGTTTTTATTTTAATGTGCTGTTTTATATTGATAATAATTTTTTCTGAATCAGATGGAGGTGAGTATCTTCTTGTGGTGCTTATTGTCAGCTTTATATTTGATTACAAATTTTGTAATCGATTACAGTCACATTACAAACGACAAGCGGAGAACGTTTGTCTAGTGGCGCCTGGGTTATCGGCCGGCGTATAGGGGCGCCTTGCGTCAGTCGGCCTGTCGCGGCGGCTGAGCGGCGCGAGAATACCGCCGCCTGCGGCTTAGCCCAGCGGCAGCGCCATAATTACCGCATCTTCCCGGCCCTGTTCCGCCGGGTAATAGTTGCGCCGCAGCGACACTTCGTTGAAGCCCAGTTGCTGATACAGAGCCAGCGCCGGTTGATTCGAGGCGCGCACTTCCAGCCACAGCGTCAGGATGTCGCGCTGTTCCAGTTCGGCGATCAGGTGTTCGAGCAACTGGCGTCCGTAACCCTTGCGCTGATGCGATGGATGGACGGCCAGATTAAACAGCGTGGCCTCGTCCAGCACCCGTTGAGTGATGGCAAACGCCGCCAGTTCATCCCGCACCGCCAGCTTCAGGTTGAAGTAGCGTTCGCCCTGATTGCTGTACAGCGTTTTTTCCGTCCACGGAAAGCGGTGACTGGCTTGCTCAATACGCAGCGCCTGGGGCAGGTCGTCGGGCGTCAGGATAGAAATCGTTTTCATGTTCACATATCTGCTGCCAGAGCGCGCGTCGGGCGCCGGCATTGTTATAGAGTTCGGCCAGCGCCGGGCTGGTAAGCCGGCCGCCGTTCAGCCTAATGGGGTCATCGACGCCCATCAGCCAGCAATGGCAGCGGGTGTTCTCCGGCAGCATCACCGCCTGCTGAGGCGTCAGACTGTATACCTGCCGCGGCGTCAGCGCCAGGCTGCGCAGTACATCGCCCAGCAGAGGATCGTCGTCGGCCGGCGGCGCGTTGGCGATAATCACCAGCCGCACCTGGTCGGGCAAACTGATCGCCACTTCCCCTTGCAGCACCGCCGGGCGGCGCAACGTCCACTGCGTGATGCCCAGCTGTTGTAACAGCCAGTCGCGTCTTGATGATGCCATGCCTAATCCTGTCAGGAGATTCTCCGGTGCCGCGCTATGCTAGCAAACCCATCGTATATGCGCCAACAAAGCGCGATTCCGCTCCCGGCGAATTTACCGCTCTATGTGCCGCGCGGCGAGGCGTACTCATACGCTTCGCCCGTCAGGGGCCAACACGTTGTTCAAAACGATAACGTTTTGTCCTGCAACTCGAATTACTTAGAGTATATAATCGCCGCTCAGATAACGAGGGAGCTTTAGTCAGATGTCCGCATTTACCCCCGCCAGTGAAGTTATACTGCGCCATAGCGATGAATTTTCCGCCCGCCGGGTCCTGTTCGCCGGCGATTTGCAGGATACCCTGCCCGCCAGTTTCGAGGCGGCGGAGGTCCGGGCGCACACTATGCAATACCACCACTGGCAGCAACTGCAGCGCGCGATGGGCGACAGGGCGCAGTTCGCCCTGCTGGCGGACGCCGATACGGTGGCCGGCTGCGATACCCTGATTTATTACTGGCCGAAGAGCAAGCAGGAGGCGCAGTTCCAGCTGTTCAACCTGCTATCGCTGCTGCCGGTGGGCTGCGAGATCTTCGTGATCGGCGAAAATCGCAGCGGCGTGCGCAGCGCGGAAACACTGCTGGCGGAGTTCGCCAGCCTGAATAAGATCGACAGCGCGCGGCGTTGCGGTCTGTATCACGGCCGGCTGGATAAGTCGTCGGGCTTTACGCTCGATGACTGGTGGCAGGAATACGATGTGGACGGGGTGCCGGTTCTTACGCTGCCGGGCGTTTTCAGCCGCGACGGGCTGGATAACGGCAGCCAGTTGCTGCTGTCTACGCTGGAAGCGCACAGTAAGGGCAAGGTACTGGATATCGCCTGCGGCGCCGGCGTGCTGGCCGCGGCCTTCGCCCACCGTTCGCCGAAGATCCGTCTGACGCTCAGCGACGTCAACGCGGCGGCGCTGGAAGCCAGTCGGGCGACGCTGGCGCTGAATCAGCTGGAGGGCGAGGTGATCGCCAGCAATGTCTATTCCGATATCGGCGGTCGCTTCGATCTTATTATTTCCAATCCGCCGTTCCATGACGGCCTGCAGACCAGCCTGCAGGCGGCCGAGATGTTGATTCGCGGCGCGGCGGCGCACCTGAATATCGGCGGTCAGTTGCGCATCGTAGCCAATGCCTTCCTGCCTTATCCAGCGTTGCTGGACGATACGTTCGGCAGCCACGAGGTGCTGGCGCAAACCGGCCGCTTCCGGGTGTATAAGGCGGTGCTGGCGCGCGCCGCGAAAAAACGCGCGTAGGGTAGCGGGCGAGGGCGGCGGCTCGCCGCCGCTCCGGGGGCATCCCAAACGGCGCCGTGCCGCCGCAGGCGCCCCTTTGCCGCCCGGAGCCTCTATCGTCAGTCGTTATTGATGATCGCCATGCCTTCCTGACCGTAGCGGTCGCCGGCGGCGGCCTGCGGCGGAAACAGCGCATCCAGTTCAGCCAGTTCGGCCGCCGACAGGCTTACGTCTGGCGCCGCCACATTTTCCTCCAGGTAGCGACGCCGCTTAGTGCCGGGGATCGGCACGACATGCTCGCCCTGCGCCAGCACCCAGGCCAGCGCAAGCTGGGACGGCGTGATGTGTTTTTTCTGCGCCATTCGCTCTATGCTGTCGAGCAGCGTCAGGTTTTTGGCGAAGTTCTCGTCGCTGAAGCGCGGGTTGTTGCGGCGGAAATCATCGGCGGACAGCGACTGCAACTGGCGGATGGCCCCGGTTAAAAAGCCGCGCCCCAGCGGGCTGTAGGGCACGAACGCGATGCCCAGCCGTTTACAGGCCGGCAGAATGTGCGCTTCCACGTCCCGCGTCCACAGCGAGTATTCGCTTTGCAGGGCGGTTATCGGATGCACGCGATGCGCTCGTTCCAGCGTGCCGGCGGACACTTCGCTCAGGCCCAGATAGCGGACCTTTCCCTCCTTGACCAGCTCGGCCATCGCGCCGACGGTATCCTCGATCGGCACCGTGGGATCGAGACGGTGCTGATAGTACAGATCGATGGTTTCCACCCCGAGCCGCTGCAGACTGCCTTCCACCGCGCGACGCACATATTCCGGTTTGCCGCATACGCCGCGTTCCTGAGCGTTGTGCGGATCGCGCACAATGCCGAATTTTGTGGCCAGAAAGACCCGATCGCGTTTGCCGCGGAGCGCGCTGCCCAGCAGTTGTTCATTGGTATAGGGGCCGTACATATCGGCGGTGTCCAGCAGGGTAATGCCCAGCTCCAGCGCCCGATGCAGGGTGGCGACGGCTTCCTGTTCATCCATTGCGGTGGAATAGAAGTCGCTCATTCCCATGCAGCCCAGCCCGAGGGCGGAAACCCGGGGCCCCTGCGGCCCTAGCGTACGTTGTTTCATCTGAGTGATCTCCAAAATGGATGGAAGAGCATAGAGTCTGGTTGTTTATTGGATAAAGATAAATCACGCATTTTGTGCAACACTGTTTGTAAAAAATAAACAATGGGCCGACGTTATGGATCAGATACAGGCGATGCGGGTTTTTGTCCGCATGGCGGAGAGCGAAAGTTTTAGCCGTGCGGCTGAAAGTCTGGCGATCCCGCGCGCCACGGTAAGCCAGACGCTGAAGCGACTCGAACTGCGTCTGGGCGTGCGCCTGTTCGAGCGCACCACGCGTCAGGTGCGCATCACCGACGAGGGACGGCTGTACCACCAGCGCTGCGTGCAGTTGCTGGCCGAAATGGATGAGACGGACAGCATGTTCTCGCGCCAGCGTCAGCAGCCGAGCGGCCGGGTGCGCATCGATATGCCGCATTCGCTGGCGCGCGAGGTGGTGATCCCGGCTCTGCCGGCGTTCTATCGGCGCTATCCGCAGATGACGCTGGTGCTGAGCGCCAACGATTCGACAATCAATATGCAGCGTGAAGGGGTGGACTGCGTGTTGCGCGCCTGGCGAATGGACGACGATTCGCTGGTCGCCAGGCCGCTGGCGTCGCTGCCGCAGGTGACCTGCGCCGCGCCGGACTATTGCGCCGCCTTTGGCCGGCCGGCGTCGCTGGCGGAACTGAACGGGCACCAGATGGTGGGGTATTTTTCTCTGCGCAGCCTGCGGCTGTATCCGCTGGAGTTTATGCAGCAAGAACAGGTGGTTTTCCGTATGCTGCCCGCGCGGGTCGAAGTCAACGGGGCGGACGCCTATATCGCCGCCGCCCGGGCCGGGCTGGGGCTGATCCAGGCGCCCTGTTACACGTTGCGTTCATTACTGGCGCGCGGAGAGCTGGTGGAAATGCTGCCGCAAACGCCGCCGCCGCCGATGCCCCTCTATATTATGTATCCGCCGGGCCGCTTCCTGGCGCCGCGTATTCGGCTGGTGATTGACTGGCTGCAGACCTGCCTTGACCAGTCGCCGATACGCTAACTGACGATTTTTACAGCAAACCCCCACGCAGAAAGGAAATAATCATTGACCTTAGCGGGAAAATCTCTAGAATTCGCCTCCGTGGTTACATTACATCGCTAATGTTACTGGTAAGCGAAGGTGGCGGAATTGGTAGACGCGCTAGCTTCAGGTGTTAGTGCCTTAACGGGCGTGAGGGTTCAAGTCCCTCTCTTCGCACCAACAACCACATTATTTGTATCGCACGGCATACTGCGAAGGTGGCGGAATTGGTAGACGCGCTAGCTTCAGGTGTTAGTGTCTTAACGGACGTGAGGGTTCAAGTCCCTCTCTTCGCACCACGCTGGTGATACAAATTATTCATACCCTGTGCGAAGGTGGCGGAATTGGTAGACGCGCTAGCTTCAGGTGTTAGTGCCTTAACGGGCGTGAGGGTTCAAGTCCCTCTCTTCGCACCACATCGTTTTTCCTCTTGTTCTCTTCCTTATACTTATACCCTGTTTTAATGCCGATTTTTCTTTTTGATTAGTATTGTTAATGTTTCTGCTCGCCGAATATGCGTTTTTCAGCCGGCGCCGAGAGTGGCGACAACCGCCGCCAGCCCGCAGACCAGCGCGATGCAGGACGGCAGCAGTAAATAAGGACGTAATCGGCGGCGACACAGCATAAACAGCGTGCTCAGCATGGCCAGCAGGATAATCCCCTTCAGTTGCGTCAGACTGGGCTCAAACAGCAGCAGCAGCGGCAGAGCGGCGCAGGGCAGCAATAGCCCGCTCCAGGCGCTGGAAAGACGTTTTCTCAGCCGCCAGCCCCGTTCCGTCCGACCACAGGCGGCAATAATGGCAGCAAACATCGTTGTTCGTCCGTATGATAATGATAACCAATATCATATAAGAAACTGGCGCAATTGCCACCTTATCGCCGCGCGGTGTTGTTGCGGAGGGATTACTCTTCTGATTTCAGCATATTACGCATCATATGGATCATGTTCATGATCACAGCCGAGTGCTCATGCTTGCGCCAGATCAGCGCGATTTGCGTCGTCAGCTGATTGTTTTCGATATCGTGGTAGGTCAGGTTGCCCGGCTGAATGAAATGCAGCGAGCGCGGGATGATGGTAATGCCAAAGCCGGCTGAAACCATACCGATGGCCGAGGTCATCTGCGGTGCCTGCTGACTCATGATCGGTTCATAACCGGCTTCATAGCAGGAAAGCATGATCATGTCATACAGACCGGGGCTGACTTCCCGCGGGAAAATGATCAGCGGCTCTTGCTGCAGTTCGCTCAGATGAATGCTTTGTTTCCGTTGTAAAGGGTGGCCGGCGGGAATAACCAGCTGCATCGATTCCTCGACCAGTATCTCACTGTTGAACTCACGGCTGGCGCTGCACGGCAGCCGGACGAACGCCACATCCAGACTCTGGTTGTGCAGGCCGGACATCAGCACGGGCATATTCTCCTCCTGCGGCCGTAAAGTAACATGAGGATAACGCTGCCGGTAGGCGTGCAGCAGTTTCAATACCGCGGGATGAAAGGACGCCGAGCAGGAGAAACCGACGTTAAGATTGCCGCTCTCGCCGCGCGCGATGCTGCGCGCTCTGTCGACCGCCGTGTCGATAAGTTGCAGGATCTGGCTGGCATCCTGATACAAAACCTCGCCAGCCGCCGTCATTTCCACGCCGCGCGTGAGCCGTCTGAACAGCGGCGTGCCGATCTCCCGCTCCAGCTTCTGAATTTGCTGGCTGAGCGGCGGCTGAGATATACCCAGGTTTTCCGCCGCTCGCGTGAAGTGCCGGGCCGAAGCTACCGCAATGAAGTAGCGCAGATAACGTAGTTCCATATTTTTTTGATCTCAAAGTCGCGACCTTTCTATATTGGAACTTCACTGCTTCTGGCGTCAATCTAATAGCTACATATTAATAAACTTTATGTTTGAGATGTCCCGGAGGTAGTCAGTATGTGTGAACATCTTCATACGAACTCATGCGTCGATGAAATCATAAAACTGGTCAAAGATCAGCAGGAACAGGATGCGGAAAGTGTCATTTATCAAACCTCGCTGATGAGCGGGTTGATCAGCGGCGTTTATGAAGGTCCAACAACCATGGCCGACTTGCTGAAACACGGCGATTTCGGGATCGGGACTTTTAATGATTTAGATGGCGAACTGGTCGCCATGAACAGCAAAATTTTCCAGCTGCGCGGCGACGGCAGCGCCCGGGCCGCTCATCCCGAGCAAAAGACGCCGTTTGCGGTGATGACGTTCTTCCGTCCCACGGAGGAAATTTTGTTTGAGCGCCAGACCGATCGCGCCAGTATTCACAAGAAGATTGATGAAATCGTCGGCACCGACAACTTGTTTTGCGCGTTGCGTATTGACGGCAAGTTCGGCTATGTGGAAACCCGCACGGTTCCTCGTCAGGAACGCCCGTATAAACCCATGCTGGAAGCGATAGCCGAGCAGCCCACGTTCCATTTTGAACATCGCGACGGCGCCATTATCGGCTTCCGCAGCCCGGCTTATACCCAGGGTATTAATGTTGCTGGTTACCACGAACATTTTATCACCGACGATCGCACCGGCGGTGGACACGTTCTGGATTACCAGCTTGAAGAAGGCAAGGTGACCTTTGGCGTTATCGCCAAACTGATTATCGATTTGCCGCAGGACAGTGATTTTCTCAGCGCCAATCTGTCTCCCGACAACCTCAGCAGCATCATCCGTTCGGCTGAAAGTTAATAGCCAGAGATCACCGACAGCCATTAAATGTAAGGGGGATATATTATGGAAAATGAATCAGGTAAACAAAACTGGAATAGTGGTGCGGAGCTGATTGTAAAGCATCTGGAACAGCAGGGCGTGAAGTATGTTTTTGGTATCCCGGGGGCGAAAGTCGACCGCGTATTCGATGCGCTGGTTGATTCGTCGATCGAGACCGTTCCGGTGCGCCATGAGGCGAACGGCGCCTTTATGGCGGCGGCGATAGGGCGTATTACCGGTAAGGCCGGCGTAACGCTGGTGACCTCGGGACCGGGTTGTTCCAATCTGGTCACCGGTCTGGCGACGGCGACCTATGAAGGTGACCCGGTTGTGGCGCTGGGCGGCGCGGTTAAACGCGCGGACAGACTGAAATTGACTCACCAGAGCCTGGATACGGTCAGTCTGTTTCAGCCTGTGACTAAATACAGCGCGGAAATCGGCGCGTCTTCCGCCATTTCGGAAGTGATGGCGAACGCGTTCCGCGCCGCGGAATTCGGCCGTCCGGGCGCTTCGTTTATCAGTTTGCCGCAGGATATCGTCAATGATCCGGTCACCAGCCAGATTCTGGCGACGCCGTACCTGCCGTCGGTCAACGGCGCGCCGCATGCCGATATCGTGTCGCTCGGTCAGATGATTGAACGCGCTAAAAATCCGATTCTGCTGCTGGGCCTGATGGCCAGCCAGCCGAAGAGTGCCGAGGCGATACGCCGTTTACTGCGCCGCAGCCAGTTACCGGTAACCAGCACCTATCAGGCGGCGGGCGTGGTCGATCAGCAGCATTTCGATCACTTTGCCGGCCGAGTCGGGTTGTTTAACAACCAGGCTGGCGATAAGCTGTTACAGCAGGCGGACCTGATTATTACCGTGGGATACAGCCCGGTCGAATATGATCCCGCTTTGTGGAACAACGGTAAAGCCACGCTGGTGCACATCGATATCGTGCCGGCGGAGATTGATAGCGCCTACCGCCCGGCTCGCGAACTGATTGGCGATATCGAAACAACCATCAACCAGCTGACCGACTGTATCAGCCATCCGGTGACGCTGTCCGACAAGGCACAGCAGGTACTGGAAGATCGCACCAAACAGCGCCACGATCTGGCGACGCGCGCGGTGAATATGCGTGGTTTCGCGATTCACCCGTTGCGCCTGGTGCGCGCCATGCAGGATATCGTCAACAGCGATGTGACGCTGTGCGTCGATATGGGCAGTTTCCATATCTGGCTGGCGCGTTATCTGTACAGCTTCCGCGCGCGGCAGATTCTGATGACCAACGGTCAGCAGACCATGGGCGTGGCGTTGCCGTGGGCCATTGGCGCGGCGCTGGTTCATCCTAACCAGAAAGTGGTTTCGGTTTCCGGCGACGGCGGCTTTATGCAGTCCAGCATGGAGCTGGAAACGGCGATTCGCCTGAAGTGCAACCTGCTGCATATCATCTGGGTGGATAACGCCTATAACATGGTTGAAATTCAGGAAGAGAAAAAATATCACCGTTCCTCCGGGGTGAAATTCGGTCCGATCGACTTTAAGGCGTATGCCGAAGCCTTCGGCGCGAAGGGATTCGCGGTAACCAATGCCGAAGAACTGGAAAGCAAACTCCGTGCGGCCATGGACGTGCAGGGGCCGGCCGTTATCGCTATTCCTGTTGATTATTCGGATAATTATCGCCTGATGGAAGAACTGAATATCAGCCAGCTGTTCTGATCCTGCCCGTCTCCGGCAGTGAGGGGGGCGGCAACGCCGGCGCGGAGTTTGTCTCCGCCGCCAAACATCGATAATATTGACAATAATTATCATTGTCATTCTTATCAGGGCGCGGCGCTTGCCGGAACCTCTCAATGCCGACAGTTAATACGATTATCACGCCAGGCGAACAAGATGCGCATAGCGACGTCGGGTCGCTGGCGCAGGCGTTGCATGATGTGCTGGCCCGATATCGGCCGCACTGCCTGGAGACGGTTCGTTTTGGCTCTGCGCCTCCCGCAGGGAGTATGACGCTCGCCGAGTGGTCATCCCCTGCGTTTTTTTCCGATTTGATCCGGCGCTACGGCGACGATATCTACCGTCTGCAGCCGCAGGCTGCGCGCGAGGAAAAACCATTACAGGCGCTGTGGGCGCAGTGGTATTTTGGTTTGCTGGTGCCGCCGCTGATGCTGACCGCCTTGCTGTATCCGCTGATGGCGGATTATTCATCTGAACGTATTCACGTTGCTTTTCATCAAACCGGCCGGCCGGCGCACTTCTTTATCGAGACGCAGGCGCAGACGGCCGAAGATGACGCCGTATGGCGTCTGGTCAGGCTGCTGCGCCAGCATCTTATCCCGGTGGTCAATACTCTCGACGGTTTTGGCGTGCTGAACGCAAAGCTGGCGTGGAATAACAACGGCTATTTGATGCACTGGCTGCTGGACGATATCGCCGCGTTGCTGCCGCCGGGCGCGCCGACCGCCATCGGCCGGGCGCTGTTTCTGACGCCGACGCTGCCGGACGGCGCGGATAATCCCTTGTTTCGCACCGTCATTCCGCGTAATGATAAGCTGGAGCGTCGCAGTTGCTGTCAGCGTTATCGTCTGCCTGACGTGGCGCGCTGCCGCGACTGTACGCTTAACCGGGGAGAGGGGGGATAGACGGCGTCTGGCGCCGCGCGGATGAAGCGCGCCTTCTTCTTCTCTTGTGATCGCCGCAATACAGGTAACAACCATGTTGACCCGGACCGTCAAACGCACCATTAAACGCGTCATCGCGCTGACCGCCGTCGCGGCGCTGACGCTGCTGGTTATTCGTGTTTATGACAGCGGACGCGGCCCGGCGCTCTCTCCATGGCATACCTGGGTGCCGGAGGAAATGTCGGACGCGCGTCTGGATAAGGCCGACTGGCCGACGTGGCTCGCCGCGGAGGCGCAGCTCTTTCGCGAAACGGACCGCCATGTCACCCAGCTGCTGGATGAGGAAGACCGCCAGCCGGCCAACCGTTATTTCGCCGACAGCCCGCTGTATCCAGGCAAATTCCAGCATGACTGGAACCGCTCATATGAGTTGCTGCCGGACGGTAAGGTGAAAGGCGCGGTAGTGCTGCTGCATGGCCTGACCGATTCGCCTTATAGCCTGCGCCATCTCGCCGAGAGCTATCGTCGGCGCGGTTTCGTGGCGGTGGGCATTCGTTTGCCGGCGCACGGCACGGTGCCGGGCGCGCTGACCGATGTGCGCTGGCAGACATGGATGGCGGCGACCCGACTGGCGGTACGCGAAGCCCGGCGCCATCTGACCGATTCGGCGCAGCCGCTGCATTTGGTGGGGTTCTCCAACGGCGGCGCGCTGGCGCTGAAATATGCGCTGGATGCGCAGGACGATCCCTCGCTGGCGCGGCCGGACCAACTGGTCCTGATTTCTCCGATGATCGGCGTGACCAGCTACGCCCGTTTTGCCGGTCTGGCCGGGCTGCCGGCCGTTTTCCCTGCGTTTGCCAAATCGGCCTGGCTTAGTATCCTGCCGGAGTTCAACCCGTTCAAATATAACTCTTTTCCGGTTAACGGCGCGCGTCAGTCGTGGCTGTTGACCCATGAACTGCAGCAGCAGCTCAGCCGCAAAGCGCAGGCGAATGGTCTGGCGACGCTGGCGCCGGTGCTCACCTTCCAGTCGGTGATGGATTACACGGTCAGTACCCGGGCGGTGATCGCCTCGTTCTATAATCTGTTGCCGAAGAACGGCAGCCAAATTGTTCTGTTCGACATTAACCGCACCGTCAACTTTGGCCCGCTGCTGCGGCCAGCCGCCCTGGCGGCCATCGGTCAGTTATTGCCGCCGCCGCCGCGTAATTATGAGACGACGGTAATCACCAACGAATCACCATCCAGCGCCCGCGCGCTGGCTTACGATGTGCCGGCCGGGTCAAGCCAGCAAACGTCGCGCCTGCTGGGTATGGATTATCCGCCCGATGTCTACTCTCTGTCGCACGTCGCGCTGCCTTTTCCGGATTCGGATTCGCTCTACGGTCGTTTTGCGCAAAATCCGCGCGAGTTCGGCTTCCCGCTCGGACAGATAGCCGCCAGGGGAGAACGCTCGGTGCTGGTGGTCGATCTGGATACCTTACTGCGCCTGTCGTCCAATCCGTTCTTTCCCTATCTGCGGCAGCGCATTGAGGAAAAAATACCGCAGTGAGCGGATGAAAATGGCGTGCGATCAGACGCAGCCATAGCAGACCGCTCTAAACCTTCCGCATCGCCGCGTGGCGTAAAACACGATCGCCAGGCATGGCCGACAGCGCGATCTCAGTCGTGAAGGCCGCAGCGTTAGCGCTGGGCATTCTTTCTTCGCCGTGGCCGCCGGGCCGCAGCAGACGTCTCCGGCGGACGGTTTCCCGATCAGCATAAAGGCCACTGACATTTTTTGTCAGTGGCCTTTGTTACGATCCGAATTTACACGCCAACGCGATCCGCGCGATCGCATATTGAAAAGGACACGCCAGTGATACGCGCCATTACTATTCTTAGCGAAAATTTTTCCGATTGGGAAACCGCCCTGATCAATTCGGCCGGCCGCGGCTATTATGGTTTCGAGACTCGTTTCGCCGCCCCTGACGGTCGCCCGGTCCTATCCTCCGGCGGCATGATGGTTACTCCACAACTGGCGATTGAGGATATTCAACTTGATGATCTCGACCTGCTGATGGTATGCGGCGGCACCGTCTGGCGTACCGACCAGGCGCCGGATATTACCGGACTGGTGAGTTCGGCTCATCACAGGAACATCATCGTCGCGGGTATTTGCGACGGTACGCGGGTGCTGGCGCAGGCGGGCGTGCTCGACAACGTCCGCCACACCTCTAATTCGGCGGAAAACCTGGCGGAACTGCATTATCGGGGCGCCGCTTACTATCAGGATGTTCCCTGGGCGGTGGCCGATCGGCGTGTCATCACCGCGCCCGGCAGCGCGCCGGTCAGCTTCATGGCCGAAATCTTGCGCGAGCTGGGAAGCCGCGACGAAAACCTCAAAACCTGGCTGGCGATGCACGCCGCCGAACATAGCAGGACGGCCTGAAGCGCCGGCCGACTCGTTTCCCTGACTGAGCGCGCGGTTGCTGCGCGCGCCTGCCCGCCGCTTGCATCTTTTGCCTCTCGCGCTAAACCTTATCAGAGCGGGCCGCTTATTCCGGCGCAGCCGTGCGTCCATCGCGGTCTGATAATTGAAAAAAACTAATTTCGCTCGGCTATTCGCATTACTTTAACTAATGATTTGTGTTTTTTATTAGGAGGGTAACTTCTGGTTTTTATCAACCAATCTGGATTAAAAGTCTTCTATATTTATTTGTTGTGAATTTTATTCTGATATATGTGTTTTTAATGAATTTAATGACTATGGCGTTAATTGGTCTATTAATTTAACTATATATTTTATCTTATGACTAAGGTTGTGGTTAGCGGCTAATTTCGGTGGTAAGTTCAGTTTATGGGCAACCTCTGTGTCTCTGGTTTTATCTCAGGTTCTTAGCGAATAACAAAGAGGGAACGGAACAATGGCAAAGCAAACCCCGCTGTATCAGCAGCATCTGGCCGATGGCGCCAGAATGGTGGATTTCCATGGCTGGATGATGCCGCTGCACTATGGATCGCAACTGGATGAGCATCACGCGGTGCGGCGGAACGCCGGGATGTTTGACGTTTCCCATATGACGATTGTCGATCTGCACGGCGTGCGCACGCGTGAATTTCTGCGCTATCTGCTGGCGAACGACGTCGCCCGTCTGACCCAGCCGGGTAAAGCGCTTTACACCGGTATGTTGAACGCCTCCGGTGGCGTAATCGACGATCTTATCGTTTACTTTCTGACGGAGGATCATTTCCGTCTGGTAGTGAACTCCGCGACGCGAGAAAAAGATCTGGCCTGGATCGTGGAACATGCGCAGCCGTTTCTGGTGGAGGTGCGTGAACGTGACGATTTGGCGCTGATCGCGGTGCAGGGGCCGCAGGCGCAGGCAAAGGTGCGGCGGGTGTTGAGCGAAGCGCAGCGGCAACTGGTCGAGGGGATGAAGCCGTTCTTTGGCGTGCAGGCCGGCGAGTGGTTTATCGCGACCACCGGCTATACCGGCGAGGCCGGTTATGAGATCGCGCTGCCGCAGGAGCAGGCGGCGGACCTATGGCGGCGTCTGCGGGCCGAAGGCGTACAGCCCTGTGGGCTCGGCGCGCGCGATACGCTGCGCCTGGAGGCCGGCATGAATCTCTATGGTCAGGATATGGATGAGATGACGTCGCCGCTGGCGGCCAATATGGGCTGGACCATCGCCTGGCAGCCGGAAGAGCGCGACTTTATCGGCCGGGAGGCGCTGACGGTGCAGCGCGACAAGGGCACGCAACAGCTGGTGGGGCTGGTGATGACGGGAAAGGGCGTGCTGCGCAACGGTCAGCCGGTGCGTTTTACCGACGACGCCGGCGAGCTGCAGCAGGGAGTGATCACCAGCGGATCCTTTTCGCCGGTACTGGGCGTGAGCATCGCGCTGGCGCGCGTACCGGCGGGGATAGGCGATCGCGCCATGGTGCAGATCCGTAACCGCGAGATCCCGGTTAAGGTGACCCGGCCGGGATTTGTCCGCGCGGGTAAACCCGTCTTTGAGTAACAATCTTTGGTGAATGGAGAGGTCAGCGATGAGCAATGTTCCGGCAGAACTAAAATATACGGCATCACATGAATGGGTGCAGGATGAAGGCGACGGCATATACAGCATTGGGATCACCGAACATGCGCAGGAGCTTCTCGGCGATATGGTGTTTATCGATCTGCCGGAAGTGGGCGCCTTGTTCAACGCCGGCGATGAATGCGCGGTGGCCGAGTCGGTGAAAGCCGCATCGGATATCTATGCGCCGATCGGCGGAGAGGTGGTGGAAATTAACGAGGAACTGGAGAACGCGCCCGAACTGGTTAACAGCGCGCCCTATGCGGAAGGATGGCTGTTTCGCATCAGAGCGGCCGATGAAACCGAACTCAATGATTTGCTGGACGCCGAAAGCTATCAGGCCTCGCTGGAAGATGACGACGCCGAAGAATAGACGGGCCGCGGGCGGCGAGCGCTTGTCTCTGCCGTGTTAATGCCATATCGAGGTTGCCGACCGCTGCGCCCGGCACGGGCGCAGCGAGGAGCTGTCCCGCTTTGCGAACCTGCGCGCGCGTTATTCAAATTTTCGCCCGGCAAATTTGTCGACGGTTGATGCCGCTGCGACCCCGCACTGCGCTGTCCCTGATAACAAGCCTGGTCGGCGGCCTGATATCGTGCGTGTTTCGATCGGCCTGACCGCGATCTGACGCCCGCGTCAATCACGTTAAGCGACCCGCATCGGCCTGTGCTCAGGCAGAGCGCCGTATCCGGGTTCCCCGTAGTTTCGCTTTAAATGCAGGAAATAGCCGTAATGACTCAGACACTCAGCCAGCTTGAGCACGACAGCGCGTTCACGGAACGACATATTGGTCCTTCTCCTCTCCAGCAGCAGGCGATGTTGGCGCAGATACAGGCGGATTCGCTGGAGGCGCTGACCCGGCAGATTTTACCGGCCGACATCCAACTGCCCGGCCCGCCGGCCATCGGCGACGGGGTAAGCGAGTCACAGGCGCTGGCGGAGCTGAAAGCTATCGCCAGCCGCAACCAACGCTATAAAAACTATATCGGCATGGGCTATTGCGCGGTGCTGATGCCGGCCGTTATCCAGCGCAATATGCTGGAAAACCCCGGCTGGTATACCGCCTATACGCCGTACCAGCCGGAAGTGTCGCAGGGGCGGCTGGAGGCGCTGCTGAATTTCCAGCAACTGAGTCAGGATTTAACCGGGCTGGCGCTGGCTTCCGCCTCGTTGCTGGATGAAGCGACCGCGGCGGCGGAAGCCATGGCGCTGGCCCGGCGCGCCAGCAAGCTGAAGCAGGCTAACCTTTTTCTGGTGGCGGAGGACGTACATCCGCAAACGCTGGACGTGGTGCGCACGCGGGCGCGGGCGTTCGGTTTCGAGCTGGTGGTCGCGCCGGCCGACCGCTTCGCCGATTACGACGGAGTCTTCGGCGTGCTGCTGCAGCAGGTCGGCAGCGACGGTCAGCTGCACGATTATCGCCCGCTGCTGGCGCAATTGAAGCAGCGAAAAATCATCAGTTGCGTCGCCGCCGATATGATGGCGCTGGTGCTGCTGGAAGCGCCCGGCCATCAGGGCGCCGACGTAGTGTTCGGTTCCGCGCAGCGCTTTGGCGTTCCGATGGGATACGGCGGGCCGCACGCCGCGTTTTTCGCCTGTCGGGACGAATTCAAACGGGCGATGCCGGGCCGCATCATCGGCGTTTCGCGTGATGCGGCCGGCAACACGGCGCTGCGCATGGCGATGCAAACGCGCGAACAGCATATCCGGCGTGAAAAGGCCAACTCCAATATCTGTACCTCGCAGGTGCTGCTGGCGAATATCGCCGGAATGTACGCGGTGTTTCACGGACCGGACGGACTGCGGCGCATCGCCGAACGTATCCACCGGCTGACCGATATCCTTGCCGCCGGTCTGCGTCAGGGCGGGATGACGCTGCGTCACCCTGGCTGGTTCGATACGCTGACGGTCGAGGTGGCGGATAAGGCGGCGGTGCTGAACCGGGCGCTGAGCTTCGGCCTCAACCTGCGCGGCGATCTGCCGGGCGCGGTGGGCATTACGCTGGATGAAACCACCTGCCGGCAAGACGTGCTGACGCTGTTTGACGTGCTGCTCGGCGATGGTCACGGCTTGGATCCGGCGGCGCTGGATAAACAGGTGATCGCGCAGCCGCCCTCGATTCCGCCGGCATTGTCGCGTCAGAGTCCGATCCTGACTCATCCGGTGTTTAATCGCTACCACAGCGAAACGGAAATGATGCGCTATCTGCACCACCTGGCGGCGAAAGATCTGGCTCTTGATCAGGCGATGATCCCGCTGGGGTCCTGCACGATGAAACTGAATGCGGCCGCCGAAATGCTGCCGATCAGCTGGCCGGAATTTAGCGAACTGCATCCGTTCTGTCCGCCGGAGCAGGCGCAAGGGTATCGTCAGATGATCGAACAGCTGTCCGACTGGCTGGTGCAGCTGACCGGCTATGACGCGGTGTGCATGCAGCCGAACTCGGGCGCTCAGGGGGAATACGCCGGCATGCTGGCCATTCGGCGCTATTACGACAGCCGGGACGAAACGGCGCGCCGAATCTGTCTGATCCCCGCCTCGGCTCACGGCACCAATCCGGCCTCGGCGCATATGGCCGGCATGGAGGTGTTGGTGGTCGACTGCGATCGCCAGGGCAATATCGATTTGCTCGATCTGCGCGCCAAAGCGCAGCAGGCGGCAGAGCGGCTGGCCTGTATTATGGTGACCTATCCCTCGACGCACGGCGTGTACGAAGAAGGGATCCGCGAGGTGTGCCAGATCATCCATCAGCACGGCGGCCAGGTATACCTGGACGGCGCCAATATGAACGCGCAGGTCGGCATTACCTCGCCGGGCTATATCGGCGCCGACGTGTCGCACCTTAATCTGCATAAAACCTTTTGTATTCCGCACGGCGGCGGCGGGCCGGGCATGGGGCCGATTGGCGTGAAAGCGCACCTGGCGCCGTTCGTGCCGGGGCATCAGGTGGTGCGCATCGACGGGTTGCTGACGCAGCAGGGCGCGGTGTCCGCCGCACCGTTCGGCAGCGCCTCCATTCTGCCGATCAGCTGGATGTATATCCGTATGATGGGCGCCGACGGGTTGAAAAAGGCCAGTCAGGTCGCGTTGCTGAACGCCAACTACATCGCCGACCGTTTGCAGTCCGCGTGGCCGGTACTGTACCGCGGCCGCAACGGACGGGTGGCGCATGAGTGCATTCTTGATATTCGGCCGCTGAAGGAGCGTACCGGCATCAGCGAAATGGATATCGCCAAGCGGCTGATCGACTACGGTTTTCATGCGCCGACCATGTCTTTCCCGGTGGCGGGCACGCTGATGGTGGAGCCGACGGAGTCGGAAAGCCAGACCGAGCTGGATCGTTTTATCGACGCGATGTTGGCTATTCGCCAGGAGGCGGAGCGGGTGGCGAACGGCGAATGGCCGCTGCAGGATAATCCGCTGGTCAATGCGCCGCACACTCAGGATGACGTCGTCGACGACTGGCCGCACCCTTATAGCCGCGAACTGGCGGTCTTTCCGGCCGGCCGGCGCGATAAGTACTGGCCGACGGTGAAACGACTGGACGACGTCTACGGCGATCGCAATCTGTTCTGCGCCTGCGTGCCGGTCGGCGATTATGTCGAATAGCGCGCGGCCGGCAGGGCGCGGGGCTTAGCGCTACCGGGGCAATACGGCCTGCTGACGGAGGAAACCGCTCGCCCGCCCAACGAGCGGGCGAGCGGCAAGTCGGGCAGAGCTCTGGTATACGAGCCGGCGTATCGGGTAATATCCCGTTGCGTCGGTTTTTTATTTTCGTTGTGAGCGGGATACGCTTTTCCGCCGTCTCCGGCTTTATCCGGCGGCTTTTCATGCTACCGTCGATTGCGCGCTGGTTTAACGCGCGCTTGCCCCGGAAGAAAAACAGGACGCGCCAGTTCCTCTAGTCGGGCCGACCCGCAGCGGGGCGGTCTTCTGATTTTGCGAGTAACACAGCTTATGGCTTTACGCATCGACCGGCGCACCGCGACCGCGCTTCTGGTGGCGACGGTATTTTTCATGGAAAATCTGGACGCCACCGTAATTACCACGGCGCTCCCGATGATGACCCGCGATTTCGGCACCCAGGTTTCGCATATGTCGGTGGGCGTTTCTGCCTATCTGGTGGCTCTTGCCGTGTTTATCCCGGTCAGCAGTTGGGCGGCGGACCGCTTCGGCGCCCGCCGTATTTTCTGCTGGGCGATCCTCATCTTCACCGGCGCATCCGCGCTGTGCGCGGCGGCCGGCGACCTGCTCAGCTTTACCGCCGCGCGTATTCTGCAGGGCATCGGCGGCGCCATGATGGTGCCGGTCGGCCGGCTGGTGGTGCTGCGCGATACGCCGCGCGCCGATCTGGTGCGCGCCATCGCCATTCTTACCTGGCCCGGTCTGGTCGCGCCCGTACTCGGGCCGCCGCTGGGCGGCTGGATCAGCACCCACTGGAGCTGGCACTGGATTTTTTTGCTTAATCTGCCGCTCGGCGCGCTGGTTTTTGTCGCCGCGCTGCGGCTGATCCGCGACGAGGACGCGCGGCGTTTGCCCTTCGATGGCGCCGGTTTTATCCTCACCGGGCTGGGGTTCGGCCTGTTTATGGGCGGATTAGAGCTGGCCAGCCGGGCCGATATCTCCCGGTTAACGGCGCTGTTCACCCTGCTGGCCGGCCTGCTTTTGCTGCTGCTTTCGGCCCGCTATCTGCGGCGCGCAAAAGCGCCGCTGTTCAACCTGACGCCGTTAGCCATTCGGACGTTTCGGGTTACGTCGGTAGGCGGTTCGTTGTTCCGCACCGCGATTGGCTCCGCCCCTTTTCTGCTGCCGCTGATGTTTCAACTGGGGTTCGGCTACAGCGCAGTGGACGCGGGGCTGATGCTGCTCTGGCTGTTCGCCGGCAATCTTTGTATGAAACCCGGCACCACATGGATGATGAATACGCTGGGTCTGCGCACGGTGCTGGTCGGCAATGGCCTGCTGGTGGCGCTTGGTTTCGCCGCCTGCGCGCTGCTCAGCGCCGATACGCCGCGCTGGCTGATCTGCCTCCTGCTGTTTTTTACCGGCATGACCCGTTCCATGCAGTTTACCGCACTCAATACCATCGGCTTCGCCGATGTGCCGCCATCGCAAATGCGCGATGCCAACACGCTATTCTCGGTGCTGCAGCAGATGAACGCCGGAATGGGGATTGCGGTTGGCGCGCTGGCGCTTTCCTGTGCGGAAATCTTACACGGGAGCCTGGCCGGCAGCGCCGGCGCGCAGGATTTCCAGCTGGCGTTCTGGATTATCGCGCTGGTCGCTCTGCTGGCGCTGGTGGATGTCGTGCGTCTGCCCGCCGACGCCGGCGAGCAGGTTTTGCACCGGAAAAAGCGTCAGTCGCGAGGGTAGCGGGCGGATAACGCGCGCTGTCGGAGAGGTCGCCGCGCTTTACCGACCCGCTCCTGTTGCGCGCGAAACCCAGGTTAGTAGTCGTGCAGCAATGCGTGACGAAACGACAGGACGTGCGTCTCCATCGCGCTTTGCGCGGCGGCGGCGTCCTGGCTCGCCAGCGCGTCAATCACCGCCTGGTGCTCCGTGATCACCTCCAGCATATGCTCTTCCCGGGACAGCGAACTGGCCCAGAAACGCTGCGATCGGGCATGCAGTACGCTGAGGATGTCGGTCAGCGTGCTGTTGCCGGCGATCTGCGCCAGCAACTGATGAAATTCATGGTCCAGCGTCATCATTAGCACCCGGTCGCGCGCGTGGCCGGCCGCCGCGATGCGCCGATTGAGCGCGTTCAGTTCGTCAACCTGCGGCGGCGTGGCGCGCTGGCTGGCCAGACGGATGCACAACAGTTCATTGGCGAGCCGCACTTCGATCAGCTCGAGGGCGTCGTTGATGGACAGCGGGGATACCATCACGCCTTTGCGCGGGATCACCTGCAATAGCCCTTCGTTCGCCAGACGATGGATAGCCTGATTAATCGGCGTTCTGCCCATTCGGAGTTCACTCATCACCTGAGCGGTATTCAAATATTCTCCTGGCTTGTAACTTAACGTCACCAGCGCCTGTTTGAAACGCCGGTAGGCCAGTTCATTCTGTGACAGGCCGGTTTCCTCTACCGTCAGGAATTCCCGGCTCTCTGCATCAGCGCTTTTCACGTGTAGCTCCTGCAACTGGAAAATCTTTTACGCTCTTTATTTTTTCCGGCGGCGTTCGCCCGCCGTTTTCCCGCATTCTGAATCCTATTGGTTATAGTACACAAAAACATGGCACGAAAATCGCTTATTTCCATCCTGAAGATTCTGTGAAATTTCACAGTTATTTGAGTGACAGGGGGAGCGATTTCATGACATTGACCTTTAATTTACCGGCCAACGCAGCAACGACGCCGCTGAGCGTCGCGATCGATCGTCTGGTGATCGCCGGCTGGACCGGGCGCGATCGCGAGGCGGTTCTGCACCATATTCGGGAGCTGGCGGATCTGGGCGTGCCTCCGCCTGGTGCAATCCCGCTATTTTATCGCGTGGCGGTTAACCAACTCAGCCAGTCCGTTCGCGTTGAAGTTATCGGCGGCGCCAGTTCCGGCGAAGCCGAACCGCTGCTTTTCACGCACGGCGGCGAACTGTACGTGTCGCTGGCGTCGGATCATACCGACCGACAGCTGGAAGCGCACAGCGTCGCGCTGTCGAAGCAACTGTGCGTCAAACCGGTTGCGCGCGACGCCTGGCCGCTGCGGGAGGTGCTCGATCACTGGGACGATCTCATCCTGCGTTCGTGGATCAAGGAAGATGGGGAGTATCGCCTGTATCAGGAGGGAACGCTGGCCAGCCTGCAGCCGCCGCTGGCGCTGCTCGGGCGTTACCTGGGCGAGCCCTGTTCGCTGGACACGCCGATGCCGGACGGGCTGGCGATGACCTGCGGCACGATGGCCGCGATTGGCGGCATTCGCCCGGCGACCGAATTTCGCATGGCGCTGGTGGATGAGCGTCTGGGACGCGCGATCGAACACCGCTATTGCAGCATTGAGCTGCCGGTGGTGGCCTGATGACGACATTAACCTTACAGCAGGTCGCCGCCGGGTTGGCAAATGGCGAGCTGACGTCCGTGGCGCTGACCGAGTGCGCGCTGGCGCGGATTGACGATCGGGCGGGCGAGGGCGCGCGCGTTTTTACCCGGGTCTATCGCGATGAGGCCCGGCGTCAGGCGCGGGATGCCGACCAACGGCGCGCGGCGGGTCAGCCGCGTTCGGCGCTGGACGGGGTGCCTCTGTCCGTGAAGGATCTGTTCGATGTGGCGGGCGAAGCCACGACGGCCGGCTCCCGCGTTCTGGCCGACGCGCCCGCCGCGCCGCGCCATGCGGCCGTGGTGGCGCGCTTGCTGCAGGCCGGCGTCGTGCTGATCGGCAAAACCAACATGACCGAATTCGCCTATTCAGGCCTGGGGATCAATCCGCATTACGGTACGCCGGCCAATCCGTGGGATCGCGCCGCGCGCCGTATCCCGGGCGGTTCCTCCTCCGGCGCGGCGGTGTCTGTTTCCGACGGAATGTGCTTCGGCGCGCTCGGCAGCGACACCGGCGGATCGGTACGCATTCCCGCCGCGTTCTGCGGACTGACCGGCTATAAACCCACCGCCCGACGCATCGATGACGCCGGGCTGCTGCCGCTTTCGACCTCGCTGGATTCCATCGGCGCCATCGGGCGCGACGTCGCCGACTGCATCGCGTTGGATGCGCTGGTCGCCCATCATGCGCTGGCGCCGGAGGAGAAAGCGCTGTCGCGGGCGCGTTTTGCCGTGCCGCAAACGCTGGTGCTGGAGGGGCTGGATCCGGACGTGTCCGCCGCGTTCGAGCGGAGCCTGCAGCGGCTGGCGCGGGCGGGCGCGCGTATCGAACCCGTCGCCTGTACGGCGTTTGCCGAACTGGCCGCGATTAACGCCGGCGGCGGTTTCAGCGCGCTGGAATCATGGCGCCGGCATCGGACGTTGATCGCCGAACGCGCCGCCGAATACGACCCGCGGGTTCTGTCGCGCATTCGACGCGGCGCGGCGCTGGACGAGAACGATCGGCTGCAGCTGGAAACGCGGCGCGCCGACTGGCAGCGGCGGGTGACGGCGGAGGTGCGCGATTTCGACGCGCTGCTGATGCCGACCGTGCCCGTTATCGCGCCGACCATTGCCGAACTGGAGGCGGATGAGGAGCGCTATTTCCGCATCAACGGCGCCGCGCTGCGCAATCCGTCAGTGATCAACTTTCTGGACGGCTGCGCGCTTTCCCTGCCGTGTCAGCGGCCGGGCGACGCGCCGGTCGGACTGATGGTGGCCGGGTTGCCGCTCAGCGACGACGCGCTGCTGGGGTGGGCGCTGGCGATCGAACGCTGCCTTGCCGACGCATAACGTTTACGGCGCGCTCGTCGCCTGATGTCAAGTAACCCGGAGAGTCCGTATGGCCGGTTTTCCCCATCGAAGGTCGCTGATTGCAACGCCAGGCGACGCGCAGGCGGACGCGGTGTTTCACACCAGGGCAACCGCGTCGTATGACGCCGGACGGAGCCGTGGGGGGCTGAACGGCCATACCTTTAATGATCACCATATTCCCGTAACTGGCTACGCATCGCACAGGAGATAAAAGAATGAATACATCCACCACTAAGGCGGCGATCGACCGCCTGCCTCCGCAGGAACAGGCCGCCGGCGCGCCCAACACCGGTAAACTGGCGGCGGCCAGTTCGATCGGCACCGCGCTGGAATGGTATGACTTTACCGTTTACAACATTATGGCGGCGCTGATTTTCAATCATGTGTTTTTTCCCTCATTCGATCCGCTGGTGGGCACCATTCTGGCGTTTTCCACCTATGCCGTCGGTTATATCTCGCGCCCGATTGGCGGCATCGTCTTCGGTCATTTAGGCGATGTGCTGGGGCGACGCTTCGTGCTGGTCGCCACGCTGGTGATCATGGGCGTGACGACGGCGCTGATGGGCGTGCTGCCCGGCTATGAGATGTGGGGCATCTGGAGCCCGCTGCTGCTGGTCTCGCTGCGTTTTGTCCAGGGCATCGCGCTGGGCGGCGAATGGGCCGGCGCGGTGCTGCTGTCGATGGAGCACGGCAAACCGCATCAGCGCGGGCGTAACGCCTCGTTCGCTCAGGTCGGGCCTTCCTGCGGCACGCTGATCGGCACCGGTTTTATCACCCTGGTGACGATGTCGATGTCGGCGGACAGCTTCCAGCAGTGGGGCTGGCGCATTCCCTTCCTGCTGAGCCTGCTGTTGGTGATCTTCGGCCTGTGGCTGCGGCGCGGAGTGGGCGAGACGCCGGCGTTCCTCCGGCTGGAAAAAAGCAAAGACATTACTCAGGCGCCGATTCGCGAAGTGTTCGGCCAGCATCTGAAACCGCTGCTGATCGCCGGCGGCGCGCGCATCGGTTCCGACGTGCTGTACGCGCTGGTGGTGGTGTTTACCCTGACTTACGTGACAACCGTGCTGCATCTGCCGCGTCCGCTGGCGCTGATGGCGACGATGCTGGGGGCGTTTGGCAACGCCGTCGCGGTGCCGCTGTTCGGCATGCTTTCCGATCGCTTCGGCCGTCGTCCGGTCTACATGGGCGGCGCGCTGGCGGCAATGGTCTGGGCGTTCGTCTTCTTTGTGCTGCTGGATCGCGCGCAGCCGCTGTCGATCTGTATCGCGGTGGTGGTTGGTCTGCTGATTCACGCCGCGATGTACGGCCCGCAGGCGGCCTTCGTCACCGAGCAGTTCCCGACAAAGGTGCGCTATGCCGGATCGTCGCTGGCCTATACGCTGGCCGGGATCGTCGGCGGCGGCTTTGCGCCGCTGATCATCGCCTCGCTGTTCAAGTCCTACAGCAGTACGCTGGCGATCTCGATTTATGTGTCGCTGGCGTTGCTCGTCACGCTGCTGGCGGTTCTGGCCGCCAGAGAGACGGCGCATAAGCCGCTATAGGCGCGCATGGCAGGCCGGACGCCTGCGTCCGGCCTGCGTCGGGGGTTACTTCAACCAGCCTTTTGTTTGCGCATCCGCCAGATGGCGTTGCAGATGGCGCCAGAGTTCCTGGTTGATGTCGGCGATAAAGGCGACGCGCGCCAGCACCTGCTCCAGGCGAATGCCGTTCTCCAGCCAGCTCTGCCCCTGATTATGCAGATTCATCAGTATGGGCATGATGCGGTCAAGCATGAGCGCAAAGCGCGCTTCCGCCGTTTCGCCGCCTTCATATTCCAGCCACAGCTGGTGAAAATGCTGGCTCTGCGGCTGCGGCAGCAGGCCGAACAGACGGGCGGCGGCGGCCACTTCCTGCTCGTGCACCGCGGCGCGCGCGCTCAGATCGTAAACCAGCACGTCGCCGGCATCGATTTCCACGATGTCGTGGATTAGCGCCATCTGGATCACCCGCTGAATATCCACTTCGCCGGCGTACGGCGCCAGGCTCATGGCGGCGACGGCGAAATGCCAGCTGTGCTCGGCCGAGTCTTCGTGACGTTCGCTGCCGATGATTTTGGAGCGGCGCTGCACGCTTTTCAATTTATCGATTTCCATTAAAAAACCGACTACGCGGGTCAGGGAACCGAAATCCAGCTCCGGTGAGACAAAAGACATCAGAAAACCTCAGATTGTAAAATACGCGGGCTATTGTAGGGGAAGCGCGCAGCATTGCCATCACCTATTCGTGCCGCACCGCGGCCGGATATTTATTTAGCTTACACGTGTACACTGAAATAATTCTCAGCTAAGCTGCTGACAGTTTATTGGTTGGCTGACGACGGATAAGCCATTGAGTATGCAGGTGAGGTGGAACGAATGGCGAAAAATTTAATGGAACAGGGATATACGCTGGCGGAAGAGGTCGCCAATAGCATCAGCCACGGCATTGGCCTGGTGCTGGGGATTGTGGGGCTGGTGTTGTTGCTGACGCAGGCGCACCGCACCGGGGCCGATGCGGTCGCCATCGCCAGCTACAGTCTGTACGGCGGCAGCATTATTCTGTTGTTTCTGGCCTCCACGCTTTACCACGCGATTCCTTCGCCGCGGGCTAAACCCTGGCTGAAACGGTTTGATCACTGCGCGATTTATATTCTGATTGCCGGCACCTATACGCCTTTTCTGCTGGTGGGGCTCGGTACGCCGCTGGCGCTGGGGCTAATGGTGGTGATCTGGGCGATCGCTTTACTGGGGGTGATATTTAAACTGGCGTTCGTGCATCGTTTCGAGGCGATGTCGTTAATTACCTATCTGGTGATGGGCTGGTTGTCGCTGATCGTGGTGTATGAGCTGGCGCAGAAGCTGTCGATATGGGGCGTGGCGCTGCTGGCGCTGGGCGGGGCGATTTATACGCTGGGGGTAATCTTTTATGCCTGCAAGCGTATTCCCTACAACCACGCTATCTGGCACGCTTTCGTGCTGGGCGGCAGCCTGTGCCATTTTCTGGCGATTTACCTGTACGTATAACGCATGAGCTAAAAAACAGGCCCGCGGTGCGGGCCTGTGGTTGCTGGTAACCCCGGCGATAAGCCCGGGATAGCCGGGCCTGCCGCACCGGGGGGGCGCTCCGGCGGTTAATGCAGCCAGGGCCCCTCGCCGCGTTTCCCCTGGCAACGAACGTTGTCATCAGTCTGAGGCCCGCGGTGCGGGCCTGCGGCAATACTAGCGGGTCATCTTCTTATATTTGATGCGGTGCGGTTCCAGCGCATCGGCGCCCAGGGTGCGCTTCTTGTATTCCTCGTATTCGGTGAAGTTGCCTTCAAAGAATTCCACCTTACCCTCATCCTGATAGTCGATGATATGGGTGGCGATACGGTCGAGGAACCAGCGGTCATGGGAAATGACCAGCGCGCAGCCCGGGAACTCCAGCAGGGCGTTTTCCAGCGCGCGCAGGGTTTCGATGTCCAGGTCGTTGGTCGGTTCATCGAGCAGCAGCATGTTGCCGCCCACCTGCAGCAGCTTGGCCAGATGAACGCGGCCGCGTTCGCCGCCCGACAGCTCGCCGATGCGTTTGCCCTGATCGACGCCTTTAAAGTTGAAGCGGCCGACGTAGGCGCGGCTTGGGATTTCAAAGTTGCCTATGCGCATAATGTCCTGCCCGCCGGAAACCTCTTCCCACACCGTTTTGCCGTTGTCCATGTTGTCGCGGAACTGATCGACCGAGGCCAACTGTACGGTTTCGCCCAGCGTAATGCTGCCGGCGTCCGGCGACTCTTTGCCGGACAGCATACGGAATAGGGTGGATTTACCCGCGCCGTTCGGCCCGATAATCCCGACGATGGCGCCCTTCGGCAGCGTGAACGACAGATTATCGATCAGCTGGCGGTCGCCGTAGGATTTGCTCAGGCCGTCGACTTCAAGCACTTTATCCCCCAGACGCGCGCCGGGTGGAATAAACAGTTCGCTGGTTTCGTTGCGCTTCTGATATTCGGTGCTGTTGAGCTCTTCGAAGCGAGCCAGACGGGCCTTGCCCTTCGCCTGGCGGCCTTTCGGATTCTGACGCACCCACTCCAGCTCTTTCTCGATCGACTTGCGGCGGGCGGCTTCGGACGAAGCTTCCTGCGCCAGACGCTGATCTTTCTGTTCCAGCCAGGAGGAGTAATTGCCTTCCCACGGGATGCCTTCGCCGCGGTCCAGCTCCAGAATCCAGCCGGCGACGTTATCGAGGAAGTAGCGGTCATGGGTGATGGCGACCACGGTGCCTTCATAGTCGTGCAGGAAGCGTTCCAGCCAGGCGACGGATTCGGCGTCGAGGTGGTTGGTTGGTTCGTCCAGCAGCAGCATATCCGGTTTTTCTAGCAGCAGGCGGCAAATCGCCACGCGGCGCCGTTCACCGCCGGACAGATTGGCGATGATAGCATCCCACGGCGGCAGGCGCAGCGCGTCGGCGGCGCGTTCCAGCTGGTTATCCAGGTTATGGCCGTCGTGCGCCTGAATGATCGCTTCCAGCTCGCCCTGTTCTTTAGCCAGCTTGTCGAAATCGGCGTCGGGATCGGCATAAGCCGCGTAAACTTCGTCCAGGCGGGTCAGCGCCTGTTTGACGTCGGCCACCGCCTCTTCCACCGCTTCGCGCACCGTCTGCTCCAGATTGAGCTGCGGCTCCTGCGGCAGATAGCCGATTTTGATGCCGGGCTGCGGACGGGCCTCGCCCTCAATATCCTTATCAATGCCGGCCATAATGCGCAGCAGGGTCGATTTACCGGCTCCGTTCAGCCCCAGCACGCCAATCTTGGCGCCGGGGAAAAAACTGAGGGAGATGTTTTTCAGAATATGACGCTTCGGCGGAACCACTTTTCCGACGCGGTGCATAGTGTAAACGTATTGAGCCACGTTGCTCTGAGCCTCTCTCTGATGGTTGTTATCCTGCCCCGCGTCAGGCGCCGGGCAGGCATCGTTGTGCCGGCCCGCCCGCGGGCAGCCCGGTAAATTCGTCTTCGCCTGTGGAGTGTAACGGGTTTCGTGATCCGATCCCAGCCATCCCTGTGTTTGCCGGGCGCCGGTCAGTACGCATTTCTGCTTCGTGACGCGCGTCGCGCAGCGCACATCCGCGGCTAACGTATCGCTATACAGCATGATGTGCCACACTTAAACGCTGATTTATCGCGGGCCGGATGTGACGATTGCGGCAAGATGAGGTCAAAGGGTCAGAACTGCGCCGCGCCCGTCGCGTTGCGGCAGGCGCGGGTTTCCGGCGTTATTTGCGTCGGCGGCCGGGAATTCTCTCGCTTACCGTCTGCCCGCAACCTAAAATCGATTGAATCTCCGTCTGGCGCGGTTTCGGCGGTAAAACGTCACATCATGATGAGGATAGTGCAGGTTATGGTTAAAGTGGGTTCCTGGCGCGTCGTGGTCGCGGCGCTCTGTCTGACGGGGTTGTCGATGGCGGCGCAGGCTGATTCGCTGAATGAACAGCGCCAGCGTTATCAACAGGTAAAGCAAGCATGGGACAATAATCAACAGGACGTGGTGGCGCAACTGATGCCGACGCTGCGTGATTACCCGCTGTATCCCTATCTGGAGTACCGCGCTCTGACGCAGAACCTGTCTCAGGTCGACGCTGAGCAAATCGGCGCGTTTATCGCCGCGCATCCGACGCTGCCCGTAGCGCAGAATCTTCACGCCACTTTCGTCAACGAACTGGCGCGCCGCCAGGACTGGGCGGGGATACTGCGCTTCAGCCCGCAGGCGCCGAAGCCGGTGGCCGCGCGCTGCAACTACTATTATGCCCAGTGGGCGGACGGGCAGCGTCAGTCGGTCTGGCCGGCCGCGCGCGAGATCTGGCTGACCGGCCGTTCGTTGCCGTCGGCCTGCGATCGTTTATTCAGCGTCTGGCAGCAGGCCGGCGAGCAAACGCCGCTGGTCACGCTGGAGCGTATGCGTCTGGCGCTGAATGAAGGCAGCAGCGGGCTGGTGACGTATCTGGCGAAGCAGTTGCCGGCCGACTATCGGACGATGGGCGAGGCGCTGGTCAGGCTGCAGCAGGATCCGACCAGCGTCGAGGGCTTTGCCCGGTCGGTCGGTCCGACCGATTTCACCCGCCAGGCGACGCTGGTCGCTTTCAGCCGCGTCGCGCGCCAGTCGGCGGATGAGGCCCGCTCAATGCTGCCGGTGGTGGCGCGTCTGCAAAAAATGAGTGACGCGCAGCGCCAGGCGATGACGGAGGCGATAGCCTGGCGTCTGATGGGGACGGACGTTACCGCGGAACAGGCCGGCTGGCGCGACGACGTGGTGCGTCGCAGCCAGTCCGTCGCCCTGCTGGAGCGGCGGGTGCGTATGGCGTTGGGCAGCGGCGATCGCAAGGATCTGGCGGACTGGCTGACGCGTTTGCCGGCCGAGGCGCTGCAGAAGGATGAATGGCGCTACTGGCGCGCGGTTCTGTTGCTGGAACAGGGGAAACTGCAGGAAGGGGAGACGATGCTGCGCGAGCTGACCAATGCGCGCGGGTTCTACCCGATGGCGGCGGCGCAGAAACTGAATATCAACTGGCCGGTGAGTATTGCGCAGGCCGCCCGGCCCGACAGCGCCCTGACGCAGCTGGCGGAGATCGCGCGGGTGCGCGAGCTGATGTACTGGCAGATGGATAATCTGGCGCGCCGTGAATGGAGCGGCCTGGTGGCCAGCCGCAGTAAGCCGCAGCAGGAGGCGCTGGCGCGCTATGCGTTCGATCAGGGCTGGGCCGATCTCAGCGTACAGACGACCATCGTCGGTAAACTCTGGGATCACCTGGAGGAGCGCTTCCCGCTGGCGTGGCGGGATGAATTCCGGCGCGCCACCGAGGATAAAGGCATCAACCAAAGCTATGCGATGGCGATCGCCCGTCAGGAGAGCGCGTGGAATCCGCAGGCGCGCTCGCCGGTCGGCGCCAGCGGGCTGATGCAGCTGATGCCGCGCACCGCTCAGCATACGGCGGAGATGAACAACATCGGCGGCTACCTCAACAGCAGCCAGCTTTTCGATCCGCAGACCAACATCACGCTGGGCACCGCCTACCTGGACTATGTTTATCAGATGTTCGGGCGCAACCGCATACTGGCTTCCGCAGCTTACAACGCCGGGCCGTCGCGCGTTAATCGCTGGCTGGAAAGCAGCGCCGGACGCATTGACGCCGTCGCCTTTATCGAAAGCATTCCGTTTTCGGAAACCCGCGGCTATGTGAAAAACGTGCTGGCTTACGATGTGTTTTACCGGCATTTCCTGCATCAGCCGGCCAGCGTGCTAACCGATGCGGAATGGCAGCGCCGCTATTAATTTCACCCGGCGGCCGGGCGGGTCATCGTGACGCGCCGGCGATCTGTGTTATGCTGCCGTACTAGTTAAAGAGTATGGCAGCCTGTTATGACACCGTTATCACTTTTCGATCCCGCGCTTTCGGACCAGGCGAATGAAGACTGGCAGCATTTTATGACGCTGCTGCGTCAGTCAGTTGCTGACGATCTGAACTATCCGCTGCTGCAGCTGTTGCTGACGGCGGATGAGCGCGCCGCGCTGGGCACCCGGGTGCGGATTATTCAGGAATTGATGCGTGGGGAAATGAGCCAGCGCGAACTGAAGAATTACCTGGGCGCGGGGATCGCCACCATTACCCGCGGCTCAAATAGCCTGAAATCGGCGCCGCCAGAGTTGAAAAACTGGCTGGAGACGCACCTGTTGACGCAAGAGCCTGTGGATTTGGATCCGGGCCCAGATTCGGACTCGTCGCGTTAGCTGATTTTGACCGGCGCCGGCTGATAAACCGCATTATGGAACGGCACCAGCGCCAGCAGCAGCGCCTGATGATACACGCTGGTGCGCGACAGGCGTCCGTTGGTAAACACGCCGATTGCGCCGCCGCGCCGGCTGATATCGCTGAGGCCGGTCAACTGCGCCATTTCATCGCCTAATTCGCGCCCCTGCTGGATCCCCTGTAAGATAATTTCTGGCAGAATAAGGCTGGCGGAGCGAGACTCGCCGCGTTGGTGGGCATTTTCGATCACCATCCAGGCGAACGTCATTCCTTCTTCAATGCCGGCTTCGACGCCGACCCAAAAATGGGCCTCCGGCCGTACCTGTCGAGCCATCATGACCCGGTTGCGGGCGCCGGTGCGGGTTTCGACGGAGCCCAGTGGCTGATTAGGCACGCCGCTGTCGACATCCACACTTTCGATGCGGCAGTTGTCCGCGCCGTAGACGTCGGAGAATGCTAAGGTAATCGCCTTAATTTTTGCCGGATTGGTAGTTGTAGCGACGACGTGATACATAACAGGTTCGCACTCTATTAGTTAATTTGACGCAGTATAACGGAAAATCACCATGTTACAGGTCTATCTTGTTCGCCACGGCGAAACGGAATGGAATGCGGCTCGACGTATTCAGGGGCAGTCGGACAGTTTATTGACGGCGAACGGCGAGCATCAGGCCGCTCTGGTCGGCCAGCGAGCAAAATCCCTCGGCATTACGCACATTATCACCAGCGATCTGGGGCGGACGCGTCAGACCGCCGCCATTATCGCTCAAGCCTGTTCGTGTCCGGTGACCGTCGATGCCCGCCTGCGCGAACTGGATATGGGCGTGCTGGAGACGCGCTATATCGATTCGCTGAACGGCGAAGAAGAGGCGTGGCGCAAGCAACTGGTTGACGGTACGCCCGACGGACGAATCCCGCAAGGGGAATCGCTGAGCGAGCTGGCGCAGCGTATGCGCGCGGCGCTGGATAGCTGCCTTGAACTGCCGGCGGACAGCCGCCCGCTGCTGGTCAGCCATGGTATCGCGCTGGGCTGTCTGGTCGGCACCGTCCTCGGTTTGCCGGCCTGGGCCGAGCGGCGGCTGCGGCTGCGCAACTGCTCGCTGTCGCGGCTGGATCACCAGCAGAGTCCCTGGCTGGCCTCAGGCTGGGTGGTGGAAACGGCCGGAGATGTTTCCCATCTGGACGCTCCGGCGCTGGACGAATTGCAGCGTTAATCAGCGGCGGACCGGGATGAGGTATTCGCAGCGGATACGCTCGGGCGGGCTGCCGTCCGGGGTGTGCTGCGGATGGAAGCGTTCGGCGTCATAGCCTTTGCGGCGCGTAAGCTGAAACGTGGGCAGGCAGGTATCGTACAGCGAAATAATGAAGTCCTGCAGGCCGTCGGTTTCCCCTTCGTAGACAAAGAGCGCGTAATCGCCGCCGGGCAGGACGACATCGTGGCCGGGCAGTATATCGTCCGACAGGTATTCAGGCTCTACCGCCGTGGTGTACAGCACCTCATGCTCATCCTGTTCTTTGCCCGGGCGCGAATGATGCAGGCCGTACAGCGTGGGCGGCAACGTTTTAGGATTGCCGAGATACTGCTTCCAGTACTGAATGCGGATATCGGTACGGAAATTACAGATCTGTTCCAGCGTGCAGTTGTAGGTCTGCGTCACGCCCACCAGCCGGATATCCGGCAGCGTGATAAACTCCGGCTGGGGCAGGGTAAACTCTCCAAGGCGAATCGGCGGATGAATCCCGGCGGTGTTCCAGTCATCGGCGCGGCGATAGGACGCCGGCGTCTGAGCGAACTGCTTTTTGAAGGCGCGAGTGAAGGTTTGCTGCGAGTCGAAACGATACTGCAGGGCGATATCCAGAATCGGGCGGCTGGTCAGACATAGGGCGACGGCGGCCTTGGTCAGGCGGCGTGCGCGAATATAGGAGCCGATGGAATGGTTAGTGACATCCTTAAACATTCTTTGCAAATGCCACTTGGAATATCCTGCTTTTGCGGCCACATTGTCCAGAGATAAAGGTTGGTTCAGATGGCTTTCCAGCCAGTTAAGTAAATCTCGTATAATACTGGCTTGATCCATAGATCTTCCTCAGCAGAACAAACGGTGCACCAAAAGTTTCTTTGCACATAATAGCAATTTTTTGACTGGGGTACTGCTTTAGATTGATTCAGTTTCACAAAGGTTAAGGTTTGTAACATTTTGTTCCGTTATTCTTTCTTTGTGAACCCGACGAGCCTGGCCGGCCTCCGCCGCCAGATGCGATTGATTAAGGATAAGGTATCAATGATAAAGAAAACGTGGTTTATGGGGTTCTGCTTACTGGGGCTATCTGCCTCTTTCGCGCAGGCCGAAGAGATCGGCTCGGTGGATACCGTATTTAAACTGCTTGGGCCGGACCACAAAATTGTGGTGGAGGCTTTTGACGATCCTGAAGTCAAAAACGTGACCTGCTACATCAGCCGGGCTAAAACCGGCGGCATCAAGGGCGGGCTGGGTCTGGCCGAGGACACGGCGGATGCGGCTATTTCCTGCCAGCAGGTCGGGCCGATCGAACTGAATGAACGCATCAAAGCCGGTAAGGAAGAGGGCAGCGTGGTGTTTCAGAAACGGACATCGCTGGTGTTTAAGAAACTGCAGGTGGTGCGTTTCTACGATGGGCAACGCAATGCGCTGGTCTATCTGACTTATTCCGATCGTCTGGTGGACGGTTCGCCGAAAAACGCGTTGAGCGCGGTGCCGATCATGCCCTGGACTCGCTGATCGCGGGCGACATCATCGCGCCGATCGCTATCGCGTTCGGCGCCGGCCGGCGTTCTGACGGTGAATAGACAGGACGCCGGCGGCGGGTGGTTTAGTCTTCCAGTTCGCCGCAGAAACGGTAGCCTTCGCCGTGAATGGTGGCGATGATTTCCGGCGTATCCGGCGTCGATTCGAAATGCTTACGAATACGTCGGATCGTGACGTCTACCGTACGGTCGTGCGGTTTCAGTTCTCGGCCGGTCATTTTCTTCAGCAGTTCGGCGCGTGTCTGGATTTTGCCCGGGTTCTCGCAGAAATGCAGCATGGCTCGGAACTCGCTGCGCGGCAGTTTATACTGCTCGCCGGTAGGGCCGACCAGCGAACGGCTGTTGATATCCAATTCCCAGCCGTTGAAGCGATAGCTTTCCACCAGGCGGCGCTCTTCGCTCACGCTGCCGAGATTCATGGTGCGCGACAGCAGGTTGCGGGCGCGGATAGTCAGTTCACGCGGATTGAAGGGCTTGGTGATATAGTCATCTGCGCCGATTTCCAGACCGAGGATTTTATCGACTTCATTATCCCTGCCGGTCAGGAACATCAGCGCAACGCTGGCCTGCTCGCGCAGTTCGCGTGCCAGCAACAGGCCGTTTTTACCCGGCAGGTTGATGTCCATAATAACCAGGTTAATGTCGTTCTCAGACAAAATCTGATGCATTTCTGCACCGTCATTGGCCTCGTGAACAACGTATCCCTCGGCTTCAAAAATACTTTTGAGGGTATTGCGAGTCACTAACTCGTCTTCGACAATAAGAATGTGCGGGGTCTGCATGTTTGCTACCTAAAATTGCCAACTAATATTAGAAACCGGAAGTACAGAAGTCGTTGTTATCTCAGGCGCTTCCGCGGTGCCGTTCGCCATTCCGCCTGCCGTCTGACTAAAGTACGTATAAATGCGTTCCTGAGGAACGTTCTCTCTGTCGCGGATCGTGCCGGCGCCAGATTGTGATGAGGTTTAAACAGAACTCGAATTGGCGCATAGTTTAACCTTATTAACAGCGACATAACAGTAAAGCCTGATTTTGCCTGCTAACAAATCTACGGTTCTGTTGACATATATCAAATTTAATTGTACCACGTTAACTATTTTGTGAAAAACACTTATAAGATTGCCAGCTTAAGTCACAATTTAATGTTTTCCTGAACGATTCAGCATGGTTAACTGACTTGATGTTTATTTCGAAAAAAGAGCAATATAGATAATTTAATATCTTGATATTTATTGTTTTTATTAGACAGTTAAATTGAATTTCCGACGAATAAACCATATTGATGCGCCGGCGGCATCTCGCTGGCAATATTGTCGACCATTTTGTTAATTTATCGTGTCTTTTAGGTTGCCATTTATCCCGCGCGCCTTCTCCCGGCCGCCAGACCTCCCTTCGTGGTCGTTTTTCGCGCTTTTTTCAATGGTGTTATTTTATCTATTTGAATTTTATGTGATTATCTCGTCGCTCTGAGTCGACGGATATTCATTTATTAGCGAGCTAATTTCATTCTGTGCATAAGCGGTTATCACTGTTTTTATGCGTGAATGTAAAATTATAAGCTATTCGCAAACGATATTTAGGCTCTTCCTTTCCATCGGATAACGTTAACTGGCATTGATTTTGCGTGTCGTCAGACGGGCTATTAACCTTGCTTTTTAGTTAGATGGAGCCGGCAATGATGGATTTTGTGGCGCATCGTTAATGTGATGGCGTTGGCGTTGAGCGGTCTTGCATTGACGGGGCGTGCCGCTGATTTAATCATGGTCCGTCAGATGATTCCCGACCCCTCTCAGATTGCCCCGGCGGATAATGCCGGTGAGCAGGCCAGCGGACTTCACATCGATTGGCGTAATTTGCCGCCGCCGCGAAAGTGATCGTCGCTGCGGTACGGAAACCTTTATGAGTAAGAATAATCGCTATGGCATATCGTAATGAAACCCCGATTGGACTCCTGGCCTTAGAGCAACGACTGCATCAGGATTTAGCATGGCTGGCGCTGCCGACGACCGGTGGCGCACAGAAAACGCATCCTGCCGGCCGCGTGCAGGATGTGGTTATCATCGGCGCCGGCATGGCCGGAATGGCTACCGCTCTGGCGCTGCGTCTGGCGGGGATTGACGCGGTGCTTTATGACCGCGCCCGTAAAGATGATGAAGGCCCCTGGACTACCACGGCGCTGATGGAAACGCTGCGTTCTCCCAAACAGCTGACCGGGCCGGCGCTGGATCTGCCGTCCCTGACGTTCCGCGCCTGGTATGAAGCGCAGTTTGGCCGTCAGGCCTGGGAGAGACTGGACAAAATTCCGCGCTTACAATGGGCGGATTATTTGCGCTGGTATCGCCGGGTGCTGGCGCTGGATGTGCGCAATGAACATGAGCTGGTAAACCTGCTGCCGCGCGATGATGGCGTGGTGCAACTGGATCTGCGCCATGCCGGGCAACGGCAGACGGTGCTGGCGCGAAAAGTCGTCCTGGCGGTCGGGATGACGGCGTTTGGCGGCGCGGCCATCCCGGACTTTGTGACGGCGCTGGATCGACGTTACTGGGCCCACGCCGCCGATCCCATCGATTACAGCGCGCTGAACGGGCGGCGCGTGGCGGTGGTCGGCGGCAGCGCCGCCGCGATGGATACGGCGGCGACCGCGCTGGAGGCCGGCGCCGGGGCGGTGGAATTGCTGATTCGCCGGGCGGATTTTCCGCGCGTGAATAAAAATAAAGGGGCCGGCAGCCCAGGGCTGGAGCAGGGCTATTATTCGCTGCCGGATGAGTGGAAATGGCGACTGGCGCACTATATCGCCAGCGAACAGATTCCGCCGCCGCGCGGCAGTACGCTGCGGGTCGCGCGTCATGCCAATGCCTGGTTTAATTTCGCCTGCCCGGTTTTGCGGGCGCAGCAGGAGGAAAACGGAGTAACGTTACATACGCCGAAAGGCGCGTTTCCGGTAGATTTTGTGATTCTTGCCACCGGTTACCGGCTGGACTGGTCGCAGTGCCCGGAATATCGGGCGCTGGCGGGACAGATCATGCTCTGGCGCGATGCCTTTCGGCCGCCGGAGACGCAATATAACGACCAACTGGCGCAATATCCGTATCTGAATGAGGATTTTTCGCTGCGGCCGAAGAGCTCGTCAGCGCCGCAGGGGCTGGATCGCATTCACTGTTTTAGCTATCCCGCGTATCTGAGCAATGGGTATGTGGTGGGATTGATTCCCGGTCTTTCGGTCGGCGCCCGACGTCTGGCGCAGGCGATCGCGGCGCAGCTGTATGTCGAAGATCGTGAATATCATTATCGGCGGATTGTCGATTATAACGAGCCTGAACTGCTGGGCGATGAATGGCGGCCCGCGCCTCCATACTCCGCTCGCCGGCGCTGAACGATACGTCGCACCAAAGGCGGCCGACCGCGTGCGAGTCTCCCCGGCCGACAACCGGCGCCGCGCTTCGCCCTGAGCGCTCTTTGCCGGTTGCCGATACGCATGCCTTGCGGGCCGACGAATACTCTGGGATCCTGACCGCTTGCGCCGTCGGCGCGCGGCGCTGGCGCGGCCAGCCGCGTATCGGTCAGATTTTGGAGAGTATTATGCGGTTTTGTATCATTCTGGTGTCCCCGGCGCGGCCTGAAAATGTTGGCGCGGCGGCAAGGGCGATGAAAACGATGGGGTTTGCCGAATTGCGCATCGTGGACAGTCTGGCGCATCAACAGCCGGCCGCGCGCTGGGTGGCGCATGGCTCCGGCGATATTCTTGACGGCGCCGTCACCTTCCCCTCGCTGTCGGCCGCGCTGCACGATGTCGATTTCACTATCGCCACTACGGCGCGCAGCCGGGCGCATTTTCACTATTTCTGCACGCCGCCCGAGCTGGGCGGCATGCTGGAGGAAAAACGTCGCTGGATTAACCGCGCTGCGCTGGTGTTCGGCCGCGAGGATAGCGGTTTAACCAATGACGAGCTGGCGCTGGCCGATATATTGACCGGCGTGCCGATGCAGGCCGACTATCCCTCGCTTAATCTGGGGCAGGCGGTGATGGTATACTGCTACCAGCTCGCGAGCCTGGTGCAGTCGGCCGCGCCTGCCGTCGCCGAAGCGCAGCCTGGACAACTGGCTGCGCTCCGGCAGCGGGTCGACCGTTTGCTGGTCAGTTTGCAGGTCGCCGATGATGAAAAATTGCGTGACTGGCTACAACAGCGCTTAGGCTGGCTCGAGCAGCGCGACACCGCAATGCTGCATACCTTGCTGCACGATGCGGAAAAGGCGTTGGCGGAAAAAGATAGCGAAAAATAATTCGGCGCTGGTTAATAATTTTGCCCGTATTAATATTTTGGCGTTTATTCCTGTGAAATCTCATTTTGGTGGTGAATGATGGATTTTCGGCGTTTTGGCGCGCCGACAGAAAAAAACAGAAATCCATTGACTTCATGCTGCGATTGCTTTAACCAATAGGGCGGGAATTTTTTTAACGTGAGACTCAATGCATAGCATGCCTCTTTTCAGCCTGATGACCACCATCATTATTATTACCACCGGTACGACAGGTAACGGTGCGGGCTGACGCGTAAAGAAAAAATTAAAAAAAGCCCGCACCTGAACAGTGCGGGTTTTTTTTTATGGTGGGCGCTCCCTTGCCCGCCGCCTTATTAAGCCGCGGTAAGCGGCGTTCAAAAGCGCTCCCGGCGTTTTTGTCGGCAAAAAAATTCAGGAGAGAAATGAAAAATGCGAGTGTTGAAATTTGGCGGGACTTCGGTGGCAAATGCGCAACGTTTTATGCACGTTGCCGACATTATCGAAAGTAATGCGCGTCAGGGGCAGGTTGCCACCGTCTTATCGGCGCCGGCAAAAATCACCAACCATCTGGTGGCAATGATCGATAAAACGGTCGCCGGTCAGGATATTTTCCCCCATCTGCAGGACGCGGAAACCATTTTCTCTTCGCTGCTGCAGGGGCTGGCCGAGGCTCAGCCGGGCTTCGCTCTCGATCGCCTGAAGGCGGTGGTCGAACAGGAATTCGCCCAGTTGAAACAGGTTCTGCACGGTATCTCGCTGCTGGGGCAATGCCCGGATAGCGTCAACGCCAGCATTATCTGCCGGGGCGAGAAACTGTCGATCGCCATCATGGAGGCGCTGTTCCAGGCGCGCGGCTATCAGGTATCGGTCATCAACCCGGTGGAAAAACTGCTGGCGCAGGGGCACTACCTTGAATCCACGGTCGATATTGCCGAATCGACCCGCCGCATTCGCGACAGCGCCATCCCGTCCGACCACGTTATTCTGATGGCCGGTTTTACCGCCGGCAACGATAAGGGCGAACTGGTGGTGTTGGGGCGCAACGGTTCCGACTATTCCGCCGCCGTGCTGGCCGCCTGCCTGCGCGCCGACTGCTGTGAGATATGGACCGACGTCGACGGCGTTTATACCTGCGACCCGCGTCAGGTGCCGGACGCCAGACTGCTGAAGTCGATGTCCTATCAGGAGGCGATGGAACTCTCTTACTTCGGCGCCAAAGTCCTCCACCCCCGCACTATCGCTCCCATCGCTCAGTTCCAGATCCCCTGCCTTATCAAGAACACCGCCAACCCTCAGGCGCCCGGCACGCTGATCGGTAAAGACAGCAGCGACACCGCTAACCCGGTGAAGGGGATTACCAATCTGAACAACATGGCGATGTTCAACGTATCCGGGCCGGGTATGAAGGGAATGGTCGGCATGGCGTCGCGCGTGTTTGCCGCGATGTCCGGCGCCGGCATTTCGGTGGTGCTGATTACCCAGTCCTCTTCTGAATACAGCATCAGTTTCTGCGTTCCGCAGAACGATCTGGCGCGCGCCAGAAAAACGCTGGAAGATGAATTCTATCTGGAACTGAAAGAAGGGCTGCTGGAACCGCTGGACGTGATGGAGCGGCTGGCGATTATCTCGGTGGTCGGCGACGGTATGCGTACGCTGCGCGGCCTGTCCGCCCGCCTGTTCTCGGCGCTGGCCAGCGCCAACATTAATATCGTGGCGATCGCCCAGGGGTCATCCGAGCGTTCGATCTCCGTCGTGGTGGCCAATGAGGTGGCGACGACCGGCGTGCGCGCCGCGCACCAGATGCTGTTTAATACCGATCAGGTGCTGGAAGTGTTTGTGATCGGCGTCGGCGGCGTCGGCGGCGCGCTGCTGGAACAGATTCATCGCCAGCAGCACTGGTTAAAACAGAAGCATATCGACCTGCGCGTCTGCGGCATTGCGAATTCCAAAGCCATGCTGACCAATATCAACGGCATTGATCTGGATAACTGGCAGACCGGGCTGGAGAAGGCGGATGAACCGTTCAACCTCGGCCGTCTGATTCGCCTGGTGAAAGATTATCATCTGTTGAACCCGGTGATTGTCGACTGTACCTCAAGCCAGGCGGTCGCCGATCAGTATGCGGATTTTCTTGCCGACGGCTTCCACGTGGTGACGCCGAATAAGAAGGCCAACACCGGTTCGATGAATTTTTATCAGCAGATTCGCGGCGCGGCGGCGAAATCACACCGCCGTTTCCTGTACGATACTAATGTCGGCGCCGGCCTGCCGGTGATTGAGAACCTGCAGAATCTGTTGAACGCCGGTGATGAGCTGATTCGATTCAGCGGCATTTTGTCTGGCTCGCTTTCGTTTATTTTCGGTAAGCTGGACGAGGGGCTGTCGCTGTCTGAAGCGACGCAGCAGGCGAAGAAAAATGGTTACACCGAGCCCGATCCGCGCGACGACCTGTCGGGAATGGACGTGGCGCGCAAGCTGCTGATTCTGGCGCGCGAGTCGGGTTATAAGCTGGAGCTCGACGATATCGACGTCGAGTCCGTGCTGCCGTCCAGTTTCGATGCGTCCGGCGATGTGGAGACGTTCATGAATCGCCTGCCGTCGCTGGACGATGAGTTCGCGCGCCGGGTTGAACTGGCGCGCAGCGAAGGCAAGGTATTGCGTTATGTCGGCGCGATCGAAGAAGGGCGCTGCAAAGTGCAGATTAGCGCGGTAGGCGGTAACGATCCGCTGAATAAAGTGAAGGACGGCGAGAATGCGCTGGCTTTCTATAGCCGTTATTATCAGCCGCTGCCGCTGGTGTTGCGCGGCTATGGCGCCGGTAATGACGTGACCGCGGCCGGCGTATTCGCGGATTTATTACGTACGCTGTCATGGAAGTTGGGAGTTTAATTATATGGTTAAGGTGTATGCACCGGCTTCAATCGGCAACGTTAGCGTTGGGTTTGATGTGCTGGGTGCGGCTGTTTCGCCGGTAGACGGCACGCTGCTGGGCGACTGCGTGACGGTTTCGGCCGCCGACAGTTTTAGTCTGCAAAACGCCGGTCGTTTTGTCAGTAAGCTGCCGACCGATCCGCAACAAAATATTGTCTGGCAGTGCTGGCAGCGTTTCTGCCAGGAGATTGGCCGGGAAGTACCGGTCGCCATGTTGCTGGAAAAGAACATGCCGATCGGTTCGGGGCTGGGCTCCAGCGCCTGTTCCGTCGTGGCCGGGTTAATGGCGATGAATGAGTTCTGCGGCAAGCCGCTGGACGATACCCGTCTGCTGGCGCTGATGGGCGAGCTGGAAGGGCGTATTTCCGGCAGCGTGCATTATGACAATGTCGCGCCCTGTTTTCTGGGCGGGCTGCAGTTGATTCTGGAGGAGGACGGCATTATCAGCCAGCCGGTTCCCGCCTTTGACGACTGGCTGTGGGTAATGGCTTATCCCGGCATCAAGGTGTCGACCGCCGAAGCGCGGGCCATCCTGCCGGCGCAGTATGTGCGCCATGACTGCATCAGTCACGGCCGCTATCTGGCCGGCTTTATTCACGCCTGCCATACCGGTCAGCCGCGTCTGGCGGCGAAACTGATGACCGATGTGATCGCGGAACCTTATCGCACCCGTCTGCTGCCCGGCTTTGCCGAAGCGCGCCAGGCGGCGCAGGATATCGGCGCGTTGGCGTGCGGCATTTCCGGCTCCGGCCCGACGCTGTTCGCCGTTTGCGATGACGGCGACACCGCCCGGCGCATGGCGGACTGGCTGCAGTCGAATTATCTGCAAAATGATGAAGGTTTTGTTCATATTTGTCGTCTGGATACCGCAGGCGCGCGACAACTGGGATAACACATGAAATTGTATAACTTAAAAGATCATAGCGAACAGGTGAGCTTTGCGCAGGCGATTAAGCAGGGCCTGGGGCGTAAGCAGGGACTCTTTTTCCCGCAGGCGCTGCCTGAATTCGACGCGGCGGAGATCGATGACCTGCTGCGGCAGGATTTCGTCAGCCGCAGCAGCCGTATTCTGTCGGCTTATATCGGCGACGAAATTTCTGCCGAAGTCGTGCAGCGTCGGGTGAGCGCCGCCTTCGCCTTCCCTGCGCCGGTGGTTCCTGTGAGCGAAGATATTGCCGCGCTGGAGCTGTTCCACGGGCCGACGCTGGCGTTCAAAGATTTCGGCGGCCGTTTTATGGCGCAGATGCTGGCGGAAGTCGCCGGCGACCGCAAGGTGACGATCCTGACTGCCACCTCCGGCGACACCGGCGCCGCGGTGGCCCACGCGTTCTACGGACTGAAAAATGTCCGCGTGGTGATCCTCTATCCGCGCGGCAAGATCAGCCCGCTGCAGGAAAAATTGTTCTGTACGCTGGGCGGCAATATCCACACCGTAGCGATCGACAGCGACTTCGATGCCTGCCAGGCGCTGGTGAAACAGGCGTTTGATGATGAAGAGCTGAAGCAGGCTCTGGGGCTGAATTCGGCCAACTCAATCAACATCAGCCGGCTGCTGGCGCAGATTTGCTACTACTTTGAAGCGGTGGCGCAACTGCCGCAGGAAGAGCGTCGTCAGCTGGTGGTTTCTGTGCCCAGCGGCAACTTCGGCGACCTGACCGCCGGCCTGCTGGCGAAATCGCTCGGTCTGCCGATCAAGCGCTTTATCGCCGCCACCAACGCCAACGACACCGTGCCGCGTTATCTGACCAGCGGCGAATGGCAGCCGGGCAAAACGGTCGCCACGCTGTCCAACGCCATGGACGTCAGCCAGCCGAATAACTGGCCGCGGGTGGAAGAGCTGTTCAGCCGTAAAAACTGGCAGTTGAAAACGCTGGGCTTCGGCGCGGTGAGCGATGAGACGACGAAACAGACGATGCGCGAGCTGGAAGGGCTGGGCTACACGTCCGAACCGCATGCCGCCATCGCTTATCGTCTGCTGCGCGATCAACTACAGCCGGGCGAATTCGGTCTGTTCCTCGGCACGGCGCATCCGGCGAAGTTTAAGGAAAGCGTAGAGGCCATCCTCGGCAAGACCCTGCCGCTGCCGGACGCGCTGGCTCAGCGGGCCGAACTGCCGTTGTTGTCCCACGATCTGCCGGCCGATTTCGCGCAGTTGCGTAAGCTGCTGATGGGATTGCCGGCGTAATGTTACCGGGGGTGCCGTCGATGACGGCGGCAACCCCGGCGTTCAGAGGCTTGCCGGCTCAGAGTCCGTGCCCTACTGTTCGTGTCGTTTAAATACCAGTTCGCTGGCGGACGAGGCGTCCTGATCGAAGAAGTAGCCCTCCAGATCGAAATCTTTCAGTTGCTCCACCTGCGTCAGCCGGTTTTTAATAATAAAACGGCTCATCATGCCGCGCGCTTTCTTTGCGTAGAAACTGATGACTTTAAATTTGCCGTTCTTCTCATCCATAAATACCGGTTTAATCAGCGTGGCGGCCAGCTTGTCCACTTTTATCGCCCTGAAGTACTCGTCCGAGGCCAGATTAACCAGGATATCGTCGCCCTGCTGCTCCAGCGCCTGATTAAGTTTATGCGTCAGGGTGGCGCCCCAGAAACTGTATAGATCCTTGCCGCCGGGATTATCCAGCTTAATGCCCATCTCCAGTCGGTAGGGCTGCATTAAATCCAGCGGACGCAGCACGCCATACAGACCGGACAGCATACGCAGATGGCGCTGGGCGAAATCGAAATCCTCTTCGTCGAAATCCTCTGCGGCCAGACCGGTGTATACATCGCCTTTGAACGCCAGCAGCGCCTGACGCGCGTTGTCCGGCGTGAAATCGGCGTGCCAGTCGGCGAAGCGAGCGGCGTTCAGTCCGGCCAGTTTATCGCTGATATGCATGAGTGAAGCGATACGTTCCGGCGTCAGTTGCCGGCAGCGCGCGATCAGCTGGCTGGACTGCTCCAGCAGCTCGGGCTGGGTATAGCGTTGCGTGGCGAGCGGGCTGGCGTAGTCCAGCGTTTTAGCCGGGGAAAGGGTGATCAGCATCGGTGCGTATCCTGTCGTTTTTGCGCGATTAATAAGGGTTACTGTAGCAAAAAAGCGTAAAGAAAGCGGCGATGGATATAACAGGAAAAGGCTGCCTTGCACCGCTGTTTTCGCGTGTTATTATCAATTGCAGGCGCAAATTCATGTAACCAGCTGATGCCTGCGCCCTGCGCGTACCAAACCGTTTTCATGCACTAACAATGAGAAATGACAACATGACGGATAAACTTACTTCCCTGCGACAATACACCACGGTCGTGGCTGATACCGGCGATATAGCGGCCATGAAACTGTACCAGCCGCAAGACGCTACGACCAACCCCTCCCTGATCCTGAACGCTGCGCAAATTCCTGAATATCGTCGACTGATTGACGAGGCCGTTGCCTGGGCGCGTGAGCAAAGCAGCGACCACGCTCAGCAGATCGTGGACGCAACGGACAAACTGGCCGTGAATATCGGTCTGGAAATTCTGAAGTTGATCCCCGGCCGTATCTCTACCGAAGTCGACGCGCGTCTCTCTTACGATACCACCGCCAGCGTAGCCAAAGCTAAACGACTGATTAGTCTGTATAACGCGGCCGGCATCAGCAACGATCGCATCCTGATTAAGCTGGCGTCCACCTGGCAGGGTATCCGCGCCGCCGAACAACTGGAAAAAGAAGGCATTAACTGTAACCTGACGCTGCTGTTTTCCTTCGCCCAGGCGCGCGCCTGCGCGGAAGCGGGCGTTTTCCTGATTTCTCCGTTTGTCGGCCGTATTCTGGACTGGCATAAAGCGAATGGCGATAAGAAAGAGTTTGCCCCGCAGGAAGATCCGGGCGTGATTTCCGTGAGCGAAATTTATCACTATTACAAACAGCACGGTTACGACACGGTAGTGATGGGCGCCAGCTTCCGCAACGTCGGCGAGATTCTGGAGCTGGCGGGTTGCGATCGCCTGACTATCGCTCCCGGCCTGCTGAAAGAGCTGGCGGAGAGCGCGGGCAGCATTGAGCGCAAGCTGTCTTTCTCCGGCGATGTGCAGGCGCGGCCGGAAAAACTGACGGAAGCGCAGTTCTACTGGCAGCACAATCAGGATCCGATGGCGGTGGATAAGCTGGCCGAAGGGATTCGAAAATTTGCCGTTGACCAGGAAAAGCTGGAAAAAGTGATCGCCGGCCTGCTGTAACCGGCGGCCAGTTTAAACGCAGGCCGCCGGCCTGCGTTTTTTATACCGGCTATTTATAAACATACCGGCTATTTATAAACGCTGTTTCTGGCCTTCTTCGCGCAATACAGCTTTTCATCGGCGCGGTTAATAACCTGTAGCAGCCCCTCTTTCCCGGACTGATATTCAACCAGCCCGATACTGACCGACAGTTTGAGGTCCGCCAGCGTCGAGGTATCCATGGCGTTAATTGCGTTTCTGGCGCGCTCGGCGACGTTCCACGCCTGGTCCAGCGGCGTTTCCGGCAGAACCACCGCGAACTCATCGCCGCCGATACGGCCGAAAATATCCGCTTTACGAAAAGAGTGATGCAGTTGCGCGGCGATGGCCTGTAGCGCAACGTCGCCGCCGCTGTGTCCGAGCGTATCGTTAATTTTTTTGAAGTGGTCGATATCAATCAAAATGACACAAACCGGCTTACCGGTGAAATTCGCCAGGTGCAGCACCTTGCTGGCGGCGGTGAAAAAGGCTTCCCGGCGCAGGAAACCCGTGAGTTCGTCATAGCGGGCGGTAGTGGGCAATTCAATCAGATATTTTTTGGCCAGAATCGACAACAGGCTGCCCAGAATGGCCGATAGCAAGACCACGCACAGCACCATGCCCAGCGAATTGGCCGTCGACAGAGTGGTGAGCAGCGTGGGTTTATCCAACTGGCTGGTCGTCCTGACGCGTACGCCGGTCAGGATATCGGTTTCGGACAATATGGGAAAGATGGTGATCAGTTTGCCCTTTGCGCCAAATTCGCCGATTGCCGGTAGTTTATTCTGGCAAATGCGAATGATTTCCATATTGTTAAATGAAAGGTTTAGTTCTGATAAACGATTAATACATTCGGTGGTGGTATTCCGGGTATTAAAAGCAAAGGTGGCCACGCGGGAATATAAATAGTTGCCTGAACGGTATTCCTTTTCGTTTTCCGTCACGCTGCTGCCGGCATTGTAAGACTTATACACATCAATGGTTTCAGCCAGATTCTTCCGTTCTGTCTGCCAGTCATAGGATTGCGTCTGGTGAATAACAATGGTCGTTAATAGCAGCGAGAAAATGCCGAATAACACAGAGGCAGAGCCCGGATGGGCAAATAATTTTAGTATTTTATAGTTAATGGCATTCATGCGACAACTTCCCGGGCGAAACAACCTTAATCAATAGCAGGAGATAAAATAAAAATAGAGTTTTACTTATTCTACCATCTTTCGACTCGCGAACGCTCGGCTTACTTATGCCCTAAAGCAAATTTTTATGGTGCCAGTAAGGGGCGAAAATTGACGCCGTTGGCCTTTTACTCTGGCCGAACCGATCGAATGCGCTTCTTCCGGCGGAATGGACGACCGCTGCAAGAAGGTGGGGTGCCCTGGGCGATTCGGCCGGGGTTTCTGGTAAACTGACCTTTCCCTGGCCATGTCTGAGTAGAGAGCCTCTGTATGAATATATTGCGAATTGGGCTGGTGTCGGTTTCCGATCGTGCATCCAGCGGTGTGTATCAGGATAAAGGTATCCCGGCATTGCAGGCATGGCTGGCATCCGCGTTGACCACGCCCTATGAGGTGGAAGTGCGGCTGGTGCCGGATGAGCAGCCATTGATTGAGCAGACGTTGTGTGAGCTGGTGGATGAGATGGGCTGTTATCTGGTATTGACCACCGGCGGAACCGGCCCGGCGCGACGCGACGTGACGCCGGACGCTACCCTGGCGGTGGCCGATCGGCTGATGCCGGGGTTCGGCGAACAGATGCGCCAGATCGGCCTGCACTTCGTTCCCACGTCGATTTTATCGCGTCAGGTCGGGGTGATCCGCAAACAGGCGCTGATCCTTAATCTGCCCGGCCAGCCGAAGTCGATTCAGGAAACGCTGAGCGGGGTACGCGACGAAAACGGCAACGTGATCGTCGCCGGCATTTTTGCCAGCGTGCCGTACTGCATTCAACTGCTTGAGGGGCCTTATGTGGAAACCGATCCGGCCGTGGTAGCAGCTTTTCGCCCTAAAAATGCAATACGCGAAATAAAAAACCAAAGTTAAACCATTTCTGCCATAAGATTCAGCTTCTCTGGTGTGTGGAAAATTTGCCGCTATAGTAATTTTATTTTTACACATGGCGGCAATTTTTTGTCGGTACACTCTGGCGTTAAAACGGTAATTTATGGCTCGCGAATCTTTTCCCTCTGCTCCCGCCCCCGCTCAGGGCGCTCCACGGCGGTTAAACCGCCAGGATTATAAGACGCTCTCTCTGGCCGCCCTCGGCGGTGCGCTCGAGTTCTATGATTTTATTATCTTCGTCTTTTTCGCCGTGGCGATCGGCGATCTGTTTTTTCCGCCGAATATTCCGGAATGGCTGCGCCAGGCGCAAACCTTCGGCATCTTTGCCGCCGGTTATCTGGTGCGGCCGCTGGGCGGCATCATCATGGCGCACTTCGGCGATCGGGTAGGGCGTAAGAAAATGTTCAGCCTGAGTATTCTGTTGATGGCGCTGCCCACGCTGGCGATGGGGATGTTGCCGACCTACGCGTCCATCGGTATCGCGGCGCCGCTGTTGCTGCTGCTGATGCGTGTGCTGCAGGGGGCGGCTATCGGCGGGGAGGTGCCCGGCGCCTGGGTGTTCGTAGCCGAGCATGTGCCGCGCGCGCGTATCGGTTTTGCCTGCGCGACGCTGACCGCCGGACTGACGCTGGGCATCTTGCTCGGCTCGCTTGTGGCAACTTTATTGAACAGTGTGTTGACCCCGCAGCAAATGCAGGACGGCGGCTGGCGCATCCCGTTTTTTATCGGCGGAATCTTTGGCCTGACGGCGATGTATTTGCGGCGCTGGCTGCAGGAAACGCCGATCTTTGTTGAAATGAAGGCGCGCAAAGCGCTGGCGAAAGAGCTGCCGTTGAAAGCGGTGATGGTTAACCATAAAAAAGCGGTGTTGATCTCAATGTTGCTGACCTGGTTGCTGTCGGCGGGTATTGTGGTGGTGATCCTGATGGCGCCGGTCTATTTGCAAAAGCTGCATGGCATCTCCGCGGCAATGGCGCTGCAGGCCAACTGTCTGGCGATCATTGCGCTCGTCGTCGGCTGCATGGTCGCGGGGTACGCGGCCGATCGTATTGGCGCCGGCCGTACGCTGATGTTTGGCTGCGCGCTGCTGGCCCTCTGCTGTTCGGGGTTTTATTACATTGCGGCCAATGAACCCGGCTGGCTGTTTCCCGGCTATGCGCTGGCGGGGTTCAGCGTCGGCGTGGTGGGCGTGGTGCCTTATGTCATGGTGCGTTCTTTCCCGGCAGAGGTGCGTTTTTCCGGCATTTCGTTCTCCTATAATCTTTCCTATGCCATTTTTGGCGGCCTGACGCCCATCTCTGTCACGCTGATTATGGCGGTGACGCCGATGGCGCCGGCGTTTTATATTCTGGCGCTGGCGGCTATGGGGTTTGCGCTGGGCGTCTGCCTGCAGCAGGAAAGTTGCTATGCGGAGCATCAGCCGAGCGGCGAAGTGCCGTCGTCAGCCGGCGTGTGAACGCGCGCCGGCGCGGGGCGGGGCGCAGGGCAGGCGGACAAGGCCGCCTGCCGCTCCGGGTTCAGTGACTGGAACCGGACGGCGCGCCGATCGGCAGGACGGTGCGGCCCGCCTGTTCGTTCAGCAGTTCGGCCATCGCTAAATAGATGGCGCTGGCGCCGCAGATAATGCCTTCGTAGCCGGCAAACACCAGCAGCGCGTGGTTGGCGGTAAAGTTTCCGATCGCCAGTAAGGCGAACAGCACTACCAGGCTGGCGAAGACAAACTGCAGCGCCCGGCTGGCGCGCAGGGTGCCGAAAAACATAAACAGCGTGAACACGCCCCACAGCGCAAGGAAAACGCCGAGGAAGCGACCGTCGCTGGCCTCGGCCAGCCCGACGCGCGGCAGGATCAGAATGGCGACCAGCGTCAGCCAGAACGCGCCGTAAGAGGTAAAGGCGGTCGCGCCGAACGTATTGCCTTTCTTATATTCCAGCATGCCGGCCAGAATTTGTGCAATTCCGCCGTAAAAGATACCCATACTGAGAATGATGGCCGAAAGGGGGAAAAAGCCCGCGTTGTGCAGGTTAAGGAGTACCGTGGTCATCCCGAACCCCATGAGCCCGAGCGGACCTGGGTTTGCCAGCGTGTTGGTGTGCATAAATCCTCTGCGATAACAGATTAATCATTTTTGTTGTATGCCCCTCCTCCTTCTGGCCGCAGGCCGCGCCCGGCCGCCGGTCGCTTGCCTATGCTCCGCGTCCGATGCCGCTCGCCTTTCTCAACCGGAAATCTGTCGGGGGTAAAAGACGCTATTGCCCGCATGATCACGGGGCGATTTTCCCCTGTATTCCGGCGAGCGCGGCATCATATCGGGCGGCGAAAAAGGAAACAATATGGCCGGCAGGAATAAATTGATAGCAAAGGAGATTTAACAGAATTTTTTTTACCTCTCCCCCTTGATGCGGCCGGGAGTGACCCCATCTTATTCTCAACCAGGCGGTTTGGCCGATGAAAAAGCGTGAAGCAGAGAGTTGAAAAGCGTTTTTTCGTCCTCATAGTAGGTTAAACCACCACACCGAATGCGACTTTTTAGTGGAGATGTTTAGATGGGTAAGATTATTGGTATCGACTTAGGTACAACCAACTCTTGTGTAGCGATTATGGACGGTACGCAGGTCAAGGTACTGGAAAACAGCGAAGGCGATCGTACCACGCCTTCTATTATTGCTTATACGCAGGATGGTGAAATTCTGGTCGGCCAACCGGCTAAACGTCAGGCTGTGACTAACCCGCAAAACACGCTGTTCGCTATCAAACGTCTGATTGGCCGTCGTTTCCAGGACGAAGAAGTGCAGCGCGATGCTAATATCATGCCGTACAAAATCGTTGGGGCAGATAACGGCGACGCCTGGCTGGAAGTGAAAGATCAGAAAATGGCTCCGCCGCAGATTTCAGCTGAAGTGCTGAAAAAAATGAAGAAAACGGCGGAAGATTATCTGGGCGAAGCGGTGACCGAAGCGGTTATTACCGTACCGGCCTACTTTAACGACGCGCAGCGTCAGGCGACCAAAGACGCCGGCCGCATCGCGGGCCTGGAAGTCAAACGTATCATTAACGAACCTACGGCGGCGGCGCTGGCTTACGGTCTGGATAAAGAAATGGGCAACCGCACCATTGCTGTCTATGACCTCGGCGGCGGTACGTTCGATATCTCCATCATCGAAATCGATGAAGTGGACGGCGAAAAAACCTTTGAAGTGCTGGCCACCAATGGTGATACCCACCTGGGCGGGGAAGACTTCGACAGCCGTTTGATCAACTACCTGGTTGACGAGTTCAAGAAAGAGCAGGGCTTTGACCTGCGCAACGACCCGCTGGCTATGCAGCGTTTGAAAGAAGCGGCCGAGAAAGCGAAGATTGAGCTGTCTTCCGCGCAGCAGACCGACGTCAACCTGCCGTACATCACGGCTGACGCTTCGGGTCCGAAACATCTGAACATTAAGGTAACGCGCGCCAAACTGGAATCGCTGGTTGAGGATCTGGTAAACCGTTCCGTCGAGCCGCTGAAAGTGGCGCTGAAGGATGCCGGTCTGTCCGTTTCCGATATCAACGACGTTATCCTGGTCGGCGGTCAGACGCGTATGCCGCTGGTGCAGAAGAAAGTCGCCGACTTCTTCGGTAAAGAACCGCGTAAAGACGTTAACCCGGACGAAGCCGTGGCTATCGGCGCAGCCGTTCAGGGCGGCGTGCTGTCCGGCGACGTGAAAGACGTTCTGTTGCTGGACGTTACCCCGCTGTCGCTGGGTATTGAAACCATGGGCGGCGTAATGACTCCGCTGATTGCCAAGAACACCACTATCCCGACGAAACACAGTCAGGTGTTCTCTACGGCGGAAGACAATCAGTCTGCGGTAACGATCCACGTGCTGCAGGGTGAACGTAAACGTGCGCACGACAACAAATCGCTGGGGCAGTTTAACCTGGACGGTATTCAGCCCGCGCCGCGCGGTATGCCGCAGGTTGAAGTGACTTTCGACATCGATGCGGACGGTATCCTGCACGTTTCGGCCAAAGACAAAAACAGCGGCCGCGAGCAGAACATCACCATCAAGGCGTCTTCCGGTTTGAATGAGGACGAAATTCAGAAGATGGTGCGTGACGCCGAAGCGAACGCCGAAGCGGACCGTAAGTTTGAAGAGCTGGTGCAAACGCGCAACCAGGGCGACCATCTGCTGCACGGTACGCGTAAGCAGCTGGAGGAAGCGGGCGACAAACTGGCCGCCGACGACAAGGCCGCAATCGAGAGTGCGCTGAGCGCGCTGGAAGGTTCGCTGAAAGGCGAAGATAAAGCCGATATCGAAGCGAAGATCGAAGCGCTGGTTCAGGCCTCCGCTAAACTGCTGGAAGTGTCTCAGCAGCAGGCCCAGGCCGGTGCGGCCGGCGGCGCCGACGCATCTGCGGACGATGCCGCGCGTAAAGACGACGACGTCGTCGATGCCGAGTTCGAAGAAGTCAAAGATAAAAAATAATCGCCCTTAGGCGGGCGCAGTAGCGGTAACTTTAATACTGTTGCTGGCAACCAGCACGGGCGTCGGGGAAACTCTGCGCCCGTGTACGCATGTTGAGGGCTGAGAAAACAATGGCGAAGCAAGACTATTACGAGATTTTGGGCGTTTCCAAAGATGCGGAAGAGCGCGAAATCAAGAAGGCGTATAAACGTCTGGCGATGAAGTTCCACCCGGACCGTAATCCGGGCGATAAAGAGGCTGAGTCCCGCTTTAAAGAAGTTAAAGAAGCCTACGAAATTCTGACCGACGCGCAGAAGCGCGCCGCTTACGATCAGTACGGCCATGCCGCTTTTGAACAGGGCGGCATGGGCGGTGGCGGCGGCGGCGGTTTTGGCGGCGGGGCCGATTTCGGTGATATCTTTGGCGACGTCTTTGGCGATATTTTCGGCGGCGGACGCCGTCAGCGCGCCAGCCGCGGGTCCGATCTGCGCTACAACATGGAACTGACTCTGGAAGAGGCGGTGCGTGGCGTAACCAAAGAAATACGTATCCCGGCGCTGGAAGAATGCGATGTCTGCCGCGGCAGCGGCGCGAAACCAGGCAGCTCGCCGGTTACCTGTCCGACCTGTCATGGCGCGGGCCAGGTGCAGATGCGGCAGGGCTTCTTCACCGTACAGCAGGCCTGTCCGCACTGTCATGGCCGCGGCAAGATCATCAAAGATCCGTGCAACAAATGTCACGGTCACGGCCGGATAGAAAAAAGCAAAACGCTGTCGGTTAAAATTCCGGCGGGCGTGGATACCGGCGACCGCATCCGCCTGTCGGGCGAGGGCGAAGCCGGCGAGCACGGCGCGCCGGCCGGGGATCTGTACGTACAGGTGCAGGTGAAGAAACACCCGATTTTCGAACGCGATGAAAGCAATCTGTATTGCGAAGTGCCGATCAATTTTGCCATGGCGGCTCTCGGCGGCGAAATCGAAGTGCCGACGCTGGATGGCCGGGTGAAACTGAAAGTGCCGGCGGAAACGCAGACCGGCAAGCTGTTCCGCATGCGCGGCAAGGGCGTGAAGTCGGTGCGCGGCGGCGCGCAGGGCGATCTGCTGTGCCGGGTCGTGGTGGAAACGCCGGTTAGCCTGAATGAACGCCAGAAACAGCTGCTGCAGGAGCTGTCCGAGAGTTTTGGCGGCCCGTCCGGCGAGCATAACAGCCCGCGCTCGAAGAGTTTCTTTGACGGCGTGAAGAAGTTTTTTGACGACCTGACGCGTTAATCCCGGCGTTTACGCGTCACCGCAAATACCGTGCCGACGCCCCGCACTGCGCTCGCTCCGCCAGGCGCGGGCTGGTAGGGATACCGTAGGCGTGGTTGCGCTGACGCTCGAACCGGCTGCTAAACCCAGCCGGTTTTTTTGTGCCCGCGTACACCCGGCCTGACGAATGCCAGACACAAAAAAACCGGCCTGAGCCGGTTCTTTTAATCGCTGCAGCGAAGATCGGTGCTTACTGAATAGCGCTGATCTGCTTAGCCAGATTAGCTTTATGACGTGCAGCTTTGTTCTTGTGGATCAGGCCTTTGCTTGCCTGGCGATCCACAATCGGTTGCATTTCATTAAAGGCTTTCTGCGCTGCTTCTTTATCGCCAGTAGCGATCGCCGCGTATACTTTCTTGATAAAAGTACGCATCATAGAGCGACGGCTAGCGTTATGCTTGCGGCGCTTCTCAGACTGTACGGCGCGTTTCTTAGCTGATTTGATATTAGCCAAGGTCCAACTCCCAAATATATTCTATCGAGGACAATTCAAAGGCCGAGGAATATGCCCTTTTAGCCTTCTTTTGTCAATGGATTTGTGCAAATAAGCGTCGTTTGTACGTCGACGCTTGTTACGTTGTGATGGCGCAGGATTTTAACAGCTTCATTGCGGGGAATACAGCCTTTCGCGCGATAAAATTCGTATTTGCCGGCGTCGCCGGGCCGGCATCAGAGACGCCGGGCGCCTGACGCGGCAAAAGTCGCGCCGGCGCAGCGGATTATCTCGCCGGCGCGGGTAAAAGGCAACAATCGAAGGTTAACCTTACACGCTGTACAAGGTATAATCCGCCGATTTCCACTGTTTTGAGCCAGCTATGGAGCTAATTCGCGGTATACACAATCTTCGGGCACGCCATTATGGCTGTGTGCTCACTATTGGTAATTTCGACGGCGTTCATCGCGGGCATCAAATGCTGCTTGAGCGGCTAAAACAGGAGGGTCGCCAGCGCCGGCTGCCGGTGATGGTGATGATTTTTGAACCTCAGCCGCAGGAACTGTTTGCGATTGACGGCGCGCCGGCCCGCCTGACGCGTCTGCGCGACAAGGTCGACTACCTGGCGCAGGCCGGGGTGGATTACCTGCTGTGCGTGAGATTCGATCGCCATTTCGCCGCCAATAGCGCGCGGACCTTCGTCGATGATTTGCTGGTGGAAAAGCTGGGCGTGAAATTTCTGGTGGTGGGCGATGACTTCCGCTTTGGCGCTGGCCGCAAGGGCGATTTCCTGTTATTACAGGGAGCTGGCCTTCAGGCTGGCTTCGACGTGATCAGCACCGACTCTTTCTGCAATGCCGGTAAACGGGTGAGCAGCACGGCGGTGCGGGAAGCGCTGAGTCACGATGAGCTGCTGCTGGCGGAAAGCCTGCTGGGCCATCCTTATCGCATCTCCGGGCGGGTTATCCACGGCAACGAACTGGGCAGAACCCTCGGATTCCCGACGGCGAATATTTCGCTGAAACGTCAGGTCTCTCCCGTGAACGGCGTCTATGCGGTCAGCGTATATGGCGCCGGAGCGGAGCCGCTGGCCGGCGTGGCTAATATCGGCTTTCGTCCGACCGTGAACGGCGATCGGCGTCAGCAGCTTGAAGTCCATTTACTGGATGTGTCCATGGATCTTTATGGACGTCATATTGAAGTCGTACTGCGTAAAAAATTGCGTAATGAACAGCGGTTTGCTTCGCTCGACGCACTGAAGCAGCAAATCGCCCTGGATGTGGTGACGGCCCGTGAGTTTTTTGGGTTAAAGACACCGGTTTAATTTCTTCTCTAGCCGAAAACGAAATCGAGAATCTAATGAGTGACTATAAGACTACCCTGAATTTGCCGGAAACAGGGTTCCCGATGCGTGGCGATCTCGCCAGGCGCGAACCCGACATGCTGAAACGCTGGTATGAACAGGATCTGTACGGGATTATCCGTAACGCTAAGAAAGGTAAAAAAACCTTTATCCTGCACGACGGCCCTCCGTATGCGAACGGCAACATTCACATTGGTCACTCGGTTAACAAAATTCTCAAAGATATTATTGTTAAGTCCAAAACGCTGGCCGGCTATGATTCGCCTTATGTGCCGGGCTGGGACTGCCACGGTTTGCCGATCGAGCTGAAAGTCGAACAGCTGGTGGGGAAACCGGGCGAGAAGGTCAGCGCCGCCGAATTTCGCGCCGAGTGCCGCAAATATGCGGCGGAACAGGTCGCCGGGCAGAAAAAGGATTTCATCCGTCTGGGAGTGCTGGGCGACTGGGATCGCCCCTATCTGACGATGGATTTCAACACCGAAGCCAATATCATCCGGGCGCTGGGCAAAATCATCGATAACGGCCACCTGTTGAAGGGCGCCAAACCGGTTCACTGGTGCGTAGACTGTCGCTCGGCGCTGGCCGAGGCGGAAGTTGAATATTACGACAAGACCTCTCCGGCGATCGACGTGGCGTTTAACGCGGTCGATCGCGCCGCCGTGCTGGCGAAGTTCGGTTTAGCGCCGGACGCGGTTGACGGAGACGTGGCGTTGGTTATCTGGACCACCACGCCGTGGACCCTGCCGGCCAACCGGGCGATTGCGCTGAATGCGGAGTTTGATTACGTCCTGATTAAGGTGGACGGCAGAAACATCATCGTCGCCGATAGCCTGGCGGAGTCGGTGGCGCAGCGCATCGCCGGCGATGCCCGTGTTAGCGCGCTGAGCGACAATCGGTTGAAAGGGCGCGATCTGGAACTGCTGCGCTTCCGTCATCCGCTGCTGGATTTCGACGTGCCGGCGATTCTGGGCGAACACGTTACGCTCGATGCCGGTACCGGCGCGGTGCATACCGCCGGCGGCCACGGTCCGGACGACTATGTGATCAGTCAACAATACGGTCTGGAGATCGCCAACCCGGTCGGCCCGAACGGTTGCTATCTGTCCGGCACGCATCCGGATCTGGACGGTCTGTTCGTCTTCAAGGCGAACGACAAAATTGTCGAGATGCTGCGTGCCAGCGGCGCGTTGCTGCATGTGGAAAAGCTGCTGCACAGCTATCCGTGCTGCTGGCGGCATAAATCGCCGATCATTTTTCGCGCTACGCCGCAGTGGTTCGTCAGCATGGATCAAAAGGGGCTGCGCAAACAGTCGCTGGCGGAGATCAAAAGCGTGCAGTGGATCCCCGACTGGGGCCAGGCGCGGATTGAATCGATGGTCGCCAACCGCCCTGACTGGTGTATTTCCCGTCAGCGCACCTGGGGCGTGCCGATGTCGCTGTTCGTGCATAAAGAGACGGAAGAGCTGCATCCGCGTACCCACGAACTGATCGAAGAAGTCGCGAAACGCGTCGAACAGGACGGCATTCAGGCCTGGTGGGATCTGGATCCGGCCGATATCCTGGGCGCCGATGCGGCCGACTACGTGAAAGTGCCGGATACGCTGGACGTCTGGTTCGACTCCGGTTCCACTCATGCTTCGGTGGTGGATGTGCGTCCGGAGTTCGGCGGCCATTCCGCCGATATGTATCTGGAAGGTTCCGACCAGCATCGCGGCTGGTTCATGTCCTCGCTGATGATTTCCACCGCGATCAAAGGCAAGGCGCCGTACCGCCAGGTGCTGACTCACGGCTTTACCGTCGATGGCCAGGGACGGAAAATGTCCAAATCCATCGGCAATACCGTCAGCCCGCAGGACGTCATGAATAAACTGGGCGCCGATATTCTGCGTCTGTGGATCGGTTCAACCGACTATTCCGGCGAGATTGCGGTATCGGATGAGATTCTGAAGCGTTCGGCCGACGCCTATCGCCGTATCCGTAATACCGCCCGCTTCCTGTTGGCTAACCTGAACGGTTTCGATCCGAAGCGCGATATGGTGAAGCCGGAAGAGATGGTGGTGCTGGATCGCTGGGCGGTCGGCTGCGCCCGGGCGGCGCAGGAAGAGATCGTTCAGGCATACGACAGCTATGATTTCCACCGCGTGGTGCAGCGTCTGATGCAGTTCTGCTCGATCGAGATGGGGTCGTTCTACCTTGATATCATCAAGGACCGTCAGTATACCGCGAAGAGCGACAGCATCGCGCGCCGCAGCTGCCAGACCGCGCTGTACCATATCGCCGAGGCGTTGGTGCGCTGGATGGCGCCGATCCTTTCCTTTACCGCGGACGAAATCTGGGCGTATCTGCCGGGCGAGCGCGCGCAGTATGTGTTTACCGAAGAGTGGTATGACGGTCTGTTCGGGCTGGACGACGGCGAAACAATGAACGACGCCTTCTGGGCCGAGGTGCTGAAAGTGCGCGCCGAGGTGAACCGGGTGATCGAGCAGGCGCGTAACGACAAGCGTATCGGCGGCTCGCTGGAAGCGGCGGTCACGCTGTATGCCGACGACGCGCTGGCCGGCAAACTGCGCAGCCTGCAGCCGGAACTGCATTTCGCGTTGCTGACGTCGAAAGCCGTGGTGGCGGCGTATGCCGCGGCGGGCGACGACGCACAGCAAAGTGAACTTGCCGGTTTGAAAATTGCCTTAAGCAAGGCGGAAGGGCACAAGTGCCCGCGCTGCTGGCATTATGAAACCGATATTGGTACGGACACCAGTCATCCTGAAGTCTGCGGCCGCTGCGCGACGAACGTCGGCGGACGCGGTGAAGAGCGTAAGTTTGTCTGATGAGTAAATCGATCTGTTCGAGCGGATTGCGCTGGCTGTGGCTAGCGCTGGTGGTGGTGCTGGCCGATCTTGGCAGTAAACTGGGGATCCTGAGCCACCTGCAGCTGGGCGAAACCCGGCCGCTGGCGCCTTTTCTGAATCTGCACTATGCGCGCAACTACGGCGCCGCCTTCAGCTTCCTGGCCGATCACGGCGGCTGGCAGCGCTGGTTCTTCGCCGGTATCGCCGTGGCTATCGTGATCGCGCTGCTGGTGATGATGTTTCGCAGCCGGGCGCAGCAAAAGCTGAATAATATCGCTTATGCGCTGATTATCGGCGGCGCGCTGGGTAACCTGTTCGATCGCCTGTGGCACGGTTTTGTGGTTGATTTCATCGACTTCTACGTCGGGGACTGGCATTTCGCCACCTTCAACCTGGCCGACAGCGCGATCTGTATTGGCGCGGCGCTGGTGGTGCTGGAAGGCTTTTTAACGCCTTCAGCGTCGGCCGGCTCGCAACAGAAAGGGTAAACCATGTCGGAAAGGGTACAGTCTGACAGCGCCGTTCTGGTGCATTTTACCCTGACGCTGGCGGACGGTTCGACCGCCGAGTCCTCGCTAGAGCGCGGCAAACCGGTGCTGTTTCGCCTCGGCGACGGTAGCCTGTCGCCGGCGCTGGAGCGGCAGTTGCTGGGGCTGAGTCGTGGGGATCGCAGGCAGTTTACTCTCGAACCGGAAGCGGCCTTCGGCCCGGTGAACCCGGATTTGATCCAGTTTTTCTTACGGCGCGACTTTTCCCGTACCGGGGTGCCGGATGTCGGCACCATCATGGTGTTCAGCGGCGCAGCCGGCCATGAAATGCCGGGCGTTATCCGCGCGGTGGAGCAAGAGTCCGTTACGGTGGATTTTAATCATCCGCTCGCCGGACAGACGGTGACCTTTAATCTGGAAGTGCTGGATATTGATCCGCAGCAGGAGGAACAACATGCAAATCTTGCTGGCTAACCCGCGCGGGTTTTGTGCGGGCGTCGACCGGGCGATAAGCATTGTCGAGCGCGCGCTGGAAATTTACGGCACGCCGATTTATGTCCGGCACGAAGTGGTGCACAACCGCTATGTCGTAGACGGGCTGCGCAACCGGGGCGCGATTTTTATCGAGGAAATCGGCGAAGTGCCGGATGGCTCGATTCTGATTTTCTCCGCCCACGGGGTGTCTCAGGCGGTGCGGGCCGAGGCGAAAAGCCGCGACCTGACGGTATTCGACGCTACCTGCCCGCTGGTGACTAAAGTGCATATGGAAGTGGCGCGCGCCAGTCGTAAAGGCACCGAGGCGATCCTGATCGGCCATGCCGGTCACCCCGAGGTGGAAGGCACCATGGGGCAGTACAGCAACCCGGCCGGCGGCATGTACCTGGTCGAAGCGCCGGAAGATGTCTGGCAGCTGCAGGTCAAGAATGAAAATAACCTGTGCTTCATGACGCAGACGACGCTGTCGGTTGACGATACCTATGCGGTGATCGATGCGCTGCGCGCGCGTTTCCCGAATATCGTCGGGCCGCGCAAGGATGATATCTGTTACGCCACCACCAATCGCCAGGAAGCGGTGCGCTATCTGGCCGACAGCGCGGATGTGGTGTTGGTGGTGGGCTCGAAAAACTCGTCAAACTCCAACCGGCTGGCTGAACTGGCTCAGCGCGCCGGCAAGCCGGCTTATCTGATCGATGCCGCTACGGACATTCAGGAAAGCTGGGTGAACGGCGTGACGCGCGTCGGCGTCACCGCCGGCGCCTCGGCGCCGGATATTCTGGTGCGGCAGGTGATCGATCGGCTGAAATCGCTCGGCGGCAAGGTTGCTTTTGAACTGGAAGGGCGTGAAGAGAATATCGTTTTTGAAGTGCCCAAAGAGCTGCGGGTCGAGGTCAGGCAGGTCGATTAACTCGTCTTCAGGCGGCATCGCCGGGCGCGTCGTGTTCTCCGTCGCCGGGTGTTGCGCCGACCGATGCGGCGCCCAAAGTGCATGTTTATGCGTTCTGGCGCCGTTATCCCTTTCGTTTCCCCGTCAGACGCGGGAATGGCGTGACGACGCGAGAGTTTTTACTGATTTTTCCACCGTCTTTCTGTCATAATTTTCTCATCATGTTATTGGTCCTCGGGTTATGCGTCGCTGCGTGCGTTAATCCGGGGCCATTCAGAATAAACCGTCATTAAATAAGAGAGGGAGTATGGGGGATTCAGCGATCCGTATTGCGATAGCGGGAGCCGGCGGCCGAATGGGCCGACAGTTGATTCAGGCCGTGCAGCTGGCGGAAGGCGCCGTGCTGGGCGCCGCACTGGAACGCGCGGGCTCTTCCCTGTTGGGCAGCGACGCGGGCGAACTGGCCGGACTCGGCGAACTGGGCGTCAAAATCAGCAGCGATCTGAACGCGGTGCGCGACGACTTCGATATTCTGATCGATTTTACCCGTCCCGAAGGCTCGCTGGCCATGCTGGATTTCTGCCGTCGGCAGCATAAGTCGGTGGTTATCGGCACCACCGGGTTTGATGATCAGGGCAAAGCGGCAATCCGCCAGGCGGCCGATGAGATCGGGGTCGTTTTCGCGGCAAACTTCAGCGTCGGGGTCAACGTGATGCTTAAACTGCTGGAGAAAGCGGCGAAGGTGATGGGTGATTACACCGATATTGAAATTCTGGAAGCGCATCACCGGCACAAAGTCGATGCGCCGTCCGGCACCGCGCTGGCCATGGGGGAAACCATTGCCGCCGCGCTGGGGCGCGATCTGAAAACCTGCGCCGTCTATGCACGCGAGGGGCACACCGGCGAACGCGATGCGAAAAGCATTGGTTTCGCCACGCTGCGCGCCGGCGATATTGTGGGTGAACATACCGCGATGTTTGCCGATATTGGCGAACGTATAGAGATTACCCATAAGGCCTCAAGCCGCATGACTTTCGCCAATGGCGCGGTTCGTGCCGCTATATGGCTCGGAACCACGAAAACCGGCCTCTATGATATGAGAGATGTGCTTGGTCTGGATAGTTTATAGTATTTTATAAAAATGTAACAAATTGATTTATGGCGGTATGTTCCGCCATTTTTTTAATTTATCCGCTAATGGAGGCGGTTTTTATCAGGTTTTTCCTTTCTTCGTATTTTTTGTGGGATTTAATGCCTGTACGGCGACTGAGGCGGGAAAGACGGGGCCTATTGCTGAAATAATATTCTTTTATTATTTTCCCGGCCCTGCAACCGTTTTCTTCTCTAAGTTGATGCGACTTTTTGCTGTAATAAGCGAAGATTCTTTATCAGAGGCATAAAAGAACAGTAAAAACTCCGTCTGGTGTAGACAAAATCACTGGCCATCATTAAAATGCGCCCAATTTGCCAAAAATTTACCGCGCCGGTGATTTTTGCGTTGATTTTGATGCTGCAATCTGAATTAATATGCAAATAATATGATTTATTATTCCCTGGAGGATGTTTTGATTAAGTCAGCGCTATTGGTTCTGGAAGACGGAACCCAGTTTCACGGTCGGGCCATCGGGGCAGAGGGAACGGCAGTGGGGGAAGTGGTCTTCAATACGTCAATAACCGGTTATCAAGAAATCCTTACTGATCCATCCTATTCCCGCCAGATTGTCACTCTCACTTATCCCCATATCGGTAATGTCGGCACCAACGCCAGCGATGAAGAATCTTCCGCCATACAGGCTCAGGGTCTGGTTATTCGCGACCTTCCGCCGATCGCCAGCAACTATCGCAGCGAAGAGGGCCTGTCCGACTACCTTAAACGCAACAATATTGTCGCCATTGCCGATATCGATACCCGCAAGCTGACGCGTCTGCTGCGCGAGAAGGGCGCGCAAAACGGCTGCATTATCGCCGGCGACGCGCCGGACGCCGCGCAGGCGCTGGAAAAGGCCAAAGCCTTTCCGGGCCTGAAGGGGATGGATCTGGCGAAAGAGGTGAGCACCGCCGAGCGCTATAGCTGGCTGCAGGGCAGCTGGACGCTGAGCGGCGATTTGCCGGCGCCGAAGCAGGAAAGCGAGCTGCCGTACCACGTCGTCGCCTACGACTACGGCGCGAAACGCAATATTCTGCGCATGCTGGTCGACCGCGGCTGCCGACTGACGGTGGTTCCGGCGCAGACGAGCGCTGAAGACGTGCTGGCGCTGAACCCGGACGGCGTCTTCCTGTCCAACGGCCCCGGCGACCCGCAACCGTGCGACTATGCCATCAAAGCGATTCAGACGCTGCTGGAAACCGATATTCCGGTGTTTGGCATCTGTCTGGGGCATCAGTTGCTGGGTCTGGCCAGCGGCGCGAAAACGATCAAAATGAAATTCGGCCACCACGGCGGCAACCATCCGGTACGCGATCTGGATGCCGGCCGCGTGATGATCACCGCCCAGAACCACGGTTTCGCCGTGGATGAGAGCACGCTGCCCGCGACGCTGCGCGTTACGCACAAGTCTCTGTTCGATGGCTCGCTGCAGGGCATCCACCGCACCGATAAACCCGCCTTCAGCTTCCAGGGCCACCCGGAGGCCAGTCCCGGCCCGCACGACGCGGCGCCGTTGTTCGATCACTTTATCGAACTGATTCAGACTTACCGTGCTAACCGTAAATAATCAGGAGCAGAACCATGGCAAAACGTACAGATATTAAAAGCATCCTGATCCTTGGTGCGGGCCCGATTGTTATCGGTCAGGCATGTGAATTCGACTACTCAGGCGCTCAGGCCTGTAAAGCGCTGCGCGAAGAGGGATACCGCGTTATCCTGGTGAACTCCAACCCGGCGACCATCATGACCGACCCGAATATGGCCGATGCCACCTACATCGAGCCGATTCACTGGGAAGTGGTGCGTAAGATTATCGAAAAAGAACGGCCGGACGCGGTTTTGCCGACCATGGGCGGGCAGACGGCGCTCAACTGCGCGCTGGAGCTGGAGCGGCAGGGCGTGCTGGCCGAGTTTGGCGTGGAAATGATCGGCGCCACCGCCGATGCGATCGATAAAGCGGAAGACCGCCAGCGCTTTGACAAGGCGATGAAAAAAATCGGCCTCGATACGGCGCGTTCGGGCATTGCGCACAATATGGAAGAAGCGCTGGCCGTGGCCGCCGATGTGGGTTTCCCCTGTATCATTCGTCCGTCTTTCACCATGGGCGGAACCGGCGGCGGTATTGCCTATAACCGCGAAGAGTTTGAAGAGATTTGCGAACGCGGTCTGGATTTGTCGCCGACCAACGAACTGCTGATCGATGAGTCGCTGATCGGCTGGAAAGAGTACGAAATGGAGGTGGTGCGCGATAAGAATGACAACTGCATCATCGTGTGCTCGATCGAAAACCTGGACGCGATGGGCATCCATACCGGCGACTCGATCACCGTGGCGCCGGCGCAGACCCTGACCGATAAAGAATATCAGATCATGCGTAACGCCTCGATGGCGGTGCTGCGTGAGATTGGCGTCGAAACCGGCGGCTCCAACGTGCAGTTTTCGGTCAACCCGAAAACCGGCCGCCTGATCGTAATTGAAATGAACCCGCGCGTATCGCGCTCTTCGGCGCTGGCTTCCAAGGCGACCGGTTTCCCGATTGCGAAAATCGCCGCCAAACTGGCGGTGGGCTATACCCTTGATGAGCTGATGAACGACATTACCGGCGGCCGTACCCCGGCGTCGTTCGAACCGTCCATCGATTACGTCGTCACCAAAATTCCGCGCTTCAACTTTGAAAAATTCGCCGGCGCCAACGACCGTCTGACCACGCAGATGAAATCCGTCGGCGAAGTGATGGCCATCGGTCGTACCCAGCAGGAGTCGCTGCAGAAAGCGCTGCGCGGGCTGGAGGTCGGCGCGACCGGTCTGGACCCGATGGTCGACCTGGACGATCCGGAGTCTCTGACCCGTATTCGTCGCGAGCTGAAGGATGCCGGCGCCGAACGTATCTGGTATCTGGCGGACGCCTTCCGCGCCGGACTGTCGATCGACGGCGTGTTCGGCCTGACCAACATCGACCGCTGGTTCCTGGTGCAGGTCGAAGAGCTGGTGCGGCTGGAAGAACAGGTGGCGGAGAAGGGCGTCGCCGCGCTGGATGCGGCGTTCCTGCGTTTCCTGAAGCGCAAAGGATTCGCCGATGCGCGTCTGGCTAAACTGGCCGGCGTGGACGAAAGCGTGATTCGCCAGTTGCGCGAGAAATTCAATCTGCACCCGGTCTACAAGCGGGTGGACACCTGCGCGGCCGAGTTCGCGACCGACACCGCCTATATGTACTCCACCTATGAAGAAGAGTGCGAGGCGAACCCGAATCAGGATCGCGATAAGATCATGGTGCTGGGCGGCGGGCCGAACCGTATCGGCCAGGGGATCGAGTTTGACTACTGTTGCGTTCACGCTTCGCTGGCGCTGCGCGAAGACGGTTATGAAACCATCATGGTCAACTGCAACCCGGAAACCGTGTCGACCGATTACGACACCTCCGATCGTCTGTACTTCGAACCCGTCACGCTGGAAGACGTGCTGGAGATCGTGCGCGTTGAGCAGCCTAAGGGCGTCATCGTGCAGTACGGCGGCCAGACGCCGCTGAAGCTGGCGCGCGCGCTGGAAGCGGCGGGCGTGCCGGTGATCGGCACCAGCCCGGACGCGATTGACCGGGCGGAAGACCGCGAGCGCTTCCAGCACGCGGTAGAGCGTCTGGGGCTGAAACAGCCGGCCAACGCCACCGTGGTGGCGATTGACGAAGCGGTGGAGAAGGCGAGCGTTATCGGTTATCCGCTGGTGGTGCGTCCGTCCTATGTACTGGGCGGCCGGGCGATGGAGATCGTATACGACGAGATCGACCTGCGTCGCTATTTCCAGAACGCGGTGGTGGTGTCCAACGATGCGCCGGTGCTGCTGGACCGTTTCCTCGACGATGCGATCGAGGTGGACGTCGACGCCATCTGCGACGGCGAACGCGTGCTGATCGGCGGCATCATGGAGCACATCGAGCAGGCGGGCGTACACTCCGGCGACTCGGCCTGTTCTCTGCCGGCCTATACGCTGAGCAAGGATATTCAGGATGTGATGCGCGACCAGGTGAAAAAACTGGCGTTTGAACTGGGCGTGCGCGGTTTGATGAATGCGCAGTTCGCGGTGAAAAACAACGAAGTGTATCTGATCGAAGTCAACCCGCGCGCGGCGCGCACCGTGCCGTTTGTGTCGAAAGCCACCGGCGTTTCGCTGGCGAAAGTGGCGGCGCGCGTGATGGTCGGCCAGACGCTGGCGCAGCAGGGCGTGACCGAAGAGGTTATCCCGCCGTACTACTCGGTGAAGGAAGTGGTGCTGCCGTTCAATAAATTCCCCGGCGTCGACCCGATTCTGGGGCCGGAAATGCGTTCGACCGGCGAAGTGATGGGCGTAGGGCGGACCTTTGCCGAAGCCTTCGCCAAAGCCATGTTGGGCAGCAACTCGCAGATGAAGCAAACCGGACGCGCGCTGCTGTCCGTGCGCGGAGGCGACAAGGCGCGCGTGGTGGACCTGGCGGCCAAACTGCTGAAGCACGGCTTTGAACTGGATGCGACGCACGGCACAGCGGTGGTGTTGGGCGAGGCCGGCATTAATCCGCGCCTGGTCAATAAGGTGCATGAAGGTCGTCCGCATATTCAGGACCGGATCAAAAACGGCGAGTATACCTATATCGTGAATACCACTGCGGGACGTCAGGCGATCGAGGATTCTAAACTGATCCGTCGCAGCGCGCTGCAGTACAAGGTACATTACGATACGACGATGAACGGCGGTTTTGCCACCGCGATGTCGCTGAGCGCCGATCCTACCGACCGGGTGATCTCCGTACAGGAAATGCACGCCAGCATCCGCGACTAGCCCTCGGTAAACCACTGGCGTCACCCCACGAGCCGTTCAGCGAATACTGCTGAGCGGCTCGCGTTTATCTGGATTATTCATCGATAAAACCCTCTTTATTCCAGCATAAAAAACCAATTAGCCTGAAAAAAACTGCTCCGGCGTCTACGCTTACCTTACTGATTACCGCTCGGCGGATGAATGATTTTCATCCGTTCAACATTCATTTTTCTGGAGGTGAGTATGGGTTCAACGGTAAAGAAAGGGCCGTCTTGCACGCCGGCGTCGAATGGAAAAAATCCGCTGGAGGCTTATCCTCGGCCGCCCTTCGTCAGTCAGCCGCAGACGCCGCCGGGGCTGGCCAGCAAGATGCAGCCGCTGCCGGATCACGGCGAGCAAAGCTATCGGGGCAGCGGCCGGCTGACCGGGCGTAAGGCGTTGATCACCGGCGGCGATTCCGGCATTGGCCGGGCGGTGGCGATCGCCTATGCCCGGGAGGGCGCCGACGTGGCGATTAATTATCTGCCGGAAGAGGAGTCCGATGCGCAGGAAGTGCTGACGTTGATCCGCGCCGAGGGCCGTAACGCGGTGGCGATCCCCGGCGATATTCGCGAGGAAGCGTTTTGCCGGCAGCTGGTGAGCGAGGCGGTGAAACAACTGGGCGGACTGGATATTCTGGTCAATAACGCCGGGCGCCAGCAGTTTACCGAGTCGATCGCCGAACTGACGACGGAGGCGTTCGACGCCACGTTCCGCACTAACGTTTACGCGCCGTTCTGGATCAGCAAGGCGGCGTTGCCGCACATGCAACCCGGCGCGACGATCATTAACAGCTCCTCGGTACAGGCCTTTAATCCCAGCGCCATTTTGCTGGATTATGCCCAGACGAAAGCCTGCAACGTGGCGTTCACCAAAGCGCTGGCTAAACAGGTGGCCGGCCAGGGTATTCGGGTCAATGCGGTAGCGCCGGGGCCGTACTGGACGCCGCTGCAGTCGAGCGGCGGTCAGCCGATGGACGCGGTGCAGCAATTCGCCGCCAGTTCGCCGATGGGACGGCCGGGACAACCGGTGGAGATCGCGCCGCTGTACGTTACCCTGGCGTCGGCCGAGAGCAGTTACGCTTCAGGCCAGGTGTGGTGCGCCGATGGCGGCACCGGCACGCTATAGCCGCTCCTGAGGCCGCGATAATCTAATTCGCCATGTCTTTGCCGCGTCGGTCTCTTCCGCCGCAGTCGTTTAGCGGCGGAAATGGCGCGGCTTTCCTCCCGGCCCGGGAGCCTTCCCGGGCCTTGTCGTCGGACCAATCCTGCCCCGCCATAATCGGCGCTCCGGCGGCGCAAGAAAGGCGTATAATAACGGCGCTAAACTTATTTCTTTCTGCTCATCTTGGTTATTTGCCGGCAATATGTTAACAAGTGTCCTTCCATTATTTATGGTTATATCCGTCATCTTGCCGGTAGCAGGCGCGTTGGCTGCGCTCAATGATAGTGAGGCGGGATTCGCATACAGGCGCCTGCCGACAGCGTACTATCCGCCGGGTATATTTTTTCGGGCTGGGGGCAGTAAATTTACATGATCGATGCAGAAACATCGCAGCGGGAAATTACCCGCTTGTGTATTCAGTGCGCGCTATTGCTGTTGCAGCACGGCGCGGAAAGTACGGTAGTGGAACAGCTGTCTTCCCGGCTGGGCGTCGCTCTCGGGGTGGACAGCGTCGAAAGCTCCATCTCCGCCAACGCGATTGTGTTGACGACCATTATGCACGGACATTGCCTGACGTCGACGCGTAAGAATGTGGATCGCGGTATCAATATGCACGTGGTCACGGAAGTGCAGCATGTGGTGATTATGGCGGAGCATCGCCTGCTGGACGTGGTCGACGTGGAAAAGCGTTTCAGCCATATTCGTCCGCTGCGCTATCCGCGCTGGCTGGTGGTCACCACCGTCGGGTTATCGTGCGGCTGTTTTAGTCGGCTGAACGGCGGCGGCTGGGATGCTTTTCTGGTCGCGCTGCTCGCCAGCGGGCTGGCGATGTATGTGCGCCAGCTCCTGACCGCCCGGCATCTCAATCCGATGATTAACTTCTGCATCACCGCCTTCGTCGCGACCTCCGCATCCGGACTGCTGATGCGTCTGCCCGTGCTGCAGCATTCGTCCACGGTGGCGATGGCGGCCAGCGTGCTGCTGCTGGTGCCGGGCTTTCCGCTGATCAACGCGATCGCGGATATGTTTAAGGGACATGTGAATACCGGGCTGGCGCGCTGGGCGATGGCCAGCCTGCTGACGCTGTCGACCTGTATCGGCGTGGTATCCGCGATGGCGTTATGGGGGTTGCACGGATGGTCTTAGCGTTGATGTGGGCATTAATTCAGGATATGGCGCTGGCGGCGGTTCCCGCGCTTGGTTTCGCCATGGTGTTTAATGTGCCGGTGCGCGCGCTGCACTACTGCGCGCTGCTCGGCGCGCTGGGACACGGCGCGCGTTTTCTGCTGATCCATTTTGGCTTGCATATCGAATGGGCCTCGTTCCTGGCCTCGATCATGATCGGCATCATCGGCATCCGCTGGTCGCGCTGGCTGCTGGCGCACCCGAAGGTGTTTACGGTGGCGGCGGTGATCCCGATGTTTCCGGGGATTTCGGCCTATACGGCGATGATTTCCGTTGTGCAGCTGTCTCATCAGGGTTATAGCGAGGCGCTGATGCAGACGCTGATCACTCATTTTCTCAAAGCCAGTTTTATCGTCGGCGCGCTTTCCATCGGGCTGTCGCTGCCGGGGATTTGGCTGTACCGCAAGCGGCCCGGGGTGTAGCCGGTCGGAGCACTCTTATATTATTCGCCGCGCCGGGTAACGTTATCGACGAGTGCGCGGCCTTTCCGTATAGTGGCACCAATTTTATCGCCTGTAGGGTTTTACCATGGTTATTAGTTTGATTGCCGCACTGGCAGTAGATCGCGTAATCGGTATGGAAAACGCCATGCCGTGGCATTTGCCGGCCGATTTGGCGTGGTTTAAGCGCAACACCCTCAAAAAGCCCATCATTATGGGGCGTAACACGTTCGAGTCCATCGGGCAGCCGCTGCCCGGCCGGCTCAATATTGTTCTGAGCCGCCGCCCGGGCGACGACCCGCGCGTGACATGGGTAACCTCACTGGAGCAGGCGTTAAGCGCCGCGGGCGAGGTCGAGGAAGTGATGGTGATCGGCGGAGGCAATGTCTATAAACAGCTGTTGCCGCAGGCGCAGCGGCTCTATTTGACCCATATCGATGCGGAAGTCGAGGGCGATACCCATTTCCCGGACTATGAGCCGGACGAATGGCAGATGACGTTCAGCGAATTCCATGACGCCGACGAAAACAATAGTCACAGCTACTGCTTTGAAATCCTCGAACGCCGTTAATTCGCTACGGGCTCAACGGGCGCGCTAATTCTCTTTTTCTTACGGCGCCCGCTCTCCTTATATCTGCTCCGCCGTTGACACACGACAGTCATACTGGCCGCGTATGGTTGGAAAAAACAGCCAGTGGACGTGGACATGAAAACAACATCGGGATTGAATCAGGACAGACTGCGCGATCCGGCGCGCGCGGCGTCAACCGGCAGCGCGCCTGTATTATCGGGAATTTTAGGCGGCGGAATCTGGCTGCCCGTCGTCAGCAACGGGCAGCGCCGTAACGGCGGCGCTCAGCCTGCGGTGCCGGATGCGGCGTCGTTGTCCTCCGGCAAGGACTGAGCGAGGGAAGGCTGGGTGAAGTAGCGTTTATCCTCCCAGCGCAGCAGAGTAAGATTTCCGCCCCAGCAGCAGCCGGTGTCCAGCCCATAGATGCCCGGCGGCGTGCCTTTCCCTTCCAGCGACGCCCAGTGGCCGAAGACAATGGCGTATTCGCTGGCTATCGGCCCCGGGATATCAAACCACGGTTTGAGCAGCCAGGGGGCGTGCGAAGGCGGCTCCTTGCACTGCATATCCAACTGTCCGCCGGAAAAGCAATAGCGCATGCGGGTAAACACATTGGTACTGAAACGCAGACGCGCAAGACCGCTTAGCTCGGGACTCCAGTGATTGGGCATGTCGCCATACATGGCGTCCAGAAACAGCGGATAGCTGTCGCTGGCCAGAATGGATTCGACTTCGTGCGCGCACAGACGCGCGGTTGCCAGATCCCACTGCGGGGTAATGCCGGCGTGAGCCATCACCAGCCGCCGTTCGTCATCCACCTGCAGAATCGGCTGGTGGCGCAGCCAGTTAATCAGCTCGTCCGCGTCCGGCGCGTTAAGCAGCGGCATCAGCCGATCTTTGGGTTTACTGCGGCTGATGCCGGCATAGACGGCCAGCAAATGCAGATCGTGATTGCCCAGTACGACGCGTACCGAATCGCCCAGCGAGCGCACGTAACGCAAGACGCCCAGCGAATCAGGCCCGCGCGCCACCAGGTCGCCGGTCAGCCACAGCGTGTCCCGCTGCGGATCGAAAGAAACCTGCGCCAACAGCGCCTGTAGTTCGGCCAGACAGCCGTGAACATCGCCAATCAGATAAGTCGACATAATTAATGTATCAGTGAGGGAATAGCCAGACGGAATACCGGAATCTCTACGTGGAAACTCTCGCCCTGGTGGTCGGTCATCAGGTAATGTCCTTCCATCGTGCCTAAAGGCGTTTCCAGTATGGCGCCGCTGGTGTACTGGAATTCGCTGCCGGGATCGATCACGGGCTGTGCGCCGACCACGCCTTCGCCGTGCACTTCGGTCTGGCGTCCGTTGGCGTTGGTGATTAGCCAGTGGCGTCCGCGTAACTGCACGCTATGCCGCCCCAGATTACGGATAGTGATGGTGTAGGCAAACACATAGCGCTCTTCGTCCGGGCTGGACTGGGCTTCAATGTAAATGCTCTGAACCTGAACACATACGCGGGGGGCATCGATCATCTCGGCAACTCCTGTGATTACTGCGCGGCGGGGTGGGCGCTAAGCCAGTTCGCCAGGCGGCAGTATTGCTCAACGGAAACATTCTCCGCGCGGCGGGCGGGATCGATGCCCAGTTCGGTCAACTGCTCCGGGGTAAATCGGTGTCCCAGACTGTTGCGCAGGGTTTTCCGGCGCTGGTTAAAAGCTTCGGTGGTGAGCTGGCTCAGCAGACGCAGATCGCTGACCGGATGGGGCAGCGTTTGATGAGGCACCAGACGAACCACCGCGGAATCAACTTTAGGCGCCGGTTTAAAGGCGGTCGGCGGAACTTCCAGCACCGGAATCACCTGACAATAGTATTGCGCCATCACGCTCAAACGGCCGTAGGCCTTGCTGTCCGGACCGGCGACCAGCCGATTAACCACCTCTTTCTGCAACATGAAGTGCATATCCTGAATAGCGTGAGTATAACTAAACAGGTGGAACATCAGCGGCGTTGAAATATTATACGGCAGGTTACCAAATACCCTCAGCGGCTGACCAGCCTGTTCGGCCATATCGGCGAAATTCACCGTCATCGCATCCTGCTGCACGATGGTCAGCTTGTCTTTTAATACCGGATGCGTTTCCAGCCGGGCCGCCAGATCGCGGTCCAGCTCGATCACGGTGAAACGGTCGATTCGTTCGGCAACCGGCCCGGTCAACGCGCCGAGGCCGGGGCCAATTTCCACAATCGCCTGGCCTGGCAGCGGATGAATGGCGGAGACGATGCTGTCAATTACGAAGCGATCGCTTAAAAAGTTTTGTCCAAAACGCTTGCGGGCGAAGTGGCCCTGATGAACTCGATTATTCATTACGATTATTTATCATTTTAATGGCAAGATTGAGCGCCGTCGTGAGGCTGCCCACGCTGGCTTCTCCGGTCGCGGCCAGTTCCAGCGCGGTGCCGTGATCGACAGAGGTACGGATAAACGGCAGACCCAGGGTGATATTCACCGCCCGGCCAAAGCCCTGGTATTTCAGCACCGGCAGCCCCTGATCGTGATACATGGCGAGCACCGCATCCGCGGGCTGCAGATATTTGGGCTGAAACAGCGTATCGGCCGGCAACGGGCCGATCAGCCGGATACCGCGCTGACGCAGTTCTTCCAGCGCGGGAATGATGATGTCCAGCTCTTCACGCCCCATATGGCCGCCTTCGCCGGCGTGCGGATTCAGTCCGCAGACATAAATCTGCGGCTGTTCGATGCCGAATTTACGCTGCAGATCGTGATGCAAAATCGTAATGACCTCGTGCAGCGTTTGCCGGGTGATGGCGGCCGGAACGTCGAGCAGCGGCAGGTGAGTGGTCGCCAGCGCCACCCGCAGACTCTCGGTAGCCAGCATCATGACCACGCGTCGACAGCCGCTGCGATCGGCGAAGAATTCGGTGTGTCCGCTGAACGGTACGCCGGCGTCGTTGATCACGCCTTTGTGCACCGGCCCGGTGACCAGCGCGGCGAACTCGCCGTTCAGACAGCCATCGCAGGCGCGCGCCAGGGTTTCCACCACATAGCGGCCGTTGCCGACATCAAGCTGACCAGCCCGAACCGGCTGATTCAGCGCGACCGGCAGCAGCGTCAGCGACCCTGCCGGCTGAGGACGGGCGGGCTGATCGGCGCGATAGTCGCACAGGGTGAGCGGCAGGCGAAGCTGCTGAGCGCGCGCGCGCAACAGTTGCGGATCGGCACAAACAACAAGCTCAACAGGCCAGGCCTGTTGAGCCAGCGTCACCACCAGATCGGGACCAATCCCGGCGGGTTCGCCGGGCGTGATGACAATCCGGCGGGGGATGTCGTTAACGGTCATTGTCGTTGATGATTTTGACATAGGCCGCGGCGCGACGTTCCTGCATCCAGGTCTGCGCTTCTTCAGCGAACTTACGGTTGAACAGCATGCGGTAAGCCCGCTCTTTCTGGGCGGCGTCCGTTTTATCCACCTGACGGGTATCCAGCAACTGAATAAGGTGCCAGCCGAACGAGGAGTGAACCGGCGCGCTGATTTCGCCTTTTTTCAGTTTCAGCAGGGTATCGCGGAAGGTGGGATCGTACATATCCGGCGATGCCCAGCCCAGATCGCCGCCCTGGTTGGCGGAGCCGGGATCCTGCGACAGCTGTCTGGCCTGGGTGGCGAAATCAGAGCGGCCGCTGCGGATATTCTGCAGCACTTCTTCCAGTTTCGCGCGCGCCTGGTCGTCGGTCATGACCACCGACGGTTTCAGCAGGATGTGGCGGGCATGGGTTTCCAGCACGGATACCGTCTGGTCGCCGCCGCGGATATCGTTGACGCGCAGAATATGGAAACCGACGCCGGAGCGGATCGGGCCGACGACTTCGCCTTTTTTGGCGGTCACCAGCCGTTGGGCGAACAGCGTCGGCAGTTCCTGCAGCCGGCCCCAACCCATCTGGCCGCCCTGCAGCGCCTGGGAGTCCGCCGAGTAGGAGATAGCCAGCTTACCGAAGTCGGCGCCTTTCTGCGCCTCGGCCACCAGCGAGCGCGCCAGTTTTTCGGCGTCGTCCACCTGTTGCTGGCTGGGGTTTTCCGGCAGCGGGATTAGGATATGGCTCAGGTTGAATTCCGCGCCTTCCCCGGCCTGGCCGGCGATTTGTTTAGCCAGCGCGTCCACTTCCTGCGGCAAAATAGTGACGCGACGGCGAACTTCATTATTACGTACTTCAGCGATCAGCATCTCTTTGCGGATCTGGCCGCGATAAGCGCTGTAGCTGAGGCCCTCATAGGACAGTTGTTGACGCAGCTGATCGAGCGTCATGCGGTTCTGCGCGGCGATGCGGGTAATCGCCTGATCCAACTGTTCGTCGCTGATCTGCAGACCCATTCTCTCCGCGCTCTGCAGGATGATGTTATCCATAATCAGGCGATCGATGATCTGGTGGCGCAGCGTGTCGTCATCCGGCAACTGTTGACCCGCCTGGCGGGCATTCTGTTTTACCGACTGAAACAGGCCATTGACGTCACTCTCCAGCACCACGCCGTTATCTACCACCGCCGCGACTTTATCGACGACCTGCGGCGCGGCAAACACAGTGTTGGCGCTCAAAGCCAGCCCGAGAATCAGCATTCTCCAGTTCTTCATACCTTTCCCATTATCTGTCCGCCTGAGCGGGTTAACATTGATATCCGGCACCCGGTGTGTTTTGCCTGACGTTACCGCAATCCCCCGGTGTTCAGGCCGACGCGGCGCGAAGGGTTCCGCGCTCTCCGCCCGGCATGAGCGGGGGGAGACTGTCGTTACCGTACGCCGCAACCTGAACCGCTATCGGGGCTCTATTCTCCGAACGCCCGCTGATACGGTAAAATACCTGAATTCAGCATGCGCGCGGAACCCAGCCCGTAATTATTGCTCAGGCCGCGCAGTTCAATATTGAACGACACTTTATTGTCGTATTCGCTACTGAGACTGCTGTTGTTCCAACTGGTGATCTTCCGTTCATAACCAACGCTGACGGCCCAGCAGCAGGTGTTGTACTGTAAACCGATCAACTGGTCGGCGGGCTGATTCGCTTTGGTATCGTAATAATACGCGCCGACGACCGACCAGCGATCGGCGACCGGCCAGCTGGCGATCATCCCCACCTGCGAGATGCCCTGCTGGAAGCCCGGGTTACGGATATTCGGCAGCATCGCCTGAATGTAATCCGGGCTGGCGTAGCGGTAGCTCAGTTGCACCATGCGTTCGGCATCGCGCCGGTATTCCACCACCGCATCGCCCAGCACCACGCTGTCCTGACGGGCGTCGTACTGTAACCCGCCGCGCACGCCCCAGTCGCCGTTCACCTTCCAGTAGGTGTCGCCGGCCCACACCAGACTGCCGTTATCCGTATTTTGATCGAGTATCGTGCTGGTATTACCGGTACGAGGACGATCAAAGTAGTAGATTTGACCTATGGAAGCGTTAAAACGTTCAACCAGCGCATCATCATAAATGCGAGAGGTAATACCGGTGGCCAGCTGGTTGGCCGACGCGATGCGATCCAGACCGCTGTACGTGCGGTCGCGGAACAGCCCGGCATAGTCGGTTTGCAGCAGCGTGGAGTCATAAGTATGGATGTCGCTCTGGTCGCGGTAAGGTACGTACAGGTACTGCGCGCGCGGCTCCAGCGTCTGGGTATAGCCCGGCGCCCAGTCCATATCGCGGTCGAGCACCAGCTTACCGTCCATTTTATACTGCCCCATCACCCGGTTCACCGAAGATTTCAGATCGTTTTTGTTGCTGTCCATGACGTCGGGATCGGCCTGGTAACGCTCCAGATTGCTTTGCTGGTAGTGCGTCGCCATCAGTTTCGCTTCGGTATTCAGGCTGGCCCAGCGGTTCGACAGCGGCAACGTCAGCGCGGGTTCAATGTGCAGGCGGGTGGCTTCCGGTCGATTCGGGTTCTCATTGGTAAATTTTACCGCCTGACCATAAAGGTGAACATCGAACGGGCCGATATCATTGCGGTAATAATTCAGATCGAGCTGGGGTTCGGCGCGATAAATGTCGCTGCTTTCGGTGCCGGACAGCAGCTGGAATCGTTTATTCGAGAGCGTGGCGTCCCAGTTGAGATCGGCATAACCGACGCTCAGTTTTTGCGTCACGTAGCCGTCGGTCGTGGCGCCATAGGTGGAGTCCAGATCTTTAAAGTAGCGTTCATCGCTGACTTTGGTGTAGTCGGTGCTAAAACGCCAGACCTGATCCATGACGCCTTCATGTTCCCAGTGGAACAGCCAGCGGCGGTTGTTGTCATCCTGCGGCTCGTCTTTGGCGTATTCGCGATCGTCGGGCAGCCAGTCCAGCTCAACAAGGCCGGTGCCGGGCGCGACCAGGTAGCGAAACTCGTTTTGCCACTGGACGCCGCGTTTGGTCAGCAGATGCGGCGTCAGCGTGGCGTCAAAGGCCGGCGCGATGTTCCAGTAATACGGGGTGAGCAGTTCGAAACCGTTGCTGCTGCCGTATTTGGCGTTCGGGATCAGGAAGCCGGAACGGCGCTTATCGCCGACCGGCAACTGTAGATAGGGGCTGTAAAAGACCGGCACATTACCGATTTTAAAGCGCGCGTTCCAGATTTCGGCCACCTGCTCTTCGCGATCGTGGATCACTTCCGAACCCACGACACTCCAGCTATTATCTCCCGGTAAACAGGAGGTGAAGGAGCCGTTCTCCAGAATGGTGTAGCGATTGTTATCGCGCAGTTTCATTCTGTCCGCGTTGCCGCGCCCCTGACGGCCGACCATCTGATAGTCGCCCTGATAGACATCGGTGTCTTTATTCGTCAGGTTAGACCAGGCCTTCGGACCCTTCATGATGACCTGGTTGTCGTCATAGTGAACGTCGCCGGTGGCGGTGACGGTGCGTACGGGATCGTCGCCGGCGCCGTCCTGCAACTGGTTTAATTCGACTTCCTTCGCGGTGAGGAGGCCGTTGCCCTGCGCGACGTTGACGTTGCCGCTAAAGCGGGCGCTGGACGGGTAGTTGGCCTCGACCTTATCGGCGTGGATATTGACCGGCAGTTCATCCGCCGAGCCGGTGACCAGCGGACGCTCGAAGACGGGCACGCCCAGCAGGCATTGCTCAGCGAGATCGGCCAGCGCGTGCTGGCTGTACAGCGCTGACCAAATCAGTGTGGCCAGCAGGGTTGGGAAACTTTTTTTCATACGCGGTATCAGGTGTTCCGTCATCGGGGGCATCATGCCGGCAAACGGTCAGAGACTATATCAGTCGCTGACGTTGTGCCAGCGTTAAATCCCCGTCGTTTCTGCGCACCGCCGTTAGGTGCAAAGATAAATGACGGGTATGATAAAGCAATTTTTCGCCGACGGCATGGGGATTTGAGGAAGTATATGCGGTATTGGGGTAAGTTGCTGGGGCTGGTGCTGGGCGCGTTATCCAGCGGCGGCGTATGGGGAATGGTAGCGGGATTGCTGGCGGGTCATTTGCTGGATAAAGCCCGTGCGTCGCGGCGTCGCGATTTTTTCTCCGCCCGGTCACCGCGCGAGGGGTTGTTCTTCCTGACCACGTTTCAGGCGATGGGGCACCTGACTAAGTCGAAAGGGCGGGTAACCGAAGCCGATATCCAGATGGCGACGCAAATCATGGACCAGCTCGATCTGCACGGCGCGTCGCGCACGGCGGCTCAACAGGCGTTCCGCGAGGGAAAAGTCAGCTACTTTCCCCTGCGAATGAAGCTGCGCAAGCTGCGCGATGTCTGCATGGGACGTTTCGATCTGATTAAGATGTTTCTGGATATTCAGCTACAGGTCGCTTTCGCCAACGGCGCGCTGCACCCCAATGAGCGGCGCCTTCTGTATGTGTTCGCCGATGAACTGGGCGTTACGCGCGCGCAGTTTGAGCTTTTTTTGCGCAATATGGAGCAGGGGCGCGCGGGGCCGGGGCCGCAGAGCGATCAATCTTACCGCAGGAGCGGCGATAACCGCGGCGCGCATAGCGGCCGTTCGCATTATCAGCAGCAGCAGCGCCAGTCTCCTCCGCGCAGCCCGACGCTGGAAAGCGCCTGTCGCATTCTGGGGGTGAAGAGCAGCGATGATGCGGCCACCATCAAGCGCGCCTACCGCAAGCTGATGAGTGAACATCACCCGGATAAGCTGGTGGCGAAAAGGTTATCTCCGCGCATGATGGAACTGGCTAAACGCAAGGCGCAGGATATTCAGGCCGCCTATGAGCTGCTAAAGAGTCAGCGGCGGTAGAATAATCACGTTCTCTTCTGTGCATTATGTCTCCCTTCTGAATCATTTCCTTCCGCAATCACCTTCCGCCGTAAGCGGCAACGATCTTTATATCCGTCATATTTCAGGCCGCCGGCGCGCTGGCTTTATTGCCCGACCCATTTCTGGGGCAGTTTTGTAAACAGGGCGACGCGCCGGGGTGTTCGGCCCGCTGGCGTTTTGTCCAGCTGATCTAATGAGTTAGATTCCATGCCCATTATTTTTGTATTGTTATTTCAGCAGGTTATAGTCCGTCGCGGGTATTTATCTTTGGCGGCGATCGTCTATTATCGAGTGGGGGCGCCGGTCGCTGGCGCAACCGATGATGTCGACCGGCCGGACGACGTTTGCCAATATCAACCGGAGCGCTGACGGCGATGATTATCACTGACAGAGACTGGGTCTTACGCGCGCCGCAGGGCGCTAAAGTAGAGCGAATTGAAGCCTTCTTTAGCAGTTATGCATATGAGCCTCATCGCCATGACGTCTACGCTATTGGCCGTACGCTGTCGGGCGTGCAGAATTTTCGCTATCAGAAGAGCATGCGGCATAGTCTGCCCGGCAGCAGCATGGTGATTTACCCGGATGAACTGCACGACGGCGAAGCCGGCTGCGAGCAGGGTTTCCATTACCGGATGATTTATGTGGAGCCGGTATTAATTCAGCAGATTCTGCGGGGCCGTCCTCTGCCTTTTATTCCCGGCGGGATATCGAACGACCCGAGACTGTATCGCGCGATGGAAAATCTGCTGCAAAGTATCGATAACGTTATCGACCCGCTGGAAGAAGACGATGCTATTTATGATCTGGCGCAGGCGCTGGATTGTGTGGCCGGCCAGCGTCGGGGACGCGGGTCATTCGATTTCGCCGCCGCGGAGCGGGCGCGCGAGTACATTCATAGCCACCTGGCGGACGCGGTAACGCTGGATGCGCTGGAGATCGCCAGCGGCCGGGAGCGCTGGAGCCTGTCGCGCGATTTTCGCGCACTGTACGGCACCAGCCCTTATCGCTATGTGGTCCAGCGTCGTCTGGAACAGTGCCGGCATCTGATGCTGGACGGTTTTTCCCTTGCCGATGCCGCGCTGGCCGCGGGATTCAGCGACCAAAGCCACATGACCCGGCATTTCACTCAGACATACGGCCTTTCGCCGGCGCGCTGGTTCAGAATGCTGACCGACTGACCGACTGACCGACTGACCGACTGACCGACTGACCGACTGACCGACTGACCGACTGACCGACTGACCAACTGCACGATCGTACAAGATCCTGCTTCCTCTGCCGTACTACTCTCTCATTTCAACGCGAGAGGGTTATTATGGTTAAAAAGAACATTCAGTCCGCCGTGCCGGCGATCAATTTGGCGAATAAGTTTTCGTTGATCGATGAACACTGGTCTCCCAGAGTCATTGCGGAAATGAACGACAACCAGTTTAAGCTGGTCAGGATTGAAGGGGAGTTTATCTGGCATGCCCACCCCGAAACCGATGAAGTTTTTATGGTGATTGAAGGCGAACTGCGCATCGATTTTGCGGATAGCCATGTGCTGGTCAACGCCGGAGAGCTGTTTGTGGTTCCGAAAGGCGTTAGCCATAAACCCCGTGCCGACAAGGAGGTAAAGCTGTTAATCATTGAGCCGCGCGGCGTGATGAATACCGGCGATCAGGGAGGCGAAAGAACCGCGCCCGCTGACCGGTGGATCTGAATTTATCGCTTGCCCGGCGTCCGCCGTTTTTTGCCGGATGAGCGGTCTATGAACCGATTCCCATGCCTGGCGCGGCCATCTATCGGGTCGCGCCGCGGCGTGCGGCAGCGCCGACTGGCCGAAGTGGCGCCGTGTCCGTCGCGACTTCGCTGTCCGGGCTAAGTCGGGGCGCCATGCGGCGGTCATCACCACGCGGAGATTAAGACGCCGCTCGGGTAAAACTGTTCAGCAGGTCGGCGAACTGCGCTTTATCCTGCTCCGTCAGCGCCCGGCCGACGCTCTGGGTAAAGACCAGGATCAGGCCGTTGCCCGGGGCAAACACCGCCTGCTGCTGCCAGACCCGCTGGCCGTCGCGCAGGTAACTGGCCTGAACGCATTCGCCGTTCAGCGCCTGCTCCCCCTGGCCAAGCTGCGCCGGCGCGCGGGAGCGTTCTTTCCATCCCTTAAGATGTTTGCCCAGCAGACTGAGTTGACGATCGATATAAGCGGACAGCGTTTCGTCCGGCGGCAGCGTATCGCGAGCGATATTAAAGGAGGCGCTATCCGCCGCGGCTGGGGCGAAGACGTTTACCGTGCGGTCGAGATAGCCTTCGGGCAGCGCAACGCTGCCTTCGGTGAACTGGCAACGAGTAGAGGAAAATGGCATCGTGCAGCATCCTGTCGCTTAAATGTAGAGGTTGTTGAGAGCGTCGCCAGGGCACCAGAGATAGCGGGAACTGTCGCAGAAAGAGGCGTTCCCTGGTAACGAACGTTGTCAACAGTCTGGTATTTAACTTTCGGCATTCTGTCCGTTGACGGCGCCAGGCGCAAGTAAAATCCGGCGCGCTTAGAAATCCGCCTCGCAGCGGAAGTGCATCGGGGTGGTAAAGGCTGGATGGGTGATGCGCAATTCCTGGGCGTGCAGCAGCAGGCGCGGCGCCATCGCTTTTACCTCGGCGGGGGCGTAGAAGCCATCGCCGAGAATCGGATGCCCCTGCGACAGCATATGTACGCGTAACTGGTGAGAACGGCCGGTAATCGGCATCAGCTTAATCAGCGTGGTGCCGGCGGCTTCACGCGTCAGCACCTGCCAGGCCGTTTGCGCCGCTTTGCCCTGCTCGAAGCACACTTTCTGACGCGGCCGATTCGGCCAGTCGCAGATGAGCGGCAGATCAACCATTCCCTCATCCTGTTCGACCCAGCCCCAGACGCGCGCCAGATAAGATTTTTTCGGTTCCCGCTCGCGGAACTGGCGCTTTAATTCGCGCTCCGCCGCCTTGTTCAGCGCTACCGCCATCACGCCGCTGGTGGCCATATCAAGACGATGGACCGATTCGGCCAGCGGGAAATCGGCCTGGATGCGGCTCATCACGCTGTCTTTATGTTCGGGCGCCCGGCCCGGCACCGACAGCAGACCGCTGGGCTTATTGACCACGATAATGTGCTGATCCTGATACAGAATATGCAGCCAGGGATCGCGCGGAGGGTTATAAGGATCCATCATAACTCCACTGGGGCGGCAAGGGCGCCGGCCTTTGCCGCCGGGATGATACGTTTACTGGTGAGTGACCACCACCAGACGGATGGCATCCAGCCGCCAGTTGGCCTGATGCAGGTTCAGCAGGATCTGTTCGCGCTGGTCTTCCAGCGCGCGCAGTTCGTCCTCGCGGATGTTCGGATTCACCGCCTGCAGCGCGGCCAGTCGCTCCAGTTCGAGGCGCAGCTGGCGGTCCGCTTCCTCCTGCGCCGTCACGATCAACTGACGGGCCTGATGCGCAACCAGCTCTTCGGCCAACTGCAGCATATTGTGTACTTCCGGCTGCACGGCGTTGACCAGCTTGCTGGCGGTATGCCGGTTGACGGCGCTGAGCTGCCGGTTAAACGCTTCGAATTCGACCTGACCGGCCAGATCGGTGCCTTTGCGATCGACCAGCAGGCGCACCGGCGTCGGCGGCAGAAAGCGCGTCAGCTGCAGACTTTTCGGCGCCTGCGCCTCAACCACATAGATCAGCTCGGCCAGCAGCGTGCCGACCGGCAGCGCCTTATTCTTCAGCAGCGATACGGCGCAGCTGCCGGTTTCGCCGGACAGGATCAGATCAAGGCCGTTGCGGATCAACGGGTGTTCCCAACTGATGAACTGGGCGTCTTCCCGCGACAGCGCCTGTTCGCGATCGAAGGTAATGGTGCAGCCGTCCTGCGGCAGGCCCGGGAAATCCGGCACCAGCATATGATCGGACGGCGTTAGCACAATCAGGTTATCGCTGCGGTCTTCCTGGTTGATGCCGACAATATCGAACAGGTTGAGAGCGAACGTAATCAGGTTGACGTCATCATCCTGTTCGGCGATCGCCTGCGCCAGTTGCTGCGCCTGCTCGCCGCCGTTGGAGTGCATTTCCAGCAGGCGGTCGCGCCCCTGTTCCAGCTGTTGTTTCAGCGCGTCATGTTGCTGACGGCAGGCGCGGATAAACTCATCCAGCCCCTGCTGTTCGGTCGGCGTGATCAGCCGCTGCAGCAATTCTTCGTAGTGCATATCGTAGATGGCGCGGCCGGTCGGGCAGGTGTGCTCAAACGCATCCAGGCCTTCATGATACCAGCGCACCAGCAGGGCCTGAGCGGTATTTTCCAGATAAGGGACCAGCAGCTGAATTTGCTGCGTCTGGCCGATACGGTCGAGACGGCCGATGCGCTGTTCCAGCAGATCCGGGTTGAACGGCAGATCAAACATCACCAGATGACTGGCGAACTGGAAGTTGCGTCCTTCGGAGCCGATCTCCGAGCAAAGCAGCACCTGAGCGCCGTCTTCTTCCGAGGCGAACCAGGCGGCGGCGCGGTCGCGTTCGATGATAGACAGGCCTTCATGGAACACGGCGGCCCGAATGGCTTCGCGCGTGCGCAGCACCTGTTCGAGCTGCAGCGCGGTGGCGGCGCGCGCGCAGATCACCAGGATCTTTTCTTCCCGGTGCTGAGTCAGGTAGTTCAGCAGCCATTCCACGCGCGGATCGAAGCTCCACCAGGTGGCGTTATCATCTTCAAACTGCTGGTAGATATGCTCGGGATAGAGCATATCGCGCGCGCGCACCTCCGCCGTTTTGGACGCATTCATGATCGAGGCGACTTTGATGGCGGTCTGATACTGGGCGGGCAGCGGCAGTTTGATCTGGTGCAGTACCCGCTGCGGAAAGCCTTTCACGCCCTGGCGGGTGTTGCGGAACAGCACCCGGCTGGTGCCGTGGCGGTCCATCAGCATGGTAATCAGTTCCTGACGCGCCTGCTGGCTGTCTTCGCTCTGACTGTTGGCCGATTTCAGCAGCGGTTCGATGTCCTGCTCGCCCAGCAGCTCGCCCAATAAGTTGAGGTCGTTCGGGGTCAGCGTTTCGCCGGCCAGCAGCAGGGAGACCGCGTCGGCGACCGGACGGTACTGCTGCTGTTCGCGCACAAATTCGTGGTAATCATGAAAACGGTTGGGATCGAGCAGGCGCAGACGCGCGAAGTGGCTTTCCTGTCCCAGCTGTTCGGGCGTGGCGGTCAACAGTAATACCGCCGGGATGCGGCCGGCCAAACCTTCGATCGCCTGATAGGCCTCGCTGGAGGCGGTTTCGCTCCAGGAGAGGTGATGCGCTTCATCCACCACCAGCAGGTCCCAGCCCGCGGCCTGCAGCTGTTGTTGACGCTGCGCGTTGCGGCAGACGAAATCCAGCGAGCAGATTACCAGCTGTTCGGTTTCGAACGGGTTGCTGCTGTCCAGCCGCGCTTCCGCGTAGCGTTCGTCATCGAACAGCGAGAACAACAGGTTGAAACGACGCAGCATCTCCACCAGCCACTGGTGCTGCAGCGTTTCCGGCACCACGATCAGCACGCGTTCGGCGCGCCCGGCCAGCAGTTGCTGGTGAATGATCATGCCTGCCTCGATGGTTTTCCCCAGACCCACTTCATCGGCCAGCAGAACGCGCGGGGCATGGCGCTGGCCGACTTCGCGCGCAATGTGCAGCTGGTGCGGGATCAGGCTGGCGCGCATGCCGCGCAGACCGTTCCATGGCTGAAGCGCCTGATCGCGCTGATGACGACGAGCGCGGTAGCGCAGCGCGAAGCGGTCCATCCGATCGATTTGTCCGGCGAACAAACGATCCTGCGGTTTATTAAAGGTCAGTTTGCTGTCGAGCATAACCTCACGCAGTTCGGCCGTGACGGGCGTATCGTCCAGCCGCTGGCCGGTATATATCAGCAGCCCGTTTTCTTCGCGCACGTCCTCAACCTTCAACTGCCAGCCTTCATGACTGGTAACGGTATCGCCCGGATTGAATATCACGCGAGTGATTGGGGCGTCATTTCTGGCGTAGAGGCGGTTTTCACCGCTGGCAGGAAACAGTAACGTAACCATCCGCGTATCCAGCGCAACGACGGTACCTAATCCAAGTTCGCTCTCTGTATCGCTGATCCAGCGTTGACCAAGTGTAAAAGGCATAAATTCTCAGCTCGATTTTCGTCTGTGTCGGGGGAGTGTTGGCAACAGCTTGCCATTCGTGCTCGTGAAGGGCAGTGCGTCAGGCACGAAAAATTCAATGTTACTGAAGTTCCTTCAGAAAGGGCGTTATGGTAATGGATGGCGGCGCGTTCGTCACCTGTAAAACATCCTCCTTTATGTTAAAACAGCCCCATCTGGCCGGTGACCAGCGTGGTGAAATCGTCATGCAAAAAGGGCAGGATCGCATCGGCGACCGGCTGCAGCTGCCGTTCGACATAATGCTGATAATCCAGCGGCGAATGGCGGATTTCCAGCGGCTCCGGCCCGGCGCTGGTCATCACGTAGCTAATCCAGCCGCCGTTCTGGTACTGCAGCGGGCGGCCGAGCTGGCGATTATAGTCCTCCGCGATGCGGGCGGCGCGCGCATGGGGCGGAACATTTTTCTGATAATCGTCCAGCCGGCGGCGCAGACGTTTCCGGTAAATCAGCAGATGATCGTATTTGCCGCTCAGCGTATCCTCGACCCAGGCGCGCAGCCATTCCTGGTAAGGCTGACGCTGAAAAATACGCAGATACAGCGCCTGTTGAAACTGCTGCGCCAGCGGCGTCCAGTCGGTGCGCACCGTCTCCAGCCCCTTGAACACCATTTGGTCGCCCTGCGGCGCGCTGATGAGCCCGGCATAGCGTTTTTTGCTGCCCTGCTCGGCGCCGCGGATGGTGGGCATCAGAAAGCGGCGAAAATGCGTTTCGAACTCCAGCTCAAGGGCGCTCTCCAGTCCCAGCGTCTGCCGCAGGTGCCGGCGCCACCACTGATTGATATCCTGCACCAGCGCGTTGCCGATGCGGCCGGCCTCTTCATCGGAATGCGCCCGCCCAAGCCAGACGAAGGTGGAATCGGTATCGCCATAGATAACGCGGTAACCCTGGGCTTCAATGCGCTCGCGCGTCTGCCGCATGATGTCATGCCCGCGCAGGGTAATGGAGGAGGCCAGCCGCGGATCAAAGAAGCGACAGCCGTCCGACCCCAGCACGCCGTAAAAGGCGTTCATAATGATTTTCAGCGCCTGCGACAGCGGCTTGTTGCCGGCGCGTTTAGCCGCTTCGCGCCCCTGCCAGATGTGTTCCACAATGGCCGGCAGACAGTGCTGCCGGCGCGAGAACCAGGCGCCGCGGTAGCCTGGCACAGCATGCTGCTCGTCGGGCTGCTGCAGGCCGGCGGCCAGACCGACCGGATCGATCAAAAAGGTGCGAATGATGGACGGATACAAACTCTTGTAATCCAGCACCAGCACGGAGTCATACAGGCCGGGCCGCGAGTCCATAACAAAACCTCCCGGGCTGGCCTCGGGGGCGATCTCGCCCAGGTTCGGCGCCACGTAGCCCGCGCGATGCATGCGCGGCAGGTAGAGGTGGGTAAAGGCGGCGACCGAACCGCCGCTGCGATCGGCCGCCAGACCGGTAACGCTGGCCCGTTCGAGCAGGAAAGAGAGCAGTTCCGTGTGTTCGAAGATCCGCGTTACCAGCGTGCAGTCCTGCAGGTTATAGCGCGCCAGCGCGGGTTTATCTTCGGCAAACAGCCGTTCGATCTCGTCCATGCGCTGCCAGGGATTGTCGATGTCTTTCCCCTCGCCCAGCAGGGTGCGGGCGACGGCCTCCAGACTGAATGAAGGGAAATTCCATGTGGCGGATTTCAGCGCTTCAATGCCATCGATAATCAGCCGGCCGGCGGCGCCGGCGAAAAAATGGCCGGGCTTAAAACCGTGTTCGCGCCACTCCAGCTCGCCGCCGCCGCGACCGAAGCGCAGAGGAATGCGATAGCGTTCGGCGTGCTTTTGCAGCACGCGCAAATCAAACTGCACCAGATTCCAGCCGATGATTGCGTCCGGATCGTGCTGCTCCAGCCACTGGTTCAGTTTTTCCAGCAGCTGCGGCCGGCTGCCGACATATTCCAGATTAACGCCCGGCTCTGCTGACGGCCTCGGGCCGGGCGGGCCGAGCATATACACCTGGCGTTGACCGCAGCCTTCCAGACCAATGCAGTAGAGTTCGCCGTGACGACTGGTTTCGATATCCAGCGACACCAGCCGCAGACTGGGGCGGTAGTCCTCGCAGGGCTTCATGCGGATGGCCGCCTCGCCGTTGGCATCGCGCTGGCTCAGCCATAGCGGCGCGGTAATGAAGCGTTCCATCAGATAGCGTTCGGGCGGGCGAATATCGGCTTCATAAACGGTGACGCCGCCTGCGCTGAGGATCTTTTCCAGCCGCAGCAGGTGGCGATATTGCGTACAGTACAGACCGACGACCGGCCGCAAGTGAAAATCGCGCAGGCCGAGCGGGCGCAGCCGCCAGTGCTTTTCCTGGCGCAGCAGCGCGCTGGCCTGCGCCTGCTGCGCGACGGGAATAAAGGCCACGGCCGGCTGGGCCGGCAGCGTAACGGACAGCGGTCCGTTATCGGTTGCCAGCCAGAAGGTAATCTGCGTGCCGGCCGGCGTATCGTGCCAGTGGCGCGTGAGCACAAAGCCCTGACGTGGTTGAGTCACAAAATGGCCTTTGCCTGCGGGAGCGTCGGAGGCGTGTTTCAGCCGTCCGGTTAATGATATGGTTATTTATACAGTATCCTGCGGCGGGCTGGCAATCACTACCCGATTTCGTCCCTGCTGTTTGGCTTGATAAAGCGCATTATCCGCCTGTTTAAATACGATATCGGGCTGCGTGCAGCCGGCCTGTTCCATCGCGACGCCGACGGATATCGTAACGGGTTGCGCCATCGGCATCACGGTCTGTTCCACACAGCTGCGCAGACGTTCTGAAAACAGCGCGGCGGCCTGCAGACTGGTTTCCGGCAGCAGAATTAAAAACTCTTCGCCGCCGGTGCGAAACAGCGCGTCGCTGTCGCGCGAGCAAAGTCGCAATTGGCGGGCGATGGTGATAATGACCTGATCGCCGACGTCATGCCCCCAGGTATCGTTGATGCGCTTAAATTTATCGATATCCAATGAGATGGCGGCAAAACTTTTTTTCATTTCGCGCCAGTATTTTAGCTGCGTATCCAGCGCCCGCCGGTTATACAGCCCGGTCATCGGGTCGGTCTGCGCTTCCGATTTCAGCTTGCCTATTTTTTTATGCAGCAGATTGATCCCGACCAGCATGGCTTTTTTCAACTGAGCCGCTTCAAAATACCAGGATGAAATATGCTTGATATTATCTTCCACGCCGCTGGCGTCCATCTGGTTGGCGCTGTGCGCCAGCAGCCAGAGCGGACGTGAGATAAAGCGCGCCAGTATCCAGACGCCGAGCAACGTCACCAGCGCGATCGGAAAAGTATGGCGCAGTACATTCTTCATCAGCCCGTCCAGCGGGCGCAGCGTCATGTGCGTCGGGCGCAGGGTAACGATTTGCCAGCTGGAGGTCGGCACCGTGGCGTAGCCTGCCAGCATTTCGACGCCGCTGCTGCTCATGAGCTGCTGGCTGCCGTTGGCGCTTTTATCCAGAATTTGATCGTTATCCATTTTCCGGCCGATGCGCTCAACGTCTTTGTGATAAATAATATTTTTGTATTTATCAATTACATAAATATAGGAGCCGTCGCGATAATAGTGGTCGCCCAGCAGATCGTTCAGGATATTCTTTTGCTTCAGATAAATGGTGCCGCTGATATAGCCCAGGTAGCGGTTCTGCGGCGAGAATATCGGGTATGAAATCAGAATTAGCAAATTATTCGCTGCGGAGACATAGGGTTGCCCTATCAGCGGGCGCCGCATTTTCAGCGCTTCATTGATTCCGGGCGACGCGGGAGTATGCCCTTTGAGCTGCAGCGTATCCGGCGAGATAGTGCGAATGGTCCCCTTACTGTCGGCGATCGCCACCGAATTGAAGACGTGCGTTTGTAATCTCAGACGGTCCACTTCCTGCTGCATTTTGCGTTCGTCGTTAAAATTTCCCGCGATCAGCTGAGCGCTATAGGCCATTTGCTCCTGCGCGTTTATGAAGAACATATCGGTCACGGCGGCCAGCTTAGTGGCGTATACCCGATTCGCTTCCAGCGTATTATCGATTAATAGCTGCTTCTGGACGCGATAACTGGCATAGAAACTGTTGGCCAGGGTGATCAGGGCGCTCATAACGGCCAAAATTAGAATCAGACGGCCCAGGCCGATACGGGGGAACTTGTGTGTAAACATAGGCCAGGTTGCGCAAACTCGGAAAAAAGTAAGCGGAGATAATAGGCGTTGCGGCGGTGTATGTAAAATAACCACGGCCATAAATTTATTCACACTCCAGCCGTTGACGCCGCCGGTTATGATCCAGACAATGCGTTGCGTGTCTGTGCAGAGAGAACAATTTATGGAAGTCTGGCTGGATCATCTGGTAACACAATCATTAGCTTATTCATTACTTGCCGTGATGCTGGTTGCGTTGCTGGAATCTATGGCGCTGGTCGGTTTATTGTTGCCGGGCACCGTTATGATGGCTTCGCTCGGCACGCTGGTCGGCAGCGGCCAGATGGGGCTATATCCCGCCTGGGGCGCCGGCATTGTCGGTTGCCTGCTGGGCGACTGGATTTCTTACTTTATCGGCCGGGTGTTCAGGCAACCGCTGCATAACTGGTCATTTTTGCGAAAACATCAGACGCTGATGAAACGCACCGAACACGCGCTGCATCAGCACCATATATCGACAGTTCTGATAGGCCGTTTCGTCGGACCGACCCGGCCGCTGATCCCGATGGTTGCCGGTATGCTGGAACTGCCGCCGTGGAAATTCGCGCTGCCTAATATTATCGGTTGCCTGCTATGGCCGCCGATCTATTTGTTGCCCGGTATTCTGACCGGCGTGGCGATCGATATCCCGGCCAATGCGCACAGCGGCGCCTTCAAGCTGCTGCTGTTGTGTTCGGTGCTGCTCATCTGGCTGGCGGGCTGGCTGATCTGGCGCTGGTGGCGGGCGGCGCGGCGCAGCGTCCGGCGGGGCGCAGGCCGCTGGTTGACGTTGCAGCGACTGCGCTGGCTGACGCCGCTGGCGACGCTGGGCGCCGGCGTTTGTTGCATTCTGTTATTGCAGCAGCCGTTAATGCCGGTTTACCGCCATCTGCTCTGGCAGGTGCTGCTGGGGTAAGCCCGCGCCGGACGGTCGCCGCCCGGACGAAAACGCGGCGGCAGGGTCGCCTGATTTAGCGGCGTAACCAGAGCCGCAATCTATCGTCAGCGTATCCGTCGCGGCCTGTTGGCGCTTTGCACGACAGAAATTTAGCCTGCAATAGACGGCATTCCGGGGTAAACTCCGCTGTTTAGGATTAGTCTCAGTGTCGGCATCTGGGCGCCTGGCGCTGCGCCGGGTATACTAATCCGCTGAAAGTTATACCCTTCATGGCTAAGAACGCCGGCGAGTCGGCTTCGCCTCCTTATATGGTCATGGCGTAAGCCCGTCGACCGGTATTCATCGGCTGACGGCGTTGCTGCAGTCTGAAAGCGATGAGGGGTATCTTGCTGTCGCGCCTGATGTTATTTAAAAGCATAGTCAGGTGCTGCGGTAGCTATTTTCGCATCAGAAATGTACGCCGCAGTAAGGGGAGACAGGCCCACCAGGCTTCAGGATGCGGTCGGGCGGTAAATGACAAGTCCTCTGGCGTTTAGTCACTCAGTGAGCGGCGCGATGATTCGCCCGCGCTGATTTGAACGCGACTTACCGCGGTCCCGCCGGACCGGGTAATTAAAAAACTCAACACCTCTGCAACTGGAAAGATGAAGGGTAATCGTCAATGGATCGCATTATTACTGCTCATACACCGTTAGGCTCTGACGCGCTACTGTTTAAATCACTCGCTGGCACTGAACAGCTCTCTGAACTCTATGAGTTTGACGTTGAACTGCTGAGCGCCGATAACGCCATCGATCTTAAAGGCTTGTTGGGCAAGCCGCTAACGGTCGAAATCCGCAGCAATCTGCTTTCCTCCCGCTATCTTAATGGCTATATCACCCGTATGACGCTGGCCGGGCGGGAAAGTCACGGCGATCGTTACTATATTTACCGCGCCACCCTGAGCCCGGCGCTGTGGTATCTCAAACAGAATCGCGATTTCAGGATCTGGCAGGAAAAGAGCGTGCCGGAAATTCTCACCTCGCTGCTCAACGACTATCAGATCACCTTTGAGAACCAGCTTAGCGCCGAATACCGCCAGTGGGGATACTGCGTTCAGTACAACGAAAGCGATTACGATTTCATCTCCCGCCTGATGCAGCATGAAGGCATCTACTTCTGGTTCCGCCACGAAATGGGCGAGCAGACGCTGATCCTCAGCGACTCGCCGGACAGCCACACCACGATGACCGGCTATGAAACCATCGCCTACGATATGCCGGAAGGCGACATGCTGGTGAAGGCGGAGGGCATCTATAGCTGGAGCGTCACCGACGCCATTACGCCCGGCCTGTACAGCCACGCGGACTATGATTTCCATAAACCGCGCGCCGCGCTGTTCGAGGCGCGTCAGAACCCGCAGTCCTTCGCTGCCAGAAAGGCAGAAGTCTATGACTGGCCTGGCCGCTTTACCGAACAGGAGCACGGGCAATTTTATGCGCGCGTGCGCCAGCAGGAAATGGAAGCGCGCCACGAACAAATGAGCGGCGAAGCCACGGCGGTGGGAATTGCGCCGGGCTACCAGTTTACTTTTATTAATCCGCCGCGCCAGGAAGACAGCGGCAACTACCTGACGGTGCGCGCGACCTACCTGCTGACGGAAAACCACTACGCCTCCGGCGGCAGCCAGCAGGGCGAACACCTGGTTAAATTCAGCGTGGTGCCGGCCAGCCTGAACTGGCGCCCGGCTCGCAGCACGCCCTGGCCGCGTACCTATGGACCGCAAACCGCCGAGGTGGTCGGCCCGCAGGGCGAGCCCATCTGGACGGACAAATACGGCAGGGTGAAGGTTAAATTCCGCTGGGACCGCTACGCCAGCGGCGACGACACCAGCTCCTGCTGGGTGCGCGTCTCCAGCGCCTGGGCCGGCTGGAAATATGGCGGCGTGCAGGTACCGCGCGTCGGCGAAGAAGTGGTGGTCGACTTCATCAACGGCGACCCCGATCGGCCGATTATCACCGGCCGCGTCTATAATGAAGACAGCATGCCGCCGTGGGACCTGCCTAACGACGCCACCAAAATGGGCTTTATGTCGCGCAGTAAAAACGGCACTAAAGACAACGCCAGCTACCTGTTCTTTGAAGACCGCCTCGGCAGCGAGTCATTCGACATGCACGCCGAAAAAGATATGAATGTTTCGGTGGAGAATGATAAGCGGGTGACGGTCGACGGCAACCGCTTTACCGAGATTAACAAGGAGCAGCAGGATACGGTGGTGGGGAACGCCACGTTCCACTATAAGGCTAAGCGCGATACTACGGTGGACGATGTTGAAAGCAACACCTTCAATAATAGCCAGACGACGAAGATCAAGAACGGCAGGAAGCTTGAGATCACAAGTGGAGGGGATAGTAATATAATTAAAGGGGATAGATCCATTAACGTTGATGGCGTATATAAGCATCATGTGACAGGAAAAGTTACTGAGATGTTTGATGACGGATTACAAACTACTATTTCAGCTGGTGGTAAAAAAGAAAAAATTGAAGGTGAAGTATCGATTGATATTAATGGCGATTGGAATCAAACTATAACTGGAGGTAGTGTAAAAATTTATAGCCCAAATCTTATAACTATTAAAAGTGATAGTAAGGTTTTTATTGATTCACCAAAGTTTGAAAGCAAAGATACATCAAAAAAATCTTTCGCGGAATCCTCTATTGAATATGTAAAAAGTAAGACAGCGTTGGAGGCTTTTACACTAGCCTTTAAAGGGGTTGCTTTTGCTTATGCACAAACAAATATCTCGATTACACCGATTTCTCTATCGCATAAAAGTTTTGAAAATAAATATTCAGCAATGGACATAAGAGTTATAGGCACTTTTGTTGGTAGTGGCGCTTTGCATTATTCATCAAAAATTTTAACTTTAATGATATAGGTTTAAAATGAATACGTGGAAAGATTTTTTTATTGCTATTTTATTGATTCTTCCGATATTTGCTGCCTGTCGGACGGTTTTAAATCTATTAATTATTCCAGTCAAAGAGGGATTTACACAGGCACGTGTTTTGAAAAACGGAGTTGGTGCTAACGCGGATATAGTCTCAGTTCAGCAAACTAATGAATGGGGAGGAAATAAACCAGTCTGTAATATTACGGTCAGATTTATGACATTGGATGGAAAAGAGTATGAGGCTAGCGTTAAAAAAGCTCTTGATATCAATGAAGTAGAAAGATTTAAAGCAGGAAATGGAACTACTATTAAATATGATCCAGAAAACCCAAATAAGATAGCCATTTATGATAAGCCCCTTTTCCTTTAGCTGGATTTGTAAGGCATTATGACTGGTTTCGCTGTTTTTATGGTTTTTATTTTAATGATTACTTGTGCATATGATATAGATAATTCAGATATAATTAATATTACATTCCCCTTAGCCAGAAGGAGTAGTTAATCCTGAAAGGTACAGTTACGCTGAATTTTTCCATAAGCGTACTCTGGCAGAGAGAAAAATGAAGACGTTATTGTGTATTGAGGTAAGCTAAATTTAACCGGTATGTTATGGTGGCGAAAAATTAAATCCGGTTATTAAGTGGATATTAGCAGAACAGGAATGACAATATATACAGAACTGTTCATGTGACGGTTGATTTCATCGGTAGTGACCAGGGAGAGATAAACGTCGTTACTATTAAATTAATATACTAATGTGAGATCTGTCCATTAACTCTGCTAAAATATATTTTATGTCACGCAGTGTAGAGTAGAGACTGCTCGGGGGGATAGTGGTAGCGTAAGGACAGCCTTGTTTTCTTTACATATACTATTCTCATAAAAGGTTAAAATATGTCTATATCAGGAATTATTAATGCCATCGTTGTAATGTCAGGAATAGCCCTGTGCTATTACGTAGCCAATCGTATTATAAAAAACTCTCAACTCAGAGAAGTTGAAATCACTCAGAATGGGCTTTATGCTAAAGCGACTATTCTGTCGATGAAACAAAATGGGATTTTTATCAATAATAATCCGGTGTTGGAATTGAAGCTAAAAATCGATACTGATGAAAATAATCATTCGTGGCTTGTCGAGAAGCATCAGGAAACCGCACTCCTTATTGCTCTCAGTGCATACGACGTGGGCGGTATATATGAGGCTCGTATAGGAAAAAATGAGAATGATATTCTGCTGGTGAAGGATGAGAGCGGCAAGCCGGTGCGTATTGAGTAATTATCAATGTCTTTAATTAAAATTATGTGCTCTGAAATAATATTTTTCGGTTATTTTCTTTGAACGGTTTATCTGTCAAAGGATCAACGCTCCGATGCGACCAGCATCGGCTTATATCGCGCGCAAAAAACGGTACCAAAGACAACGTCAGCTACCTGTTATTTGAAGATCGTCTCGGCAGTGAGTCATTCGACATGCATGCTGAAAACGATATGTATGTTTCGGTGGAGAATGATAAACGGATGACGGTCGATGGCGCCGCTTTATTGAGATTAACAAGGAGTCACAGGATACGATGATGGGGAGCTCGGCGTTCCACTATAAGGCTAAGCGCTATACTTCGGTGGACTATGTTGAAAGCCATACCTTCAATAATAGCCAGACGAAGAAGATCAAGAACGGCAGAAAGCTCGAGATCACTAATATAGTTAAGAGGGTAGATCCGTTAACGTTGATGGCGTGTATAAAAATTATGTGACAGGAAAAGTTACGGAGATATCTGAACACAGATTACAAATTATTATTTCTACTGGCGGCAAAGGAGGAAAATTGAAGATAAAGTATTGGTTGATATTAATATCTACTGGAATCAAACTATAACTGGAGGTAGTGTGAAAATTTATAGCTTAAATCTAAAAAATCATTATTAAAAGCACTGAAAAAGTTAGTTTTTATTGTTAAATAAATATTTTAGTATGAAAGCTCATCTGTAAATGTGAAAATCAATGCTATATCATTAAATCTCACTTCGTTCTCACTTAATCTTATTGTAGACGTTAGTATTAATGGCTTGAAAATCAGAAAAATAAAAATGTCGAAATAGAAAGTAAGAAGGTTAACTTCGATTCATAGTCGAAGGAACCGACACCAAATTAATCGCCTAAACTCATTTTTCCAAGCTTTAATAACCTTTTGAGGGTTGAGATGAATTTTCTTTCAGAAATTATGCCTAAATTGGCGATAATAGTACCATTGTGCATATCGGTTTTTGTTATTTATATTATAGTACAGACGAGACAAACTGCATCAGAGGATAAAGGACTTATAGCAGATGGTGAGGAGATAAATGCAGAAATTGTATCGATACAATATAATAAAAATCAAAATGCCCCCGGAGTATTATTTGCTACTATTACAGTTAGATTCTTCTATAGAGAAAATTCAGTCTCTGCCTCCAGGGGAGTAAGTTTTCCTGTTTATAAAAGTGAAGAAGTTAATGAAGGGAAGTTAATAAGAATAAAGTTTAATAAAAAAAATAATCAAAAAATAATTTTCCTGGATTATAATAATTTTTAGCTTTCAGGTTAGTATATGATGAAATAGTAATAGTGTATATTTATAGGTGTTTAAAAATAAAAAGATGAATTAAAAATAATATTTTTATTTAAAAAAATATCCCGCAAATTATTTTTGTGCCTATGTAACGCCTTGATAAATTTTACATGTGTATTCCCCCTTCCTGCTATTGGTATGGCGAATGGAATAAGTTAGTGGTTAAAAATATTTATTCACTTATCGATATATGCATTACAGAGTGAGAAAAATTAATATAGATGCTCCAAATGTTAAGAGAAAAGCAAAGGCTCATAATTAAAGTTATACCGATAATTCATTCGGCCGGACAGGAGCATCATAGAGTGTAACAGGAGGTTCTACAGGTTCTACTGCTTTAAGCGTATTTTTCAGCGGATTGTCAGTATCAGTCGGAGCTTTAAGTATAAAGAATAAAATATTTTAACTAAAAAATAGTACAGGTAAGATCAGGTTTATTAACAGTGCTGATGTCTCTGTAGGTTATATTGGCATGTTTTTTAGAGCAATTACACCATTTTTCTACGTGAGCTATTATGAAACTAGCTGATATTGCTATGTATACCGGGTTGTATATTCGTGGTGGATTAGTGGTGTTTGTATGCATAGTAATAAGGAATACTGTCATAGATACAAAAAATGAAAAGATCTATATAGCTTCATATATTGATTTTTCCTCCGGAACCTGCCAGCGCCAACACTGTAAATTTTTCAGGAGAGAAAAACGGTTCTATTATGAAAAACTATTTAATAGTATTATTGAATAAATTTTTATTAATGATATTTGGTTAGGATGTTTTTACTAATCACATTGTTATATTAGGGGGCGTAACTATTTTTTGAACAATTTAGCGCATGTTTTAACCATAAGAAGTCTTTTTATTTGGTTCGCTACGATTTCCCTGATGATGCCTGGGTACTGATTTATTCTATGTTGCCGCCTGAAAGCGAGACCTCCAGAGGTGGCCGTCCTTATTCTGAGCTCAGACAAGTAATGAATGGCCATATTTTAGGACTGTATTCAGGCGCTCCTGGCGGTATCTTACCGAACGTTACGGTTACTGGAAAATACGAAGAAAAGGAATACCTAAATCTCACCTGAAAGCCGTGCTGGTTGATAAGGGATATTCTAATCGGTCTCTACGTTATCAACCAAAAATAAAAGGGATAAAAGCGGCCATTCCGTTCAAATAGAATGAAAAGTCCAGTCTGGACGGACGCCGAAGACTGGATATGCGCCTGTACAAAAAATGTAATGTCGTGGAGCATTGCTTTGCAATGCTAAAAGAAAACTGTTGTGTCGAAATGCATTCAGAAAAAACGGCCAGAAACTACCTGAATATGCTTAAACTGGACTCGAACTGGTCGTTTTTAAGGTACACGCACTGGCTTTGCTCAGGATAAGATGGATTTTGTATCGAAGTATGTTAACTGTTGGGCTGCTACTGCAGCATTCAAAAGAGTAAGCTATTCTGCAACAACGGTAGATGTTTCGTATAAATTGCTGGCTTTTGGTCGAACGACGGTGAATGCGCAGCGTGTTGAAATGGCTCGCGTCGAAAGTGGCAATTTGCGTACAGCTTTATTTGCTTTGTATCTTTTAATGTGATTAGTATTTAAGGAAACCTATGACTACGGCTGGTATTGTTAATATTGCTTTAACAGTTTTTATTTTTATCGTTGGTTTTTTGTAGCGAATAGAATAGTAAAACGCTCTGCAGAGAGAGAGAGCGTTGACAGCCAATGGTGCTGTAGTAAGAGCAACTATTCTTTCGATGCACCAAAGCGGACTTTTTTTAAATAATAATCCTGTTCTGGAATTAAAATTAAAAATAGAGACTGAACCGGCTAATAAATCATGGCTGGTTGAAAAGCATCAGGAAACCGCCTTTTTGATTGCGCTGAGTTCGTATGAAGTTGGCGGTGTATACGATGCCCGTATGGGAAAAAATGAGAATGATATTCTGCTGGTGAAGGATGAGAGCGGCAATCCGGTGCGTATTGAATAATTATCAATGTTTTTGATGGGAATTATGCACTCTGAAATAATATTTTACGGTGGACGTATTTGCCGATTTATCTGTTAAAGGATCGACGCACTTATGCGACCAATATGGGCATTATGTTGTGCAGCCAATACTGCACCAAAGACAACGCCAGCTACTTGTTCTTTGAGGGTCACCTCGGCAGCGAGTCATTTGATATGCACTCCGAAAAAGATATGAATGTTTCGGTGGAGAATGATAAACGGGTGACGATCGACGGAAACTGCTTTACCGTGATTAACAAGGGGCAGCAGGATACGATGGTGGGGAACGCCACGTTCCACTATAAGGCTAAGCGCGATACTACGGTGGACGATGTTGAAAGCAACACCTTTAATAATAGCCAGACGACGAAGCTCAAGAATGGCAGGAAGCTTGAGATCATCAATGACGGTGATGAGAGCAAGATTACCGGGGATCAAACCCTTAAACTGCAAGGTTCTCAAATTGAGCATATTGCTGAAAAGAAAAAAATCACTATAGGCGAAGGTTTTTCTCTGGAGATTATGGCTGGCGGGAAAAAACAAAAATCAAAGGTGATGCTACTTTTAATATTGATAGTTCAATGAGTGAAAATGTCAGCGAGGGGATTTCATTTTTTCGCCTAAAGAAATTATAATAAAAAGTAAAACGAAAGTTTTTATTGACTCTCCAGTGTTTTAACATAATGATAAGTCTAAAACTATAACTTCTAACGTTGTTTCTGAATTTATTAAAGACAATTTAACAGTAAAGTTAGCAACAGCAACATTTAAAGGAATTGACCTATCATTCACTAATTATAATGGTAGTGTAAAGGGTATTATTTTTAATAAAACTATTTTTGATGTGTCAAACACTGATGGGAAAACTGAGTTTGTTACTTCGGTGAAAATTGCAGTAAGTGGTTTAAAACTTAACTTGTCTAAACTTAATGTTTTTTTAAGGATAAAGACAATGAAAGAAATAATAGTAATATTTGTTATAATCGGTTTTTGTTTTTATATGGGGCGTGATTTTTACATAAATAATCAGATAAATAAGAATGGAGTTATTGCTACAGCAAAAATAATAAAGGCCAAACACTTAAGCGGGAATGATGGAGGAAGTATTAATGGTCGTTTTCAGGTTTACTTTATCAATGAGCATGGTAATGAGGAAGAGTTGACGTTTGATACGACGATTCCACAACTATATGCGCCCCGGGTGCAAGCAGACATGGCTATTGATATAAAATATCTTCCGAATGACCATAGCAAGGCATTATTTATATTTAAAGATAATTAATGATTTTTATTGTGAGCCTTAAACCACCATCCTTGAGATGTGGTTATTTCCCCTGCAGGACTATAGTTCGGAGAATCAGGTGAAAATATATCCAGATTTATTATTTTGTGATTTAAATAAGCAGGGATACGCTTTTTCGAACGGTGACGCGTGACCTGATGTGGATGACAGGTTATTTTTTAGTCCTCCTTCTGCGTATCAAAGCCACCTGCTATGCCGGAGAGCAGTTAAATAGCCTTCAACCTTATAAAAAACAGCAGGATACGTTGTAGGGATACGATATGTATCTCGTGATAGAACGGTTGTTGATGTTGAAAGCAATACGTTCAACAACATCCAGACGACGGAGGTCAAGAACGACGGGAAGCTTGAGATTATTAATAACGGTAATGAGAGAAAAATTACTGGGGATCAAACCCTGCTCCTTGACGGCAACAGAAAGGAGACAATAACCGGTAAGAATGATGTCTATATTAGTGTGTGTCCCTTAACCTCCCTGCATACCAAAAAGTGATGCAGTAATCATTTCCGGAATGTGTTTGCGGGTTGAATATTGAGCATTTTTAGGACTGTTTTTATCGCTTAAAGGCGTTTTTGCACAGTTATAACAATGCTGTACTGTACAAAAAACAGTTACGGGACACACCCTAGTTATAGCCAGGGCGGGACTGTACTGTTCAAAATAAATCAATAATGAATTAAAAATTATATTAAATGCATTTAATTTATTCCCGTCAGTAATTTGCCTCATAATATGTTCGTAAAACGCTCTGTTTGGTTTTGTTCTGACCAGATGTTAAGGGGGTTAACAAAGTACAATTCCGCCTTGTGTGATACCAGTGGAGTAACCATTAGGTCTGGCGAAACCTTGACGATTAATGGCGGTAGTCGTAAGGAAAACATCACCGGAGACGTAACCACCGAGATTAATAGTAACTGGCATCAAAATATTGTTACCAGTGAAGCTAAGATATATTCGCCAAATAAGATTACGATTAAAAGCGATACGACTGTTTTTATTGATTCACCCGAATTTGTGCATAATGATGTGAAAAAGACGAACCTTGCGCAGGATGTTTTAGATTTTGCATCGAAGTTTGTTAGTTTTTCTACGGTTAGTGTTGCTGTCAAAGGCGGTAATTATGCAGTAACTGCGATAGATGTTGCGCATAAAGGGGAGACATTCGGCCGTTCAATCGTGAATGCACAACGTGTTGAAGCTGCTCGTGTCGAAAGTGGCAGTGTCCGCACAGCCTTGTTTGCATTGTATATGGTTATATAATTAATATTAAGGTGATCTATGACAACGTCAGGCGTAGTAAATGTTATTGCAACATTAGTTATTGTTGTGGTTGTTTTTTATCTGGCAAACAGAATAGTTAAAAGTTCTGCCAGCAGAGAAAAAGAATTAACAGCCAATGGTGCTGTAGTAAGAGCAACTATTCTTTCGATGCACCAAAGCGGACTTTTTTTAAATAATAATCCTGTTCTGGAATTAAAATTAAAAATAGAGACTGAGCCGGCTAATAAATCATGGCTGGTTGAAAAGCATCAGGAAACTGCCTTTTTGATTGCGCTGAGTTCGTATGAAGTTGGCGGTATATACGATGCCCGTATGGGAAAAAATGAGAATGATATTCTGCTGGTGAAGGATGATAGCGGCAAGCCGGTGCGTATTGAATAATTATCAATGTTTTTGATGGGAATTATGCGCTCTGAAATGATATTTTACAGTGATCGTATCTGACGATTTATCTGTTAAATTATCGACTCACTTCTGCGACCAGAATGGGCATTATATTGTGCAGTAAAAACGTCACTAAAGACAACGCCAGCTACCTGTTCTTTGAAGACCGCTTCGGCAGCGAGTCATTTGGCATGCATGCCGAGAAAGATATGAATATTTCGGTTGAGAATTATAAGCGGGTGACGAGCGACACACTATTTACCGGGATTACGATGGAGGGGCGCTATACGTACATGGATTATGTTGAAAACCGCATCTTAAACGCTAAATAGCTTCGCATAATAGCTCTACACTTGCAGGACATGCATTCCACCAGTATTGGGCTCGCATGATGAAAAGTGGAGCATCAATATGCGAAGTTATTTATCTATACGGTGAATATCAGGAACTTCATTAATTACGGCGATAGTAATGTGATAATTAAGATAATGGAGAGGTTGAGGTTGATGGCATATGTGTACACCATGTGACAGAAATAGTTACTGAAGTGCTTGATTGCGGGTCATAGATAACTATTTTTCCTGTTAGGAAATAGAAAAATCCGGTATTGGTTAACATTACATTACTATTAAATGTAGCAGTAAGGCCGGCTACTGTTGAATATCCAGAGTTTGAAAGTAGAAATGCATCAAAAGACCTTTCGAGAAAATTTCTGTTGATGATGTAAAAATGAGATGGTGATGAAGGCTATTTACAATATAGTTAAAATGCTTATTTTTTGAGTGTACATAGACGAATGTTTTAATTGGCTCAGTATTTATCTCATAAAAGGTATTAAAAATAAACATCCCTCAAGAGATAGAATAAGTCTTCTTGTCCTTATTAATAGCGGGTCTTGCTTTATTCACCAAAGGTTTTACTTTGATTTTATAGGTTTAAAATGGCTACGTGGAAAGATATTTTTATTGCAGTTATATTGATAGTCCCAATATTTGCTGTTTGTCGGACGGTTTTATATTTATTAATTATTCCAGTTAAGGAGGGTTTTACACAGGCTCGTGTTTTGAAAAACGGCGTTGGTGCTAATGCAGATATAGTCTCAGTTCAGCAAACGAATGAATGGGGTGGGAATAAACCAGTCTGCAATATTACGGTCAGATTTATAACTCTGGATGGGAAGGAGTATGAAGCTAGTGTTAAAAAGGCTCTGGATATCAATGAAGTTGAAAGATTCAAAGCTGGTAATGGAACTACTATTAAATATGATCCCAAAAAACCACATAAGATAGCTATTTATGATAAGCCTCTTTTTCTTTAGCTGGATTTGTAAGGTGCAATGACTGGTTTCTCTTTTTTATTATTTTAATGATTATCTGTGCGTATGGTTTTGACGGTGATAGCAGGGTTATCTTCATATATTCAGTGATAACTGGAAAGGTGATTTATTAGCATAATACAATAGTCCATAAAAATTAAAGACAAATTTACCTAAGGTTGTTGTTTTTAATGATAATGATAGAGATGGGCGCAGATTAATTCTAAAAATTTTGTATAATTAACGGAAAGGTAATATGTATATAGTTAAATTTATTACAGATAACTTGACGGATCCATTTTTTTATGTCGCCATATTTGTCATGTTTTTTTTTGCTTATGCCTTAATAAGTATTCATCTTGGTGATATGAAAAAAAATAAAGTAAGGAAATATGGTGATGAGGCTATTGGTGAGGTTTTAGATATAAAAAGTCGATCCGGTGGAAATTCTGGCTTTGTCAATGTTGAGCTAAAAGTTTTATATGTGGATAAAAACAATAACAAACATGTATCAAAAGGAGTCACAGTAATTGATATGACTAAAATTCAGAACTTTCAGCCAGGGAATAAAGTTAATATTAAGTATATTATAGATAATCCAGATAAAATAATAATTAATATTCCATCCCCCTTAGTCAGAAGGAGTAGTTAATCCTGACTATTAATAGCGGTATCGGAAAAAATGATTATTGGAAACGTTATCCGTGACACTAATGATAACTGGCATTGGAATATCGTTACCGGTGAAGATAAGTTATATTAACCAGATAAGATTACGATTAAAATCGATACGGTAGTCTTTATTTGTTTTTCCGGGACTATGGTTGCATCTAAAGATAAAAATATAATCTCTACCTCTATTTTTTCAATAGAATAACATCACAAGTGAATGGCGCAATACATCTATTAATGATATGCTTAGGATAAGTTTTACTCCTGTAAATATAAGTACGTCTCTTACCAGTGTTGTTCATGCACCTATAAATTATGTACTTTTCCTGAACGAGGTGAAACTTCACATGCGAAATATAGCATTTGGTGCTTTGCGTTTGCTTATATGAAGGTTGAAAATATGATGGATTTCATTTCTGAATATGCGGTTATTATTGTTATAGCAATAACGCTGTCTATGTTAGCATTGGCTTTACACGGCCTGAAAGGTAGCAAGAAAGTGATTGGAGAAACAAAAGATTGGTTAAGTAGAGAACGATGGAAAGGTGAATTAAGAGAGACAAAACTAAAGTCCTGGGAACAGACAAATGCAACTTATGGAATGGATCATTTTTATAGTTTTAATTTTGATCTTGAAGTTAATGGTGATCTTAAGGAGTACTGTGCAGCAGCTTTAATTCGTGCTAACGATATATGTCGCCTAAAAAAAGGGTTGACGATAATAGTAAAATATGATGAAATGCCACCAAAAAAAATTGCTGTTACTGACGTTCTGTACGATGGGTGATAATTGATTTTAATGTTTATGCTTGTGAGTTTTGAAGGTGATAAATAGCTTGTCGCACTGATGCTTCATATATTAATTAATTATTCATTAGACCACCGCTATGTTTAATACAGCATAGTTATGCTGCAACATACATATACTTTTCATTCTGCAAATTGTATGTACATTATCTGGTTTATGTAGCCCAGTTACTTACTGATGTAAACTCTTGCGGATTATGATATATTCTGTACTTTATCGAAACCCTCCAGTTGGTTGAGTAAATTCGTTCCCGTGGCGTTTGGCGTTTGATTACCGCCTTGCTGTAACCTGAATTATTTTATAGCGCAGATGTTTCATATGAGATAATGGTTTTGGAACCATGTAGTTGTGAATATGGGGGGTATGCAACTGATCGGGGCAAGTGGTAATATGTTTTTTTCGTATAGTATACAATGGTGTGATCGTTATCAGGATGATTTATGACTACGTCTAATATTGTTGAATTGCTCTTGACTATTCTTATTTTTCTTTTTGCATTTTATTGGGCTAATAAAATAATTAAAGGATCTGCTAATAGAGAAAAAGAGTTAAAAAAAAGTGGCACTGTTGTAAGGGCAACGATTCTTTCGATGCGCCAAAGCGGAGTTTTTTTAAACAATAATCCGGTTCTGGAATTAAAGTTAAAGATTGAGGACGAACAAGCTGATAAATCATGGTTGGTTGAGAAGCATAGTGAAACTGCTCTTCTGATCGCTCTTAATTCCTATGAGGTTGGTGGTGTATACAATGCCCGTATGGGAAAAAATCAGAATGATATTCTGTTGATGAAGGATGAGAGTGGCAAGCCGATTCATATTGAGTAATTGTGAGTTTTCACTAAAGAAATTATGAACCTTAAATAACTCATTGCAATGGGTTTTATTTGATGATTCCCCTTTATAAGGAATGGTTCAACAAAACCATCAAATGGAGGGGGTGTGCAATGTGATTTTCTCTTTCATTTAAAAAATAATTCGGTAGCGAGGTTGGTGTAAAAATATTGTTCTATATTATTTTTTGTGAAAAGAGAAAGAAATATATTTATTTGTTATAAAATTAAATATTTTGGAGGGATACGGGTGGTTAAACATCTAAATAATTAATGGAAAATGATACTTTTCAAAAGTAAGCGAAAATTTTTATCAATAAAATCGTTGTCAAATTCTCAGCTGCAATATCGTATGCTGTGGCTATAAAATATATTGATTTTTTACGTTATTTTAAACGACAATGTTTCTTCTTCATTTTGAAGTGTCATTAGCTTTTAGTCTGAATGCATGTCTTTCTTGTTGGCAACTGGAGTGTTTTTTAGGGAATGGAAAATGAAACGACTGAAAGTAATTATAACGATATTGATTTTTATTCCGTTAATTCCTTTTATCTCTCTTTTCGGTTTTTTTAAGTTTATAGTGGTTGATGTATTTGGTTATGTTAAAACGGTTATTAAAAACGTGAACATATTGCGAGATGGTATTCCCACAAATGGTGAGATTGTTTCTATTTCTCAGGAAGGATTGAGGGATGCTGATAATCCAGTCTGTAAGATAAGGGTTTTATTTATTGATGGGGATGGTAATGAAAAAGAGGTTGACACAATTTCGGCTATAAATATTGTTGATATTCCTAATTATCAAAAAGGTAGTTTTATTATGATTAAATACGATCCTAAAGATTCGAATAAAATTGCTATTGATAATTAGCCGTAATAACCAGGCTGATTATAAATGATTTTATTTGTAAAATAGAATATAATCAGCCTGAACTTCCTGCGCGATGACCTGGTGGGGGAGACTGGCGGATAAGGCAAGTAACAACACAAATGTTACAGCGTGTTGGGATATTGTGTTTTTATTTAATTTATTACACTTAAAATAAAATATCGGCTGAGTCGTTGCTCATGAATGTAGCTAACAAAATGATCAATAATACAACAAGCTGTAAGCTGCCTGTAAATATTTATTCAATCGGGCTGATTAGACGAACCTGACGGACGTATTGCCTTATCGAAAGTATGTATACTTGCCATACTTTAATTTGCAGGTGCGTTGCTACGTTTGCTCACCCGAATCACTTATCTGGGTCAGCTCATTGGGATTTGCTCTCTTGCCGCATTCCTGCAACTCGAATTACTTTTCTGTAGATTAAAAATTGACGATGTCGTTGATTGGGCGGCAATGTTCTTTTGAGGTGAAAAATGAAAAAACTAAAAGGAATTATCACGTTATTGTTTTTGATTCCACTGATTCCCGTCATGTCATTATTTGGTTTTTTTAAGTTTATTTTTGTTGATTTTTGGGGATATGTTAAGCAGGTAGACAGGAATATTGATTTATTACGCGATGGTATAGCTACCAATGGAGAGATCGTTTCTATCTCTCAGACGGGCGGCATAGATGGTAATAACCCCGTTTGTAGAGTACAGGTGTCTTTTATCGATGGCGATGGCAACAGGAAGATAGCCGATGCGATTAGGGCAATAAAAATTGTTGATATGCCAAATTATCAGCGCGGATGTTTTGTTATGATCAAATATAACCCTAAAAAAACAGACGAAATTGCTCTTGATATATAATTTTTCTAAAGATGTTATCTTTAGTGATTGCTTTATAACGAGACGCAATAATAGTTTAACCCACATCGACTATTCTGGAACGGTTTCAGATCACGGAAAACCTACATGAAGGACCTTACAGCTAAATTACGACCATCAAGGGACTCGGCGGCGGCTCAGAATGTGAAGAAATTTGACTTAAGGATAGCTGCGTTGACTCTTTAAGAAAAAACGTATTGTTAACGAATGTTGTATGGTGGTATGTCGCCTCTGTTATATTCGTCATACTTAAGGTTGCCGATATGTTGGTTGCACTCAATTATTCGGACCGTCCCAGCGTCCCCCTCTTGCGGGTGCGCCGCCGGTCGCGTTCAAATTCGCTCACGACAAATTTTTTACGTTCTTACCGCCTTCCCGCAACTCGAATTATTTAGGGTATGGAATATAAAATTATCGACCTGCGTGCGTCATCGTTGATATATTTCACAACCAGTTAGTGACCGGCGGTTAAGGCTTGTCGCATATCAGTTCGCAGCCATACAGCCTGATCTTTACCAGGGACTCTCAGCATGAAAATTATTAAGCCACTGCGATTGAGCGTGTTAAATCGCCCCTTTCGCTGGCAGGGAAAAAATCATTTAGGCGTTTCGGTACTGGCGCTGGCTGATATGGGCGCGAGTCCAAAGTTGCGGCCCGAAGCGGAACTCTGGCAACTGGCCGCCGCTGAATTACAAACCTGCGGCGGAGTGATTGATTTAGCGATTCCAAAGGCTCAGGCTGAATTCCTCGCCACCGGCTATGTTTACAGCCATCACCAGCAGGATAAAACCGCCTGCGCCGCCCGTATCGAAATCGAACAATTGAGCAAAACGCTGGCGGTCTTTGGCGATCGTTACTGGGTCAACGGCAAACCGTCCGAACCGCTGCCTTTTACCGAAATGCGGCTGGACTGGAGCCGCGCCTGGGGCGGTGCGGGCTATGAGGATAACCCGCACGGCATCGGTTTCAATATGGAGGAAACCGACGGCTATAAATATTATCGTTTACCTAATATTGAGCCGCTGAAAGGGCGGATGACGTCGCCGCGGCAAAAACCGGAGCCTGCCGGCTTTGGCCCGCTGGATCTGATGTGGCCGCGCCGCTTTAGCCGCGTCGGTAAGAAGTACGATGCGCAGTGGCTGCAAAATGAGTTCCCTGGTTTCGCGCGTGATATCGACTGGCGCTTGTTCAATGCCGCCAGCCGCGATCAGTGGTGGGAAGAGCGCGATGCGCTGCCGCCAGAGGCCGAATGGCGCATCTGGAATATGCATCCCGAGAAACCTGTGCAGCAGGGACGACTGCCGCCGTGGCGCGCGCGCTGTTTTATCAATCGCCAGCGAGCGGACGAAACCCTGTTTGAGGAGGTCCCGCTGCGGGCCACTACAGTCTGGTTTTTTCCGCATCTGGAGCAGATGATCATCATCTGGCAGGGCAACGTGCGGATTAATGAGGACGACGCCGCCGATGTGCTGCAGCTGATTCCGGCGCTGGAAAAAAACGGCGCGGCGCGTTCCGTGCATCACTACCGTAAGGTTATGCAGCAGCGGCTGGATAAAGAAAAAGGCGCGCTGTTTGCCTTTCGTGAAAAAGATCTGCTGCCGGAGGAGGCGATCGGTCCCTGGCTGGATACCGACCTGCCGGAAAGCGAAAGCCCGATGCGCGATAATTTCCGCCAGCGCGAAACGCTGCTGCGCGAGCAGCATCGCGCCCGGCTGGCGGAGCAGGGCGCGGATATTGACGCGGTTCTGCCGCCGTTTGAAGAACCGGAAATGCCAGGGCTGGATGAATTGCCCGAGTTTATCGAGCGAATGGAGCAGCGGGCGGAGGAGATGCGCGCCGATGCGGAGGCGCGCATGGCGCCGCTGAGAGCTCAGCAGAACAGCGATGAGGACGACGAGAAGAAACCGCGCGGTCCGGAAACGCTGTATCGCATGCAGGAGATGCTGCAGAGCAACGATAGCGGGCTGAGCGAAAAAAAACTGACCCAGATGACCGACGCGCTGCATCAGATGTATTTAATGTCGGTGCAAACGCAGCCGCCGGCGCCGCGTCTGAAGGGAGATATCGCCGGCATTATTCGCCAGAGGGCGCTGGCGACCATGCGGTTGGGGGGCGACTTCAGCGGTATGGATTTCACCGGCGCCGATTTCTCCGGACTCGATCTGCGCGGCGCCGATTTTTCCCGCGCCCTGCTGGAATGCGTCGATTTCAGCGAGTGTCAACTGGATGGCGCCAAATTCAACGATGCGGTGCTGGCGCGCGCCGAATTTCACCACAGCTCGCTGCGCGACGCCGATCTGAGCAATGCCACTCTGGCGCTGGCGGAGTGCCGGCACAGCGATTTTTCCGGCGTCGTCTTTAACGGTACGCAGTTGCAGGAAGCCTGGTTCGAACGCTGTTGCTTCGGCGGGGCGACGTTCAACGATCTACTGTTCCATAAGGTGTTTTTCAGCCAGTTGGATTTCCGCAAGGCCACTCTGACCAACAGCGTTTTCCTTGAGCTTACGTTGCCCGGGCTGGATTTTTCGGCCGCCGGCCTGAATAAAATTGCCTTTATTAAATGTACGCTGGAACAGGTCGATTTCAGCCGGGCGCAAATGGAGAGCTGCTCTCTGGTTGAAAGCCAGGCCGTAAACGGCAACTTTACCGCTGCGTCGCTGACTACCTGCGCGTTTGCCTCCGGCAGCGTGCTTGACGGCGCGAATTTTTCCCACGCCACTTTGTTGCAAAGTAATCTGCGTCAGACTCCGCTGCAGCATGCCTGCTTTGCGCAGGCCAAAATAGAAAGCAGCGATCTGAGCGAGGCGAATTGTCAGCATGCCGATTTCACCCGCGCCAACCTGATGGGCAGCCTGTGCGTGCGTACGGATTTCCGCATGGCGCGACTGACGGACAGCAATCTGATGGGCGCATTAATGCAGAAAAGCCAGCTGGGCGGCGCCGATCTGCGCGGCGCCAATCTGTTTCGCGCCGATCTGTCGCAGTCGTCAATTGATGAGAGCACACAGTTGAATGATGCCTATACCAAACGGGTCAAAACGCTGCCGAAACGGGATGGAGAACTGATATGACAACGCTTAGCGCAGCGCAGCTGCAGCAGAAGGTGAAGAGCGGCGAGGCGGTAAGCAATGTGTCGCTGCGGGGAGCCGATCTGCGTGGATTGGATCTGTCCGGCGGAATTCTGCAGGAAGTGGATTTCAGCGCGGCCGATTTGCGCGAGACTAACCTGCATGAAAGCGTGCTGACCGAATGCAGGCTCAACGATGCGCGTCTGGACAACGCCCGGCTGCAGCAAACGGTATTTAACGATTGTGAAATGAATAATCTTAGCGCGGTGGGCACCACGCTGACCGAGTGCATATTTAATCAGTGCGCGTTGACCAACGCGCGATTCATGCGCAGCCAGCTTGATAAAACGCAGATGATGAAATGCGCGCTGCAGGGCAGTCAGTTCAGCGAAGCCGTGCTCGATCGCGCGACCTTCTTCGAGTCGCCGCTGGGTGAGGCGCGTTTTGACCGTCAGCGTTGTTTGCTGGTCACTTTCTATGGCATCGATCTGCGCCGTACGGATTTCAGCGCCACTACGTTTGAGCGAGTGGTGTTTTTTGCCTGCGATCATCGCGGTAAGTCTTATGCGCAGCAGCATTTCACCGGCTGCCAGTTTACTGACAACCTGCTGGACGGCGTCAATTTCAATGGCGCTCAGTTAACGCAGTGCAATTTTAAAGGCGCCTCGCTGAAAGGCGCGCAACTGCGTCAGGTGAATGCTTCACAGGCGCTGCTAATGCAGGCGGATCTGTCGATGGCGCAATGCCAGGGCAGTCTGTTTGATCAGGCGATACTGGTCGGCGCCTGCCTGCACCAGGCCGATTTCAGTCAGAGCCGTTTTTTTCAGAGTATCCTGCAGCGGGTTGACGCCCGAGGCGCTAAATTCGTGATGAGCGATCTGACCTATGCCGATCTGAGTTATGCCGACGTTAGCGGCGTCGATTTTCGTGGCGCCACGTTTTCCCGCTCCCGCTTTCATCGCGCCCGTCAGGACGGCGCGCATTTTTCCGATCGTAAAGGTATTATCGATTACGATGAGGAATTATTGAGCGCCGAAGCCTGGAGTGTGCAAAGACAAAGCCGTATTTAAAAGAAGGACGTTGATGATGAATAAAGTTAACCATGCGCTGGCGTTGTCGCTGACTCCGCCTCTGCAGTCCGCGGGCCTGGTCACCCACCTGTTCGCCGACGGCAGTCTGACGGTTGAGTGTGAAGGGCGCGGCTGGCACTGCCGCCGCGCAGCCAGTTGCGTTATCGCCGCCGAAATCGGCGACCGGGTGTTGATCGCCAGCACGGACGAACAGGTCTGGCTGCTGGCGGTGCTGGAGCGCGCCGCAACGCATCAGCCGGCGCAACTGAACGTCGCCGGCGATTTGCGTATTTCCAGCAACGGAGAACTGAGCCTGAGCAGTCCGACGCTGCGGGTGACGGCGGAAGAGGGCGATTGCCATATCAGCCAGATGAAATACAGCGGCGAGTCGGTATCCGCCTGGGTGAGTCTGTCACGCATCGTCGGCAAGCGCGCCGAGTCCGTCTGGCACACCGTAACGCAAATCAGTCACCATTTACTGCGTAAAACCACCCAGACGGAGCAGGTGCGCGCCGGTCAGCTCGATATGAAGGCGGAAGATTACGCCCGGCTGCACGCAGAAAATACGCTGATCACTTCAAAGGCGATCACTAAAGTGGATTCCGAACAGATCCATATGGGATAAGGAGCTGCAATGTTTGCTAACTGTCAGTTAATGGGCGTCGATCTGGCCTTTCCCGATGTTTGTCTGACCCCAACGCCGGCTCCGGTGCCGATCCCCTATCCGGATATCGCGCTGGGCCCGACCGCCATTCCCAATGCGCTGAATATCCTGTTTATGGGCATGCCGGCGCACAATATGGCGACGGTGACGCCGCTGACCAATGGCGATAACCCCGGCGTGGCTACCGGCGTGGCGTCCGGCACGGTCATGGGGCCGTCCCGCCATCTCACCGGCGCGTTTACCGTGCTGCTGAAAGGGACGCCGGCGACGCGTCTGACCAGCATTAGCCTGCAAAACTCCACCAATGCGATCGGTATGCGCATTGTGCCGAGTCAGTTTAAGGTGCTGATGCTGGCGCCCTAATTATTCGGCGCCCGCGGGTTGCGCGGGAGGGGACGGTGGCGCGCGACGGCCACGGTCGTTCCTCCCGCATCCTCGCCCCTTCTTTTGAGCCCCGCCCCGCCTGTGCGGGGATGACGTCCCTGTTTCCATCCTTCTCGTCCCCTGTTCTGCAGTCTCCGCGCAGGAGAGAGGCTAGCGATAAAACTCCGCCACCTGCGAAAATATTTGCATTTCCGCGCCGTGGCGCCTTACCGCCAGAATATCCTCCAGTTTCTCCACCTGGCTGATCATCTGCGGCAGGCGCTGGTCGTCCTGCACCAGCAGCCAGATGCGGCTTTGCTGACCGCCGGGCAGCGGCATGCAGAGTATTCCTTCGACGTTATAGGCCCGGCGGGCAAACAGGCCGCACACGTGGGACATGACGCCAGGGTGGTTGCGTACCGATAATTCCAGCGTAACCTGGGCGGGCGTGGTCTGATTTAACATGGCGTTAGTCTCCAATCATCTCGGTGTTGGCGGCGCCCGGCGGCACCATCGGATACACTTTTTCATTCACATCGATCAGGGCGTGGATCAGCGCCGGTCCCCGTTGGCTCAGGGCTTCTGCCAGCGCCGCGCGCGGATCGGCGCTCTGGTTTAAGTCGCAGGTGGCAAAGCCGAAACCGGCGGCGATTTTGACGAAATCGGTGCGGTAGCGGTAATCGGCGGCGAAAATGCGCTGTCCAAAGAACAGATCCTGTTGCTGATGCACCAGTCCAAGCGACTGGTTGTTCATCAGAATAATTTTGACGTCCAGCCCTTCCTCGGCTGCCGTCGCCATCTCCTGAATATTCATCATCAGGCTGCCGTCGCCGGAGAAGCAAACGACTTTACGCTGCGGCTCCGCCAGTGCGGCGCCCAGCGCGGCCGGCAGACCGAACCCCATGGTGCCCAGCCCGCCGGAGGTCAGCCACTGGCGCGGGCGCCGCAGCGGATAGGATTGCGCCACCCACATCTGGTGCTGCCCGACGTCGGTGGTAATGATGGCGCTGTCGTCCAGCGCATCGGCCACCGCCCGAATCAGACCGTAGGGGCTGAGCGGGTTCTCCACGGCGGGGCGGCGGGGGAACTCACGCTGCAGCGCGTCGACCGCCTCGCGCCAGCCGTCGCGTCGCTGCGGCGTGATCAGCGGCAGCAAGCGGTCCAGCGCCTGCGCCACATCGGCATGCAGAGCAATGTGCGGCTGTCGAATTTTCCCCAGTTCGCCGCGATCGATATCGATATGGATGATGCCGGCCTGCGGGCAAAACTGTTCGGCTTTGCCGATGGCGCGATCGTCAAAGCGCGCGCCCAACACGATCAGCAAATCCGCCTGTTGCAGGATCAGATTGGTGGCGCGCGCGGCGTGCATTCCCAGCATCCCCAGCGATAGCGGGTGGTCGGCCGGCATAGCGCCCAGCGCCATCAGCGTCATGGTGGTGGGCAGCATGGCGCGCTCGGCCAGTTCGACCGCCTGGCGGTGGGCGCCGGCGCTGATAATGCCGCCGCCCAGATATAAAACCGGCCGCTGCGCCGCGTTTATCATGGCCGCCGCCTGGGCGACGGCGGCGCTATCAATGGACGGCGCATCGTCGGCGCGGCCCGGTTCCGGCAGACTGTCCAGTTCGATCGAGGCGGTTTGGACGTCTTTGGGGATGTCGATCCACACCGGGCCGGGGCGGCCGGAGGCGGCGATGCGAAACGCCTCCGGGATCACGCGCGGCAGTTCGCCGATGTCGCGCACCAGGTAGTTGTGTTTGGTCAGCGGAATCGACATGCCGTAAGTGTCCACTTCCTGAAAGGCATCGGTGCCGATCATCGCCGAGGACACCTGGCCGGTAATGCACACCAGCGGAATGGAGTCGAGTTTGGCATCGGCAATCGCCGTGGCCAGGTTAGTGGCGCCGGGGCCGCTGGAAGCCAGACATACCGCCGTTTTTCCACTGGCGCGGGCCATGCCCTGCGCCATAAAACCGGCGCCCTGTTCATGGCGCGCCAGAATATGACGAATCGTATCGCTGTGTCCCAGCGCATCGTACAGCGGCAACGCGGCGCCGCCGGGAATCCCCGCGACGGTGGTGATACCCTGCCGCTCCAGCAGGCGGACGATCAACTGAGCTCCGGTATAACGCATAAAAGGCATCCTTATTCCCTTTATCTTTCAGGTTGCCGGCAGGCTGGCACTGTCGTCCGCGCCGTTATGGGATTTTCCCCGGCGGGAAGTTTGTCGCGGACCCGGGGCGTTCCCCCAGAATCTGTTCGTTTGCCGCCTTCCTGTAACCTGAAATCTATTGGGATAGCTAAGCCGGGGCACTTTTCGAAGCGGGAGGGGTACAGGACACCCCGCTCGACTTGCGCCGGCGGGGTTGAGGAATCAGTTGGATTCGGAACCCGTTACGGCGCGCAGCCGATCACCACCACCACGCGCACGACGACGACCGCGTCAATGAGCGCGGCGTTGCGTAGAGCGAAAAGCGTGGCGGAATGATTCACGGGGTACCTTTATCCAAAGAGTTACAGACCGGATTATCTAACCATGTTTAACAAAACGGGAACAAGCCCCCCGGCGGACAAAAAAATAGAACTTTGCGGCCGATCACATTGTGCGCCGCTGCATTGCTCGATGAGCGACCGATCTTTTCTACGCCGCTGCCGGCCGGCGCCACCGGATAGCTTCTCCGCCGATTCGCTTTGATTAGCCGATTGCCCGATCGTCGCTGATGCGTCCGTCTGTTACGGTGACGATGCGGCTGGCGATCCAGGCCGCATCATCCATATTGTGCGACACCATCAGTAAGGTCAGCTGACGCTGGTCGCAGACGTTTTCCAGCAGCTGCAGCATCTCCTGGCGCAGAGCCGGGTCAAGCGCCGAGAAAGGCTCATCCAGCAATAACACCGGCTGGCTGCGCACCAGACAGCGGGCCAGAGCGGCGCGCTGGCGCTGACCGCCGGAAAGCTGGGCCGGCAGGCGAGTCAACAAATCGGCCAGTCCTACCTGGCGTGCAATCTGGCGCAGGGTGTCGCGCTGCTCGTCGTTGAGGCGCAGGCCGGGGTGCAGCCCCAGACCGATATTTTGTTCAACGGTCAGGTGCGGGAACAGATTATTTTCCTGAAACAGGATGGAAACCGGCCGCCGCGCGGGCGGGGTCAGCCGGTGATCCTGGCCGTTGATCCGTAGCTGACCGCCGTCCGCCGCCAGAAAGCCGGCGATCAGGCTCAGCAGCGTGCTTTTACCCGCCCCGCTTGGGCCCAGCACGGCAACCCGCTCGCCCGCTCGCATCCGCAGATCGAAGCACATCGGATGGTGTTGATACCGGTAGGTTAGTTTATCGAGGATTAGCATGGCGGCCCGTCAGTTTTTCTATCAGAGTAAACAGGGAAAAGCACAATATCAGCAGGATCATGGCGGTTACCGCACCGTTTTCGCTGCGATAAGCGCCGATCTGCTGATACAGATAAAACGGCAGCGTGCGGAATTGTTCGCTGCCGAACAGGGCTATTGCGCCGAAATCGCCCATCGACAGGACGCTGGCGAAGGCCAGCGCCTGGGCGAACGGTTTACGCAGGGCGCGCAGTTCAATGAGGGTAAAGCGCGACCAGCCGCGAATGCCCAGCGACTGGCACAGCGGCGTAAAGCGCGCGGCGATATCCTGCATTGGATTTTCCAGCACCTTTAACGCATAGGGGATCGCCATCAGCGCGTTGGTCATTATCACCAGCCCCCAGGGCGAGCGCGGAAGGCCAACGGTGCTGGTCAGCAGCAGAAAAAAACCGGTGGCCAGCACGATGCCCGGCATCGCGAGGATCAGCATCCCGCTCAATTCCAGCAACTGGCCCGGCAGGTAACGCTGACGCTGGCGCAGTTCCCGGCTGCTCCACAGCAGCATCAGGGTCAGCATGACGCATAGCAGACCGGCGCCGGCGGCAATCAGCAGCGAGGTAAGCAGCGCCTGCCAAAGCGCCGGCTGTCGCAATACGCTAAGCAGCGAGGGATTCAGGCCGTCGGCGATCACGGCGAGCAGCGGCGGCAGCAGCAGCAGCAGGGCGGCGCCAATCAACGCGCCGTCGTACAGGCGGCGGAACAGCGAGTCCTGTGGATTGCGCCAGCTGTATTGCTGGCTGAAACCGGTCGGCAGCACCTTGTTCAGCCGCTGGCTGAGCAAGATCAGGCCGAGGCAGCAGGTCATCTGAATTAAGGCCAGCAACGCGGCGCGACCGGGCTCGTAATCGAAACTCAGCGCCTGATAGATGGCCAGCTCGATGGTGGTGGCCTGCGGCCCGCCGCCCAGCGACAGTACCGTGGCGAAGCTGGCGAAGCACAGCATAAAGATCAACGCGGCGGCGGGCAGCAACTGACGGCGCAGCGGCGGCCACTCCACCAGACGAAAATGCTGCCAGCCGTTCATACCGAGCTGCGCGGCGAGCTGGCGCTGTTCGGTGGCGATGCCTTCCAGCGCCTGCAGCAGCAGGCGGGTCGCCAGCGGCAGATTGAAGAATACGTGCGCCAGCAAAATGCCCGGCAGCCCATAAGGAGAGAACGCGTATTTCAGCCCCAGCCCGTTCAACAGCCACGCCAGCCATCCCTGGCGGCCGTAGACGCTAAGGATACCGAAAACCGCCACCAGCACCGGCAGAACCAGCGTCATCGCGCATAAACGCAGCAGCCACAGACGTCCGGGGAAACGCCGCCGGTAGAGGGCGCGCGCCAGCAGGATGGCCGGCGCGACGGAAAGCAGAGCGGAAAGCAGCGCCTGCCAGAAGGTGAAACGAATAACGTGCCACAGATAATCGTCCTGCCAGATGGTCCGCCACTGGCTGTCCGGCGAATGGCGCCACAGCGCGCCGAACGCCAGCGCGGCGACCAGAATCAGCAAAACGGCGGCCAGTAGTCCCGGCCATAGCCAACCGGCAATCAACGGCTGACGGCGCGTTGCCATGCCTGAACCCAGTCATTACGCTGTTTAGCCACCTGCTCCGTGCTGTATTCCAGCGTTTTCTCCGGCACCGGCAGGGTATCGAAGGCGGCGGGCAGTTCGATTTTGATCACCGGATACATCCAGTTGCCGGTCGGGATCGCGCGCTGGAACGCCGGGGAGATAATAAAGCTCATAAAGTGGCTGGCCAGCGCCGGATTTTTGCTGGCCGCGAGCTGGCCGGCGACTTCCACCTGCATATAGTGCCCTTCGCTGAAACCGGCGGCGGCGTAATTGTCCTTTTTCTCTTCGATGATGTGATAGGCGGGCGAAGTGGTGTAGCTCAGCACCAGATCGGCTTCTCCTTTCAGGAACAGGCCGTAGGCTTCGCTCCAGCCTTTGGTGACCGTAACGGTTTTCCGCGCCAGTTTTTGCCAGGCCTCCGGCGCTTGATCGCCATACACTTGCTGCATCCAGAGCAGTAAGCCCAGACCCGGCGTGCTGGTGCGCGGATCCTGGTAGATCACTTTCCACGACTGCGGTCCGTCAACCAGTTCATGCAGGCTGCGCGGCGGGTTTTTTAGTTTGTTTTTGTCATAGACGAAGGCGAAATAGCCGTAGTCGTAGGGCAGGAAAAGATCGTCCGTCCAGCCGCCGGGAACGCTGAGCAGCGGCGTATCCTGACGATGGGGCACGAACAGACCGGTTTTTTCCGCGGCTTCCAGCAGGTTATTATCCAGGCCCAGCACCACATCGGCCTCGCTATTCTTTCCTTCCATTCGCAGGCGGTTGAGCAGGGAAACGCCGTCGGCCAGCGCGACGAACTTCAGCTCGCAGTCGCACTGTTGTTCAAAGGTTTTTTTAATTGCCGGGCCCGGGCCCCATTCCGACGCGAATGAATCGTAGGTATATACCGTGAGTACCGGTTTAGCCAGCACGGGAGCGGAGAGTAACAACAGACAGGACAAGATTTTTTTTAACACTTTGCGCTCCTGAACATTTAGAGTGGCAAAGGTCTTTGAGTCAGCGGCGGTCACGCTCAAATCCCTCCGCCGGTATTAACCGGATCAGGTTCGACGGGTATTTCTCAGCGAAACCGCCGCGACAGCGGCAGGTTTCGCACCCCGTTGAGACTGGGCTCATTGTAGAGGCTTAGGCGCATCGGGGAAAGGGGAGCGCGGATTTTCCGGCGGAACAAACCATGCGGATTTAAAATCGAACCAGCCGAGCGTGTTCATGCGCACGCCGCGCATGCTGCGCTGTCCCTGCAACTGCAGCCAGTGGTGAAACAGCGGGTGCAGCTGCTGGCTGCCGACCAGCATCCGGCACCATTCGGCCAGCGCCAGACTGTCGGCGCGCCACCGCAGGGCCTCCTCGTTCAGGTCGCGCTTCAGACAGCGCTGCAGCAGCGGTATTTCATACAGCAGGGCGAATAGCGAAAATTCGAGCGGCAGATAAAAGTTGGCGGTGGCGAGCCACATATCGCTGACGGCTTCGCCCTGGTGCCATTGCTCGTAGCTTACCTGCTTCACCTGCAGCTCGACATGATGCCGGGCCAGCAGCGTCGCCATTATCTGACCGATCTGTTGATATTCAGGATGGTCGCGATGGATGGTCAGCGTGAGGCTATCGACCCCCGCCGGCTTTGGCTCGGGCGGTTGCTGCTGGCTATGGTGCCAGCGCGGCAGCAGGCTGTAGGCGGGCGCCCAGTCGCGCTGCTGCAGCGCATTGGCCTGGCTGAGCAGCGCGATGGGGCTAAGCACCTGACTGAGCCAGCGCCGCACTTCGGGACGTGCTCCCGCGGCCGAGCGTTGATCGTACAAAATAAAGTAGCAGCCCTCTTCCAGCCGACTCTCCAGTTCGTTATGGGACGAATCATCCACCTGCAGTTGGATCGAGTTAGGCAGTTCTTCGGCCACTTCCGGCAGCACCCAGATATTGACCTCGTCGATCAGCGCGCGGTAGCCGAAATAGTCGTCAAAAGCCTGAATTTTCAGCTGGCTGTGGTTGTTGCGCACCACGGAATAGGGGCCGGTGCCGATCGGGCTGCGGGCGAAATCGGGCAGCGTGCGCCACTCCTGCGGCAGGATCATGGCGGGCACGCTGCCCAACAGCCAGGGCAGCCAGCGGTCGGCGCAGCTCAGCCGCACATCGATCACGAAGGGGGTCGGCGAGTCGATCTTTTGGATATGAGCGAACAGCGTCAGCGCGCCCAGCCGGCTCAGAGAACTGATGACATCGTCCATCGTCATTTCCCGGCCGTGATGAAAACGGATCGCCGGCCGCAGATAAAAACGCCAGTGCAGCGGCGTAATCGACTGCCAGTGATGCGCCAGATCCGGCTCCAGTTCCCCATTTTCCTCATTTATGCGCGTCAGTCCGCTAAATATCTGCCGGGCGATATGTATTTCCGAGCGGCGCAGCGCCGTGCCGGGCAGCAGGTTGAGCAACGGGCGATAATAGACGATGCGCAGAAGGTGCTTGCCCTGCCGGAAGCTGCGGCCAAGATGCGACAACAGCATTTGGCGTACCGCGTCCTTATCGCCGAGCAGTTGGATCAACTGCTCGATGCGATCCTGCTCCAGCAAATCCTCCGCCCGCTGTTGCTGCAGGCCCAGCCCGCTGTAGATAAAGGTCAACCGCGAACGTTTTCCCCGTCCCGCCTCGGCCTCCCAGGTTAACCAGCCCTGCTGCTGCATGGCGGAGAGCAGCGATCGCATATGACGGCGCGAGCAACTGAGCATCTGCGCCAGGTCCTGCAGCGTGGTTTCCTGCGACTGACCCTGACAGCATTGCCACAGGCGAACGAACTGCTGATGTAAACGGGGTGAGGACATAAAAGGGGAACTCTCCGCGTGAAACTCATCAATTTATCATTCCCTATATTACGTCGATACTTGAACGCAATGAAAGCGTGGAGTTTGACCGGGAGGTAAATGATGATGGCTACGCGTATCGAACGTTTCTGGCTGGCTCATTTGAAAACATGCCGCACGCCCTGGCTGAAGTGGCTGTCCGCGCGGCAACGTCTGGCTCTGTTGCAGCAGACGACCCAATCGCAGATAGCCGCGCTGTCGGAAGAGGAATATCGCCACTGGCTATGAGCCGCGGCGCGATCGGCATTCGATCATCCACCGCCCTGACGTCCGCCGGGCATAATTGAATTCTGAGTAATGGTGCTGTTCACCAGCCAGCGATCGCATATCGCTGGTTTTTTTTATTCGCGTTTGGCGGGAATGGGGATGAAAAAAGACAAAGACCCGCACGCGGCGGGCCTCTGGTTAGCCGACGTATGGCCGGCTTAGCGCAGGAAGACTGGCTGTTTTTGCTCGTAAGCCGAAATATCGGCTTCGTTCTGCAGCGTCAGCCCGATGCTGTCCAGACCGTTGATCATGCAGTAACGGCGGAAACCGTCGATTTCGAACGAATAGCTCTGCCCGCCGGCGTGAACCACCTGTTGTTCCAAATCGACCGTGAAGGTGATGCCTTCCTGATCGTTAACCAGCGTGAACAGCCGGTCGATATCGGTTTCGCTCAGCGTGACCGGCAGCAACTGGTTGTTGAAAGCGTTGCCGTAGAAAATATCGGCAAAGCTCGGCGCAATAACGACTTTGAAACCATAGTCGGTCAGCGCCCAGGGCGCATGTTCGCGCGAGGAACCGCAGCCAAAGTTTTCCCGCGCCAGTAAAATACTGGCGCCCTTATAGCGCGGTTTGTTCAGCACGAAATCCGGGTTAGGCTGCTGGCCGGCATCGTCGAGAAAACGCCAGTCGTTGAACAGATGCTGACCAAATCCGGTGCGCGTCACTTTCTGCAAAAACTGCTTGGGAATGATGGCGTCGGTATCGACATTGGCCGCGTCCAGCGGCACGACCAGTCCGGTGTGTTGAGTAAATTTAGCCATCTCAGTCTCTCTCTTTGCTCAGCTCGCGGATATCGGCGAAGCGACCGGTAACGGCGGCGGCGGCGGCCATCGCCGGGCTCACCAGATGCGTGCGTCCGGCGCGTCCCTGGCGGCCTTCGAAATTACGGTTGCTGGTCGATGCGCAGCGCTCGCCCGGGTTCAGGCGGTCGTTGTTCATCGCCAGACACATGGAGCAACCCGGCAAACGCCATTCAAAACCGGCCTCAATAAAGACTTTATCCAGGCCTTCCAGCTCCGCCAGCGTCTTCACCGGACCGGAACCCGGCACCACGATCGCCTGCACGCCGCTGGCGACCTTACGGCCTTTGGCGATGGAAGCGGCGGCGCGTAAATCTTCAATGCGCGAGTTGGTGCAGGAGCCGATAAAGACCTTGTCGATCGCCACATCGGTCAATTTAATGCCCGGCTGCAGCCCCATATAGGCAAGGGCCTTGGCGGCCGAAGCCTGTTCCACCGGGTCGTTGAACGATTCCGGCGCGGGAATAGCCTGATTGATGGCGATCACCTGGCCCGGGTTGGTGCCCCAGGTCACCTGCGGCGCGATGCCGGAGGCGTCCAGCGTGACTATGCTGTCATAGCGGGCGTCGGCATCGGAACGCAGCGTTCTCCAGTAGGCGACCGCCGCTTCCCAGTTTTCGCCTTTCGGCGCGAACTGACGGCCTTTCAGATAGGCGAAGGTGGTGTCGTCCGGCGCCACCAGACCCGCCTTGGCGCCCATTTCGATCGCCATGTTGCACAGCGTCATACGGCCTTCCATGCTCAGCGCTTCGATCGCCTTGCCGCAGAATTCGACCACGTGGCCGGTGCCGCCGGCGCTGCCGGTTTTACCGATAATCGCCAGCACGATATCCTTGGCGGTGATGCCGACCGGGGCGTCGCCGACGACTTCGATCTTCATGGTTTTCGCACGACCCTGCTTCAGGGTCTGGGTGGCCAGCACGTGCTCCACTTCGGAGGTGCCGATACCGAAAGCCAGTGAGCCGAAAGCGCCGTGGGTGGCGGTGTGCGAATCGCCGCACACGATCGTCATGCCCGGCAGCGTCATGCCCTGTTCCGGCCCGATAACGTGCACGATGCCCTGATACGGGTGATTCAGGTCATACAGCTGTACGCCGAATTCCGCACAGTTCTTGATCAACTCCTGCATCTGGATGCGCGCCATTTCACCGCTGGCGTTAATATCTTTGGTCTGCGTGGACACGTTATGGTCCATCGTGGCAAAGGTTTTGCCCGGCTGACGCACCGGACGCCCCTTGGCGCGCAGCCCGTCGAATGCCTGCGGCGAGGTGACTTCGTGCACCAGATGCCGGTCGATATACAGCAACGGCGTTTCGTTTGGCGCTTCCCGCACTATGTGCGCGTCAAACAATTTCTGATATAACGTCTTGCCCATGTTATGCCCCTTGCGCGACCAGGCGCGCAATGACGTCGCCCATTTCGTCGGTGGTAACGGATTTGCCGCTGCCAGCCAGATCGGCGGTGCGATAACCTTCGGCCAGCGCGGCATTAACCGCGTTTTCGACAGCCTGAGCCGCTTCATCTTCGCCCAGGCTGTAGCGCAGCAGCAGGGCGGCCGACAGGATTTGCGCTATCGGGTTGGCGATATTCTTGCCTGCGATATCCGGCGCTGAACCGCCCGCCGGTTCGTACAGGCCGAAGCCCTGTTCGTTCAGGCTGGCGGAAGGCAGCATCCCCATCGAGCCGGTGATCATGGCACATTCGTCGGACAGAATATCGCCGAACAGGTTGGAGCACAGCAGTACGTCAAACTGGGACGGATCTTTCACCAACTGCATGGTGGCGTTATCGATATACATGTGGGACAGGCTGACGTCCGGGTAATCCTTCGCGATCTCATTGACGACTTCTCGCCACAGGATGGAGCTCTGCAGAACGTTGGATTTATCAATGGAAGTCACGGCGCTGCGACGCTTACGGGCGGATTCAAACGCGATGCGGGCGATGCGTTCGATTTCATAGCGGTGATACACTTCGGTATCGTAAGCCTTCTCATGCATGCCGCTGCCTTCGCGGCCTTTCGGCTGGCCGAAATAGATGCCGCCGGTCAGTTCGCGCACGCACAGAATGTCGAAGCCGCGGGCGGCGATGTCGCTGCGCAGCGGGCAGAAGGCTTCCAGCCCCTGATACAGGCGCGCCGGCCGCAGGTTGCTGAACAGCTTAAAGTGCTTGCGCAGCGGCAGCAGCGCGCCGCGTTCCGGCTGCTCGTTCGGCGGCAGGTGTTCCCATTTCGGGCCGCCGACCGAACCGAACAGAATGGCGTCCGCCTGTTCGCAGCCGGCGATGGTGCTCTCCGGCAGCGGCTTACCCTGGCGATCGATCGCCATCCCGCCAATGTCGTATTCACTGGTGGTAATGCGGAAACCGAAACGCTGGCGTACCGCTTCCAGAACTTTATGAGCCTGAACCATTACTTCCGGGCCGATGCCGTCTCCGGGTAAAACGGCGATATGGTAGCTTTTTGTCATCACACTGTTTCCTGACTATTTTGTTGTTTATTCTGATGTTGCAGACGCTGGATTTCTTTTTCTACTTGCTGAGCGCGTCTGATGCTATTCAATACATGCACCATCGCTTTGGCGGACGATTCAACGATATCGGTCGCCAGACCCACGCCGTGGAAGCGACGGCCCTGATAATCCGCCACGATATCGACCTGACCCAGCGCGTCTTTGCCCTGGCCTTTGGCCGACAGCTGATATTTTACCAGTTCGACCTGATAGCCGGTGATGCGACTGAGCGCCTGATAAACGGCGTCGACGGGGCCGTTGCCGGTGGCGGCTTCGGACTGCGTCTCTTCGCCGCAGGTCAACTGAACCGAGGCGGTGGCGATGATGCTGGAGCCGGACTGGACGCTGAAGTAGTCCATCTGGTAAAACTCGGACTCTTCCTGCTGGCTGTTGATAAAGGCCAGCGCTTCCAGGTCGTAATCAAAGACCTGGCCTTTCTTGTCCGCCAGTTTCAGGAAGGCGGCGTACAGGTTGTCCAGATCGTAGTCGCCGTCCTGATAGCCCATTTCCGCCATGCGGTGTTTAACCGCGGCGCGGCCGGAACGGGAGGTCAGGTTCAACTGTACTTCTTTCAGGCCGATGGATTCCGGCGTCATGATTTCGTAGTTTTCGCGATTCTTCAGAATGCCGTCCTGATGAATGCCGGATGAGTGCGCGAACGCATTCGAGCCGACTACCGCCTTGTTGGCCGGGATCGGCATATTGCAGATCTTGCTGACCATCTGACTGGTGCGGTAGATTTCCTGATGTTTGATGTCCGTATGGACATTCAGCAGATTATGGCGCGTTTTAATCGCCATGATAATCTCTTCCAGCGCGCAGTTGCCGGCGCGTTCGCCGATACCGTTCAGGGTGCCTTCCACCTGACGGGCGCCGGCCTGTACCGCCGCCATCGCGTTGCCGACCGCCAGACCCAGATCGTCATGGGTATGAACGGAGATAATCGCTTTATCGATATTCGGTACGCGTTCGAACAGGGAGTGAATGATACCACCAAATTCATAAGGCATGGTGTAGCCGACGGTATCCGGGATGTTAATGGTGCGGGCGCCGGCGTTAATCGCCGCTTCCACCACCCGGCACAGATCGTCGATCGGCGTCCGGCCGGCATCCTCGCAGGAAAATTCCACATCGTCGGTGTAATTGCGCGCGCGTTTGATCATGCGCACCGCGCGTTCCACCACTTCGTCCAGCGTGCTGCGCAGTTTAGTGGCGATATGCATCGGCGAGGTGGCCAGGAAGGTATGGATACGGAAGGCGTCGGCTACGCGCAGCGCTTCGGCGGCGGCATCGATGTCTTTCTCCACGCAGCGGGCCAGACCGCAAACCCGGCTGTTTTTCACCTGACGGGCGATGGTCTGGACGGATTCGAAATCGCCTGGCGAAGAAACCGGGAAACCGACTTCCATTACGTCGATACCCATTCTTTCCAGTGCCAGTGCTATCTGAAGTTTTTCTTTTACACTCAGGCTGGCCTGCAGTGCCTGTTCACCGTCACGCAACGTGGTATCAAAAATAATGACTTGTTGGCTCATCGGTTGTTTCCTTGTCGTATGCTTGTGCGCCAGACGGGTAAAAAAAAACCCGCGCATTGGCGCGGGGTTTTTTATGGGTGACGGCTAAATTAGTTCAGAGCTTCGCCCACCAGCGTACCGCGCAAATGAGATGCGTTTAGTAGTAGGCTTAGCAGGAAAGTGAAGTTGAACATGGAATTTGGTCGCCGAAATAGATTTAACACTCAATGTTACTATTGGTACTTGATTCCGTCGTTAATGTCAACATTTGATTTAGGGGCAATCGCGCGCGACCGGCCATCTCTCTGCCACGCATCGCCCGTCGCGCGCGGGCTGCGCGCGCGAACCTGCGGAGATTCTTTCATCCGGCGTTTTCTTGCGTCGCCCATCCGCCGGCGATATTTGTGACCTGGCGCGGCAGAAATAGCGTTGCGCTTTTTCATGATGACGGTAGACTGCTGCGAAAAAATGGACACCTGTACGCTGAGTTTGCGCAGCCCGGTGCGAACGAGGCAGACCGCGCGGCGGACGCTGCCCGGTTTGGCCAGGTGAACGACGCAGGCGCGGCAATCCCGTAATTGAGTAAACCAGCGGCTATCGCTGTTCTCGTTCATCAGCAGGCGAATTATGACCAACCATTTGCAGCAATATCATCTGGTCCAGCGTATTCAGGCGCAAATCAGCCATTGTTCCGGTCGGGTGGTTTTTCGCGACTGGCGGCCTGAGGCGGAACGGCAGTTAACCTGGGCGCAAATCGGCCGGCGCGTACAGCATATCGCCAGCGCGCTGCTGGGGCTGGGCGTGGGCGTGCAGGAACGCATCGCGCTTTTTTCTGCCAACAGTATGAACTGGTCGCTGGCCGATCTGTCCATTCTGCATCTTCGCGCGGTGACCGTGCCGATTTACGCGACCAGCGCGCCGGCGCAGGCGGCCTTCATCATCAATGACGCGGATATTCGCACCATTTTTGTCGGCGGTCAGCAGCAGTACGATGCGCTGCTGTCGCTGCGCGAACGCTGCCCGCAGCTGCGCCATATTATTGTGCTGGATGACGGCATCGATTTGCGCGGCTGCGATATCGCGCTGACGCTGAGCGACCTTATCGCCCGGGCCGATGTGGCGCTGTGGCGCAAGGAGTGGCTGTGGCGCATTGAACAGCGTCGTCTCAGCGATCTTTTTACCCTGATCTATACCTCCGGCACTACCGGCGAGCCGAAGGGCGTGATGCTGGATTACGCCAATATAGCGACCCAGCTTCGGCTGCATGAGCAGCGCCTGAAGATTGAGCCAGACGATGTCTCCCTGTGCTTCCTGCCGTTGTCCCACGTATTCGAACGCGCCTGGAGCTTTTTCGTCATGCACAGCGGCGCGCAGAATGTTTTTCTCGCCGATACCGGTCTGGTCAGGAATGCCATGCAGGCGGTACGGCCGACGCTGATGTGCGCGGTTCCTCATTTCTATGAAAAGGTCTACGCGGCGATCCACGAAAAAGTCGCGCAGTCCGACTGGCGCCGGCGTTTGCTGTTTCGCTGGGCGGTGGCGCAGGGGCGGCGAATGTTTCAGGCAAGACAGGAGCAGCGGCGGGCCGGTCTGCTGCTGCGGCTAAGTCACCGTCTGGCCGAACGGCTGGCGCTGAGCAAATTGCGTCAACTGCTCGGCGGCCGGGTGCGCTTTATGCCGGCGGCAGGCGCGCGTCTGGACGACGCTATCATCCTGTTTTTCCAGTCGATCGGCATCCGCCTTATTTATGGTTACGGCATGACCGAAACCTGCGCCACCGTTTCCTGCTGGGAAGAATCCTCTTTTCTCCCCGGCTCGATAGGCACGCCGCTGCCAGGCGTACAGGTGCGCATTGGTGAAGAAAATGAGATTCAGGTGCGCGGCGCGATCGTCATGCAGGGGTATTTCAACCGTGCGCAGGAGACGGCCTCGGCCTTTACGCCGGACGGCTGGCTGAAGACCGGCGACGCCGGCGTACTGGACGCGCGCGGCAATTTGTTTATCACCGAGCGTCTGAAAGATCTGATGAAGACCACCGGCGGGAAATATATCGCGCCGCAGCAGCTGGAAGGTGCGCTGATCCAGGATCGCTATATCGAACAGGTCGCGGTGATCGCCGACGCGCGTAAATATGTCTCGGCGCTGATCGTGCCCTGTTTTACGGCGCTGGAAGAGTATGCGCATTCGATCAATCTGAAGTATCACGATCGGCTGGATCTGCTGCGGCACAGCCACATTATTGAGCTGTTCGAGCGCCGGCTGCATGAGATGCAGAAAGAGCTGGCGCGTTTTGAACAGGTGAAAAAGTTTACTCTGTTGCCGGCGCCGTTTTCCATGGCGCAGGGCGAACTGACGCCGACGCTGAAACTGCGGCGCAGCGTGATCCATCAGCGCTATCAGAATGAAATCGATTCGATGTATAACGGCTGATGCCCCTTGCGGCTCGGTCTGCGCGCGCCGTCGGGCTAATCCGCGGTTTTCGTATTGTTAAGTGCCAATGGAATGGTATATTTTTCATTTATTCGCCTGCGGCATGGGATTTTTTACTGGGAAAAGGAGATAAAAAGCCGTTTTTTCCTTTTCTTGTACTGTTTGAGTGGTTTCTTTGGCGTTTGCCTGAGCCATATCCAGACGCTATGTTAGTCAATTATATTTAACCTAAAGACGATCGTGTGATCGCGGGGCTTTTTCCCCTCAATGCGGAAACGCGTTCCGCTCTCTGAACAAAAATGTAAGCCTGGAGGCAAACCCATGGAGATGTTGTCAGGAGCCGAGATGGTGGTCCGATCGTTGATCGATCAGGGCGTGAAACATGTATTCGGCTATCCGGGCGGGGCTGTGCTGGATATCTACGATGCCCTGCATACGGTAGGGGGCGTTGAGCATATCCTGGTGCGCCATGAACAGGCCGCGGTGCACATGGCGGATGGCTATGCCCGCTCCACCGGCGAGGTGGGCGTGGTGCTGGTGACCTCCGGCCCGGGCGCGACCAACGCCATTACCGGTATCGCCACCGCTTATATGGATTCTATTCCGCTGGTGATTTTGTCCGGCCAGGTGGCGACGTCGCTGATTGGTTCGGATGCGTTCCAGGAGTGCGACATGGTGGGGATTTCCCGCCCGGTGGTGAAACACAGCTTTTTGGTGAAGCGGGCGGAAGATGTGCCCGCTACGCTGAAAAAAGCGTTTTATCTGGCCGCCAGCGGGCGTCCCGGTCCGGTGGTGGTCGATCTGCCCAAAGACGTGATGAGCCCGGCCAATAAGCTGCCTTACCTTTATCCCGATCACGTCAGTATGCGTTCCTACAATCCGACGGTGCAGGGCCATAAAGGCCAGATCCGGCGCGCGCTGCAAACGCTTCTGGCGGCCGAGAGGCCGGTGGTTTATAGCGGTGGCGGAGTAATTAACGCCGACTGCTCCGCCGGGTTGCGCGAACTGGCGGAAAAACTGAATCTGCCGGTGGCCTGCTCGCTGATGGGGCTGGGCGGTTTCCCGGGCACCCATCGCCAGAGCCTGGGGATGCTGGGCATGCACGGTACCTACCAGGCCAACATGGCGATGCATAACGCCGATGTGATTTTTGCCGTTGGCGTGCGCTTCGACGATCGCACCACCAATAATCTGGCTAAATACTGTCCCGACGCCACGGTGCTGCACATCGATATCGATCCGGCCTCGATTTCCAAAACCGTCGATGCGGATGTGCCGATTGTCGGCGATGCTAAACATGTGTTGAGCACCATGCTGGAACTGCTGGCGCAGGGCGATCAGCAACAATCGTTCGACGCGCTGCGCGACTGGTGGCAGCGCATCGAGCTGTGGCGCGGCCGTCAGTGCCTGAAATATGACGATAGCGGCGACATTATCAAGCCGCAGGCGGTGATCGAAACCCTGTACCGGCTGACTAACGGAGAGGCGTGGGTCGCTTCGGACGTCGGTCAGCACCAGATGTTCGCCGCGTTGTATTATCCGTTCGACAAGCCGAGACGCTGGGTCAACTCCGGCGGTCTGGGCACCATGGGCTTCGGCCTGCCGGCGGCGCTGGGCATTAAACTGGCTCTGCCGCAGGAAACCGTGGTATGCGTGACCGGCGACGGCAGTATCCAGATGAATATTCAGGAGTTGTCCACCGCGCTGCAGTACGGCCTGCCGGTAGTGGTGGTTAATCTGAACAACCGCTTCCTCGGCATGGTGAAACAGTGGCAGGATATGATCTATTCCGGCCGTCACTCCAGCTCTTACATGGAATCGCTGCCTGATTTCGTCAAGCTGGCCGAAGCCTACGGCCACGTCGGCATCGCTATCGATCGGCCGGAAGAGCTGGAGCCGAAGCTGGCTCAGGCGCTGGCGGAGAAGAACCGGCTGGTGTTTGTCGATATCAGAGTGGACGGCAGTGAACACGTGTACCCGATGCAGATTCGCGGTGGCGCGATGGACGAAATGTGGCTCAGCAAAACGGAGAGGACCTGATGATGCGCCGGATTTTATCGGTATTACTGGAAAACGAATCAGGGGCGTTATCGCGTGTCATCGGTTTGTTTGCCCAGCGCGGTTATAACATTGAAAGTCTGACGGTCGCGCCGACGGACGATCCGACTCTGTCGCGCATGACCATCCAGACGGTCGGCGATTCCCGGGTGCTGGAGCAGATTGAAAAGCAACTGCATAAGCTGGTCGATGTGCTGCGCGTCAGCGAACTGGCCCAGGGCGCCTACGTTGAACGTGAAATCATGCTGGTGAAACTGCAAGCGACGGGCTATGGGCGTGAAGAGGTGAAACGCAGCGCCGATATTTTCCGCGGCCAGATCGTGGACGTCACCTCATCGCTGTACACCGTTCAGCTTGCCGGCACCAGCGATAAGCTGGACGCCTTCCTGAATACGGTGACGGTGCGCGAAGTGGCGGAAATCGTCGAAGTGGCGCGCTCCGGCATCGTCGGCGTATCGCGCGGTGAAAAGATCATGCGCTGATCCGGCGCACGGATATCTTTTATTCTTTCGGCTAAGGTATTATTTTCTGTCTCAGAGGCTCGCCAACTGGCGGGCTTCTGATTTTTGCTTATACCCGTCGTATTTCTGGCTGCAGGTGAGTTGGCTTTGTTGCCGGTCCATCAATGGGCCTCGCCCCTGGGGGCCGCCGCCAGCGGCGTTCAAATCCGCTTGCGGCGGATTTGTCGCTTTGCCCGGTTTCTTACTGCGGTAAGCCGCCGGGATTCGCTGCGTCGTCGCCTTCCGGCAGCCCGAATTATTTAGAGTGACGTAATAGGTTATTTATTTAAGCGCGAAAGCGGTTGCTCCTCAGGGTTTTCTGCGGTTAGATCCAAAGATACCCATGATTAAAATATGGTCATAGGATCGCTTTTATAATTACTATTTATCCGGCTTATCAAAGGGGCTAACGTGAAACTGGATGAAATTGCGCGTCTTGCGGGTGTTTCGCGCACGACCGCCAGTTATGTGATCAACGGTAAGGCAAAGCAGTATCGCGTCAGCGACAAAACCGTTGAGAAAGTCATGGCAGTGGTCAGGGAACACAATTATCATCCTAATGCCGTGGCCGCGGGACTGCGCGCGGGGCGCACTCGCTCGATTGGCCTGGTCATTCCGGACCTGGAAAATACCAGCTATACACGCATCGCCAATTACCTCGAACGCCAGGCGCGGCAGCGCGGCTACCAGCTGTTGATCGCCTGTTCCGAAGATCAACCGGATAATGAAATGCGCTGCATCGAGCATCTGCTGCAGCGTCAGGTCGACGCTATCATCGTGTCGACCGCGCTTCCTCCCGAACACCCTTTTTATCAGCGCTGGGCTACCGGCAGTTTCCCGATCGTCGCGTTGGATCGCGCGCTGGATCGCAAACATTTTACCAGCGTGGTGGGCGCCGATCTGGAAGATGCGGAGATGCTGGCGCAGGAACTGCGCCGCCAGCCGGCAGAATCGATCTTATACCTCGGCGCGTTGCCGGAACTGTCGGTTAGCTATCTGCGCGAGCAGGGGTTCCGCCAGGCCTGGGAAGGGGATGCGCGCGAAGTCAGCTGGCTGTACGCCAATAGTTACGAACGTAGCTCGGCCGCCGAGGTGTTCGGCGAGTACCTGCGTCACAATCCGATGCCGCAGGCGCTGTTTACCACCTCGTTTCCTCTGCTGCAGGGCGTGATGGACGTGACGCTGAAGATGAGCGGCCGCTTGCCGAGCAATCTGGCGATCGCCACTTTCGGCGATAATGAACTGCTGGATTTTCTGGAGTGCCCGGTGCTTTCCGTGGCCCAGCGTCATCGTGAAGTGGCCGAACGCGTGCTGGAACTGGTGCTGGCCAGCCTGGACGAACCGAAAAAACCGAAACCTGGACTGAACCGCATCCGGCGCAATCTCTATCGCCGCGGTTCTCTCGGCCGCAGCTGACCTGTCCCGAGCCGCCGCCGCGCTGTCTCCAGCGGCGGCGCAATCCCCCCACCGGCGGCTACGCCGCTTTCCAGACCCGACTCAGCCGTGCAGCGGAACGTGGAACAGTCGCCGGCAATATTCCAGAAAATAGCCGTAGAGCACGCCCATCGCCATAGAGATGACGGCGTTGCTGCTGACGGCGGTGACGATTTGCGCGCCGCCTGCGCCGATAACCCACAGGATAGCGGCGTAGACCGGCGACTGGAAGCTGACGTAGGCCAGCAGATCGGCCAGGTTACGCAGCCATGAGTGAGACGGACGGCGGCGCGTGACCAGCGCGAGGACCCGATCGCGGTACAGACCGTAGGGCCAGGCGATGACAATGTTGACCGGAATAGACAGCAGGCGTGAGGACAGCGATTGCTGAAAGGTCATCCCGGACAATACCATTTCGATGATCATGCCGGTGATAAAGCAGTAAATAACCAGCGCAAAGGTATCCGCTGCTGCGCTGCGCAGCCGGGAAGCGGGAGAAAACATCATTGCTGACTCCTGTTCAGAACCACTCTTGATGAGTTTGTTTAATAGTTATATATGTTGATATATCGCTTTTCTCATAGTGTACATCACTGCAATATGGCTTATTAACTAGCTATAAATTTTTATTTTTTAGCCATAAAGCAGTGATTTAGGCATTTAGTTGCAGGCAGGGCGCTCTTTTGAGTATTAAAAGTGGAGGTGGATAAAATATGTTTTACAAACAATTAGTTGTAAAATATCGGGGCGGGACTATTTATCATCCAATCAACGTCGGCCGGCGGGGAAATATTCGGCCGACGCCAAAACGCGTCCTTTTAGGATGAATCTTAGTTATTAATAAAGCCTCAATCATTTTGTTACAAATAAAAGAATGGATAAATATTCAGGCCCGCAACGTAAATTAAAGTAAAATAACCCGACTGCTGAACAATATTTCGGGTTATTTCGCGAATGTGAGAGGTTGAACGGGTATGAATGCCGGCGGCACAATACGCACGCTAAGCAAACTAACCATTTTAAAACAATAGATTACAGTCTAATAAACAAGCAGAAATATATTGCTGTTCCGTCGCCGGCGACGGTAATAAAAGCAATGAGCACGGACAATCCGCTGGTTATATCCGCACTGTTTTCTCTTCACTGGCAAATTTTTACTCAAATTTTCATGACGTTAATCTTGCGGCCTGAATGATGGATATTTCGCTGCGTTCGCGCGCATCCCAAAATAATGAAGAAATAATTCCAAAGCGCCTCCGCTCTGGCTTGACAAGGTTTTAATACCCTCCGTAAACTCTTTAGCGTGGGAATTTGTGGGATAATGTGGTGAAAAGGGTGATCGAGGGGTAGCTCAGGTATGTTTCGTGGGGCAACGCTGGTTAACCTCGACAGTAAAGGGCGGCTTGCCGTACCTACCCGTTACCGGGGAACGCTGAACGAGGAATCGCAAGGTCAAATGGTTTGCACCATTGATCTCCATCAGCCCTGCCTGCTGCTTTATGCCCTGCCCGAATGGGAAATTATTGAACAGAAGCTGTCGCGTCTGTCGAGCATGAACCCCGCGGAGCGCCGCGTCCAGCGCCTGCTGTTGGGCCATGCCAGCGAATGCCAGATGGATAACGCCGGGCGTTTGCTGATTGCCGGTACGTTAAGACAACATGCGGGTTTAACAAAAGAAGTGATGCTGGTTGGGCAGTTCAACAAGTTTGAGCTGTGGGATGAACAGACCTGGTATCAACAAGTCAGGGAAGATATTGACGCTGAACAATCTTCTCAGGAACCGCTGTCTGAGCGATTGCAGGATCTATCACTATAAATATGCCGGAAAATTATCAACACACGACCGTGCTGTTAGACGAAGCGGTCAACGGACTGAACATTCGCAGCAACGGGATTTACATTGACGCCACTTTTGGCCGGGGCGGTCATTCTCGTCTGATTCTGTCTCATCTGGGGCCGGAAGGGCGCTTGTTCGCTATCGATCGCGACCCGCAGGCGATCGAAGCGGCTAAGGCTATCGACGATCGCCGTTTTTCTATTATTCACGGCCCTTTTTCCGCGCTGGCGGATTATGTTGCCGAACGCGATCTGGTCGGCCGCATTGACGGCGTACTGATGGATCTGGGCGTGTCTTCGCCCCAGCTCGACGATCCCGAACGCGGCTTCTCTTTTATGCGCGACGGGCCGCTCGATATGCGCATGGACCCGACGCGCGGCGTATCCGCGGCGCAGTGGCTGCAGGAAGCCGAAGCGGACGATATCGCCTGGGTGCTGAAAACCTTTGGCGAAGAGCGTTTTGCGAAGCGCATCGCGCGCGCCATCGTCGAACGCAATAAGACGGAACCGCTTAACCGGACCAAACAATTGGCGGAGTTGATCGCGGCGGCCAGCCCGATCCGGGAGAAACACAAGCACCCGGCGACGCGCAGTTTCCAGGCGATTCGCATCTATATCAACAGCGAGCTGGAAGAGATCGAACAGGCGCTGGAAGGCGCGCGCAGCGTGCTGGCTCCGCAGGGGCGGCTGTCGGTGATCAGCTTTCACTCGCTGGAAGACCGCATTGTGAAACGTTTTATTCGTCATCATAGCCGCGGGCCGCAGGTGCCGGCCGGTTTGCCGGTCACGGAAGAGCAACTGCGACAGCAGGGCGGACAGACGCTGAAAAGCATCGGCAAGATGATGCCTCCCGAGGCTGAAGTAGCGCAAAATCCGCGGGCGCGCAGCTCGGTATTGCGCTTTGCGGAAAGGCTGGTCTGATGATGATCGGCAATGAGCGGCATGGTCTGGTTCGGGTTATCGTTGAGGATTTGCTCAGAAATGCCCGTCTGCCTCTGTTGCTGTTGGTCGCCGTGCTGGTATCGGCCATCTTCGTGGTGACTACCGCGCACGAAACGCGTCTGCTGACGGCGGAACGTGAGCGCTTACTACTGGAACGCGATGCGCTGGATATCGAATGGCGCAACCTGATTCTGGAAGAGAACGCGCTGGGCGACCACAGCCGGGTCGAACGTATCGCCACGGAGAAACTGTCGATGGGGCATGTCGATCCGTCACAAGAGAACATAGTGGTTAAACCATAAACCAATAGGCGTCAATCACGCATGAGTGCAGCACGTAAAGGAAAACTGAAACGCCAGGAAGAACAGGCCAGCTTTGTCAGCTGGCGTTTTGCGTTGCTGTGCGGCGGGATTTTACTGGCGATGGCGGGATTGATGGCGCGGGCGGCCTGGCTGCAGGTGATTAATCCCGATAAGCTGGTGCGCGAAGGGGATATGCGCTCCCTGCGCGTGCAGGAAGTGCCGACTGCGCGCGGCATGATTGTCGATCGCGCCAGACGTCCGCTGGCGGTCAGCGTACCGGTCAATGCGGTCTGGGCCGATCCGAAAGATCTGAACGATCACGGCGGCATTACGCTCGATACGCGCTGGAAGGCGTTGTCCGACGCGCTGGAAATTCCGCTCGATCAGCTGGCGGCCAAAATTAACGCCAACCCGAAAGGCCGCTTCGTCTACCTGGCTCGCCAGGTCAACCCGGCCATCGGCGAGTATATCCACAAACTCAAACTGCCCGGCATCTTCCTGCGCCAGGAATCGCGGCGGTACTATCCGGCGGGCCAGGTGACGTCGCATCTGATCGGTTTCACCAATATCGACAGCCAGGGGATTGAAGGGGTGGAGAAAAGCTTCGATCGCTGGCTGACCGGTCAGCCGGGCGAGCGGACGGTGCGTAAAGACCGTTTTGGTCGGGTGATTGAAGATGTTTCCTCCGTGGACAGTCAGGCGGCGCATAATCTGGTGCTGAGCATCGACGAGCGTTTACAGGCGCTGGTGTACCGCGAACTGAACAATGCGGTGGCGTTCAATAAGGCCGAATCGGGTACCGCGGTGCTGGTCGACGTCAACACCGGTGAAGTGCTGGCGATGGCTAACAGCCCCTCCTATAACCCCAATAATCTGGCCGGTACGCCGAAAGACATTATGCGCAACCGCGCGATTACCGATATTTTCGAACCCGGTTCGACGGTGAAGCCGATGGTGGTGATGACCGCTTTACAGCGCAACGTGGTCAAAGAAAATAGCGTGCTGAACACCGTGCCTTACTATATTAACGGTCACGAAATTAAAGACGTGGCCCGCTACAGCGAATTAACCCTGACCGGGGTATTACAGAAGTCGAGTAACGTTGGCGTGTCTAAGCTGGCGTTAGCGATGCCCGCCTCGGCGTTAGTAGACACTTACTCACGTTTCGGACTGGGAAAAGCGACCAATTTGGGGTTGGTCGGAGAAAGCAGTGGCTTATACCCTCAAAAACAACGGTGGTCTGACATAGAGAGGGCCACCTTTTCTTTCGGCTACGGGCTAATGGTAACGCCGTTACAGTTAGCGCGAGTCTACGCCACGATCGGTAGCTATGGCGTCTTCCGGCCGTTGTCCATTACCAAAGTGGACCCGCCCGTGCCGGGTGAACGCATCTTCCCGGAACCGATCGTGCGTTCAGTGGTGCATATGATGGAAAGCGTCGCGCTGCCGGGCGGCGGTGGGACGAAGGCGGCGATCAAGGGCTACCGAATCGCCATCAAAACCGGGACGGCCAAAAAAGTCGGCCCGAACGGTCAGTACGTTAATAAATACATTGCTTACACCGCGGGCGTCGCTCCCGCCAGCAATCCGCGTTTTGCGCTGGTGGTGGTGATTAACGACCCGCAGGCCGGCAAATACTATGGCGGTGCGGTTTCGGCACCGATCTTCGGCGCAATCATGGGCGGCGTCTTGCGCACCATGAACGTTGAACCCGATGCGTTGCCCACGGGCGATAAAAATGAATTTGTGATTAATCGAGAAGAGGGTTCAGGTGGCAGATCGTAATTTGCGCGAGTTACTGGCTCCCTGGGTGCAGCATGCCCCGGAGCGCGCACTGCGTGAAATGACATTAGACAGCCGCACCGCGGCTGCCGGGGATCTGTTTGTCGCCGTAGTCGGCTACAAAACGGATGGACGGCGCTATATTTCGCAGGCGATTGCGCAAGGGGCGGCTGCCGTATTGGCCGAGGCGGCGGGAGAGGCGGATAACGCTACCGTGCGTGAGATCGACGGCGTGCCGGTGGTTTATCTGAGCGAGCTGAATCAGCGGCTTTCCGCGCTGGCCGGGCGTTTTTACCGCCAGCCGGGCGAGAAACTACGCCTGACGGGCGTGACCGGCACCAACGGTAAGACCACGACGACGCAACTGCTGGCCCAGTGGAGTCAATTGCTGGGCGAAACCAGCGCCGTACTGGGCACCCTCGGCAACGGGCTGTTGGGGCAGACCACGCCGTCGGAAAATACCACCGCCTCCGCCATTGCGGTGCAGCAAGCGCTGGCGTCATTGGTTGAGCAGCACGCGACCTTCGCCGCGCTGGAAGTTTCCTCGCACGGTCTGGCGCAGCACCGGGTCGCCGCGCTGCCGTTCGCCGCGGCGGTGTTTACCAACCTGAGCCGCGATCACCTCGACTACCACGGCGATATGGAGCATTACGAAGCGGCTAAATGGGCGCTGTTCTCCGAGCATCAGGTCGGCCAGATAATTATCAACGCCGACGATGAAGTCGGCCGCCGCTGGCTCAGCCAACTGCCGGACGCCGTGGCGGTCACGATGGATAATAATCTGCAGCCGGGCGGTCATGGCCGCTGGCTGAAGGCGATCGGGGTCGAATACCACAATGCCGGCGCGACCATCCGTTTCTCCTCCGCGTGGGGCGAGGGCGAGATTGAAAGTCATCTGATCGGCGCGTTCAACGTCAGCAACCTGCTGCTGGCGCTGGCGACGCTGCTGGCGCTGGGTTACCCGCTGCATGAACTGGTGGCGAGCGCGCCGCGCCTGCAGCCGGTCTGCGGGCGGATGGAGGTGTTCAGCGCGCCCGGCAAACCGGTCGCCGTGGTGGATTACGCCCATACGCCGGACGCGCTGGAAAAAGCGCTGTCGGCGGCGCGGCAGCACTGCCGGGGTAAACTCTGGTGCGTGTTCGGCTGCGGGGGCGATCGCGACAAGGGCAAACGACCGCTGATGGGCGCGATTGCCGAGCAACTGGCCGACCAGGTGGTGATTACCGACGATAATCCGCGCGGCGAAGACGCCGCCGCCATTATTGACGACATCCTGAACGGGCTGCTGGATGCGGGCCGGGCGCAGGTAGTGCACGGCCGCGCCGATGCGGTGACCCATACGCTGATGCAGGCGGCGGCGCAGGATATCGTGCTGATCGCCGGTAAAGGGCATGAAGATTATCAACTGATCGGCAGCCAGCGTCTGGATTATTCGGACCGGGTCACGGCGGCGCGCTTACTGGGGGTGATCGCATGATTTCGGTTTCTCTGCGTCAACTGACCCAGGTGCTGGGCGCGCAACTGATTGGCGAAGACTGCACGATCGACGCGGTGTCGACGGATACGCGCAAGATTGGCGCCGGCAGCCTGTTCGTGGCGCTGCGAGGCGAACGTTTCGACGCGCATGACTATGCCGATGATGCCGTCGCGTCCGGCGCCGCAGCTTTAATAGTGAGTAAGCGCTTACCTGTTGACGTCCCGCAACTGCTGGTTGCCGATACCCGTCAGGCGCTGGGCCAGTTGGCCGCCTGGGTGCGTCAGCAAAGCAAGGCGTATGTGGTGGCGCTGACCGGGTCGTCGGGTAAAACCTCGGTTAAGGAAATGACCGCCGCCATCCTGCGTCAGTGCGGCAACGTGCTGGCGACCGCCGGCAATTTTAATAACGATATCGGCGTGCCGCTGACGCTGCTGCGCCTGACGACGGAACATGATTTCGCCGTCATCGAGCTGGGCGCCAACCATATCGGCGAAATCGCCTGGACCACCGATCTGACCCGGCCGCGCAGCGCGCTGGTGAATAATCTGGCCAGCGCGCATCTGGCCGGTTTCGGTTCGCTGGCCGGAGTGGCGCAGGCCAAAGGCGAAATTTTCGCCGGTCTGCCGGTCGACGGCACGGCGATCATCAACGCCGACAGCCATGACTGGCCGCGCTGGCAGAGCACCATCGGTCAGAAACGGGTCTGGCGCTTCTCGCCGCAGGCCGGGACCGACATCGATTTTTACGCCAGCGAGACGGCGGTCGACGCGCAGGGCACGCATTTTACGCTGCACTCGCCGTTCGGCCGGTTGCGGGTGGGCCTGCCGTTGCCGGGGCGACATAACATCGCCAATGCGCTGGCGGCCGCGGCGCTGGCGATGTCGGCCGGCGCAACGCTGGAAGCGGTGCGCGCCGGGCTGGCCGAACTACAGCCGGTGCCGGGGCGTCTGTTCCCGATAGCGCTGGCGCAGGGCAAACGTCTGCTGGACGATAGCTATAACGCCAACGTCGGCTCCATGACCGCAGCGGCGCAAACGCTGGCCGAGATGCCGGGTTTTCGGGTGATGGTGGTGGGCGATATGGCTGAGCTGGGCGATGAAGCACCGGCCTGTCATCGTCAGGTGGGCGAAGCGGCGCGAGCGGCAGGTATTGATAAGGTGCTGAGCGTGGGAACGCTCAGTGCGTTGATAAGCCAGGCCAGCGGATGCGGCGAACATTTTCAGGATAAGGCAGCACTCGTCGCCCGTTTAATGGCGTTACTGTCTGAACATGCGGTAATCACCGTACTTATTAAGGGTTCACGTAGTGCCGCAATGGAGCAGGTAGTACGCGCGTTACAGGAGAATGCAACATGTTAGTCTGGCTGGCCGAGCATCTGGTCAAATTTTATTCCGGCTTTAACGTCTTTTCGTATCTGACGTTTCGCGCCATTGTCAGCCTGCTGACTGCCCTGATCATTTCGCTGTGGATGGGGCCGCACCTGATTGCCTGGCTGCAAAAATTGCAAATCGGCCAGGTGGTGCGCAGCGAGGGACCGGAGTCGCACTTTAGCAAGCGCGGTACGCCGACGATGGGCGGACTGATGATTCTGACCTCCATCACGATCTCGGTGTTGATGTGGGCTTACCCGTCCAATCCCTACGTCTGGTGCGTGCTGTTTGTGCTGATCGGCTACGGCGTCGTCGGTTTTGTCGATGATTATCGCAAGGTTGTGCGTAAGGATACCCGCGGGCTGATCGCGCGCTGGAAGTATTTCTGGCAGTCGGTGATCGCGCTGGTGGTGGCGTTCGCCATGTACGCGATTGGTAAGGATACGCCCGCCACGCAGTTGGTGGTGCCGTTCTTTAAAGATGTGATGCCGCAACTGGGGCTGCTGTATATCCTGCTGTCCTACTTTGTGATTGTCGGCACCAGCAACGCGGTCAATCTGACCGACGGCCTGGACGGGCTGGCCATCATGCCGACGGTGTTTGTGGCGGCCGGTTTCGCGCTGGTGGCCTGGGCCACCGGGAATACTAATTTCGCCAGCTATTTGCATATTCCTTATCTGCGTCACGCCGGCGAGCTGGTGATTGTCTGTACCGCTATCGTCGGCGCCGGGCTGGGCTTTTTATGGTTCAACACCTATCCGGCGCAGGTGTTTATGGGCGACGTCGGCTCGCTGGCGCTGGGCGGCGCGTTGGGCACCATCGCGGTGCTGTTGCGGCAGGAATTTTTGCTGGTGATTATGGGCGGGGTGTTCGTGGTGGAAACCCTGTCGGTGATTCTGCAGGTAGGGTCCTTTAAGTTGCGCGGTCAGAGGATTTTCCGTATGGCGCCGATTCATCACCATTATGAACTTAAAGGCTGGCCGGAACCGCGCGTCATCGTGCGCTTTTGGGTAATTTCGCTGATGCTGGTGCTGATTGGCCTGGCAACGCTGAAGGTACGGTAAACCATGGTGGATTATCAGGGTAAAAAGGTTGTCATTATCGGGCTTGGCCTGACCGGGCTGTCCTGTGTTGATTTCTTTCTTGCACGGGGCGTGACGCCGCGTGTGATGGATACCCGAATCACGCCCCCAGGTCTGGATAAACTGCCGGAGAACATTGAGCGCCATCTGGGCGATCTCAACGAAGACTGGCTGCTGGATGCGGATCTGATCGTGTCCAGCCCCGGTATCGCGCTGACTACGCCGGCGCTGAGCGCCGCCCAACAGGCCGGCGTGGAAATCGTCGGGGATATTGAACTGTTCTGCCGCGAGGCGCAGGCGCCGGTGGTGGCGATCACCGGCTCGAACGGTAAGAGTACGGTCACCACGCTGGTGGGCGACATGGCGCGCGCGGCCGGCTGGGCGGTCGGGGTCGGCGGCAATATCGGCCTGCCCGCGCTGCAACTGCTGCAGCAGGAGTGCCAGCTTTACGTACTGGAGCTGTCGAGCTTCCAGTTGGAAACCACCAGCAGCCTGCAGGCGGCGGCGGCCACCATCCTCAACGTGACCGAGGATCATTCCGATCGCTATCCGCTCGGGCTGCAGCAGTATCGCGCGGCAAAATTACGGATTTATGAAAACGCCAAAGTCTGCGTGGTGAATGCCGATGACGCGCTTAGCATGCCGGTGCGCGGCGCCGATGAGCGCTGCGTCAGCTTTGGCGTCGATGTCGGCGACTATCACCTGAACCGTCAGCAGGGCGAAACCTGGCTGCGGGTGCGCGGCGAGCGCGTACTGAATACCCGCGAGATGACGCTGGTGGGGGTGCATAATTACACCAATGCGCTGGCCGCGATGGCGCTGGGCGATGCCGTCGGTATCCCGCGCCCCTCGATGCTGACCGCGCTGACTCATTTTACCGGTCTGGCGCATCGCTTCCAGCAGGTGTGGAAACGTAACGGCATCCGCTGGATCAACGACTCGAAGGCGACCAACGTCGGCAGCACCGAAGCCGCGCTGAACGGACTGCAGGTGGAAGGCACGCTGCATCTGCTGCTGGGCGGCAACGGCAAATCCGCCGATTTTTCGCCGCTGAGTCAGTATCTACAGGGCGATAATATTCGGCTGTACTGTTTCGGCCGCGACGGCGATCAACTGCTGGCTCTGCGCCCCGATCGGGCGGAACGCTTCCAGACGATGGAACAGGCCATGCGGGTCATCGCCTCGCGCGTGGCGGCCGGCGATATGGTGCTGCTGTCTCCCGCCTGCGCCAGTCTCGATCAGTTCCGCAGTTTTGAACAGCGCGGCGACGAGTTCGCCCGTCTGGCGGAGGAGCTCGGCTGATGACATTTTCCGGTGCGGGCGTGGTGGAACGGCTAAAAAGCTGGGTCATGGGGACGCGGGAGAGCGATTCGCTCAGCTACGTGCTGTACGACCGGACCCTGCTTTGGCTAACGTTCGGCCTCGCCGTTATCGGATTCGTGATGGTGACGTCGGCGTCAATGCCCGTGGGTCAGCGGTTGGCCAGCGATCCGTTTTTATTCGCTAAACGCGATGCGCTCTATCTGGGGCTGGCGTTCGCTTTATCGCTGGTTACCCTGCGCATTCCGATGGATACCTGGCAGCGCTACAGCGGCGTGCTGCTGCTGCTGGCGATGGTGATGCTGTTGGTGGTGCTGGTGGTCGGCAGCTCGGTGAACGGCGCCTCGCGCTGGATCGCTTTCGGGCCGCTGCGTATTCAGCCGGCGGAACTGTCGAAACTGGCGCTGTTTTGCTACCTCTCCAGCTATATGGTGCGCAAGGTCGACGAAGTGCGCAACAATTTCTGGGGCTTCTGTAAACCGATGGGCGTGATGGTGGTGCTGGCGGTGCTGCTGCTGGCGCAGCCGGACCTCGGCACGGTGGTGGTGCTGTTTATCACCACGCTGGCGATGCTGTTCCTGGCCGGCGCCCGGATGTGGCAATTTCTGGCGATTATCGGCTGCGGCATCTTCGCCGTGGGGCTGTTGATTGTGGCGGAGCCGTACCGTATGCGCCGCGTGACTTCGTTCTGGAATCCGTGGGACGATCCGTTCGGCAGCGGCTATCAGCTGACCCAGTCGCTGATGGCGTTTGGCCGCGGCGAACTGTGGGGACAGGGGCTGGGAAACTCGGTGCAGAAACTGGAATATTTGCCGGAGGCGCACACCGACTTTATTTTCTCTATTTTGGGCGAGGAACTTGGCTATATCGGTGTGGTTTTGGCGTTGTTAATGATATTCTTCGTCGCTTTTCGCGCCATGTCGATCGGCCGGCGGGCGCTGGAGATTAATCAGCGCTTTTCCGGCTTTCTGGCCTGTTCGATCGGTATCTGGTTTAGCTTCCAGACGCTGGTGAATGTCGGCGCGGCGGCCGGCATGCTGCCGACCAAAGGTTTGACGCTGCCGCTGATTAGTTACGGCGGTTCGAGTCTGATCATTATGTCGACGGCGATCGTGCTATTGCTGCGGATTGATTATGAAACGCGCCTGACTATGGCGCAGGCGTTTACAAGGAGTGCCCGATGAGCGGCGAAGGCAAGCGTTTGATGGTGATGGCGGGCGGAACCGGGGGCCATGTGTTCCCCGGCCTGGCGGTCGCACATCACCTGATGGCGCAGGGCTGGCAGGTACGCTGGCTCGGTACCGCCGATCGGATGGAAGCCGATTTGGTGCCTAAACACGGTATCGACATCGATTTTATTCGTATTTCCGGGCTGCGCGGCAAAGGAATAATGGCCCTGCTGGGCGCGCCGTGGCGTATTTTTCGCGCGGTGCGTCAGGCGCGGGCCATTATGCGCAGCTACCGGCCCGACGTGGTGCTCGGCATGGGCGGCTACGTTTCCGGTCCCGGCGGCCTGGCGGCCTGGCTGTGCGGTATCCCGGTGGTGCTGCATGAGCAAAACGGCATTGCCGGTCTGACCAATCGCTGGCTGTCGCGTATCGCGAAGACGGTGCTGCAGGCGTTTCCCGGCGCCTTCCCGCGCGCGGCCGTGGTCGGCAACCCGGTGCGCACCGACGTGCTGGCGCTGGATCGGCCGGAAGCGCGTTTTGCCGCGCACGACGGCCCGATTCGCGTGCTGGTGGTCGGCGGCAGTCAGGGCGCGCGCGTGCTGAACCAGACGATGCCGGGCGTCGCGGCGCAGCTGGGCGATCGGGTGACGCTGTGGCATCAGTCCGGCAAGGGCAACCAGCAGAGCGTACGCCAGGCCTATGCGCAGGCGGGCCAGCCGCAGCATAAAGTGACGGAATTTATCGATGATATGGCCGCCGCCTACGCGTGGGCGGATGTGGTGGTGTGTCGCTCCGGCGCGCTGACGGTGAGCGAAATCGCGGCGGCGGGGCTGCCGGCGCTGTTTGTGCCGTTTCAGCATAAGGACCGCCAGCAATACTGGAATGCGCTGCCGCTGGAACAGGCGGGCGCCGCCAAAATTATCGAACAGCCGCAGCTTAGCGTTGCGGCCGTCAGCCAGACGCTGGCGGCGTGGGATCGTCCTGCGCTGCTGGAAATGGCGAAAAAAGCCCGCGCGGTGGCCATCCCGGATGCGACCGAGCGCGTGGCGAGCGAAGTGAGCAAGGCGGCCCGCGGATAACTGAATTCCGGCGGGCTTACCGGGCGAGACGAGTCGCCCGATAATAGACAAGGTAACGATAAAAGAAGTGAATACTCAACAACTGGCGAAACTGCGTTCAATCGTGCCCGAGATGCGTCGCGTCCGGCACATCCATTTTGTCGGCATCGGTGGTGCCGGCATGGGCGGTATCGCCGAAGTGTTGGCCAATGAAGGTTATCAGATCAGCGGATCGGACCTGGCGCCGAACGCGGTGACGCAACAGCTGACGGAGCTGGGCGCGCAGATTTATTTCCATCATCGTCCGGAAAATGTGCTGGACGCCAGCGTGGTGGTGGTGTCTAGCGCGATCCCGGCGGATAACCCGGAGATTGTCGCGGCGCATGAGGCCCGCATTCCGGTGATCCGGCGCGCGGAAATGCTGGCGGAACTGATGCGTTTTCGCCACGGCATCGCTATCGCCGGCACGCACGGTAAAACGACGACCACGGCGATGGTGACCAGCATTTACGCCGAGGCGGGACTGGACCCGACCTTTGTCAACGGCGGGCTGGTGAAAGCGGCCGGCACGCATGCGCGGCTCGGCTCCAGTCGTTACCTGATTGCTGAAGCGGATGAGAGCGACGCGTCGTTCCTGCATCTGCAGCCGATGGTGGCGATTGTGACCAATATCGAAGCCGATCACATGGAGACCTACCATGGCGACTTTGAGAACCTGAAGCAGACGTTTATCAGCTTCCTGCACAATCTGCCGTTTTACGGCCGCGCGGTGATGTGCGTCGACGATAACGTGATTCGCGAACTGTTGCCGCGCGTGGGGCGCCACATCACCACTTATGGCTTCAGCGATGACGCCGATGTGCGGGTCGCCGATTATCGGCAGACCGGCGCCCAGGGGCATTTTACGCTGGTGCGTCAGGATAAGCCGCTGCTGCAGGTGACGCTCAACGCGCCGGGCCGTCACAACGCGCTGAATGCGGCGGCGGCCGTAGCGGTGGCGACCGAGGAAGGGATCGACGATGACGCGATTCTGCGCGCGCTGGCGGGGTTCGCCGGCACCGGGCGCCGCTTCGACTTCCTGGGCGAGTTCCCGCTGTCGCCGGTCAACGGCAAATCCGGCAGCGTGATGCTGGTGGATGACTATGGGCACCACCCGACGGAAGTGGATGCGACCATCAAAGCGGCGCGGGCCGGCTGGCCGGATAAGCGTCTGGTCATGGTGTTTCAGCCCCATCGCTACACGCGCACCCGCGACCTGTACGACGACTTCGCCAACGTGCTGTCGCAGGTCGACGTTCTGCTGGTGCTGGACGTGTATTCCGCGGGAGAAACGCCGATTCCCGGCGCGGACAGCCGCTCGCTGTGCCGCACCATCCGCGGCCGGGGTCGGATTGATCCTATTTTGGTCTCGGAAGCGGATACTTTGCCGGAATTATTGTCACAGGCGCTAAACCCGGGCGATCTGGTCCTGATGCAGGGCGCGGGCAATATTGGCCGACTGTCGCGCAGTCTGGCCGATAACCGCCTGCAGCCGCAGATAACGCAGTGAGGAACATCATGACAGAGAAAGTCGCAGTTTTACTGGGTGGAACCTCTGCCGAACGTGATGTCTCCCTGCAGTCCGGTCAGGCGGTGCTGGCGGGGCTGAGAGACGCGGGGATCGATGCGTACGCGGTCGACCCGCGTGATTTTCCGGTGACGGAGCTGAAAACGGCGGGGTTCGACAAAGTGTTTATCGCCCTGCACGGTCGCGGCGGCGAAGATGGCACGCTGCAGGGGGTGCTGGAGTTTTTACGGTTGCCCTACACCGGCAGCGGCGTAATGGCCTCGGCGCTGACCATGGACAAGCTGCGCAGCAAGATGGTGTGGCAGGCGGCGGGGCTGCCGGTGGCGCCTTATGTGCTGATTCAGCGCCGGCAGTTCGCCGACGGCGAGTGGGCGACGGCGCTGGCGCCGCAGATTGCGGCGCTTGGGCTGCCGCTGATCGTGAAGCCGAGCCGCGAAGGCTCCAGCGTCGGGATGAGCAAGGTCGATCGGGCCGACGAGCTGGCCGCTGCGCTGGATGAAGCCTTCCGTCATGACGACGATGTCCTGGTGGAAAAATGGTTGAGCGGTCCGGAGTTTACCGTCGCCATTCTCGGGGATGACGTGTTGCCGTCGATCCGCATCCAGGCGGCGGCCTCGGCCACCTTTTATGACTATGACGCGAAGTATCTGTCGGATGAGACGCAGTATTTTTGTCCGGCCGGTTTAGCGCCGCGGCAGGAAGCGCAATTGGCGCAGCTGGCGCGGGATGCATATTGCGCGTTGGATTGTCGCGGCTGGGGACGGGTGGACGTGATGCAGGACGGCGACGGCGCGTTTTACCTGCTGGAGGTGAATACCTCGCCGGGTATGACCAGCCACAGTCTGGTGCCGATGGCGGCGCGTCAGCGAGGGATGAGCTTCTCGCAACTGGCGGCGCGCATTCTGGAACTGGCCGACTGATATGTCGCAGGCGGCACTGAACACGCGCGGCCGTGGCCCGGAACGCCAGGGGACGCGGCGCAGCAATGGCGGTCAGCTGGCGGGCGTGATTTTCATGCTGATGGTGCTGGGCACCATCGTATGGGGCGGCTGGATGGTGGTGGAGTGGATGAAAGACGCCAGTCGTCTGCCGCTCTCTCGCCTGGTGATGACCGGGGAGCGGCATTACACCACCAACGACGATATCCGTCAGGCGATCCTGGCGCTGGGCGCGCCGGGTACGTTTATGACTCAGGACGTCGACGTTATCCAGCAGCAGATCGAACGTCTGCCGTGGGTTAAGCAGGCCAGCGTACGTAAGCAGTGGCCGGACGAACTGAAGATCCATCTGGTGGAGTATGTGCCGGCGGCGCGCTGGAACGATTTACAGATGGTGGACGCCGACGGCAACGCCTTTAGCGTGCCGGCGGAGCGGATTCGGAACATGAAGATGCCGCTGCTGTACGGACCCGAAGGCGGCGAAAAAGAGGTGCTGGAGGGGTATCGCACCATGAGTCAGGCGCTGGCGTCGGCCAGGCTGAACCTTAAAATGGTGGCGATGAGCGCTCGTCACTCCTGGCAGCTGGCGCTGGACAACGATATCCGGCTGGAGCTGGGCCGGGATGAGCGCACCCGGCGCCTGCAGCGTTTTCTTGAGCTTTATCCGCTGCTGCAGCGTCAGGCGCAGAACGATAGCAAACGAATCGGCTATGTCGATTTGCGTTATGACACTGGGGCGGCAGTCGGTTGGGCCCCGGCCTTTATCGATCAGGTACAGGGTGTTGGTCAGCAGGAAGACAACCGGCAAGACAGTCATCAGCAACAGAATCAGGCACAGGCTAAACAACAATGATCAAGTCGACGGACAGAAAACTGGTAGTTGGGCTGGAAATCGGTACAGCAAAAGTCGCTGCGCTGGTAGGGGAGGTTCTGCCCGATGGCATGGTCAACATTATCGGTGTTGGCAGCTGTCCCTCGCGCGGTATGGATAAAGGCGGCGTCAACGATCTGGAGTCGGTGGTCAAGTGCGTACAGCGCACCATTGATCAGGCCGAGTTGATGGCCGATTGCCAGATTTCCTCGGTCTATCTGGCGCTGTCCGGCAAACACATTAGCTGCCAGAACGAAATCGGCATGGTGCCGATTTCCGAAGAAGAAGTGACGCAGGAAGACGTGGAAAACGTGGTGCACACCGCCAAGTCGGTGCGTGTGCGCGATGAACATCGCATTTTGCACGTTATTCCGCAGGAATATGCCATCGACTATCAGGAAGGCATTAAGAATCCGGTCGGGCTGTCGGGCGTGCGTATGCAGGCTAAGGTGCATCTGATTACCTGCCACAATGATATGGCGAAGAATATCGTGAAAGCGGTCGAACGCTGCGGGCTGAAGGTCGATCAACTGATCTTCGCCGGCCTGGCCTCCAGCTATGCGGTGCTCACCGAAGACGAACGCGAGCTGGGCGTCTGCGTCGTGGATATCGGCGGCGGCACGATGGATATCGCGGTGTATACCGGCGGCGCGCTGCGCCACACCAAAGTGATCCCCTATGCGGGCAATGTGGTGACCAGCGATATCGCCTATGCTTTCGGCACGCCGCCGACCGACGCCGAAGCGATTAAGGTGCGTCATGGCTGCGCGCTGGGCTCGATCGTCAGCAAAGATGAAAGCGTGGAAGTGCCGAGCGTTGGCGGCCGGCCGCCGCGCAGTTTGCAGCGGCAGACGCTGGCCGAAGTGATTGAGCCCCGTTACACCGAATTGCTGAATCTGGTGAACGACGAAATTTTACAGTTGCAGGAGCAGTTACGTCAGCAGGGCGTGAAGCATCATCTGGCGGCCGGTATCGTGCTGACAGGCGGCGCCGCGCAGATTGACGGGTTGGCCGCCTGCGCCCAGCGCGTATTCCATACGCAAGTGCGCATTGGTCAGCCGCTAAATATTACAGGCTTAACGGATTATGCACAGGAACCCTACTACTCAACGGCGGTCGGGTTGCTGCATTACGGTAAAGAGTCTCACCTGGGTGGTGAGCATGAAGCAGAGAAACGCGCCTCAGTCGGCAGCTGGTTTAAACGTATCAATAGCTGGTTGAGAAAAGAATTTTAATGTTTATCGAAAGAGATCGTATCGCAAAACGATTATGATCCCGAAGTTACAGGCACAAAACGGAGAGAAACTATGTTTGAACCAATGGAGTTAACCAACGACGCGGTGATTAAAGTCATCGGCGTCGGTGGGGGCGGCGGCAACGCCGTCGAACACATGGTGCGTGAACGCATCGAAGGGGTGGAGTTCTTCGCGGTGAATACCGACGCGCAGGCTCTGCGTAAAACAGCGGTGGGCCAGACCATCCAGATCGGTAACGGCATTACCAAAGGTCTGGGCGCCGGCGCTAATCCGGAAGTCGGCCGTACCTCCGCCGAAGAAGACCGCGACGCGCTGCGCGCGGCGCTCGAAGGGGCGGACATGGTGTTCATCGCCGCAGGTATGGGCGGCGGCACCGGCACCGGCGCCGCGCCGGTGGTTGCCGAAGTGGCTAAGGATCTCGGCATCCTGACGGTGGCCGTGGTCACCAAGCCGTTTAATTTTGAAGGCAAGAAGCGTATGGCCTTTGCTGAGCAGGGTATCGCCGAGCTGTCCAAACACGTGGATTCGCTGATCACTATCCCGAACGACAAGCTGCTCAAGGTACTGGGTCGCGGTATCTCCCTGCTGGATGCGTTCGGCGCCGCCAACGACGTGCTGAAAGGCGCGGTGCAGGGGATTGCCGAGCTGATCACCCGTCCGGGTCTGATGAACGTCGACTTCGCCGACGTGCGCACCGTGATGTCCGAAATGGGTTACGCCATGATGGGTTCAGGCGTGGCGCGCGGTGAAGATCGTGCTGAAGAAGCGGCGGAAATGGCCATTTCCAGCCCGCTGCTGGAAGATATCGATCTGTCCGGCGCGCGTGGGGTTCTGGTCAACATTACGGCGGGCTTCGACCTGCGTCTGGACGAGTTTGAAACCGTGGGTAACACCATTCGCGCGTTTGCTTCCGATAACGCGACCGTGGTGATCGGTACCTCTCTCGATCCGGAGATGAACGATGAACTGCGCGTTACCGTGGTGGCGACCGGCATCGGCATGGACAAACGTCCTGAGATTACGCTGGTGACCAATAAGTCCTCCAGCCAGCCGGTAATGGATCATCGTTATCAGCAGCACGGGATGTCTCCTCTGCAGCAGGAAAAACCGGCGGCGAAGGTGGTTAATGACCAGGGCACTCAGTCAAATAAAGAGCCTGACTACCTGGATATCCCGGCGTTTCTGCGTAAGCAGGCGGATTAACGCTCCGTATAACGTTGGAATCTCCGCTCTTTGTGCTAAACTGTCCTGCCAGCTTTAGGGTAGAATTTTACCTGGCTGACAGGATGGGCAACATTGCGAGATAACATGATGATCAAACAACGTACATTAAAACGTATTGTTCAGGCGACGGGGGTCGGTTTACATACCGGCAAAAAAGTCACCCTGATTCTGCGCCCTGCGCCGGCAAATACCGGGGTCATCTATCGTCGCACTGACTTGAATCCACCGGTTGATTTTCCGGCTGATGCCAAATCCGTGCGTGATACCATGCTCTGTACTTGCCTGGTGAACGAGCATGACGTGCGTATTTCTACGGTGGAACACCTTAATGCCGCGCTGGCGGGATTAGGCATCGACAACATTGTCGTTGAAGTGGATGCACCGGAAATTCCAATTATGGACGGGAGCGCGAGTCCCTTCGTTTACCTGCTGATGGACGCCGGTATTGAAGAGCTGAACGCCGCCAAAAAATTCCTGCGTATCAAACAGCCGGTACGCATTGAAAACGGTGATAAGTGGGCCGAGTTGAAGCCGTTCAATGGTTTCAGCCTTGATTTCACCATCGATTTCAACCATCCGGCGATTGATGCAGGGTCGCAGCGCTATTGCCTCGACTTCTCGGCTGATGCCTTTGTGCGTCAGATCAGCCGCGCGCGCACCTTTGGCTTTATGCGTGATATCGAATATCTGCAGTCTCGTGGGTTGTGCCTGGGCGGCAGTATCGATTGCGCCATTGTGGTTGACGATTACCGCGTGCTGAATGAAGACGGGCTGCGTTTCCAGGATGAATTTGTGCGCCATAAAATGCTGGACGCCATCGGCGACCTGTTTATGTGCGGCCACAACATCATTGGCGCGTTCACTGCCTTTAAATCCGGCCATGCGCTGAATAATCAGTTGCTGCAGGCTGTGTTGGCTAAACAGGAAGCGTGGGAATACGTCACGTTTGAAGACGAGGCCGAAATGCCGCTGGCATTCAAGGCGCCGTCAACCGTACTGGCCTGATACAGTTACGCTTTTAGTCACTATCACGACTGGTTTTACTGGTACTCTCTCCGGCCAGTGAAGCCAGTCGTTCTAATATTTTCCGTAATTTCTCCGGGCTGTGACCCGCTAAATCCCTCAACGTTTGTGCGCTTTGCGTACTAAGCTGACGTCGCGGCGCCTGCTGAACCGCAGGTTGAGCGCTATTGCCGTTATTTTGCACGATTTCATGGCCTTTTGCGGCCAGCGCTGGATTAATCCTGATGTCGATCGAAGCCAATGATGGTAATATTTGTGCGCGTAATGCTGAGAGAAGCGTCGGTTGCTCATAACGCAGCCGCATCAGCCAGTTAGCGCTGGCCGCCTCCAGCACCAGCAGGCCCTGTCTGTAGTTGGCGACACGGCACCAGGGGTGAAGCTGTGCGGGTAACAGTCCGCGCACCGCCCGATTGAGTTTCAGCAGCGCCAGCGCGCGTTGTTGTATGTCGCGCAACGGGCCATTACCAGCGTCCGATGCGCTATCAAACAGGAATTCCAGTGATTGTGGGCGGCTATCACGCATATCAGGCTCCGGCGGACTAAATAAGTGATTGGTATTCTAAATCGTTGGCGACAATTTGGCAGACGTTATTTCTGGCCGCATCTCCTGTTGGGGATGGTCGCGGCGAGCCTTGGCCTGCCCGCTTGCCTGACCGATTCCCAGAATCAGACTTCCCTGTCGAGTACGGTCTCCGGTCCGGCCGGCCGCCATCCGGTGAATCTGACCGCGCTGGTGTCGCTCAAAGAGGGGCACCGGCGCGCTTTCAGCGTCGACTACTGGCATCAGCACGCGATCCGCACGGTGATCCGTCATCTGTCCTTCGCGCTGTCCACGCCGCAAACGGCGAGTGCGCCGGCGGCGGCAACGCAACTGGCGGCCGATCATCATCTGGTGCTGTTGGATACGCTCAATGCGTTGCTGACCCATGAATCCAAACCGCCGGCGATTATCCGCCGGACGGAACGTGCCGTTCCTCCCGCCTTTCTTTCCCATCATACCGGGCTTTGGCTGGCTCAGATACAGGGTATTCGCGCAGGGCCGCATACGGCCTGAGTGAATGAATGTATAGCGCGCAGCCATCGGCTGCCGTAACCGAATGTCGGGATATCCCTGTTTTATGGTGCCGTAAGCCACCTGCGCGGTGGCGTCGTTGAGATAAAAAATTATTATGTTAATTAAAATGTTAACCAAGGTTTTTGGCAGCCGTAACGATCGCACTCTGCGTCGTATGCGTAAAATCGTTGAGGTGATCAATCGTCTGGAACCGGAAATGGAGCCGTTGTCCGATGAGCAACTGAAGGCCAAAACCGGCGAATTCCGTGCCCGTCTGGCAAAGGGAGAAACGCTGGAGGCGCTGTTGCCTGAAGCCTTCGCCGTGGTGCGCGAATCCAGTAAGCGCGTATTCGGCATGCGTCACTTTGACGTACAGCTGATTGGCGGCATGGTGCTGAACGAACGCTGCATCGCGGAAATGCGTACCGGTGAAGGTAAAACCCTGACCGCGACGCTGCCTGCCTACCTGAACGCGCTGACCGGACGCGGCGTTCATGTGGTGACAGTCAACGACTATCTGGCGCAGCGCGATGCGGAAAACAACCGTCCGCTGTTTGAATTCCTCGGCCTGACGGTTGGGATCAACCTGCCGGGCATGCCTGCCGTCGCGAAGCGCGAAGCCTACGCCGCGGATATTACCTACGGCACCAATAATGAATACGGCTTCGACTACCTGCGCGATAACATGGCGTTTAGCCCGGAAGAGCGCGTACAGCGTAAGCTCTACTACGCGCTGGTGGATGAAGTCGACTCCATTCTGATCGATGAGGCCCGTACGCCGCTGATTATCTCTGGACCGGCGGAAGACAGCTCGGAAATGTATATCCGCGTCAACAAGATCATCCCTCATCTGATTCGTCAGGAAAAAGAGGATTCGGATACCTTCCAGGGCGAAGGCCATTTTTCCGTGGACGAGAAGTCGCGCCAGGTTAACCTGACCGAACGCGGTCTGGTGCTGGTGGAGGAGCTGCTGGTTAAAGAAGGCATTATGGCCGAGGGCGAGTCGCTCTATTCGCCGGCCAACATTATGCTGATGCACCACGTGACGGCGGCGCTGCGCGCGCATGTTCTGTTCGCGCGCGATGTGGATTACATCGTGAAAGACGGCGAAGTGATTATCGTCGATGAACATACCGGCCGCACCATGCAGGGCCGGCGCTGGTCCGACGGCCTGCATCAGGCGGTGGAAGCGAAAGAAGGGGTGCCAATCCAGAACGAAAACCAGACGCTGGCCTCCATTACCTTCCAGAACTACTTCCGTCTGTATGAAAAACTGGCCGGCATGACCGGTACGGCGGATACCGAAGCGTTTGAGTTCAGCTCGATCTATAAGCTGGACACCATCGTGGTGCCGACCAACCGTCCGATGATCCGTAAAGATTTACCTGACCTGGTCTACATGTCCGAACAGGAAAAAATCGATGCCATTATCGAAGATATCAGAGAGCGTTCCGCGAGCGGGCAGCCGATTCTGGTCGGGACCATCTCCATCGAGAAATCGGAAGTGGTGTCTGAAGCGCTGACCCGGGCCGGGATTAAACACAATGTGCTGAACGCGAAATTTCACGCCATGGAAGCCGATATCGTCGCGCAGGCCGGCCAGGCGGGTGCGGTGACCATCGCCACCAACATGGCCGGTCGCGGTACCGATATCGTGCTGGGGGGCAGTTGGCAGGCGGAAATCGCGCATCTGGAAAACCCGGATGAGGCGCAGATCGCCGCCATCAAAGAGGCCTGGCAGCAGCGTCATGACGCGGTTCTGGCGGCCGGCGGCCTGCATATCATCGGTACCGAGCGCCATGAATCGCGCCGTATCGATAACCAGCTGCGCGGCCGTTCCGGGCGTCAGGGCGATGCCGGTTCTTCACGTTTCTATCTGTCGATGGAAGATGCGCTGATGCGTATTTTTGCCTCCGATCGTGTGTCGAATATGATGCGTAAGCTGGGGATGAAACCAGGCGAAGCCATTGAGCACCCGTGGGTGACCCGGGCGATCGCCAACGCGCAGCGTAAGGTTGAAAGCCGTAACTTCGATATCCGTAAACAGCTGCTGGAATATGATGACGTAGCGAACGATCAGCGCCGCGCCATCTATACACAGCGTAATGAGCTGCTGGATGTTTCCGATATCAGCGAAACCATTAACAGCATCCGTCAGGACGTGTTCAAAACCGCTATTGATAGCTACATTCCGCCGCAGTCGCTGGAGGAAATGTGGGATATCGAAGGGTTGCAGCAGCGGCTGAAAAACGACTTCGATCTTGAATTGCCGATTGCCGAATGGCTGGATAAAGAGCCGGAACTGCATGAAGAAACGCTGCGTGAGCGCATTTTCGAGCAGGCGCTTGACGTTTATAAGCGCAAGGAAGAGGTGGTGGGCAGCGACGTTCTGCGTAATTTTGAAAAAGGCGTGATGCTGCAAACGCTGGATTCTTTGTGGAAAGAGCATTTGGCCGCCATGGACTATCTGCGTCAGGGCATCCATTTGCGCGGTTATGCGCAGAAGGATCCGAAGCAGGAATATAAGCGTGAGTCGTTCTCGATGTTCGCCGCCATGCTGGAGTCGCTGAAATATGAAGTGATCAGTACGCTGAGCAAAGTTCAGGTGCGCATGCCGGAAGAGATCGAAGCGCTCGAACAGCAACGCAGGGAAGAGGCGGAGCGTCTGGCGCGCCAGCAGCAGCTAAGCCATCAGGAAGAGAGCGGGCTGGATGACGGCGGCCCGGCGCAGGCCGAACGTAAAGTCGGGCGTAACGATCCCTGCCCGTGCGGTTCGGGCAAGAAATATAAACATTGTCACGGACGTCTGCAGAAGTAATGCGGATGGAAGATGCGGAGACGGCATTGAACCGCCTCCACGATTATCACAGGTTGGTCGCATGACGCAGAAACAATTATCCGTTGCGGTAGGCATCATTCGTAATTCTGAGCAGCGTTATTTCATCACCCGGCGCCCGCAGGGCGTGCATATGGGCGGGATGTGGGAATTTCCCGGCGGCAAGGTAGAGGAAGGCGAAACGCCGGAACAGGGTTTAATCCGCGAACTGCAGGAAGAAACCGGCATTACCGCGCTGCAGCCGCATTTTCTCGAGAGTAAACAGGTGGACGTTCCCGGCCGCCTTATCACGCTGCATTTCTTTCTGGTTGAACGGTGGCAGGGTGAACCCTGGGGTAGAGAAGGGCAGCCGATGCGCTGGCTGCCGGTTGATGAACTGCAGGAGGATGAATTCCCGCCGGCCAATGCGGATATTATCCGCAGGCTTAAATCTTCTCGCTAATCTGATTCGTTTTCTGGCAAAAAAGTAAGTCCTTTGCCAGAAAACGATGATTACCGATCTTCGCTCCATTCTTCTGAATCGGAAATCTCTTCCTTACTGGGAATGCGTTTCTCCTCATCGGCCCATTCGCCCAAATCGATCAACTGACAGCGTTTGCTGCAGAACGGGCGCCACGGGCTTTGTTCCCCCCAGACCACGGGTTTGTGGCAGGTCGGGCATTTAACGATGGTAGTTTCATTGTTCATTACGGGCTCCGGGCTTACAGACTAACAACAGGCTAAATCAAACGTCAGACGAGCAGGGATCTGCCCGTTTTCCGCATCCAGCGACAGGAAGCGAATCGCATAACGCGTTTTGTGCCCCGATATCTGCGGATACAGCTGCTGATCTGACGTGATGCGCAGGCGCAACAGGTCGGCATCGGCCGCGTTGTCCTGGAAAAAACCATTCAGGCTGGTTTGCGGATGAAAAGTGCCTGAATGGCGAATTAAATCTAACGACATATCCAGCGCCTGCTGCAGCGGCGTCAGGGTGCTCAGCCAGTCGGCCACTACCCCTTCCTTCACCGCCTTCGGCTGATGCAGCCAGATATGCAGCGTGGGCAGATCGAAACTGCAGCAGCCGCCGGGAATGCTCAGCCGCTGACGCACCATGGCGATCAGTCGGTCGTCGCGCAGCATCTGCCCCATGCGAGGCGCCGACATTAACGCCGCGGCGCGCTCTTTTAACTGCTGGCGCAGCATATGGATACGATCCCGGTCGACGCCGGGCACATCGGCCCACTGCAGCAGCTTCTGCTGCTGGCGTTCCAGCTCTTTCAGCAGTTCGGTGCGCACGTCGCCGCGGTCCAGCACGTCCAGCAAATCGGCTACCGCGCGGAAGAAGGTCAGCGCGTTGCCGATGTCGCTGAGCGAACGGTTGTGATGCAGCTGCTGCAATAAAAATTCAATCCGTAGCCAGGTACGGGTCTTCTCATTCAGAGGATGTTCGAATAATACGCTTGAGGTAACGTCACTCATGATGGTTAATCCTGTCAGGTTGCGGATGCTGCCAGTTGAAGATAGCGATGATGCAAAGCAGCAACGCGGGGTGCAATCTGTTGTGGCATACCATTGTTATCGATAATGTCGTCGGCGCAGGCCAGGCGCTGTTCGCGCGTCGCCTGCGAGGCCAGAATATTTTCCGCCTGCTGGCGGCTGATGCCGTCGCGCGCCAGCGTCCGGGTCAACTGGGTCTCCCGGCTGACGTCAACCAGCAGCACCCGATCGGCATGGCGCTGTAAATGGTTCTCCACCAGCAGGGGAACCACCCACAGGGCATACGGACTGTGCGCCGCCTCGAGCTGGCGCCGGGTTTCGGTATGAATCAGCGGATGCAACAGCGCATTCAGCCAGCGTTTATCGTCGTCGCAGCTAAAAATACGCTGACGCAACAGGGCGCGATGCAGCGAACCGTCCGGCAGCAGCATCGTCGGCCCGAATCTTTGCACGATGGCCTGCAGCGCGTCCTGGCCTGGCGCAACGACCTGGCGCGCGATGATATCGGCATCCACCACCGTAATGCCCTGTTGCGCGAATTCATCGGCGACGGTGCTTTTGCCGCTGCCGATGCCGCCGGTTAACGCTACGGTATATGTCATGATCGATTGCGAAACTATGCCGGTAAATTTAGTCGATTTTAACGTAAAGCCAGGAAAATTCGCAGTCTTGTCGCAGGATTATTCACGCGTATGATAACCCGGGCGTAAACATTATTCGTCACGCGGGACATTGCTGCGGCGATGGGCCGTTATTAGCCAGGAATAAAACCTTATGCGTATCGAAGAAGATTTAAAGTTAGGCTTTAAAGATGTTCTGATCCGTCCTAAACGCTCGACGCTTAAAAGTCGCGCCGAGGTTGAACTGGCGCGCCAGTTCAGATTTTTGCATGCCGGCTGTGACTGGGCCGGCGTACCGGTTATCGCCGCCAATATGGATACCGTCGGCACCTTTCTGATGGCGGAAGCGCTGGCGGAGTTTGACGTGCTGACGGCGGTGCACAAGCATTATTCCGAGCAGCAATGGCAGGGGTTTATTCAGCGCGTGTCGCCTTCCGTATTGCGCCACGTAATGGTGTCCTCCGGCACCTCCGATGCGGATTTCGTCAAACTGAAACGGATTCTGTCGTTCTCCGACCAGCTGAAATTTATCTGCATCGATGTCGCAAACGGCTACTCCGAACATTTCGTTACCTTCCTGCAGAAAGCGCGCGAAGCCTTTCCCGACAAAGTGATCTGCGCCGGCAACGTGGTGACCGGCGAGATGGTGGAAGAACTGATCCTGTCCGGCGCGGATATCGTTAAGGTGGGGATCGGCCCCGGCTCGGTGTGCACCACCAGAGTTAAAACCGGCGTCGGCTATCCGCAGCTGTCTGCGGTAATCGAATGCGCCGATGCGGCTCACGGTCTGGGCGGGCAGATTGTCAGCGACGGCGGCTGCGCCGTGCCGGGCGATGTGGCTAAGGCGTTTGGCGGCGGGGCTGATTTTGTCATGCTGGGCGGTATGCTGGCCGCGCACGATGAATGCGAAGGGGCGATCGTCGAGGAGCGGGGCGAAAAATTCATGCTGTTTTACGGCATGAGCTCCAAATCCGCGATGACGCGCCATGTCGGCGGCGTGGCGGAATATCGCGCCGCTGAAGGTAAAACGGTCAAACTGCCGTTGCGCGGGCCGGTGGCAAATACCGTGCGCGATATTATGGGCGGGCTGCGCTCCGCCTGTACCTATGTCGGGGCGTCGCGGCTGAAGGAGTTGACCAAACGCACCACCTTTATTCGCGTCTCCGAACAAGAAAACCGTATTTTCGGCAGTGACTGAACGGCTGCCCGGCCTTTGGGCCGGGTTAAGCGCCGGCCAGCACGTCGCTTAGCTGGAATATCGGCAGATACATCGCCACCACCAGCGTTCCCACGATCACCCCGACGATCAGCATCAGCAGCGGTTCCAGCGTCTGGCTCAGGGTTTCCGCCAGCTGCGCCGTATTCTGTTCGTGCCAGTGGGCCAGTTGATGAAAGATCTCGTCCAGCGTACCGGATTCCTCGCCCGTGCGAATGAGCTGCGGACAAGGGGCGGGGAACAGACGCGCATCGCTGAGCGTCTGGTGTAGCGCAACGCCCTGCTGCAGTCGGGCCTGCATTTCCAGCAGCAACTGCCGATAGAGCGGGTTGTGCAGGGTGGCGCACACTGCCTGTAACCCGGCCGGCAGCGTCAGCCCGGCGCTCTGCGTCATGGCCAGAATATGAAAGATCTGGCTTAAACAGTTACCGCGCACCAGATCGGCGAACAGCGGGCAGCGTAGCAGAGCCCGCTGTTCTCGGTGTCGCCAGGAGGGTCGCCGCTGGCGCAGCCGCCAGTAGGCGGCCAGCAGAACCAGCGGCAGCAAAACGCCCGCTCCGCCGACGCGCGTAAGCCCGTCGGCCAGCGAAAGCAACAGACGAGTCAACGCCGGCAGCGGCGTGTCGAACGAGGCGTAGAGCCGGGCGAACTGCGGTAAAACCAGCGTCAGCATCAGCAGGCTGACCAGCAGGGCGATCGTCATCACAAAGCAGGGATAGCGCAGCGACTTTTTCACCGTACGGTTGAGCTGGTGCTGTTTCTCCTGCTGCCGGGCCAGCTTCAGGCAGCATTCGTCCAGCCTGCCGGTCAGTTCGCCGGTGGCGATAAGGGCGCGGTACACGGCGGGAAACGCCCAGGGATAGTCCGCCAGCGCGTCGGAGAGCGATTTGCCGGCGCTGACCTGCCGACCCAGCGCCTGCAGCATTGCGCGCCAGACCGGCCGTTCATGCTGCTGCGCCAGCAGGGTCAGCCCCTCCAGCAGCGGCAGGCCGGCCTGCAACAGCGTCGCCAGTTGGCGGATAAACCCGCAGCGCTGCTGGTGATGCCGGTCTTTTGCGGTCAGATAGCCGCTGCGGGTAATGCGTAGCGGCTGGTATCCCGCCTGAATCAGGCGCAGAAATACCGCGCGACGCCGCGCGTCGATATATTCTCCCTGATGGAATTCGCCCTCGCTATCGATAGCCTGCCACCGGTATAGCTGCAATAACGCCATAAACCTGTTCCCTGAAATAGACGATTATTCATCCAGCGGCAGTTGACCGGTAACCCGATAGAGCTCGGCCAGCGAGGTTACGCCGCGGTTAACCAGCTCCAGACCGGCATGAAACAGCGACGTTCGCGGGATGACGCCGCCGCACGCCGCAGCGGTTAGATTTTCGGCCAGCGCCTGTTGCAGCGGCGGCGTCACCGGCATCAAATGATAAATCGCTGTGCGGCCATAGTAGCCGGAAAAGCAGTGCTGGCAGCCCTGCGCGCGCCAGCTGGTCAGCGGCCCGCGCCACAGTTCGGCTGGCAATAGCGGCGGCGTTTCATCGGGCTGCCGGCAGTGAGGACATAGCCGGCGCACCAGGCGCTGCGCTATCACCAGCTTTAACGCCGAGGCGAGCAGATAGCCGGGGATACCGAGATTCGCCAGCCGGGTCAGCGTTTCCGCTGCGGAGTTGGTGTGCAGCGTCGACAGCACCAGATGACCGGTCTGCGCCGCTTTTACCGCAATTTCGGCCGTTTCCGCATCGCGGATTTCGCCGATCATAATGACATCCGGATCCTGTCTTAACAGCGCGCGCAGTATACGGGCGAAGGTCAGATCGGCTTTTGGGTTGATCGCGGTCTGGTTGATGCCGTCGAGCGGAATTTCGATCGGATCCTCCACGCTGCATATGTTGCGCGTGATGTCATTGAGCCAGCGAATCGCGCTGTATAGCGTCACCGTTTTGCCGCTGCCTGTCGGGCCGGTGACCAGTATCATTCCCTGCGGCAGACTGAGTATCCGACGCAAATGGCGCAGCGCCGGTTCGGGCAGCCCGAGATTTTCCAGCCGCAGTTCCTGCTGGCGGGTTTGCAGGATGCGCAATACGATTTTCTCGCCGAAATGAACCGGCAGGGTGGCGATGCGCAGGGAGTAAGGCTGGCGATCCAGCGTCAGGCTGAACTGACCATCCTGCGGCAGCCTGCGCTCGGCGATATTCAGTCCGGCCATGATCTTGAGCCGCGCGTTGATTTGCAACGCCAGTTCGGCCGGCGGCGCGCTGACGGTTTGCAATACGCCGTCGATGCGCAGACGAATACGGTAATCCGGCCGCACGGGTTCAAAATGAATATCCGAAGCGCGACGCTGAATCGCCAGACGCAGCGTTTGGTTGATAAGCTGCACCACTGGCGCATCCGCGCGTTCGTCGCCGTCAATGGCGTCGGCGGCTTCTGTATCTGCGTCAGACGCCGCATGGCTGCCGGCGCTTTCCGGCTGATTGATCCGTTGTTCAAAACGCGCCGCGGGCCACTGTTCCACCAGCACCCGTCGGTTGCTGGCGAAGCGCAGTGCGGTCAGCATTTCCGCCCCGGCCGCGCCGCTGACGGCCACCGTCAGGGTCTGGTCATCCAGCGCCAGAGGTAAAGCATGGTAACGACGGCAAAGCGTCTGCAGTTCCGCGCTCATTGAGGTCAGCGGCATGGCGTTTACCCCGCGCTGTCGTCGAAACGAAAAACATCCTGGCAGGCCGCCTGGAGATTCTCCGACCCGGCGGCGACGGCGCAGCGGCGCGTCCAGCGCAGGCCGTCGCTGTCCGACTCGCGTTTCGGCGTGAGCGCCACGCTCAGCCCCTGCAGCGTACTCTGGCCGCTGAGCGTAATCACGCCTTTATCCACGACGATCTTGCTGATATAGCGCGAACTTTTACCGTCCGGAATGCCCTGACTGCCGGCGCTGCAGCCAGCGATGTCGCCGCTTTCCAGCGCGCAGAGATCCACCGCTGTTTTATAGGGCACCATGGCCTGCAGCATATCGGTCAGCGCCGCCTTGCGCAGGTATCCTTGCCAGGCGGGCAGGCCAATGGAACTGAGTATGGCGATGATGGCGATCACCACCATCAGTTCGGCTAAGGTAAATCCCTGTTGTTTGCTCATCTTCCTTTCTTCCGTGGCTGTGAGTGGCAGCAGGGTAAATCGCCGGCGGGAAGGAGGCGAGTGCGGCGCAACGAAAACGCAGGCGGGCATGCGCGAAATCGTGTCGTTTTTCAGGCAAACCGGTTTTTTTGCTGAGTGCCGCGCAATATTTTGCTACGGCGCGAAGGCGGATGCGGATGCGGAAACGGCGATCCGGCGGCCAGCCGGATCGCTCTGCGCTCAGCGGAAGCGCATGGAAAGATCGAGCGCCTGCACGTGTTTGGTCAGCGCGCCGACCGAAATATAATCCACGCCGGTTTCCGCGTAGTTGCGCAGGGTTTCCAGCGTGACGTTGCCGGAAACTTCCAGCTGTGCGCGGCCCTGGGTTTGCGCCACCGCCTGGAGGATTTGTTCGAGGCTGAAATTGTCGAGCATGATGATGTCGGCGCCGGCGTCCAGCGCCTGCCGCAGCTCATCGAGTGATTCCACTTCTACTTCAACCGGGACATCGTCGCGCAGCCAGAAGGCCTTTTCGACCGCCTGTTTGATCGATCCGGAGGCAATAATGTGATTTTCTTTGATCAAGAACGCATCGGACAGCCCCAGCCGGTGGTTGCCGCCGCCGCCGCACAGTACGGCGTATTTCAGCGCGGCGCGCAAACCGGGCAGCGTTTTGCGCGTATCCAGCAACTGCGTGTGCGTGCCGTCCAGTAAGGCCACGTAGCGGCTGACCTCGGTCGCTACGCCGGACAGCGTCTGGACGAAATTCAGGGCGGTGCGTTCGCCGGTGAGCAGCAACTGCGCCGGGCCGTCCAGTTCGCATAAACACTGGTTGACGCTAATGGCGTCGCCGTCCTTAACATGCCAGCTGACGTTTACCTTGCCGCCCAGTTGAATAAAAACTTCATCCAGCCAGCGTTTACCGCAGAAAATTCCGGCTTCGCGGGTAATGATGCTGGCGTGCGCGGAGCTGTCCGGCGACAGCAGCTGCGCGGTAATGTCCTGGCTGGCGTCCACCGAACCGCCCAGATCTTCGCTCAGCGCGCGGGCAACGATAAAGGGAATGTCATTTTCGATCCGTTCCAGCAGTTCGGCACGGCGGCTATCGGGATTATAGCGACGGATTGTCATTACACAGGCTCCGGAAAGGGATATCGCCAGATATGCTACCCTGTTTGATTAGCGGCCGCCAGCGGCGGAGCCACAGTGTAAAGGGGGAGTAATAGAGCGAATTCAGGCTGTTGACGACGCGTGGCGGCCGGTTCGTGGCGTCGGGAACCGGCCGCGCGACGGTATCAGAAGTTGTAGCCGACCACCAGGTAATAGCCCCAGCCGGTGGATTTTACTTCAAACGGTCCGTTGCCGAAGTTCAGTTCGCTGCCGTCCGCCCATTGCCCGCCGTTATGGAAATACCGGGCTACCACGCCGTAGTGCCAGTGATCGTAGCCCAGCGACAGAATGTGGCTGGATGCGATGGCGTTGCTGGTGCGCGTGCGCCCGCCTTTTTCGCGTAAATCCGAATCGAAGTCGAAGTTGGTGAAGCCGATGTAGCTCAGGTTGCCGCCCCACAGGGAGGCCAGCGGATAGAAGTATTTGATTTTAATGCGGTAGCCGTCCCAGCTGTCTTCATTGCCGGCGCCGTAGTTTTGCCATTGATATTTGGCATAGGCATTAACGGACAGGTTCAGCGCGGTGCCGGTGTCGATATCCGTACCCAGCCCCATATACCAGGTGCTCTGGCGCGAAGCGCTGTTGCGTCCCATATCGAAGATATAGTTATTCGCCACATACCACTCTTTAAACGGCCCAAAACTTAAATCCGCGCCGGTCAGTTTATCGATGGAAAAACGCGGTTCGATTTCCATAAACAGCGGCGAGCCTTTATCCCATATTCCGCGGTCGGGCGTATTGCCGGCGCCAAAGGTTTTAGGAATATCGATATAGCCGTAAAAATCGAGCCAGTCTTTGCGCGCGAATGCTTCGTACTCAAGGTAAACGTCGTTATTTAACTGGGGTCCGAAGCGAGTGTGATAGCTGCCGACCACGTTGACACTTTGGTGCCACCAGTCGGACAGGTATTGCGGCTCACTGGCTTCGGCCTGCGCGGAGAGGGCCAGAAACGTGCCGGCGATCAGAGTGGTTTTTTTCATAAATTTTTATCCATGGGCTAATGTCTGTCCGGGAGATATGCCCTTCATCTTTCAGCGCTGTCGCCATGCCGCGCGCTGAGATCCGTCGGGGTGAAAAATAAAGCAATGTACGGCGCAGATGACGGGGAAAACGGATGTCGGCGCGTCGTTTGCCTGGACAACAGGGGCATGTCAGAGATCGCATGCAGTTTGTCATGTCCGGCCGCGTACATGAGTGATTCTATTCACGTAATTAATGTATGTTTTATTTTTTTTACTTATTTTTTGTGATCTTTATCACACAAGTGAATTAATTATCGTTGTGATGCAACTTTGGTAACAAAAGTCGTTTTTTGCGCGCAGGCGCGGAATAATCTGAGGACGGCGGCTGAAATGGATTAATTGCCTGCGGAAGAAACATGCTACCCTGTGATGATAAAACGCATATGTGAGACGCGAGGTGATTGATGCTGCTGGAAAATGGCTGGTTATCTGAGGTTAAGCGCGTTCCTTCCCCCCATTGTGACGAACGACCGGCCGGCGAGACGCCCTCCCTGCTGGTGATTCATAATATCAGTCTGCCGCCTGGCGAATTTGGCGGTCCCTGGATCGACCGGTTATTTACCGCGACGCTGGATCCCGCCGCGCACCCCTATTTCGCCGACATTAGTCACTTGCGCGTATCCGCCCACTGTCTCATCCGTCGCGACGGCGAGATTATTCAGTATGTTCCGTTTACCCATCGGGCCTGGCATGCCGGCGTTTCCTGTTTTAACGGCCGCGAACGCTGCAATGATTTTTCCATCGGCATCGAGCTGGAAGGGACGGATACGCTACCGTTTACCGATGAACAATATCGGCAACTGACGGCCGTCACCGAATTGCTGATGCGCGTTTATCCCATTACGCCGGCATCGATTACCGGTCACAGTGATATCGCGCCGGGACGTAAAACCGACCCCGGACCGGCATTTGACTGGGGGCGTTATCGCCGTCAGCTGCAGGGTCGCCAGGCGGCGCTAATAAGGGAGTCATAACCGATGACGCTGTTTACGCTATTGCTGGTGCTGGCATGGGAACGCTTGTTTAAGCAGGGGGAACACTGGCAGTTGGATCATTACGCCGGGCGAATATTCCGTCGCGCGCCGCGAGCGTCGCTGTCGCTAACGCTGGCGCTGACCGCGGGCTGGATGGTGGCGCTGGCTTTGCTGCTGTGGCTGGTCTCTGGTTTGCTGTTTGGCCTGCCGCGTCTGCTGCTGTGGATCCTGATTTGTCTGCTGTGCATCGGCGCCGGCGAGATCCGTCGGCATTACCGGCGTTATCTGCAGGCCGCCCAGCGCGGCGAAGCCGACGCCAGCCACGAACTGGCGGCGGAGCTGGCGTTGATTCATGGCCTGCCGGCCGGCTGCGGGGAGAAAGAACGGCTGGCTGAATTGCAGAATGCGCTGCTGTGGATTAATTTCCGCTTCTACCTGGCGCCGATATTCTGGTTGGTGGTGGCCGGTCCTTACGGTCCGGTGGCGCTGGCCGGCTACGCTTTTCTGCGCGCCTGGCAAACGTGGCTGGCTCGCAATAGTCAGCCGCTGACGCGCGCCAGTTCCGGCGTGGATAGCCTGCTGCACTGGCTGGACTGGATACCGGTCCGGCTGGCGGGCGCGGCCTATGCGCTGCTGGGGCACGGCGAGAAAGCGCTGCCGGCATGGTTTGCCTCGCTGGGCGATTTGCGCAGCTCACAGTATTTTGTTCTGACGCAACTGGCGCAGTTTTCGCTGGCGCGGGAAGCGCATCTGGATCCGGTTCAGACGCCGCGCGCCGCCGTGACGCTGGCGAAAAAAGTGACGCTGGTGATTGTGGTGGTGGTGGCGCTGCTGACGATTTACGGCACGCTGGTATAAGCGCGGAGAACGCTGGCGAGCGGTGTACTCGCCAGCGGGGGAGCGGTTTAGTGTTGCTCTGCGTTGATCTTGCTCTGGTTTCTCTGGCGGATGAGATAGCCGATACCCAGCACCAGCAGCCACGCCGGAATCATCAATACCGAAATCCGGATGCCCGGCGTCAGGTACATGATGACCAGAATGCCGGCCAGGAAGAGCAGACAGATATAGTTGCCCAGCGGATAAATTAACGCTTTGAATTTCGTGGTAACCCCTTCGCGATCTTTCTGGCGGCGGAATTTCAGGTGCGCCAGACTAATCATCGCCCAGTTGACCACCAGCGCGGAAACCACCAGCGACATCAACAGCTCAATCGCCTTACCCGGCAGCAGATAGTTGATCAGGACGCACAGCGCGGTAGCCAGCGCGGAGATGCCGATCGCCACGACCGGCACGCCGCGTCCGTCGACTTTGAGCAGCGCCTGCGGGCCGTTGCCCTGTTTCGCAAGGCCGTACAGCATACGGCTGTTGCAGTAGACGCAACTGTTGTAAACCGACAGCGCAGCCGTCAGAACCACTACGTTCAGGACGGTGGCGACCACGTTGCTGTTCAGATCGTGGAAGATCATCACGAACGGGCTGCCGCCTTCGACCACTTTACCCCAGGGGTACAGCGACAGCAGGATAGCCAGCGAGCCAATGTAAAAGAGCAGAATACGGTAGATCACCTGATTGGTGGCGCGCGGAATGCTTTTTTCCGGATCGTCCGCTTCCGCTGCGGTAATGCCCACCAGCTCCAGCCCGCCGAAAGAAAACATAATTACCGCCAGCGCCATCACCAGCCCCATAATGCCATTGGGGAAAAAGCCGCCCTGGGCCCACAGATTGGTCACGCTGGCCTCAGGGCCGGCGGAGTTGCTGATCAACAGCCAGCAGCCAAAGACAATCATACCGATAATGGCGGCGACCTTAATAATGGCGAACCAGAACTCCAGCTCGCCATACACTTTCACGTTGGCCAGGTTGATGGCGTTAATTACGAGGAAGAAAACGGCGGCGGAAACCCACGTAGGAATGCCCGGCCACCAGTACTGAACGTAGATGCCGACGGCGGTCAGTTCGGCCATTGCCACCAGCACGTACAGCACCCAGTAGTTCCAGCCGGAGGCGAAACCCGCGAAGTTGCCCCAGTATTTATAGGCGAAGTGACTGAAAGAGCCGGCAACCGGTTCCTCCACAATCATTTCCCCTAACTGGCGCATGATCAGGAATGCGATAATCCCGCCGATTGCATAGCCCAGCAGGACGGAAGGCCCGGCCATTCTGATTGTCTGGGCAATACCGAGGAACAGCCCGGTTCCTACCGCGCCCCCCAGTGCAATAAGCTGAATATGGCGGTTTTTCAGGCCACGCTTGAGCGTACCGGCTTGTTTTTGACCATCCATTAAATAACCCTCTGCCATTGTGAACAAAGACCGGCGCCGGCGCGTCTGACGCGGCGTTCGGACTTTTTTACTTTACGGTTAGTGTAATTTTATTTTTACGGCTGCCGATAAACGAATTTTTCTGCTTATCTACCGTTGCTGAGAGAATAGTGGTAAGCGCAGCGGAATGCACTTGATTTATGACAGGTTCGGACAAGAAATCGCGCGGGCGCAATGAAGCGGTTATCAAAAATCGTCCGGTTTTTCGTCATTGTTTGCCGGTAACGTTTCGGTTATTTTTATGCGCCCGTAACGGCGAAAAAATAGCCAGGAAGGGTGGGTAAATAAGCATAAAAATTGAATTTTTATTCATTTTTATCGCAGGTTAAACGCTTCAGCATGGCTAATTTTAGTTTAAGAAAAGTTAATAACGGCCGTCGCCGCAATCGACTGCCGGGGGCGACGGAGGGCCGCCCGTGCGGGTATTTTTTGTGCAATTGTTAAATTATGATGGGGTTAGAATTTAGCGCAACGCCCGTATGGACAGAAGGTGAATACTTTGTTACTTTAGCGTCACGTTTTTGCAATTGGTATTACCAATTAACTCCGCGCTATTCGCAGAGAAGACTTCATAATGGCATACAGCAAAATCCGTCAACCCAAACTGTCAGATGTGATTGAGCAGCAGCTGGAGTTTTTGATCCTCGAAGGAACATTGCGACCGGGTGAAAAACTGCCGCCGGAACGCGAACTGGCCAGACGATTCGATGTATCCCGACCTTCTCTGAGAGAAGCCATTCAACGCCTGGAAGCCAAAGGTTTGCTTTTGCGCCGCCAGGGGGGTGGCACATTCGTCCAAAGTAATCTGTGGCAAAGCGTCAGCGATCCGCTGGCTCAATTGCTCAGTAACCATCCCGAGTCACAATTCGATTTACTGGAAACGCGTCATGCGCTTGAAGGAATTGCCGCCTATTATGCGGCACTGCGCGGAACAGACGATGATTTACAGCGTATCCGGGAGTGTCACGAACAAATCCAGCAGGCGCACGATGCCGGCGATTTGGACGCTGAATCCGAAGCCGTCATGCAGTATCAGGTTGCTGTAACAGAAGCCACGCATAATGTGGTGTTGCTGCACCTGTTGCGCTGTATGGGGCCGATGCTGGAACAAAACGTGCGGCAGAATTTTGAATTGCTCTACCTGAGCCGGGAAATGCTGGCGAAGGTGAGCAGCCATCGCGCCGGAATCTTTGCAGCGATTGTTGCCCGGGAGCCGGAGAAGGCTCGCGAAGCATCACACCGCCATCTGGCGTTTATTGAGGAGCTATTGCTGGATCTTAACCGGGAACATAGCCGGCGGGAAAGATCGTTACGTCGACTCCAGCAACGCAAGGATTAGGCGCCCGATTTTGGGTACTGAATGCGGCAATTAAACCATGGGCCTGTCTTCGTGTGCTTTGGCTTTCCGGGCAGAGTACAGGGCGACAGGCACCAGTAAATTAACTTATTAGAGAAGATAAGGAATACCACCATGTCAGATCGTTTAAATAATGACGTGGATCCGATCGAAACCCGCGACTGGCTGCAGGCGATCGAATCGGTCATCCGTGAAGAGGGTGTTGAACGCGCTCAGTACCTGATAGACGAGGTGCTGGGCCAGGCCCGTAAGGGAGGCGTAAACGTTGCTGCGGGTAATGCTGTCCGTCAGTACATCAACACCCTCCCCGTGGAGGACGAGCCAGAATATCCGGGCAACCTGGAGCTTGAAAGCCGTATTCGCAGCGCGATTCGCTGGAATGCGATCATGACCGTGCTGCACGCCTCGAAAAAAGATCTGGAACTGGGTGGCCACATGGCATCTTTTCAGTCTTCCGCCACTATCTACGAAGTGTGTTTTAACCACTTCTTTCGCGCGCACAACGCGCAGGACGGCGGCGATCTGGTTTACTTCCAGGGCCATATTTCCCCGGGGATCTACGCGCGCGCCTTCCTTGAAGGCCGTCTGAGCGAAGAACAACTGAATAATTTCCGTCAGGAAGTACACGGCAAGGGGCTGCCTTCTTATCCGCACCCTAAATTGCTGCCTGAATTCTGGCAGTTCCCGACCGTATCCATGGGGCTGGGGCCGATTGGCGCGATTTATCAGGCTAAATTCCTGAAATATCTGGAACACCGCGGCCTGAAAGATACATCTAAGCAAACCGTGTACGCTTTCCTGGGCGACGGCGAAATGGATGAGCCGGAATCCAAAGGCGCGATTACCATCGCCACGCGTGAAAAACTGGATAACCTGGTATTCATTATCAACTGTAACCTGCAGCGTCTGGATGGTCCGGTAACCGGCAACGGTAAGATCATCAATGAGCTGGAAGGCATCTTCGCCGGCGCGGGCTGGGAAGTGCTTAAGGTTATCTGGGGCAGCCGCTGGGATGAATTGCTGCGTAAAGACACCAGCGGTAAGCTGATCCAGTTGATGGGCGAAACCGTGGACGGCGACTACCAGACCTTCAAGTCGAAAAACGGCGCCTATGTGCGTGAACACTTCTTCGGCAAATATCCGGAAACCGCCGCTCTGGTGAAAGACTGGAGCGACGACCAGATTTGGTCCCTGAATCGCGGCGGCCATGATCCGAAGAAAATCTATGCTGCGCTGAAAAAAGCGCAGGAAACCAAAGGCAAACCGATCGTTATTCTGGCGCATACCATCAAAGGGTATGGTATGGGCGATGCCGCCGAAGGCAAGAACATCGCGCACCAGGTTAAGAAAATCAACATGGACGGCGTGCGTTACTTCCGCGATCGTTTCAATGTGCCGGTCGCCGATGAAGATATCGAAAAACTGCCTTATGTGACTTTCAAAGAAGATTCCGCAGAGTACAAATACCTGCACGAACGTCGTCAGGCGCTGGAAGGCTACCTGCCGACCCGTAAGACGAAGTTCACTGAAAAGCTGGAACTGCCGACGCTGGAAGACTTCAGTTCGCTGCTGGAAGAGCAGAACAAAGAGATCTCCACCACTATCGCTTTCGTGCGCGCCCTGAACGTCATGCTGAAGAACAAGTCGATCAAAGATCGTCTGGTTCCGATCATCGCCGATGAAGCGCGTACCTTTGGTATGGAAGGTCTGTTCCGCCAGATCGGTATCTACAGCCCGAACGGCCAGCAGTACACCCCGCAGGACCGTGAGCAGGTGGCGTACTATAAAGAAGATCTGAAGGGCCAGATCCTGCAGGAAGGGATTAACGAACTGGGCGCCGGCTCATCCTGGCTGGCGGCGGCAACGTCTTACAGCACCAACGACCTGCCGATGATCCCGTTCTACATCTACTATTCGATGTTCGGCTTCCAGCGTATCGGCGATCTGTGCTGGGCGGCAGGCGACCAGCAGGCGCGCGGCTTCCTGATCGGCGGCACCTCCGGCCGCACCACGCTGAACGGCGAAGGCCTGCAGCACGAAGACGGTCACAGCCACATTCAGTCGCTGACCATCCCGAACTGCATCTCTTACGATCCGGCTTACGCCTATGAAGTGGCGGTCATCATGCATGATGGTCTGGTGCGTATGTACGGCGAAGCGCAGGAAAACGTCTACTACTACATCACCACGCTGAACGAAAACTACCACATGCCCGCCATGCCGCAGGGTGCGGAAGAGGGTATCCGTAAGGGTATCTACAAGCTGGAAAGCCTGGAAGGCAGCAAAGGCAACGTTCAGCTGCTGGGCTCCGGCTCTATTCTGCGTCACGTGCGTGAAGCGGCGGAAATCCTGGCGAAGGATTACAACGTCGGTTCCGACGTTTACAGCGTTACCTCGTTTACCGAACTGGCGCGCGATGGCCAGGATTGCGAACGCTGGAACATGCTGCATCCGACCGAAACCCCGCGCGTGCCTTACGTTGCGCAGGTGCTGAGCGAGGCGCCGGCAGTGGCGTCGACCGACTACATGAAGCTGTTCGCCGAACAGATCCGCAGCTTTATTCCGGCCAGCGACTACCGCGTACTGGGCACCGACGGCTTCGGTCGTTCCGACAGTCGCGAAAATCTGCGTCACCACTTCGAAGTGGATGCATCTTACGTGGTGGTTGCCGCGCTGGGCGAACTGGCTAAACGTGGCGAAATCGATAAGAGCGTAGTGGCCGAAGCGATTACTAAATTCAGTATCGATGCCGATAAAGTTAACCCGCGTCTGGCATAAGAGGTAAAGATTACATGGCTATCGAAATCAACGTACCGGACATCGGTGCAGATGAAGTTGAAGTCACCGAAGTGCTGGTGAAGGTGGGCGATAAAGTTGAAGCGGAACAATCGCTGATTACCGTCGAGGGCGATAAGGCTTCAATGGAAGTCCCGTCGCCTCAGGCCGGCGTGGTGAAAGAAATCAAGATTGCCGTTGGCGATAAGGTCGAAACCGGCAAGCTGATTATGCTGTTTGAGGCCGCTGACGGCGCCGCGCCGGCCGCGGAAGAGAAAAAAGAACAGGCGAAACCGGCCGCCGCAGCCAGCGCCAGCCAGGACGTCGCCGTGCCGGATATCGGCGGCGACGAAGTGGAAGTCACCGAAGTGCTGGTCAAGGTTGGCGATAAAGTGACCGCCGAGCAGTCGCTGATCACCGTTGAAGGCGACAAGGCTTCGATGGAAGTGCCTGCGCCGTTCGCCGGTACGGTCAAAGAAATCAAAATCGCCGTGGGCGACAAAGTGAAAACCGGCTCGCCGATCATGGTGTTTGAGGTCGAAGGCGCCGCCGCGCCTGCGGCCGCGCAAGCCGAAGCGCCCGCCGCGCCGTCGGCCAGCGCCGCTTCCGCCGCCAAAGACGTTAATGTGCCGGATATCGGCGGCGACGAAGTGGAAGTCACCGAAGTGCTGGTCAAGGTTGGCGATAAGGTGACCGCCGAACAGTCGTTGATCACCGTTGAGGGCGACAAAGCTTCGATGGAAGTGCCGGCGCCGTTCGCCGGTACGGTCAAAGAGATCAAAATCGCCGTGGGCGACAAGGTGAAAACCGGCTCGCCGATCATGGTGTTCGAAGTAGAAGGCGCGGCGCCGGCAGCGGCGCCCGCAGCGAAAGCTGAAGCTGCGCCGGCGCCGGCTAAGCCGGAAACGCAGAGCGCGGCGCCGAAGGCTGCGGATAAAGGCGAATTCGCCGAAAACGCCGCCTACGTGCACGCCACGCCGCTGATCCGCCGTCTGGCGCGCGAATTCGGCGTCAACCTGGCGAAAGTGAAGGGCACCGGTCGTAAAGGCCGCATTCTGCGCGAAGACGTTCAGGCCTACGTGAAAGACGCGGTGAAACGCGCCGAGTCCGCGCCGGCCGCCGGCGCGGCGGGCGGTACGCTGCCGGGTCTGCTGCCGTGGCCGAAAGTGGACTTCAGCAAGTTCGGTGAAGTTGAAGAAGTCGAGCTGGGCCGCATTCAGAAGATCTCCGGCGCCAACCTGCACCGTAACTGGGTGATGATCCCGCACGTGACGCAGCATGATGAAGCCGACATCACCGACGTCGAGGCTTTCCGTAAGCAGCAGAATGTGGAAGCCGAGAAGAAGAAGATGGACGTGAAGATCACGCCCGTGGTGTTCATTATGAAAGCGGTGGCTAAAGCGCTGGAAGAGTTCCCGCGCTTCAACAGCTCGCTGTCTGAAGACGGCCAGCGCCTGACGCTGAAGAAATACATTAACATCGGCGTGGCGGTCGATACGCCGAACGGTTTGGTTGTGCCGGTGTTCCGCGATGTGAATAAGAAAGGCATTGTCGAGCTGTCCCGCGAGCTGATGGAAATCTCCAAAAAAGCGCGCGGCGGTAAGCTGACGTCTTCCGATATGCAGGGCGGATGTTTCACCATCTCCAGCCTGGGCGGTCTTGGCACCACGGCGTTTACGCCGATCGTCAACGCGCCGGAAGTGGCGATTCTGGGCGTTTCCAAATCGTCCATTAAGCCGATCTGGAACGGGAAAGAGTTCGCGCCTCGCCTGATGCTGCCGCTGTCACTGTCTTTCGACCACCGTGTAATCGATGGTGCCGACGGTGCGCGTTTCATCAGCTTCATCAACGGCGTGATGGCCGATATCCGTCGTCTGGTGATGTAACCGTAAAGGCTGGTCAGGCGACCAGCCTTTTTGTTTAACGTCGGCGTTGTCGGGTCGTTAATCCGCACAGCGCCGCAGAGGCACTCTTCGCCCGGGCGTGCTTTGCAGATTATTAACAGTTCTGTAAACTGCTGAAGGTGGGAGCGTCCCGGTGGACGATGGGCGTACTGAATTAATTCGCCATATACTCACTTTATTTCGGGTTGCCGGAAGGCGGCGAGCGATCGCGGCCAACGTACCGCAACTGGAAAACGACGAGTATAAAACGACGTCTGACCGCCGGACAAACAAAACAAGAGGTCATGATGAGTACTGAAATTAAAGCTCAGGTGGTGGTTCTGGGGGCAGGCCCCGCCGGCTATTCCGCGGCGTTCCGCTGTGCGGACCTGGGGCTGGACACCGTCCTGATTGAACGCTACGCCACGCTGGGCGGCGTCTGTCTGAATGTTGGCTGTATCCCTTCCAAAGCGTTGTTGCACGTCGCTAAAGTCATCGAAGAAGCTAAGGCGCTGGCGCAGCACGGTATCGTTTTCGGCGAACCTAAAACCGACATCGACAAAATCCGCAGCTGGAAAGAGAAAGTTATCGCTCAGCTGACCGGCGGCCTGTCGGGTATGGCGAAAGGTCGTAAGGTTAAAGTGGTTAACGGCGTGGGCAAATTCACCGGCGCCAACACCCTGGTGGTAGAAGGCGAAGGCGGTACGACTACCGTTAACTTTGACAATGCCATCATCGCCGCCGGTTCTCGTCCTATTCAATTGCCGTTTATTCCGCATGAAGACCCGCGCGTATGGGATTCCACCGATGCGCTGGAGCTGAAAACCGTGCCGGAACGTCTGCTGGTGATGGGCGGCGGGATCATCGGTCTGGAAATGGGCACGGTCTATCATGCGCTGGGTTCTCAGATTGAAGTGGTCGAAATGTTCGATCAGGTTATCCCGGCGGCCGATAAGGACGTGGTGAAAACCTTTACTAAACGCATCAGCAAACAGTTCAAGCTGATGCTGGAAACCAAAGTGACCGCCGTTGAGGCGAAAGATGACGGTATCTACGTCACGATGGAAGGTAAAAACGCGCCGGCCGACGCGCAGCGCTATGATGCCGTACTGGTCGCCATCGGCCGCGTACCGAACGGTAAATTGATCGATGCCGGTCATGCCGGAGTGGAAGTGGACGATCGCGGCTTTATTCGCGTGGATAAACAGATGCGCACCAACGTGCCGCACATCTACGCTATCGGCGATATCGTCGGCCAGCCGATGCTGGCGCACAAAGGCGTACACGAAGGGCACGTGGCCGCGGAAGTGATTTCCGGTAAAAAGCACTACTTCGATCCGAAAGTGATCCCATCCATCGCCTATACCGAGCCGGAAGTGGCATGGGTCGGCGTAACGGAAAAAGAAGCGAAAGAGAAGGGGATCAGCTACGAAACGGCGACCTTCCCATGGGCGGCTTCCGGCCGCGCGATCGCATCCGACTGCTCGGATGGCATGACCAAGCTGATTTTCGATAAGGAAACGCATCGCGTTATCGGCGGGGCCATTGTCGGCGCCAACGGCGGCGAGCTGCTGGGCGAAATCGGTCTGGCGATTGAGATGGGCTGCGATGCGGAAGATATTGCGCTGACCATCCATGCGCACCCGACGCTGCATGAATCCATCGGCCTGGCGGCCGAGGTGTACGAAGGCAGCATTACCGATTTGCCTAACCCGAAAGCGAAAAAGAAATAAGCGTTATTCGCCTTCGGCAAAAAGCTCCTGTTACGGGAGCTTTTTTTTTGGGGGGCGCGGGTAAAAACACGGACGGCGCGGGCGCGATTTTTATAGCTGGCGCTGACAGACTGTTTTGCGCGCCTTGCGCGTCCTGAATATGCCTGATTAATGTACCATTCGGCCGTTTTCCGGCCCGCTGGTCTGCAGCATGACAATCAGATTTGACAGCGGATTAGACAAAAAGAACTGATGGCAGCCTGAAACGCCCATGATGTGCGACATGGCGACCGCCAGGTTGGCCAACGCCGTTTCGGGCGGCAGCTGTTTGTCCGCCAGCATGTTGAGTATCTCTTGTACGGTGTCGCTACTGGCCGCGGCGACAATATTCTGCGGCTGCGCCGGCGTAGTCTTGTCGCATTGATTCATAATCTGGACTCCTGTTTGACGAAACGATAATCAATATTGGATATATATTGTCCGGAACGTTGTTTTCAAGTGGCGGTGCGGCGGATTTTTTGCGATTTTCGAACGGATGGTAATATGCTGGTTTTGATGCATCGTCGAAGCGCCGCGGCGCAGAATAATGAAAGACGTATTTTGGGGATGTCTGTGTAAGGCGTGTCTGATGCTGATGAGGGCTGTTTTGTTATGCTGCGTACTCCATTAAAACCGGGGCTTATGGTGATAAGCATGCTGCTCTTTATGCTTGCCCCGGCGGTAGCGATGTCCCCGTTTGCTGATAAGAACATCGAAATTAAAGCGGAAAATGCCATGTTTCGCGGCGTTGACGAGCTTGAGCCTGACGGCAAACTTATTTTAACCGTTGAAACTGTCCGTACGGATCGGGAGGTGACGTCAGCGATTAAACGTTCGCCTTCGCTTTTGTCCGGATATGCGGATCCGGTGGTTGTTACTGGTTATGTGGTTACCCCGGCTGATGAACGACTGCGACACCACAAAGTAAGAATTCGTTTGCCAGAACAAGAGTGGGCGCGGATTGCGGCGAAAGCGCAAGATATTATCGGTATTGGGATCATTGATACCGATAATGGCCCCGGGCTGCTTTGTCTGGAAAATCTCAGCTCGCTGGATGAAAAAGGCGAGCAGGCATGGTTGCACGGTACTGCGTGTCGTAAGCGCTGGGATAAGTGATAATCGCTATTTGCTCATCATTGTCCGTTATTCCCTCTCCTTAACCGCCTTCAAAACCGATCCTTAACCTGGCCTGGCGTGACGCCGTAGACGCGACGCAGAGCGGTGGCGAAGTTAGCCGGGCTATTATAGCCCGCCAGGCTGGCCGCCTGGGCGATGCCAATCCCTTCTTTTTGCATAGCCAGCATGGCCCGCTGCAGCCGGCAGTTGCGCAGGTATTCGAACACCGTCATGTTGAACGTCTGACGAAAGTGACGCTGCAGAGTACTTTCACTCATGCTGACGTTGCTGGCGATTTCCGCAATGGTGAGCTGATCGGCCGCGCCGCTTTCCAGCATATCTCTGACCTGCTGCACGCGATGATGGTTGCGCAATGTGACGCCGGGCACCTCCTTATTCTGTTGCGCCTGGCTGGTGAGCGAACTAAAGGCTTCAATGATCAACATCATGCACTGGCTCTCCAGATACAGTCGCTGGAGCGGCGTGCTGCACGCTTCCGTATTCAGTATCTGCCAGGCGATGCCCAGCGCCTGACGCGAAGGCGTCCATAAATGCGTGGCGAGGTGGGTCTGAGTGAAATCATAAATTGCCTGCCAGTCGTCGACGCTGTCCAGCAAATTACCGTACAGCCAGTCGCGGCTAAAGGTGAGCGATACGGTGCGTTCGTATTCGTCTCGTTTGCCGTTGCGGCTAAACAGCGTCGGTTCGGTCAGCGACATCAATGAGGCCGGCTGCGCCTTGCCCAGATGCAACAACCGATCTCCATAGGTAATATGCGCGATGCCGTTAACCACAATGGCCAGCTTGATGGCGCCATTGAGCAAGCCCTGCGTTTTCATATTGTGCAGATTGACCACATCCGCCGTGTGTAAAATCAAGTCGCGATTCAGCTGAATGACATTAAAGCTGCCGAACAGCAGCGGCATATCATCAATCAGCCCAACGCCCTGGCAACGGTAGTTATTGGAAACCAGACTGGACTGCTGGACGATGTGATTCTTATAGATTGATTTAGACGACGGAACATGATTTCGCATGATTTCCCCTTCAATTGTCTGGTTTTTCCGCGTCATTTTGCTGCTTTTGCAAAACAATTTGCTGTTTGCGCAAACCCGGTATCAGACAACAAATGTAACAATGGCTACGCCAAATTGGTAATGCAAATACTTATCAGTAGCATTTTTCGTTGGTGGCCCGCAGCGCGTCGTGGCGATTCTCCTGCCGTACAGTATGTCTGCAGGAAGGTATACACGCTTTATCCATTCCGGGCGAGAGCGTTTCCGCCGGTAACAGAGCAATGATAGCGCGGGCTCCCCTTAACGGGCGCCGCGATCTTTAAGACGGCCGGTTAAGCGCCGTCAGCATATGCGCCAGTCAGCAACGACCGTCTTTCAGATTACGACTATTACAGGGCGATTTTAAATGATGAAATTACCACCACGCCACTACCTGGCGACGTTGATTGGGTTGAGCTGTTCAACCATCCCCTTCCTGACGTGGGCGCAGACGTCGGCGACTGATTCAGGCACCGCCAGCGAGACTCAGCAGAATGCGGGCGCCGGCTCTTCCGATACGATGGTGGTGACGGCCGCGGAGCAAACCCGTCAGGCGCCGGGCGTATCTGTAATTACGGCGGAGGACATCAGCAAACGTCCGCCGACGAGTGATTTATCCGAGCTTATTCGCACTATGCCGGGCGTCAATCTTTCCGGCAACTCGAACAGCGGTTCGCGCGGCAACAACCGCCAGATCGATATTCGCGGCATGGGGCCGGAAAATACCCTGATTCTGGTGGACGGCAAGCCGGTTTCCAGCCGCAATGCGGTGCGCTATGGCTGGCGAGGTGAGCGCGATACTCGCGGCGATACCAGCTGGGTGCCGGCCGATATGGTCGAACGCATCGAAGTGCTGCGCGGTCCGGCGGCGGCGCGCTACGGCAACGGCGCCGCGGGCGGGGTGGTCAACATTATTACCAAACAGCCCACGCAGGAACTGCATGGTACCTGGAACGCTTATATGAACGCGCCGCAGCACAAATCGGAAGGCGCGACCAAACGTACGGATTTCAGCCTGATGGGCGGGCTGACGGATAACCTGAGCTTCCGTCTGTACGGTAATATCAATAAAACCCAGGCCGATGCGATAGATATTAACGACGGGCACCAGCTGAATCCGAGCGTGACGACGATCCCCGCCGGGCGCGAGGGCGTGCGCAACAAGGACATCAATGGGTTGCTGCGCTGGGAGTTTATGCCGCAGCAAACGCTGGAGTTTGAGGCCGGTACCAGTCGTCAGGGCAATATTTACGCCGGCGATACTGAAAACAATAACAGCAACAGCACATCGCTGGATAAGTACGGTCAGGAAACCAACCGTATGTACCGGCAGAATTTTTCCGTTACCCACCGAGGCTACTGGGATAGCGGCATTAGCGCGCTTTCTTACTTGCAGTATGAAAATACGCACAATACCCGTATTTTTGAGCAATTGTCGGGCGGTCCTGCCGGCAGGCCGACGGGCAATGACTACGCCACCATCAAGCTGGATACCTATACCGCCCACAGCGAACTGAATATCCCGCTGGAATTGCTGTTTAACCAGACGGCCACCGTTGGGGTGGAGTGGGTTGAACAGAAGATGAAGGATCCGGCATCCAATACGCAAACCACCACCGAAGGCGGCAGTATCGGTTCTATTAGCGACGCCAACCGCAGCGACAAAATCTCGGCCCGTATCGCTTCTGTTTTCGCCGAAGACAATATTGAATTGACCGATAGCACGATGCTGACGCCCGCGCTGCGTTTCGATCATCACAGCATGATCGGCAATAACTGGAGTCCGTCGTTAAACCTGTCCCAGCAGTTGGGCGGGGATTTCACTCTAAAAATGGGGATCGCCAGGGCCTATAAGGCGCCTAACCTTTATCAGCTTAACCCCAACTACCTGCTGTATAGCCGCGGTAATGGCTGCTACGGCGGCGGCTCCTGCTACCTGATGGGCAACGAGGATCTCAAAGCGGAAACCAGTATTAATAAGGAAGTCGGTATTGAGTTCAAGCGCGACGGCTATCAGGCGGGCGTCACTTATTTCCGCAATGATTACCGCAATAAGATTGAATCAGGCGTTCATTCGCAGGGTGCGGCATCCGGCGGAACGGGAAGCTACGCTAACTCCACTATATATCAATGGGAAAACGTACCTAAAGCGCTGCTGGAAGGACTGGAAGGCACGCTGAATATTCCCGTGACGGAGACCATTAGCTGGAACAATAACATTACCTGGATGCTGCAGTCGAAAAACAAAACGACTGGCGATCGACTGTCGATCACGCCGCAATTTACCCTGAACTCCTCGGTCAGCTGGCAGGCCACCGAAGACCTTTCTTTACTGGCCGATATGACATGGTATGGTCGCCAGAAACCGAAAAAATACAATTATCAGGGAACGGAGACGTCAGGCTACGATCGGCATGAGGTCAGCCCTTATGCGGTCTTTGGCCTGAGCGGGACTTACGATGTCAATAAATACGTCAGCGTAACGACCGGGGTGGAGAACCTGTTCGATAAACGCCAGTTCCGGGCGGGGAACGCGCAAAGTCTTAATGACAACGGCGCCGGCGCCGGGGCGGCGACCTACAATGAACCAGGCAGAACTTTCTTTGTCAGTCTGAACACCCGCTTCTGATAGCCGTTCCCTGCGTCGCCAACCGGCGCAGGGAACCGCGGATAATCGTTTAATTTAGCGTAGCCAATATACCTGCAGTAAGGCGTATATATTCATCATCCTGCAAATCGCCGGTGCGTTGGCTGCGCTCAATTATTCAGCTCGTCTCCGGGCTTCCTCCATAAAGGGTCGACGCGTTGCGTTGTTCAAAACGATAACGTTTTGTTCCGCGGGGCGAATTATTTAGAATATGCCGGAGAAGAAAATACGTTGCGAAAATAATGGGAGTGAGCGAATGAACGGGAAACATTTCACGTTCAGTTTTATTTACGCCCTGTTCTGTTTTTTTAATATTGCTTACTTTTCTTATTTTAAGCAAGAGCAGTATGTTGATGGCGATGAGGTGAAGACGGCTTGTGATGCTTATCGTATCTTCATGGTCGATGATATAAGGTCAACCACGGCGCCGCTGACATTCATTATGCTGCTGCCTTTTTTTATTTATGCCTGAATAAAAAATACCGCTCAGGCTACCAGGCGCTTATGACGCTTATTCTTGCCGGATTTTGGTATTGGCGTTTTTTCGGCAGGCTACGGTGGTGCTTTTAGCGCAGGAGGACCGGTGTACCAGTTACCGAATACCCAGGATGAAATCATCACCCCGACAACCCGCGGTCGCTATCGCCTGATGACCTTTGTCCCCGGGCCTGAGACGGCGGCGCCGGCCGACGGCTGGCCGGTGATTTACCTGCTCGACGGCGCGCGCTATTTTCCGCTGGCGGTCGGCATAATGGAGGCGCTGGCGCGCCCGCGCTGCGGTATGCAGCCCGGCGTGGTGGTGGCGCTTGATTATGATGGCCCGACCCGGCGCGAATGCGACTACCGTCCGGCCGTGGAGGCGCTGGTGGCGGAGGCTAATCCGCTCGGCGGTTACTATCCGGGCGGTCTGGCGGGCGACGCTGCCGGATTCCGTCAGTTCCTGCGCAACGAACTGCGGCCGCTGATCGCCAGCCGCTATCCGATCGATCCTGCCCGGCGCGCGCTATTCGGCCACTCCTACGGCGGCCTGTTTACCGTCGATACCTTGCTCAGCGAGCCGGACGACTTTCAGCACTTTTATGCGGCCAGTCCGTCGGTCTGGTGGAACGGCCAGTATCTGTTGCGTCACGCCGCGGCGTGCGCCGCGCAGTCGCTGGCGCCGGGACGGGCGCTGCCGGCCGGGCTGGCGCTGTCGGTGGGCGAATATGAACAATCGCTGGAGCCGTGGGAAATGGCGCTGCCGGATAAACAGCGTAAGGCGCTGCGCCAGCATCGCCATCAGCGCCGGATGGTGGACGGCGTGCGCGAACTGGCGTGGATACTGCGCGAACGCCTGCCGGCATTGTCGGTTACACTGCATATCTATCCTGAACAATCCCACCAGTCGGTGCCGCTGCTTTCCATGCAGCACGCGTTGCGGACGCATTTTTGCTGGTCCCCCGGTCAGGGATAAGTCCGACCGCCTTGCTGCGCCTGATCCCGATTCGTGCGCTGACTGCGTTCTCCCCCGGCGTGCTGACATGCCCGGTATTTCTGATAATCTGAATGTCCATTTACCCCCTTTGTTTTGCCCTGCCGCGGAAGCGGCGTAATTGCGCCGGTGCTTCCCGGGAGAAAAACAGACATAAGCGGGAATCACCAGGGAGCGTTAAATGAGTATCAAACCAGTCACCGGTGTGGACAGCTGGCTGTCGAATACGTTGCGCCCGCTATTTGGACTGAATCTGCTGGACGATAACTGGGATATCCTGGAGTTAAAAGCGGGATATTTTATCTGTATGGAGGGCGATATCGTCAAAAAAAGCATCGCCGTCTACAGCCACGCTTATCATGAGGCCGACCTGCATATTCTGACCCGCGACCGGCAGGTGATTTTACCGACCACGGCGCGCGGCAGGGAGAAAAAACTCAACTATACCGGCATCTCAAAGACGAGGGCGCAGACAATCGATTTTTCTATCGGGCTTAAAACCGACGCCGCGCCCGCCGGCATCAGAGTGTTTAACCCGCATACTTATGCGGCGCTGCCGATTCGCGGCTGCGAACAGATCGCTACCCGGGCGGACATGCAGCGCTGGCTGGCGCGGTATGCGCAACGCCTGCCGGTCGACTATGCGCGCAAGCTGGAGCGCCTGCTGCGTATGAGGAACCCGCGTCATAAAGCGCAGCCGGGGGAAATATTCAGAGTCGAATTGGATCTGTATCGCGAAGGATACGTGCTGGTCATTGGCGATGTGCGCAGGATGAGGAAAGACGGTCTGTTTTGCGCCGACAGTATCTGGAACAGCCTGATGACCGTACCGCTGTTTGTTCGTCCCTGGCGGTTTATCACCCATAACCGCATTCCCGCGCTGCAGGAAATCATCGAGGCTCCGCTGGCGGATTATGCGGGAAGCGTGATGGACGATAACTTTCTGCGCGGCCGTTATGAATATATGGGACGTAAGATGCTGAGCGAAGAGGATATTCTGCTGCCGATCGGTTACGGCCTCCGCACGAACAGCGGCGGGCAGCGATCTTACCAACTGAGCTGGGGCTGCGGCACGCTGTCGAAACCGGAGTCGGAAACCCGGCTGACCACGGGACGCGACTATCTGAATAATGGCGTTTACAGCGGCGTGCCGGAGAGCTGGTTTAGCGACGATCCGGCGGCGAAAGCGGCGCTGGATTTACTGTATAACGATCGCGTACGCGCCGACGCGCTGGCCGAGTTCGGTCTGGCGCCGGCGTGCTCGTTTGACGAATTCAGCCGTCAGGCGGGAAGCGTGACGCGCGAGCAGTATCTGGACTATCTGCGGCAAAGCGCAAAATAGCGATAAGGTTTTAGCCGGTATTGGGCATAAGGCTGATCAACACCGGACGGTAATGTTCCGCTGTCGCAATCAGCACGGCAGCGCCCTCGGCGTGCATTATCCGTCGGGAAAAAATTTTGCGCATGCGGAAACCGGCGGTATTTTGACTGCCTGCAACAACGCGTAATATACAGATAAAATTTTACCCGGCATGAGGCGTCACGCGGGCAGAGAACCGGCGGGCGATGCATCAGCGTTTAGCGAAGGGACAACGCCATGTTTTATTATAGCGACGAAATACTGCGGCAAATTAAACTGTCCTTAGAGGAGAATGAGGCGGCGGCGAGCTTCCTGCGGGAGATTCAGGCTATTCATGCGCCGGGCTATCGATGTCTGGTGATCATTCAGAAAAAACAGGCGCTGCAGCTGGACGATGAGCACTGGCAAATCGTCGATGCGCCCCCGCAGCCCGGCGGCCCGTTCTGGCCGTGCGCCGATCTTTACCGGTGCGCCGGGGATTCTCCTCTCAGGGTGACGACCATGCCGCTGCCGCGTGAACTCAATATTTTGTCCCTCTCTTATGAAGACGAAAGCTGCTATCAACTGCAGGTTCTGGCGGACGGTGAAGAGATGGCGCTGTCGCTGGGCTATTTCGTCTCGCTGGAAGCGGTGGCCAGCCGATTGAGCGCAAAACTGAAAGACGGTCTGACCGACTATGACGTCATCGATGCTTTCAGAAACGAGGGGATTAAAATACTGCCTGCCGATGTAAAAGCGGCAGCCGCCCGGGCCGAAAAGGGGACGCTGAAGCAGGCGGCGGCAGGCGCCGTCTTTTATCATCAGGCGGAAATACGACAGTGGCTCAGACGGGCTTTCGCCGGGGATGAGCAGGCCGAACGCGCGCTGCAGTCGATTCAGGCCGGCCATATGACCGGTCATGATTCCCTGATGGTTATTCAGGAAAAACAGGCGCAGCCGCAGGGTAACGGCTACTGGCGGATATTTGATGCGCCTCCGTCGCCGGAGGGGCCGCGCCGGGTCTGCGTGGATCTCTATCGGTATGACGATGAGGGCGAGTCCGACGTCACGTCGCTGCCGCTGCCGCAGGGGCTGAATGCCTGTTCGCTCAGCCAGCGACAGGGAAAATACCAGCTGAACGTGCTGATGGATGGGGAGGCATGTCCGATGCCGCTGGGCTATCCAGCGCAGTTCGCCAATGCGGCGCAGACGCTTGATCTGTCGCGAGGCGTGACGGAACAGGAGATCGTGGCGGCCTTCAGGCGGATTCATCAGCCATGCCCGCCGATTGAACTGCCGGGCATGGGGCGGCTGACGTGCAATGCGCAACTGGGCGAATTTACCGGCGATATCGACGTTCACGGCCAGCGGCTGGTTTTGCGGCTGGCCAGCGGTCAGCGCGAGCGGGCGATGCAAATGCTGTCGTCTGTCGAATGCAGACTGCGCGACCTGACCGCCTGGAATGACGCCGCGCGTCAGTTCGCCGCTGAGCAACTGCTGGATATATGGAACGAATACTGGGCCGATCCCGATGACGAAGATGAACACTTTACCCATGAGCAGTTTATCGCTCAGCTCCGTCTGGATGAGATTGAGGTTGATGAGCATCGGGCGGCGATCAATTACAGCAATAAAGACGGCAACGGCGTCAGCGTGCATTATCAGCCGGGAAAAGGTTTTGCGCATGCGGAAATGGGCTGAATCGTTGCTGACCGGCGCTGCATTCAGCCGCCCTGCGCCGTGCGTTATTGCGCAAAGAGTGCGCGTCATTAGTGCAAATAGTGTGTCTCAACCGATCATGCTATTCTGCTGAAGTTGGTGTTTATCGGATGAAAAATCGTTACCCGGGCCATGAACAATGGCTAAACGATGTCTTGATGTTGCTTTTATGTGAACAAATTAACATTTGGTTAAAATCCTGATATGCTGACGAGGCCAGACCGGGCGCTCTATGACCTTGCATCCACTCGCTTATCTCCGGGCATGGACATTCTGCGGGAATCAGAGGGCCAGGCATAATTAAGACAATGAGAGCGAGGAGAAAGTCGTGCCAGAAGAATACCGTAAGCACGTAGCCGAACGAGCTGCACAGGGGGTAGTTCCCAAACCGTTAGACGCCGGGCAAATGGCGGCGCTGGTGGAATCATTAAAAAACCCGCCTGCTGGTGAAGAAGACGTTCTGTTGGATCTGTTGACCAATCGTGTGCCTCCTGGCGTAGATGAAGCGGCTTATGTGAAAGCGGGCTTCCTGGCGGCCATCGCGAAAGGGGAAACCGTCTCGCCCCTGGTTACCCCAAAAAAAGCGATTGAATTACTGGGTACCATGCAGGGCGGATATAATATCCAGCCGCTGATCGAAGCGCTGGATAATGACGATCTGGCGAAAGGCGCGGCGAAGGCGTTGTCTCATACTCTGCTGATGTTCGACAATTTCTATGATGTGGAAGAGAAAGCGAAGGCCGGCAATCGCTGGGCCAGCCAGATTCTGCAGTCCTGGGCTGACGCCGAATGGTTCCTGTCTCGTCCCGCGCTGGCGGAAAAAATCACCGTCACCGTTTTCAAAGTAACCGGCGAAACCAATACCGATGACCTTTCTCCCGCGCCCGATGCCTGGTCGCGCCCGGACATTCCGCTGCACGCGCTGGCGATGCTGAAAAATGCCCGTGAAGGTATTGAGCCCGATCAACCGGGCGTGGTCGGCCCGATTAAGCAAATCGAAGCGCTGAATCAGAAAGGCTTTCCGTTGGCCTATGTCGGCGACGTGGTTGGCACCGGTTCTTCCCGTAAGTCCGCCACCAACTCGGTGCTGTGGTTTATGGGCGACGATATCCCGTTTGTTCCGAATAAACGCGCCGGCGGCGTAGTGCTGGGCGGCAAAATTGCGCCGATCTTCTTCAACACCATGGAAGACGCCGGCGCGTTGCCCATCGAGGTGGATGTCTCCGCGCTGAACATGGGCGATGTGATCGATATCTATCCTTATCTCGGCGAAGTGAAAAATCACGCCACCGGCGAACTGCTGGCTACCTTCGCGCTGAAAACCGACGTGCTGCTGGATGAAGTGCGCGCCGGCGGCCGTATTCCGCTGATTATCGGTCGCGGCCTGACCACCAAAGCGCGCGAGTCGCTGGGCCTGCCGCACAGCGATGTGTTCCGGGTGGCGAAAGCGGTGGCGAGCAGCAGTAAAGGCTTCTCGCTGGCGCAGAAGATGGTCGGGCGCGCCTGCGGCGTGGCCGGGATTCGCCCCAATGAGTATTGCGAGCCGAAGATGACTTCGGTCGGTTCCCAGGACACCACTGGCCCGATGACGCGCGATGAGCTGAAAGACCTCGCCTGTCTCGGTTTCTCGGCCGATCTGGTGATGCAGTCATTCTGCCATACCGCCGCCTATCCGAAGCCGGTGGACGTCAACACGCATCATACGCTGCCGGACTTCATTATGAATCGCGGCGGGGTCTCTTTGCGTCCCGGCGATGGGGTTATTCACTCCTGGCTTAACCGCATGCTGCTGCCGGATACCGTCGGCACCGGCGGGGACTCCCATACCCGTTTCCCCATCGGCATTTCCTTCCCGGCGGGCTCCGGGCTGGTGGCCTTCGCCGCCGCAACCGGCGTGATGCCGCTGGATATGCCGGAATCCGTGCTGGTACGCTTTAAAGGCAAGATGCAGCCGGGCATTACCTTGCGCGACCTGGTGCACGCCATCCCGCTGTATGCAATTAAACAGGGCCTGCTGACGGTAGAGAAGAAAGGTAAGAAAAACATTTTCTCCGGCCGCATTCTGGAAATCGAAGGGTTGCCGGATCTGAAAGTGGAACAGGCTTTCGAACTGACCGATGCCTCGGCGGAGCGCTCGGCTGCCGGCTGCACCATCAAGCTGGATAAAGCGCCGATTATCGAATACCTGAACTCCAATATCGTGCTGCTGAAGTGGATGATCTCGGAAGGGTACGGCGATCGTCGTACGCTGGAACGCCGGGTGCAGGGCATGGAGAAATGGCTGGCCGACCCGCAACTGCTGGAAGCCGACGCCGATGCGGAATATGCCGCGGTGATCGATATCGATCTGGCGGAAATCAAAGAGCCTATCCTGTGCGCGCCTAACGATCCGGACGATGCGCGCTGGCTGTCCGACGTGCAGGGCGAAAAGATCGATGAGGTGTTTATTGGTTCCTGTATGACTAATATCGGCCACTTCCGCGCGGCGGGTAAACTGCTGGATCAGCACAAGGGGCAGTTGCCGACGCGTCTGTGGGTCGCGCCGCCAACCAAAATGGATGCCGCGCAGCTGACGGAAGAAGGTTATTACAGCGTATTCGGCAAGAGCGGCGCGCGGGTGGAAATCCCCGGTTGTTCGCTGTGTATGGGCAACCAGGCGCGCGTTTCCGACGGCTCGACGGTGGTTTCCACGTCGACGCGCAACTTCCCGAACCGTCTGGGCACGGGCGCCAATGTCTATCTGGCGTCGGCCGAACTGGCGGCGGTAGCCGCTCTGCTGGGACGTTTGCCTGCGCCGGAAGAATATCAGGCCTATATGGCGCAGGTCGATAAGACCGCGCAGGACACCTATCGTTATCTGAATTTCGACCAGTTGGAACAGTATACGGATAAGGCGGATGGGGTTATTTTCCAGACTGCGGTCTGATGACGATCCAGTCGGTCGCCGTATGAAAACAGCCGGGTTATCCCGGCTGTTTTTTACCGGTCAGGCGAGACGGATATCAGAACTGATATTCAGACAGTTTTTCTTCAACCGCCTTGTCGCCCTTGTATTTTTTCTGTAATTCCGGCTGCCGCCGCTGGGCGGCGCCGCAATACTGGTCTACGTCGCGCTCTATCTCGCGTCGCCGTTCTTCAGGCAGTGAGCTATCCCATTCCCCCGACAAATGCTGACAGGTGTCGGCGTTATCCAGAAACGACCGGACATCCTCAGGCAGTGAATCCGTATGCGCCGCGAGTACGCAACCCGAGAAAAGCATGGCGATCGGCCATACTGACATACGTCTTTTCATTTTATCGCCCATCAATTGACCCGTGTGGTTTATCCCGATCGCCGCTGTGGAATTAAATGACGCCATAGCTTTGGCCGGCGCGATGCAACCCGGCATTCATACCGGTTGAAGGCGGCGTATTGATGACAACATCGTTGCCGTTTTTATCTTTGATGGTCAGATTTCCCTGCCATGCGATACTCCTGTCGATGGCATGACCCTCCGTGTGACGGCTGCGCAATGCGGGCGCCACATGCAGCCTGCTCATACCGTAGGCATTAACCCTCGCCGTCGCCGCCTGGATGCTCGCATCCGCGTTCTGGTGCACCCATTGTATATTCACGCCGGCCATCGGAGGAACATCCTCCGGCCGCACTCTGCGCCGGTCGATCTTCCAGCTCCAGTGCATCAGGCACGCTCCGGCGGGCGGAACGTCGCGGATATCGTCACCTGCGCGCCGGCTGTCCGGAGCGCGGCGAGCAATTGATCGACAGACTCGCGAAAAGGCGATCTGAGATCCCGTGTAACCGTGCTGCCGGGAAAACGCATGACTCATTCCGGGCCGCTGAGTCTGTTCACTGAATAATTCCTTTTATTTAGCCTGGATGGGGGCGGCTGGTCGCGTAAAAAATATAACTTTTCATTATAGAGCAATTGGTTATGATGACATTAAGAATAGTTTGAAGATAATGACCGGAAGAAACCGGCCATCCGACCAGGGCGGGATGCAGAGGCGCGTTTTAGCGTCGCGCCGCCGCGTCAGCGGGCTCAGGCGGCCCGCGGAGCAAATAATCTTACCGGTTTTTGCCAGACGTATGCGAGGCATCACTGTGGCAATATCCAATACCCATTAAACTAAAAATGACGAGAGTGATACAGGGGAATGAGATGAACGCATCTCAACTATTTGACGAGTGGAACGGCGGGGTGTGGGGCCTCGCAGATTTCCGGCATCATCGTGCCCAATAGCGGGATTCATAAGTTCCCCAGACTGGAGACTCCACGCATGACAAAATATACTCCGGTTGGCGTAGATATCGCAAAACATCTGATTCATGTTCACTTCATCGATACACACAGCGGCGAAGCGGTGGATAAGCAACTGCGCCGTCAGGACTTCCTGACATTCTTCAGCAACCGCGGACCTGGCCTGATTGGCATGGAAGCCTGCGGCGGTGCTCAACACTGGGCAAGCGAAGTTGGAGAAACCCGGTCATCAGGTGCGATTGCGATTACTCCAGGCGAAGTTCGTCAAGGCGTTCCTTGATGGGAAACATGAACGACATCATGGATGTCCGCGCCATCTGGATGGCGGTGCAGCGGCCGGGCCGCAAGATTGCGGTCAAGAGCGAACAGCCGCAGGCATGCTGGCGCTGTATCTCATGCGCCGCCAGTGGATAAAATTCCGCACCGCACAGATAAATGCATGTACGGCCTGCTGCTGGCGTTCGGCGAAACAGGCGTAAAGGTCGCGCCGCGCTGAACAAGGCGTTGCCAGTGGCGCTGGAGCGACTGAAAGAAAGGTTGCCGCCGTTCCTCATCGCCCAGCATTGAAGAATAGCACCGTCGCCTGAGCGACCTGGACGAGCAGATTGACGCTCCCGAGAAACAGCAGGCGGCGCAGGCGAACCAGAATGAGACCTGCCGGCGACTGGGGGCTATCCCCGGCGTGGGGCCGCTGATAGCGACGGCGGTGGTAGCCACGATCGGCGATGCCCGCGCGTTCGGGGCGGGACGGGCGTTCGCGGCCTGTGTGGATCTGGTTCCCCGACAGACCGGCGCCGGCGGTAAGGTGAGGCTGCCGGGAATAAGCAAGCGCGGCGATACCTATTTGTGCGCGCTGTTTATCCATGGCGCGAGGGCGGCGAGCTTGCTGGCGAACGTGCCGGGGCCGTGGATAACGGAGTTAAAGAAACGGCGGCCGACCAGCGTGGCGGCGGTAGCGATGGCGAACAAGCTGGCGCGTACGGCGTGGGCGATAGCGGCACACGGGCGGGAGTACCGGAAAGATTACGTCAGCGTCAGGCCGTACTAACGGCAGGCGCTGAAAACCATTAACCCCTAAACGAAAGGGTGAATGCGGAAAGGTTGCTGAGGCAGTTGGAGTGATGACGAAGACAGGGACTTGCTAAACCTGAATGGTGGCCAGGGCCTGAAGCCCGCCAGGAGAATAAGGAACAAGTCGGCGAATCTCATCGAGGCTCGCGGAGTTGGCTGCAATAAGGCCGGATATCGAGCGGTGGCCTGTCCGTCAACGTCAGCACAACGGAAGCTTTGCAAACGGGATGCGTTCATATAGATGCACCATGGACTATGAGTTTCTGCGCGATGTTACCGGTCAGGTGATGGTCAGAATGTCGATGGGGCACGAAGCCGTCGGCCACTGGTTCAATGAAGAAGTGAAAGGCAATCTGGCGCTGCTGAGCGAGGTGCAGGCGGCGGCCCGTTCTGTAGCCGGCAGCGAGCGCCAATGGCAGCATGTCGGGCATGAATACACGCTGTTGCTGGACGGCGAAGAGGTCATGATCCGGGCCAATCAGCTGGCCTTTGCGATGGATGAAATGGAAGAGGGGATGAGCTACTACGATGAAGAAAGCCTGTCGCTGTGCGGCACGGATGACTTCCTGGCCGTGGTGGCGAAATACCGCGACTTTGTGCAGAAAAAGTAATCCATTGGCGAGTTATAGGCCTCGCAGGGCTTTCCCCTGCGAGGCAATGGTTTATTTCATCCCGGCTGCGATGGCGTCGACATTGTGACGGAACGCGGCGGCGTAGGTAGCCGCCGGGCCGGAGGCGTCGGTCAGCGCTTCCGGATAGAGTTCCCCGCCGGGTTCGGCGCCGCTGGCTGCGGCAATCTGTTTCACCAGACGCGGGTCGGTCTGGTTCTCAATAAAGTAGATTTTAACTTTTTCCTGCTTAATCTGTGAGATCAGCTTCGCGACTGTCCGGCTGCTGGCTTCCGACTCCGTGGAATACCCGACCGGCGACAGGAACGTCACGCCGTATTCGTGGCTGAAATAGCCGAACGCGTCATGGCTGGTCAGTACCTTACGTTTATCCTGCGCTATGCCGGCAAAGGTTTTTTGGGCGTAGTCGTCCAGCTGTTGTAATTGCGCGATATAGGCTTCGCCCCGCTGGCGATAGTCATTTGCGTGTTGCGCATCGGTGGCGATCAGGGCATTCATAATGTTGCGGGCGTAAATGATGCCGTTGCTCATACTGTTCCAGGCGTGCGGATCGGTCACGCGTTGGCCGTCTTCTTCCATGTGCAGCGGCGTCACGCCCTGCGAGGCGGTTATCACCTTGCCTTTATAGCCGGAAGCGCCAATCAGTCGATCCAGCCAGCCTTCCAGCCCCAGTCCGCTGACCACCACCAGATCCGCTCTGGCCAGCGTTTTACTGTCTTTGGGCGAAGGTTCGAACTCATGCGGATCGCCGTTCGGGCCGACCAGATCGGTTACGTGTACCTGATCGCCGCCGATCTGTCGCACCATATCGCCCGGCACAGAAAAGCTGGCGACCACCTCAAGGGTTTTCGCCATGCTCAGCGGGCTGATCAGCAGACCGCAGAGTGCGATAACCGGAATAAAACGCTTCATCTTCTCTCCTTAATAGCTATAACAGGGGGATTAGCGACGGGCACGCAGCATGCCGCCGCTGGAACCGAAACAGGCGGAAATACAGAAAATCAGGGTTGCGGTCAGGATAATCGCCGGGCCTGCCGGTAGATCGGCATGCCATGACCACAGAAGACCGAGCAGGCTGGCGGCCAGGCCGATGCCGACGGCGATGCACAGCATGACGGCCAGCCGCTGAGTCCAGAAGCGCGAGCTGGCCGCGGGCAGCATCATCATGCCGACGGTCATCAGAGTGCCGAGCAACTGAAAGCCGGCCACCAGGTTAAGCACCACCAGCGACAGAAACAGGGCGTGGATGAGCGCCCGGTAACGCCCGGCGGCGATCCTGAGAAAAGTAATATCGAAGGATTCGATCACCAGCGCCCGGTAGATCAGCGCCAGCACTATTACCGAGCAGGAGGCGATCAGGCCGATATCAATCAGCGCCGATCGATCGACGGCCAGCAGCGAGCCGAAGAGCACGTGCAGCAAATCGACGCTGGAGCCGCGCAGCGAGACCAGCGTCACGCCCAGCGCCAGCGAACCGAGATAAAAGCCGGCGAAGCTGGCGTCCTCTTTGAGTTTGGTGTGGCGGCTGACCAGCCCGGACAGCATGGCGACGGCCAGCCCGGCCAGAAAACCGCCGATGCCCATCGCCAGCAGCGACATGCCGGAAATCAGGTAGCCGATGGCCACGCCGGGCAGCACCGCATGCGACAGCGCGTCGCCGACCAGACTCATGCGGCGCAGCAGCAGGAAACAGCCGAGCGGCGTGGCGCTGAGCGCCAGCGCGAAACAGCCGACCAGCGCCCGGCGCATAAAGCCGAACTGAATAAAAGGGTCACTTAACCAGTGAAATAGCATCATGGAATAACTCTGATGGTTCAGGTGAGGGGGCGTCCGCCAGATTTTTGCCGCGCTCCAGACGCGGTCCGTCTGCATGCAGGTGCAGCACCTGCGGGAAATACTGCTGCACCATGTGGATATCGTGCAGCACCGCCAGAATAGTTCGCCCCTGGCGGTTCAGCCGGGTAATCACCTCCAGCAGTACCGCCGTGGTTTGTTGGTCGATGCCGGTAAAGGGCTCGTCCAGCAGCAGCACCGGCGACTGCATCACCAGCAGACGGGCGAACAGTACGCGTTGCAGCTGGCCGCCGGACAGTTCGCCAATCGGGCGGCGGGCGCAGTGCCGCATCCCGGTGGTTTCCAGCGCGTCATCCGCGTGCCGCCGCCAGTCGGCCGAAATCCGCCCCAGCATTCCGCTGTGAACGAAACAGCCCATCAGCACCAAATCCTGCACGCTGAGCGGAAACTGGCGATCGAATTCCGACAGCTGCGGCAGATAGCCCGGCGTCGACTCGCCGGCATGGTCTACATAGCAGCGGCCGGACAACGGCGGCAGCAAACCGGCCAGCGTCTTCAGCAGAGTCGATTTACCGCAGCCGTTGGCGCCGACTACGGCGGTCATTGAACCGCTGGCGAAATGCCCGCTGAATGTGCCGAGCGGCGGCTGGCCGCGATAGCCGTATGACAGTTCCTGCAGCGTGATCATACCAGCGCCGTCGCCCAGCCGATGAGCAGCCACAAAACGGCCAGAGCCAGCGCCGCTATGCCCAGCCGTTGCCAGGCTGAAAGAGAGTAAAGACTTGTCATGCCACCTGCTTCCCGATGATTATTGAGTGTTATGGTATAACATATCAAAACTTGCTCGCCAGCAAAGAAGTGAAAATTTTTTTCACCGCCGAACGTTCAGGGAGGATCAAAGACGGAGCGTGCCCGGCGGGGCAGCGGAGTTCTCCTGCGTTATGAGGATCCGACGCTTGCGCGGCGGAAAATAGCAAACTGTGAATGCTATCAAGCCCGGCTCTTTACAGACCCGGTGTGCCGCGGGTGGCAATCAACACCACTGCGGGCACCGCCGCCGGGATGATCAGCAATGCGGTGAGCATCGACAGCGCCCGTCAGGTGAAAGCGGTGATGATCGATCCGATATCATCCCGGATATTGCCGTGGACGACGCCAGCGTGATGCCGGATATTCCGGCGGACGTCACGGCGGCGACCGGCATACGCTGATTTGGCCCGAACTGAAAGCGACGCTGAAGCAGCATGGCGCGCATCGCTACGTCATCTATCTTGATGCCGACGCAATCGGCTGTTCGCCACGGTGGAGATCGAGTCCGGGGCGTGAAGGGAGGCGATCGCGCAGACCGAGGTTTGTCTGCGCTGATGGCGGCATATGCGCGATATTATGCCGTCCAACCCGGACAATAGCCCGGTGAGTCAGGCGCTGAAGGCGGTGTTTTATCTGGTGTCACGCCGTCGGACTGTTCATCTTCATTCGGAGGGGATGTCGGACGGTTTGATGCAGGATGATGACCGACTTTATCATGCGTGCAGATTGGTGGAAGCGCGCATGGTAAGGACGGTCATTACTGTTGCGGACGATTGGCTGCTCCCCCCGGCGGTTAACGCATGAAATAACCTGTGCCGACCGGTCGCTGAACAAGATTATTGATGCAGAGGCTTTCACGGTCCTTATCCGGCAGACACGCCGGAAAATCAGAGCGGCCGCCGCGGACCGGGCTTCCCGATGTCCGGCTATGCCACGATGAGCTTCGCCGCAAAAAATCGGAATACGCATTCCGCCACGGACCGGGGTCAGTTACTGGCCGTCGGAATATGCTGACCGCAATCGTGAGGTCGTGCGGTGTCGAATCAGCGCCTGACGGGGAGTAATGCGTGGTGGAAATAGACAACGGACTGCGAATCGTCGCTCGATCGCGGAAACAGCGATGAGGGTAAGACCGCTGTTCGGCGGTTCACTGATATTACATGACGATAACGGCCAGGTCGCAGAGGCTACGGCCATGGTTCGGGCACTGAATAAGCTGACGCGGGAAGGGATGCCGGAAAGTGTGCGTATTGCCTGAACGTTAACCTGAACCTGAACCTTATTACCGGGATACTGGTTCAAAATCTGATTTATTAAACCAGGCCCTTTTATCGGCTATCAAAACAGAAAAGCCCCGAATCCCGGGGCTTACAGATTAAAACTTTACAAAACGCGCTATGGTATTTTTTAGAACGGAATATCGTCGTCAAAATCCATCGGCGGTTCGTTTGATGGCGCCGGCGCGGCGGTGTTGTTCTGCGCCGGGCGAGCGGCCGGTTGGCTCTGCGGATTGCCGCTGAACTGGTTGCCGGCCTGCGGCTGCTGCGGTTGGCCCCAGCCGCCGGACTGCTGACCGCCGCCTGCCGGCGCGCCGCCGCTCTGACGACCGCCCAGCATCTGCATGGTGCCGCCGATGTTTACCACGACTTCGGTGGTGTAACGGTCCTGGCCGCTCTGATCCTGCCATTTACGCGTCTGAAGCTGGCCTTCTATATAGACCTGAGAGCCTTTGCGCAGGTATTCGCCCGCTACTTCCGCCAGCTTGCCAAACAGCACGACGCGGTGCCACTCTGTTTTTTCTTTTTGCTCGCCGGTTTGCTTGTCGCGCCAGCTTTCAGAGGTGGCCAGGGTTATGTTGGCAACAGCACCGCCGTTCGGCATATAACGGACTTCCGGGTCCTGTCCCAGATTCCCGACAAGTATTACTTTGTTAACGCCTCTGCTGGCCATGGTCATGTCTCCTGATAAGTCTTTACTGGAAGTATAAGCGGATAATCTTAACATGATACAAATTGCGCGCATACCTGCGAGATGGATTGCGAAACGGATCGGGAAGCAAACAAGTCTTGCATTGGGTACTGTATATCCATTCAGTTTTTTTTATGCCATAATCATTGGTTTGGTACCGGTTGCGCCAGTCAGGGCGCGATGCAAAGCTCAGTTTATTCCGGGAAGTGTGTGAATGGATAAGATAGAAATCCGGGGCGCTCGTACCCACAATCTTAAGAATATCAATCTGGTTATCCCGCGCGACAAACTGATTGTTGTCACCGGCTTATCCGGTTCAGGTAAATCTTCACTGGCATTTGATACCCTGTATGCGGAAGGGCAGCGGCGTTACGTCGAGTCGTTGTCTGCCTATGCGCGTCAATTTTTATCGCTGATGGAAAAGCCGGACGTTGATCATATCGAAGGATTGTCGCCGGCGATTTCCATTGAGCAGAAATCCACTTCCCATAATCCGCGCTCTACCGTGGGGACCATCACGGAAATCCACGATTATCTGCGCCTGCTGTTCGCCCGCGTGGGCGAGCCGCGCTGTCCTGAGCATAACGTTACTCTGGCGGCTCAGACGGTCAGCCAGATGGTGGATAACGTTCTGGCCCAACCGGAAGGGCGCCGACTGATGCTGCTGGCACCGGTGATTAAGGAACGCAAAGGCGAACACAGCAAAACGCTGGAAAATCTCGCCTCGCAGGGGTACATCCGCGCCCGTATCGACGGCGAGGTGTGCGACCTGTCTGATCCGCCGAAGCTGGAACTGCAGAAGAAACATACGATTGAAGTGGTGGTCGACCGCTTTAAGGTGCGCGCCGATCTGGCCCAGCGCCTGGCGGAGTCGTTCGAAACCACGCTGGAACTGTCCGGCGGCAGCGCGGTGGTGGCCGATATGGACGACGCCTCCGCGCCGGAGCTGCTGTTTTCCGCCAACTTCGCCTGCCCGATATGCGGTTACAGCATGCATGAACTCGAACCGCGCATGTTCTCCTTCAACAACCCGGCAGGCGCCTGCCCGGCCTGCGACGGTCTGGGCGTTCAGCAGTTTTTCGATCCGGATCGCGTGGTGCAGAACGCGGATATTTCGCTGGCCGGCGGCGCGATCCGCGGCTGGGATCGGCGTAATTTCTACTATTTCCAGATGCTGCGCTCGCTGGCGGAACACTATAAATTCGATGTGGAAGCGCCTTTCAGCAGCCTGAGCGCGGCGGTGCAGAAAGTCATTCTGTACGGCTCCGGCAAGGAAAATATCGAGTTTAAATACGTTAACGACCGCGGCGATACCTCGGTGCGGCGCCACCCGTTCGAAGGGGTGCTGCATAATATGGAACGGCGCTATAAAGAAACCGAATCCAGCGCGGTGCGCGAGGAGCTGGCGAAGTATATCAGCAATCGCCCCTGCGCCAGCTGCGGCGGTACGCGTTTGCGTGAGGAAGCGCGCCACGTCTATGTGGAAGAAACCACGCTGCCGCAGATTTCCGATATGAGCATCGGCCACGCGATGAGCTTTTTCCACAACATGAAGCTGAGCGGTCAGCGGGCGAAGATCGCCGAAAAAGTGTTGAAAGAGATCGGCGATCGGCTGAAATTTCTGGTTAACGTCGGGCTTAACTATCTGTCGCTGTCGCGCTCGGCGGAAACGCTGTCCGGCGGCGAAGCCCAGCGTATTCGTCTCGCCAGCCAGATCGGCGCCGGGCTGGTCGGCGTGATGTACGTGCTGGATGAGCCGTCGATCGGCCTGCACCAGCGCGATAACGAACGCCTGCTGGAAACGCTGATTCACCTGCGCAATTTGGGCAACACGGTCATCGTGGTCGAACACGATGAGGATGCCATTCGCGCCGCCGACCACGTGATTGATATCGGTCCTGGCGCCGGGGTGCACGGCGGCGAGGTGGTGGCGGAAGGCAATGTGGACCAGATCATGGCGGTGCCCGAATCGCTGACCGGCCAGTTCCTGAGCGGCCAGCGCAAGATCGCGATCCCGGCGCAGCGCGTGCCGGCCGATGCCGGCAAAGTGTTGAAGCTGACCGGGGCGAGGGGCAATAACCTGAAAGACGTTACGCTGACCATCCCGGTCGGGCTGTTTACCTGCGTGACCGGGGTGTCTGGTTCCGGCAAGTCGACGCTGATCAACGATACTCTGTTTCCGATCGCGCAGCGGCAACTGAATGGCGCGACGCTGAGCGAGCCGGCGCCGTACCGCGAGATTAGCGGGCTGGAGTATTTCGATAAGGTGATCGATATCGATCAAAGTCCGATCGGTCGTACGCCGCGCTCGAACCCGGCCACCTATACCGGCATCTTCACGCCGATTCGCGAACTGTTCGCCGGCGTGCCGGAGTCGCGCAGCCGCGGCTATAATCCCGGCCGCTTTAGCTTTAACGTGCGCGGCGGGCGCTGCGAAGCCTGCCAGGGCGACGGGGTGATTAAGGTCGAAATGCACTTTCTGCCGGATATCTACGTTCCCTGCGACCAGTGCAAAGGCAAGCGCTATAACCGTGAAACGCTGGAAGTAAAGTACAAGGGGAAAAGCATCCACGAAGTGCTGGAGATGACCATTGAAGAGGCGCGCGAGTTCTTCGATGCGATCCCGGCGCTGGCGCGTAAGCTGCAGACGCTGATCGACGTCGGCCTGTCGTATATCCGGCTCGGCCAGTCGGCCACTACCCTGTCGGGCGGCGAGGCGCAGCGCGTTAAGCTGGCGCGCGAGCTGTCGAAGCGCGGTACCGGCCAGACGCTGTATATCCTCGACGAACCGACCACCGGGCTGCACTTTGCCGATATCCAGCAGTTGCTGGCCGTGCTGCATCAGCTGCGCGATCAGGGCAACACCATTGTGGTGATTGAACACAATCTGGATGTGATCAAAACGGCGGACTGGATTGTCGATCTCGGCCCGGAAGGCGGCAGCGGCGGCGGAGAGATTCTGGTCGCCGGCACGCCGGAAACGGTCGCCGCCTGTAAACAGTCGCATACGGCGCGCTTTCTTAAACCGATGCTGGAACGGGACCTGCCGACCGCGAAGAGCGCCTGATGCGGCGGTCCGCTGCGGCAGAATAGCGTCGCGTCCACAGTTCACTGTTCACATCATCCGCGTCGCGCTGTCTTTATGAGGCGCGGCGCGTTTTCTATTCACGCGTTGCCAATGGCAGTCATCCCGGGTCGGGCAAGCTAAGCGCGGCGGCCGACGTATGGCGACGCGCCGGGCATCAAGAGAACGGGCCTGACCCTGTATAAGCGGCAAAGCCCGCGGTGTGGCGGTTTACTTACTGCACGGCGGCGATGGCGCGCGCGACCTGCTGAACGTTGCTGTGATTCAGGCCGGACAGGCACATGCGGCCGCTGGCGATCAGATAAACGCCGAATTCCTCACGCAGACGATCGACCTGCGCCGCGCTCATCCCAGTGTAGCTAAACATGCCGCGCTGCGTCAGCAGGTAGTCGAAATTGCGTTCCGGCAGCGCGTCCTTCAGCGCGGTAACCAGCGTCTGACGCATGTCCAGAATACGGGCGCGCATCTCTTCCACTTCGGAACGCCACAGCGCCAGCAGTTCTTCGTCGCCGAGCACTTTGGCCACGATCTGCGCGCCGAAGTTCGGCGGGCTGGAGTAGTTGCGGCGTACGGTCGCTTTAAGCTGACCCAGCACACGTTCCTGCTCGGCCTGGCTTTCGCAGACTACCGACAAACCGCCGACGCGTTCGCTATACAGCGAAAAGATTTTCGAAAAGGAGTTGCTGACCAGCAGCGCTAAGCCGGCCTCGGCCATGGCGCGAATCGCGTAGGCGTCTTCATCCATTCCGTCGCCGTAACCCTGATAGGCGATATCGAGGAAGGGGATAAGATCGCGCGCCAGCAGCACTTCGATCACGCGGTCCCACTGATCGCGGCTCAGATCGGAGCCGGTGGGGTTATGGCAGCACGGGTGCAGCAGTACAATGCTGTGCGCCGGCAGTTGCTGCAGCGCGGTCAGCATCGCGTCGAATTTCACACCGCGGCTTTCGGCGTCGAAGTAAGGATAAGTGTGCACTTTGAAGCCGGCGCCGCTAAAGATGGCGATGTGGTTTTCCCAGGTCGGGTCGCTGACCCAGACCCCGGAGTTCGGAAAGTAGCGTTTGAGAAAATCCGCGCCGACTTTCAGCGCGCCGGAGCCGCCGACGGTCTGAATGGTGGCGATGCGGTTAGCGGCCAGCAGCGGGTGCCGCGCCCCGAACAGCAGGCGCTGGATACCGCTGCGATATTGCTGTAGCCCTTCCATCGGCAGGTAGCTTGAGGCGCTGCTTTCCGGCTGCAGGCTGTTTTTCGCCGCGCTTACCGCCTGCAACTGGGGAATAATTCCCCGTTGGTCGTAGTACAGACCGATGCTCAGATTCACTTTGTCCGCTCTGCTGTCCTGCTTGAATTGCTCCATCAGCGACAGGATAGGATCTCCGGCATAAGCCTCAACATTTTGAAACACAGTGTAGCTCTCCCTGAGAGTTATTGGGTATCGGAAGCCATTAAACGCTATAGCGGCCAGGGCGGTGGTTCATGGCGATAATTAAATTCAGTATGGTGGCGCCCAGCACAGAGGCGACCAGCATCGGCAGGCTGACCACGAACAACGAAGCCAGCACGATCATCACATCCACCGCCATCTGGAATTTTCCTGCACGAATACCATAACGATCCTGTAAATACAGCGCCAGAACATTTACGCCGCCGAGGCTGGCTTTGTGGCGAAATAACACAATAAACCCCAGTCCCATGATGACGCTGCCGAATAGCGTGGCGTAAAACGGCTGCAAACGATCAAAATGGATAAACAGCGGGTGCAGATCGGAAAAGACCGACACCAGCGCTACGGAGCAGAATGTTTTGATGGTAAACGGCCAGCCCATTCTGCGCGCCGCCAGGTAGTAGAACGGCAGGTTCAGCAGAAAGAAGGCGAGCCCGAAGGAGATATGGGTCAGATAGTGCAGCAGGAAGGCCATCCCGGCCGTGCCGCCGGTTAACGCGCCGGACTGACGCAGCAGGACAACGCCGAAGGAGACCATCAGCGTGCCGATTAAAATCGCCAGAATGTCTTCCAGCAGCGTATGAGAAGGCCGTTCAGTGTTGATCACGTTATCCATAAGAAAGGTACCCGGTACGAAAATGGCAAAAGACCCACAGAGCCAGCAAAAATTACACCAGTGCGGCGGCTTGCCGGGCGAAGGCCTGACGGCATGGCGCCGCGTGCCGGCGTAACTCATTGAATTGTAAGTTGCCTGCCTGATGCGAAAAGCGTGCGATAATTTTATATTAATCGACGATATTGTGCGACATATTGGTTTTTAATGCGTGTATTGATTGCGTCGGGCCATCAATATGCACTTATTTAGTGCGCTCTCGCCCTAAATAAGTGCGTAGCGGGGGCGGACGGATCAGGCTTCTTCGCCGGCCGCGCCGGGAATGATCTGCCCGTTTTCTTTGAGCCGGTTTAATACCACCGCGGTCTTAATGTGGGATACGCTTTTGTGCAGCGATAAAATCTGACTGATCAGCGTGCTCAGGCTGGCTAAATCCGCCACCGCCACCTTCAGCATATAGTCGGAATCGCCGGTGGTTTTATAGGCGTCGATGATGGCATCCACCTCTGCCAGCATGCGGTGAAAGCCTTCGACATATTCGGCGGTATGGTTGATCAGCCTGACTTCAATCAGGCCCAGCATGCCCAGCCCGACGGCTTCGGGCGCCAGACGCGCGTGATAGCCCATAATCAGCTGCGCCTGTTCCAGCGCGATACGTCGTCTTGAACACTGCGAGGCGGATAAGCCAATCAGATCGCTCAATTCCTGGTTGGTCAGACGGCCGTTGGACTGCAGTAAGGTCAGAATTTTCAGATCGTAATTATCAATGTTCATAGTGGCCTGCTGTACGGAATATCCGCTCCATTTTTCGGCGCGCAGGCGATCCCCGGTTACCCGGTCCGAGCACGAGGCGGGCAACGCGCCGGACGATGTCGGACCGATGGGGGGGAGTCCGGTCGGTCGGGGAAGACGCGCCGCCCGTCTGCCTGCATCCCGAAAACCATGGAGCTCAGGAAGAATGATGCCTGTAAGACTATCAGTTTTTGCCGATATGGGGAGCGCCCGGGCAAGGTATTGTTTCTCGCGCGCGGCGGGCGAGAGGCCGCAGTGCACCGTCCTGGAGCACTGAAACTGGAATACGGGAAAAGTAATGGTTGTTTTGTGTGCTAATTATCCATTTTATGCGTCATATAATCTTTTGTGGCCACAATCTGCACGAGTTGTGAGTATGGCGCAAAAAATAATTTATTAAAAATTTCATCGCGTTAATCCGTTTTGTCGCCGGCGCATGGTCGGCTGGCCTGATAGTTGCTAAATCGCTGGCGCGATATTGACTATTAAGGAATTACGATGACGAAGCATGAAGAAAAGGGACAGTTACAGCGGGGACTAAAAAACCGCCATATCCAACTGATTGCTTTAGGGGGGGCCATTGGAACCGGGTTGTTCCTGGGGATCGCCCAGACCATTAAAATGGCCGGGCCTTCGGTGTTGCTGGGCTATGCGCTTGCGGGCGTAATCGCGTTTTTAATTATGCGCCAGCTAGGCGAGATGGTGGTGGAGGAGCCGGTGGCCGGATCGTTCAGCCATTTCGCCAATGAGTATTGGGGGAGGCTGGCCGGTTTTATGTCCGGCTGGAACTACTGGGTACTGTACGTCCTGGTCAGTATGGCGGAGTTAACCGCCGTGGGGATTTATGTTCAGTACTGGTGGCCCGGGATTCCGACCTGGCTGTCGGCCATGGTGTTTTTTGTGGTGATTAACGCCATTAACCTGACCAACGTGAAAGTGTACGGCGAGATGGAGTTCTGGTTCGCCATCATTAAAGTGGCCGCGATTCTCGGCATGATTGGGTTCGGCGGCTATCTGTTGGCGAGCGGACGCGGCGGTCCGGATGCCAGCGTGGCCAACCTGTGGCGATTCGGCGGCTTTTTCCCCAATGGTTTTAGCGGCATGGTGATGGCGATGGCCGTGATCATGTTTTCATTCGGCGGGCTGGAACTGGTCGGTATTACCGCGGCGGAAGCGGATAACCCGCAGAAAAGCATTCCCCAGGCCACCAACCAGGTTATTTACCGAATCCTGCTGTTTTATGTCGGGGCGCTGGCCGTGCTGTTGTCGCTCTATCCGTGGCAGAAAGTGGTGCAGGGCGGCAGCCCGTTTGTGCTGATTTTTCACGCGCTGGACAGCGATCTGGTCGCCACTATTCTGAATATTGTGGTGCTGTCGGCCGCGCTGTCGGTCTACAACAGCTGCGTCTACTGCAACAGCCGTATGTTGTTTGGTCTGGCCCGCCAGGGAAATGCGCCGAAGGCGCTGCTGACCGTAAACCGGCGCGGCATTCCGCTGGCGGCGCTCAGCGTGTCGGCGCTGGTCACCGCGCTGTGCGTGCTGATTAACTACCTGATGCCGGCGAAAGCGCTGGAGCTGTTGATGGCGCTGGTGGTGTCCGCGCTGGTCATCAACTGGGCGATGATCTGTATTACTCATCTGAAGTTTCGTCGCGCCAAGGCCGCCGCGCGGCAGCAGACGCGCTTTAAAAGCCTCGGCTATCCGCTGACTAACTTCGTCTGTCTGCTGTTTTTGGCCGGTATTCTGGTCATTATGGCGTTGACGCCGGGCATTCAGATTTCGGTCGTGCTGCTCCCGTTCTGGCTGCTGGCGCTGGCGCTGGGCTATATGCTGAAGAAGAAAAGCGCGCCCGTTGCGGACGCGCTTAATGCCGGGCAGCGTTAGGCCCGGCGGTCTGTTCCGCCGGCGTTGGGCGCGGGGCGGGGGTTATTCATCAACGTATTCGCGTGTCGGACGCGAGGTCAGACGGGTGATTAGCTCATAGGCGCTCACCCCGGTAGCCGCAGCGATGTCTTCTACCGGCAGCGCGTCGCCCCACAGGATGACGTCATCGCCGACGCGATCCTGCGCGTCCGGCCCCAGATCGACGGTGATCATATCCATTGAGACGCGGCCGGCCAGCGGCACGATTCGGCCGTTGATCCAGACCGGCGTGCCGTTTGGCGCGCAGCGCGGATAGCCGTCGCCATAGCCGATGGCGACGACGCCCAGCCGGGTATCGCGCGGGCTGACCCAGCTGCTGCCGTAGCCCACCGGTTCGCCGGCCTTGTGTTCGCGCACGGCGATCAGGCTGGCGGTCAGCGTCATGACGGGGCGCAGATCAAACCGGCTGGCCTTTTCGCTTTCCAGCGGCGAGACGCCGTACAGGATAATGCCGGGTCGGATTTGATCGCGGTGCGCCTGCGGCCACAGCAGAATACCGCCCGAGGCGGCGATAGACTGTAAGCCGGGCTTACCCAGAGCGAACGCATCGAAACAGGCCAGCTGATGTTCGGTGGCGTCCGCCTCGGGTTCATCCGCGCGGCAAAAATGGCTCATAATATTAACGGGTTGCACCACGGTGGGGCACTGGCACAGCCGTCGCCAGAAGGCTTCTGCGCGATCCGGACGCACGCCCAACCGGTGCATTCCGGTATCCAGTTTCATCCATACCCGCACCGGGCGCGCCAGACTGGCCTGCTCCAGCGCGACCAGTTGCTCCTCGCTATGCACGGCCGTTTCCAGTTGGTGCTCCACCAGCAGCGGCAGCTGGCTGGCGCAGAAGAAGCCTTCCAGCAGCAGAATGGGTTTGACGACTCCGCTGGCTCGCAGAGCCAGCGCCTCTTCCAGACGGGCGACGCCGTAGCCGTCGGCGTCCTGCAGTACCTGCGCGACCTCCGACATTCCGTGCCCGTAAGCGTTGGCTTTGACGATGGCGATCAGGCGGCTTTGAGGCGCCAGACGGCGTATTTGCTGCAGGTTGTGGCGCAGAGCGCGCCGGTTTACGACGGCGGTTGCCGCTTTCATTTCTACATCCTTAGCGCATTATTCTTCATCATATTGTGGTCCGGCGTAATTATCGAAACGCGACCACTGTCCGTTAAAGGTCAGCCGCACCGAACCGATCGGGCCGTTACGCTGTTTCCCCAGAATAATCTCAGCGATGCCTTTCATATCGCTGTTTTCGTGATAAACCTCATCACGATAGATAAACATAATCAGGTCGGCATCCTGTTCGATTGAACCGGATTCACGCAGGTCGGAGTTGACCGGGCGTTTGTCCGCGCGCTGTTCCAGACTACGGTTGAGCTGCGACAGCGCCACCACCGGCACTTGCAATTCTTTTGCCAGAGCTTTCAGCGAACGCGATATTTCGGCGATTTCCAGCGTGCGGTTGTCGGACAGCGCCGGTACGCGCATCAACTGCAGGTAATCGATCATGATCAGGCTCAGGCCGTCGTGCTCGCGAAATACCCGTCGGGCGCGCGAGCGCACTTCGGTCGGCGTCAGGCCGGACGAGTCATCGATGTACATGTTGCGTTTTTCCAGCAGGATCCCCATGGTGCTGGAAATGCGCGCCCAGTCCTCGTCGTCCAGCTGGCCGGTACGAATGCGAGTCTGATCCACGCGCGACAGCGACGCCAGCATACGCATCATGATCTGTTCGCCGGGCATCTCCAGACTGAAGATCAGCACCGGTTTGTCCTGCATCATCGCGGCGTTTTCACACAGGTTCATGGCGAAGGTGGTTTTCCCCATGGACGGACGGGCGGCGACGATAATTAGGTCGGACTTTTGCAGGCCGGCGGTCTTTTTATCCAGATCCTGGTAGCCGGTGGAGACGCCGGTCACCCCGTCGTGCGGTTTCTGATACAGCTGTTCGATACGCGCGACGGTATCTTCCAGAATACGGTCGATGCTTTTCGGGCCTTCATCCTTGCTGGCGCGGTTTTCGGCGATCTGAAAGACGCGCGATTCCGCCAGATCGAGCAGATCTTCGCTGCTGCGCCCCTGCGGATCGTAACCGGCGTCGGCGATTTCATTGGCCACCGAGATCATCTCGCGCACTACCGCGCGTTCGCGCACGATGTCCGCATAGGCGCTGATGTTGGCCGCGCTGGGCGTGTTTTTCGCCAGTTCGGCCAGATAGGCAAACCCGCCGGTTGTGTCCAGATCGCCCTTTTGCTCCAGCGATTCCGACAGGGTGATCAGATCGATCGGCTTGCTCATTTCCAGCAGGCGCTGCATTTCGGTGAAGATAAGCCGGTGGGCGCGGTTATAAAAATCGTTGGCCGTTACGCGTTCGGCTACGTTATCCCAGCGTTCATTATCCAGCATCAAACCACCCAGCACCGATTGTTCTGCTTCCAACGAATGAGGCGGGAGCTTGAGTCCTTCCATCTGGCGGTCACGGGGCTCTTTCGGTTTTGCGGGAGTCTTTTTTTCTGCCATGTAACGTCGTCTTTACCGGTTGATTTGCCGTAAATGAAAGGCGCATTGTATATCCGATGGCGTTGAATAACACGCGTCATAAAGATGACGGCCGCGCGCAGTACGACCTGCTGCGCCACAGCCGGGTTGTTCATGATAAGGAGCGGAGATGGCAAAACGTATTCAGTTTAGGGCGCCGGGCGATCCCTCGGTGCTGGAGTATGTCGACTTTACCCCGCGCGATCCGGCGGCGGGAGAGGTGCAGGTGCAGAACCAGGCCATCGGCATCAATTATATCGATACCTACGTGCGCAGCGGGCTCTATGCGCCGCCGTCGCTGCCGTCCGGTCTGGGGACCGAGGCCGCCGGCGTGGTGGTGAAGGTGGGGGCCGGGGTCAGCGCGCTGAAGACGGGCGATCGTGTGGTTTACGCCCAGTCTGCGCTGGGCGCCTATAGCGAGGTGCATAACGTGCCGGCGGACAAGGCGGCCATTTTGCCCGATGAGATTAGCGTTGAGCAGGCGGCAGCCTCTTTTCTTAAGGGCATGACGGTTTACTATTTGCTGCGTCAGACCCACGAAATTCAGTCCGGCGAGACCTTTCTGTTTCATGCCGCCGCCGGCGGCGTCGGGTTGATCGCCTGCCAGTGGGCGCGGGCGCTGGGCGCAAAACTAATCGGCACGGTCGGTTCGCAGGAAAAGGCCGAACGGGCGCGCCAGGCCGGCGCCTGGGCCACGATTAATTATCGCACGGAGGATATCGCGCAGCGCGTCGGCGAACTGACCGGCGGCGCTAAAGTGGCGGTGGTTTACGACTCCGTCGGCAAGGACACCTGGCTGGCGTCGCTGGACAGCCTGCGGCGGCGCGGGCTGCTGGTCAGCTTCGGCAATGCGTCCGGGCCGGTGACCGGCGTTAATCTGGCGATCCTCAATCAGAAAGGATCGCTGTATGTGACGCGTCCGTCGCTGTCCGGTTATGTGACCAATCGGGCTGAACTGGAGCAGGCCAGCGGCGCGTTGTTTTCCCTGATCGCCAGCGGCGCGATTAAGGTGGAGATCCCCGCCGGCCAGCGCTTCGCGCTGGCGGATGCGCGGGCGGCGCATCAGGCGCTGGAAGGACGCCAGACGCAGGGCTCCTGTTTGCTGATTCCGGACTAAGGGCGGCCTGGCTCTGTTCGTCGCCGCAGTAAAAAAGCCTCCCGCATGCGGGAGGCTTAGGGGGACGGCGATGATTTCATCGGACTGTGGGTAGGGTACAGTCGTGGTACTCACCGTAAACCTGCCACTGCGTGGCTATTTTGTGTTTACAGCAGTGATGAAAACATGAGGCGCCGGCAGTGACCGGCGCTGACTGAGTGCTATCCTGCCAGATCGGCGGGCCGGAAAATATCTGCTGGCGCACAGTTTTGGCAACAGGCCGCGGATGTTTGCCCTGCGCCGGCGTTTAGCGATGGCGCAGCGGCTTATTTTTCATGTTGCGCCACAGCCACACTGCCGCCACGGCCAGCAGCAGCCAGGGAAGCAGGTTGATGAGCATAACGAACATGCCGCCGATCAACATCGCCAGCGACGCCACGAACAGCGCGGCAATCACGCCCGCCAGCGAGATGCCGGTCGCCATCAACATCGCGAAGAATCCAACCACAAAACAGACTTCCAGCATGATGCGCTCCTGTCATTATCGTGCACAGTCAGACCCGTCCGGCCAGGCCGAAACGGAATAACGTTGGCAACGTTATTACAAGAAGCGTGCCACCCTGTCGGGGAATATAACTATTTGATTTAGCAGGAGGAGGCCGACAGGGCGACGGAGGGATATGGCGAACCAGACTAACTGTTGGGCAAATACACCATCAGGCTGGCCGCCGATTGACCAGCGCCAGCGCCTGTTCGAGCACGCGGACATCCGCGCCGGGTTTGTGCGCGTTTTCGCTCAGGTGGCGTCGCCACTGACGTGCGCCGGGCACGCCCTGGAACAGGCCGAGCATGTGGCGGGTGATATGGCCCAATAACGCGCCGCGCGCCAGTTCCCGCTCAATATAAGGATACATGGATTGCACGACGTCCGCCTTCTCCGGCACCACGGCCTCGGCATTGAACAGCTCGCGGTCGACCTGCGCCAGCACGCCGGGATTCTGGTAGGCTTCCCGCCCCATCATCACGCCGTCCAGCTGTCGCAGGTGCGTCCGGGCTTCCTCAAGCGTTTTCACGCCGCCGTTAATCGCGATGCGCAGCGCCGGGAAATCGCGCCTGAGCTGGTAAACGCGCGGATAGTCCAGCGGCGGAACCTCGCGGTTCTCTTTCGGACTGAGCCCCGACAGCCAGGCCTTGCGAGCGTGCACGATGAAGGTATCGCACTCGCCGCGGCCGGCGACGGTATCGATAAACGCGCACAGGAAGGCGTAACTATCCTGTTCGTCGATGCCGATGCGGGTTTTTACCGTCACCGGGATGGAAACCGCGTCGCGCATCGCTTTAACGCAGTCCGCCACCAGCGAGGCTTCCGCCATCAGGCAGGCGCCGAACCGGCCGTTCTGCACCCGATCGGACGGGCAGCCGACGTTAAGGTTAATCTCGTCATAGCCGCGCTGCTCCGCCAGACGCGCGCAGTGCGCCAGAGCGGCCGGATCGCTGCCGCCCAACTGCAGCGCCAGCGGGTGTTCTTCCGCGCTGTAGGCCAGATAATCGCCTTTGCCGTGAATAATGGCGCCGGTGGTGACCATTTCGGTGTACAGCAGCGTCTGGCGCGTCAGCAGGCGGTGGAAATAACGGCAGTGACGATCCGTCCAGTCCAGCATCGGCGCCACGGAGAAGCGGCCGCGCCAGCGGCCGGAGGTGTCTTGCGCGCTGTCGTTGCCGGGCGGGGTATTCTGTTCTGTCTGTTTCTGGCTCATAACTTACCGTTTTTACTGTTTGTCGGACGCAGTCGTTTACGCCGCCTTCCTGCAGCCCGTATTGATTCCGGGGCTAAAATTAGCCCGCCAGTATAGCGTGAACCGCGCTTTTTGGGCAGCCCGACGCGTCGTCTCGGGCAATATCGACGATTATAATAATAATCATTCACCCTGACGGATAATAAAGAGACTTCAGTCATGAGTGTTAAGAAATAATAAAGATTAGACGTGATAATATTTTATCTTAATCTGCGTTATCTTCCCGTCATTTAATGGTTTTACGTCATTGTCGCTATTTAATTCTGCTGAATGACTGTACTAATGGTTAATAAAACTATTGTGTTTGATTTCATTGTTGTGTATGTAACATATTGATATTTAATATGGTGATCGTTTTCTTTCCGGTTAGGTGGCGATGCGGCGGACTGTGCGGCCGCGGCGCGCGGCGCTCTCCGTTGCGGTGAGTCAACCGGCGGAAGAATATGAAAACTGACACCGATCAATCTTTGTTAATAATCATTAATATTTTTTTGCCTTTAAATAAAAATATCGATATATATCTGAAAATATAGCGTAATGGAGAGGCGTTTTTATTATTTATCCTCTGGATAATTCGGGTTGCTGGACAAAACGTTATCGTTTCGAACAACGCGCAGCGTAGCCAGCGCCCTGCAACCTGAGGTATGACGGGCATGGAGCATATATCCCATTGATTTCAGAGGCGTGGCGACGCGGGCGATCCTCCGGCGCCGAACCTGAAAAATGAACAGCGCAGCGCCATGGCGTCTCTGGCTTTCCGGTAACTATTTTACTTCTGGTTGTAAAAATGACGATTTCCCGACGTACATTTCTGCGCGCGCTGGCTTCCTGCTGCGCGCTGTCTTTTATCTCCGGCCCGGTACGGGCCGCATCGTCATTACTCTTTCCCTTTGGCCAGCTTCCGCCGCCTGAACGTGTCCGCCGCATTCTGAGCGCCGGCGCGCCGGCCGATCTGTTATTGCTGGCCGTCGCGCCGGAGAAGTTGCCCGGTCTCTCTTCGTTTGATCTGTCCGGCGATAACTGCGCCTGGTTTTCCTCATCGCTCTGTCATTTAACCAAACTGGGCCGCTTATCCGGGCGGGCCAGTACGCTGTCGCTGGAAAAGGTGCTGGCGCTTAATCCGGACATGATTATCGATTGCGGCAGCGCCGATGGCACCTGGCGCTCGCAGGCGAGCAGAATCGCCGAACAAACCGGCATCCCCCTGGTGCTGATTGACGGCACGCTGGCGGATTCCGCCCAACAGCTGCGTCAGGTCGGCGCGCTGCTGGGCGAGGAGCGGCGGGCGGAATCGCAGGCGCTGTTGGCCGAACGTTTTTTAGCCGACGCGGCGCTGTTCGCGGGCAGCCCGGCGGCGAATGTTCGCTTCTACGCGGCGCGCGGCGCGCGCGGTCTGGAGACCGGGCTGCGCCACTCGCTGCATACCGAGGCGGCGGAACTGCTCGGGCTGGAAAATGTGGCGCAGCAGGCCGATCGCAGCGGCCTGACTCAGGTATCGATGGAGCAACTGCTGCTTTGGCAACCGGATATCATTCTGACGCAGGATCCCGTCACCTGGCGCTACATTTGCGAGGATCCCGTCTGGCAGGGTGTCGACGCGGTGGCTAAGCGTCAGGTGCTGTTGTTCTCCGGTCTTCCCTTTGGCTGGCTGGACGCGCCGCCGGGCATTAACCGGCTGCTGGGGATGCGGCGGCTGCAGGCGCATTTCGACGCGCGGCTGCGGGCCGGCTTTAAAGACGACATGCGCGAGTTCTTCACGCTGTTCTACCACAGCGAACTCAGCGATGCGCAATACCAGCGTCTGATGGGGGACGCATGAATTCCCGGCGCGTTACGCTGCTGCTTTGTCTGGCGGCGCTGGCCTGCGTGGCGTTGGCTCTGATGAGCGGCGCTTTCTCGCTGACGCCCGCTCAGGTGTTTTATTTGCTGAGTGCGCCGGAAGGGCGGGATGTCGATCCCCGCGCCGCCATCGTGTTCTGGCAGATCCGTCTGCCGCGTATCCTGGCGGCGCTGCTGATCGGCGCCGGGCTTTCCGGCGCCGGGGCCGCCTATCAGGGTATGTTCCGCAATCCGCTGGTATCGCCGGACATTCTGGGGGTGTCGGCCGGCGCCGGGATGGGCGCCAGCATCGCCATTTGGTTTGGCCTGCCGATGCTGCTGATCCAGGCGCTGGCTTTCGCCGGCGGTTTGTCGGTGGTGGCGGGCGTGTGCGCGATCGCCCGGCTGGCGAAACGTCACGATCCGGTGCTGTCGCTGGTGTTGATCGGCATCGCGCTGGGCACGCTATGCGGCGCCGTAATTTCGCTGATTAAGATTCTGTCCGATCCCTACACCCAGTTGCCGTCGATCACCTTCTGGCTGCTGGGCAGCCTGTCCTCCACTACGCTGGCGGATCTGCGCATCGCCGCGCCGCTGCTGCTGGGCGGGATGCTGCCGCTGCTGCTGCTGCGCTGGCGGATGAATTTGCTGAGCCTGTCGGACGATGAAGCGCGCTCGATGGGGCTGAATGTCGCGCGCCTGCGGCTGGTGATCATCGTCAGCGCCACGCTGATGACCGCCAGCGCGGTCGCCATCGCCGGCATTATCGGCTGGATTGGATTAGTGGTGCCGCACATCTGCCGCCTGCTGACCGGCAACAATTATCAGCGGCTGCTACCGGCGTCGATGGGCTGCGGCGCGCTGCTGCTGTTGCTGACGGATACCCTGGCGCGCTCGGCGAGCGACATCGAGCTGCCGCTCGGCATCCTGACCGCGCTGATCGGCGCGCCGTTTTTTCTGCTGTTGCTGCTGCGCGGAGGGCGGGTATGACGCTGGTGCGTTTTAACCATGCGACCCTCGGCTATCCGCGCCGGACGGTGATCGACGGCGTGACGTTCGATCTGCGACGCGAAGAAATTTGCTGCCTGCTGGGGGCCAACGGCTGCGGTAAAACCACGTTGATTCGCACGCTGCTTGGCCTGCTGCCGCCGCTCGGCGGCGAGATTCTGCTGGCCGGCAAACCGGTCGGCGACTGGTCGCCGGCGGATCGGGCGGCCGTCATGGCCTGGGTGCCGCAGGCGCATGATGGTCCCTTCGCCTTTCAGGCGCTGGATATGGTGCTGATGGGCTGCAGCGTGCATATGAGTGTGTTTTCCTCGCCCGGCCGGCGCGAACGCGAACTGGCTCGCCATACGCTGGATACGCTCGGCATTGGTCATCTGGAGCATCGCGTCTGGGCCACCCTGAGCGGCGGGGAGCGCCAACTGGTGCTGATCGCGCGCGCGCTGGTGCAGCGGCCGCGTCTGCTGCTGCTGGATGAGCCGGCGGCGAGTCTCGATTTTGGCCACCAAATCACCCTGCTGAATACCATCCGCCAGCTAAGGGCGCGCGGCATGACCCTGCTGATGGCGACGCACCATCCGATGCATGCCCGGGCCGTCGCCGATCGGGTGGTGTTAATCGCGCCGCCGGGCACGGTGAGCCAGGGGCCGCCCGAAACCATGCTGAGTTGCGAAGCGTTAGCCGCGCTCTATCACGTACAGCCGGAAGAGATACGGCGCCATCTGGGAACAGAACAATGGACATAAGGGGAGCCCGCCATGCTGATTGATGAAATTAATTTTGCCGACCTCTACCAGCAGCAGCTGAAGCTGGCCGAGCGCACGGAAAAAACGCCCGAACACTGGGATCAGCGTGCGGAAAAAATGGCCGCAAGCTGCGCAAGCCCGCAGGACACCTACCTGCCGCAACTGTTGACGAAGATGGATCTCAGCGGCGCCGATACGCTGCTGGATATGGGCTGCGGTCCGGGATCCGTTTGCCTGGCGCTGGCCGACCGGCTGCAGCGGGTGTACGGCGTGGATTACAGCAGCGGCATGTTACAGCTGGCCGCGCGGCGGGCGCAGGAGCAGGGCATTGATAATGCGACCCTGATCCGCCGCGCCTGGGAGGATGAGTGGGACGATCTGCCGCAATGCGATATCGCCGTGGCGTCGCGCTCCACGCTGGTGGCGGATTTGCGTCAGGCGATGTTGAAGCTCAATCAGAAAGCGCGGCTGCGGGTTTACACCACCCACACCGTCAGCCCGTCGTTCATGGATGTTCATATTCAGCGCGCGATCGGCCGCCCGGTGGTGGAATTGCCCAATTACATCTACGCCGTCAATGTGCTGTACCAGATGGGGATCCGCGCCAAAGTGGATTTTATCCGCGGCCCCAACTGTCAGGGCGACAACGCCACTTTCGAACGGCTGGTGGAGAATGTGCGCTGGTCGATGGGCGAACTGAGCGACGATGAACGGCAGCGGCTGTTTGACTATTACCGGCAGCGTCGCAACAGCGACAGGTCGCTGGTCTCGCCGACTCGCGACTGGGCGCTGGTGTACTGGGATCGGGTTGCGCTGGCGGAGGACGGCGCATGATTTTTTATTCGCAGGCGCAGATCGATCAATGGCTGCTCGACGATATTCAGGGCGGCGATCTCACCACGCGCGCGCTGGGCATCGGCGACCGTCAGGGACGTATGGTCTTTCAGCACCGCCAGGGCGGCTGCATCAGCGGTCTTGAGGTCGCCCGGCAAATGCTGCAGCGGCTCGGCCTGGTGGTCGAACTGGCGCTGGAAGACGGTTGGGTGGTGCGGCCCGGCGATACCTTGCTGATCGTCAGCGGCCGCGTCGATGCGCTGCACCAGGGGTGGAAAGCGGTGCAGAACGTACTGGAGTGGAGCTGCGGCGTCACTCGCTACCTGTTCGATATGCTGCGCATTCTGCGCCAGCACGTGCCGGACGGGCAAATCGCCTGCACGCGTAAAACCATCCCCGGCACCAAACTGCTGGCGACCCAGGCGGTGCTTGCCGGCGGCGGCATTATCCACCGGGCCGGCTGTGCGGAGACGATTTTGTTATTCGCCAACCATCGCCATTTCTGGGCCAATCCCGACGACTGGCGCGGGATGGTGGCGGCGCTGCGCCGCGAGGCGCCGGAAAAAACCATCATTGTCGAGGCCGATAACATCCGGCAAGCGGAAGCGGCGCTGGCCGCCGGGCCGGATATGGTGCAGCTGGATAAATGTCCGATCGACGACGTGCCGGCTTTTCTGGCGCGCGCGGCTCGGCTGGCTCCCCGCTGCCGTTTCTCGCTCGCCGGCGGCATTACGCTGGACACGATTGACGCCTGGGCGCGTACCGGCGTGCCGCTGCTGGTGACGTCGGCGCCTTATTACGCGCCGCCCGCGGATATCAGCGTACGCCTCGATCCCCAATAGATTAGCGGCGGCCATTCAATGACCGCCGCGGCACAGCGGTGTCGATGACAAAAAATAGACAATAAGACAGGGGTAGCAGGATGAAATTAAAGAAGAGTTTTTTATATATCGCCGTTGCGTTGACGGGCACAGGGAATAGCCACGCGGCTCAGCAGGAAGACAGCATGACCATCTGGTCCAGCCCGGTGGTAGCCACCAGCGATATTCTTGATCAGGACGCGATGGCGCAGTTGGACAAACGCAACGTGGCGGAAGCGCTGAGCGTGATCCCGGGCGTTTCGCTGCAGAAATCGGGAAATCGCAATGAGCTGCAGGTGCGGGTGCGCGGCTTTGATAATCGCCAGGTGCCGGTGTTCTATGATGGGGTGCCGATTTATGTGCCGTACGACGGCAACCTGGATTTGGGGCGCTTTCTGACCTCGGGTCTGGCGTCGATCGAGGTGTCTAAAGGCTACACCTCTCTGCTGCAGGGGCCGAATCAGATGGGCGGCGCCATCAATATCACTACGCAGAAACCGCAAAAGCCGCTGCAGGGTTCGGTGAGCTATCGTCAGGGCTGGAGCCGCGGCGATGATAATGCTTACGACACCAGCGCCTCGTTCGGCGCGAAAAACGATCTGGGCTATATCCAACTGAGCGGCAGCCGCCTGAAGCGCGACTTCGTCGGGCTGCCGCACGGCGTGGAAAGCGGCGTCGTCGGCGAGGGCGGCAAGCGGGAGAATTCGGCGTCCGATGATAAACACGGCCTGATTAAGCTGGGCTTCACGCCGCGCGAAAACGATGAGTACACCTTCACCTGGATCAAGCAGGATGGCGAAAAGAACAGCCCGCCGTATGCCGGCACCAGCGGTCAGGCGGCCCGCTACTGGCAGTGGCCGGAATATGACAAAGAGAGTTATTACTATCAGGGCACCACTCGCCTGGGCGATCGTTTTACCCTGAAAAGCCGCGCCTGGCACGATACTTTCAAAAATACCCTGCTGATGTATAACACGCGCGCGGCGTTGCAAAACAAAAACGGCAGCTACAGCCGCTACGATGATTTCAGCAACGGCGCCGGGCTGCAGCTGTCGGCGGATATGCGTGAGAGCGATCTGCTTTCCTTCGCCGCCCACTGGAAAGAGGATGTGCATCGGGAGAAAGGCTCGACAACCGCGCCTTATGATCGTTACAAAGACGGTACCTGGTCACTGGCCAGCGAATATCAGTGGGCGGCGGCCGATAATCTTGATGTGGTGGCCGGCATCAGCTATGACTGGCGCAAGAGCCTGCAGAGCATGAAGCATGGCAGTAACGGCGACATCATCCACTATGACGATAACGACCAGCGCGCATTTAACTGGCAGACGATGGCGAAATACCATTTCGATAACCGGGATACGATCGCGCTGTCGCTGTCCGACCGCAGCCGTTTCCCGACGCTGAAAGAGCGTTACACCACCAGTAAAGCGGCCACCGGCCAGACGGTGCTGGTTAATCCTCATCTGAATGCTGAACGGGCGCGCAGCGTCGACCTGACCTATAACGGTTATATCAGCGATAGCTGGGGCTACGAGGCCAGCGTCTATTACAACTGGGTCAACGACGCGATTCTGACGCAAAATATCGACGCCAACACGTTGCAGAACCGTAACAGTGGCCGGGTAGACTACGCCGGTCTGGATGTGGGCATCAACGGCAGCCTGTCCGAGCTGGTCAAGATCGGGCTTAATTACAGCGCGATCCACAGCGATGCGAAACGTAAAGAGATCGGCAAAATTACCGGTCTGCCGACGCAAACGCTGGTCGGCTGGGTGACGGTTACGCCGTGGCGCACGCTGAGCATTACCGCGTCTGAAGAGGCGCGCTCATCCAGCTACAGCAGTACCGACGCCAGCCAGAAAGCCGCCGGGTTCGCGGTAACCAATTTGCGCGCCGATTATGAAATCGGTCACGGTCTGAGCGTTAATGCCTCGGTGAATAACCTGTTCGATAAGACCTATGCCTATACGGAAGGCTTTATTGAAGAAGGGCGTAACTACTGGGCCGGCGTTGAATATAAATTCTAAACGCGCAGCGCGGAAGAATCGCGCCGGCCGCGCGTCGAAACGGATGGCGCGCGGCCGGCGCAACTTGCAGGAGACGGTAATGACAGAGAAAGTGACGCCGGTCAGGTTAGCCAGCCTGAAGGCTATTTTATGCAACACGTTAAGCTATGCGGATCAATCGCTGCCGCCGGTTAAACAGAAGCGCAGCGCGCCCGCGGCGCGGATCCATCTCGACGGGCTGGAGTGCGATAACGGCGATCGCGAGCAGTACGACGATCCCGATAATGCGCTGATGCACTACGCCTGGGAACATTATGCTTTCTGGCGTGAGCGTTTCCCCGCCAAAGCGGATCTGCTGGCGCAGCCGGGGATTTTCGGCGAAAACTTCTCCACCGAGGGGATGAGCGAGGCGGATATCTGCATTGGCGATGTGTTAAAGGTCGGCTCGGCGCGGGTTCAGGTCTCCTGGGGGCGCGAAGCATGCCACACCATGGAGGAGCGTTTCGACGATCCTGAAATGCCGCAGGCCATGCATCACCTGGCCAAAAACGGCTGGTTTTACCGCGTATTGGAAGAGGGCGACGTCCGGGTCGGCGATGTCTTTATGCTGGCCGATCGTCCGCATCCTCACTGGACGCTCAGCCGGGTGCAGCAGGTGTTGTTCGGCAACGAACAGGACGTCGCGGTGCTGGAAACGCTGCAGTCGCTGCCTTATCTGGCCGCGGCCTGGCGCACGCAGTTTGCCGCGCGGCTGGCGGCGCTGCGCGGGTAGCGTTAATCCTGGGGCGCGGCGGTTTTTTAGCGCCCGGCCTAAGCGCACAGTACTTGGCGCAGGCGGGCCGGAACGGCGTCGGCATACTGGCGCAATTGCTCGATCGCAATATCGACCAGCGCCGAGGCCGGCCGATGCCGCGGGCGAATCAGGCTGACGGTGAACGGCACCTCGATGCTGAACGGGCGTACCGCGATCGCCCGGGCCGCCATGCCGGCGTAGTCCAGCGCGGTGAACGGATTGACGATCGAAATGCCCGCCCCGGCGCTGACCATGGCGCATACCGAAGCGGCGCTGTGGGTCTCTATCACCATCCGGCGTTCGACGCCCGCCTGCAGGAACAATGTATCCAGCAGTTGACGGTAGCTGTCGGCGCTGGACAGGCTGATGTAGTTTTCGCCGGCGAAATCGGCCGGGGTGAGCCGTGCTTTAGCCGCCAGCGGGTGCCGGGTCGGCAGCACGCAGACTTCGTTCAGCGTCATCAACGTCCAACGTTCGGTGCCGGCCGGCGTGCTGTCGCTTTCGGTCAGGCCAAGATCGTGGCGCTGGGCGGACAGCCACTCGTCCAGCAGCGGCGATTCCTGCGGCACGATATGCAGACTGAGCGACGGATAGCGGGTCAGCAGCGGTTTACACACGTCAGGCAGCAGCGACTGGGAAAAAACCGGCAGACAGGCGATGGAGAGCTGGGCCTGCTGAAAACGGCGAATATCGTCCGCGGCGCTGATAATTCGATCCAGTCCGTAATAGGATCGCTGCACCTCTTCAAACAGCTGTAGCCCCTGGGCGGTGGGATAAAGCCGACCGCGCAGTCGTTCAAACAGCGTCATCTGAACCAGTTTTTCAAACCGGGCCAGTTCGCGACTGACCGTCGGCTGGGACGTGCTCAGCAGCGCCGCCGCCTCCGTCAGATTGCCGGTGGTCATGACGGCATGGAAAATCTCGATGTGTCGCAGTGATACCCCGGCCATAGCGCCTCCCCGCTTCAATTCATCCATATCATAAATGAATAGAGTCTGGCTAAACAGATATTTTATGCAGAGTGCGGCGCACGCCATAATGACCGCATTGAATGAATCGATCTGTTTCAGAGGACGGCTATGCCACACGATTTGAATGACGTCGCGCACGCGCTGAACGCGCACAATCTGCGCGCGCTGCCCGCCCGTTTCGGCTGCCCGGTCTGGGCCTATGACGACCGTACTATCATTGACCGTATCGCAAAACTGCGTCAGTTCGATACCGTCCGCTTTGCGCAGAAGGCCTGTTCCAATACTCACATACTGCGTTTGATGCGTCAGCAGGGCGTCAAAGTGGATTCGGTATCGCTGGGTGAGATTGAGCGCGCGCTGGTCGCCGGGTTTGTGCCGGGCACCGACGAGCATGAGATCGTGTTCACCGCCGACCTGCTGGATCGCGCTACGCTGCAGCGGGTCGTGGCGCTGAATATTCCGGTCAACGCCGGCTCTATCGATATGCTGGAGCAGTTGGGGCGCCAGGCGCCGGGCCACCCGGTCTGGCTGCGGATTAACCCTGGTTTTGGCCATGGCCATAGCCAGAAGACCAATACCGGCGGCGAAAATAGCAAACACGGCATCTGGTACGGCGATCTGCCGCAGGCGCTGAGTCAGATTCAGCGTTACTCGCTGCGTTTGGCAGGCATTCATATGCATATTGGTTCGGGCGTGGATTACGGCCATCTGGAGCAGGTGTGCGATGCGATGGTGGAGCAGGTCATCGGTCTGGGGCAGGATATTGAGGCTATCTCCGCCGGCGGCGGCCTGTCGATCCCTTATCGCGCGGGAGAAGAAGCGATCGACACCACGCACTATTTCGGCCTGTGGAATAAGGCGCGCGAACGGATCGCCGCCCATCTCGGCCATCCGGTGACGCTGGAAATTGAACCGGGTCGCTTTCTGGTGGCGGAAGCCGGCGTGCTGGTGGCGGAAGTCTGTGCGGTGAAAGATATGGGGAGCCGGCATTTTGTGTTGGTCGACGCCGGATTCAACGACCTGATGCGGCCGGCGATGTACGGCAGTTATCACCATATCACGCTGCTGGCCGGCGACGGGCGCGATGTCAGTCAGGCGCCGCTGCGCGACAGCGTGGTGGGCGGGCCGCTGTGTGAGTCCGGCGATGTGTTTACCCAACAGGCGGGCGGCGGCGTTGAAACCATTGCGCTGCCGGAGGCGAAGCCCGGCGATCTGCTGATATTTCACGATACCGGCGCCTATGGCGCCTCCATGTCGTCGAATTACAACGGCCGGCCGCTGCTGGCGGAAGTGCTGTTTGAACAGGGCGTGCCGCGGCTGATCCGCCGCCGTCAGACTATCGAAGAGCTGTTGGCGCTGGAGCAGGTATAAGCCTCGCGCTCTTCCGCCCGGCGCCGGGTATCGTGACCGCCGTAACCCGCTGCGCGTCACGGCGAACTTCTTTACCGCGTGACGGCCGGCGTCGCAGTCCGCGCGGTCTGATTAGGCGGCGAACCGCGCTCTCCCTTCAGTCGGCATTTCCTTTTTCATCGGCGCCTGGGCGTGCCGCCAGCGAAGCGCCGCTTTGGGCGGCGGCGTCGCAGCTTGCGCGGTCTGATTAGGCGGCGAACCGCGCTCTCTCTTCAGTCGTCATTTCCTTCTTCATCGGCGCCTGGGCGTGCCGCCGTTTCGGGCGTCGGCGTTGGCGGGTTCAGACCCGCTGCGGCCGTCATCTGGCTGAGCGCGTTTCATTGATTATCCTCATCCTGCTGCGTAAAAGGGAAAGGCGCCGGTGCTGATAAAACTCAGGATGTCCGTCTCTCCGCCGTGCCGTCCCCGCGGATGCGGGCCAGGTTTTGCCTGACGACGGACCGGATGGAGACGGCGGCAAGCGCAGACCGTACGTACGATGCGAACGTCGCCGCATGCGCTTTATGGCCGCTGGTTCAGCTGTTCGTAATAACGAATTTTTTCCACCTTCGGGGCGGATCCGCCGCCCTCGAATTCCGCCGCCAGCCAGGCGGCGACAATCTCTTTCGCCAGTTCCGGCCCGATCACTCTGGCGCCCAGCGTCATGATGTGCGCATCGTTGCTTTTACGCGCGCGGCCGGCGGAATATGTGTCATGGCACTGCGCCGCCCGGATCCCCTCGACCTTATTGGCGACGATGCTCATCCCGATGCCGGTGCCGCACAGCAGGATGCCGCGCGCATGGCGGCCGGCTTTGATCGCCTGCGCCACTGTCCAGGCGACGTCGGGATACATCGGGTCCGCTTCAGCCGGCGTCTGACTGTAGTCGGTCACCTGCAGCCCGCTGTGTTGCAGGAAAGCCACAAGCTGATTTTTTAAATCAATGGCGGCGCCGTCGGCGCCAATCGCGATGGAAGGCATATCAATCTCCTGCTGGCTGATAATGAACGTGGCCGGCGCGCCAGTCGCCGGCGAGAGGCGTTACGCGGCGGCGGCGTTTCCGGCAGGGCTAACATAGCTCGCTTTGTTCAAATGTTCAATGATTGATATTTTGAATGGCGTGGCGCTTGCCGCATTATTTTATTGAAAGCGTGATTCGGATCGTTTTTTACCCGACTAGCGCGTTTCGGTGGGGTTGATAACAAACCCTCAACCTGTTTCTTATTCAGGTAGTTATTGTTTCGGTGATTGTATTAAATTTTATATTAATCAATATTTTGGTTGGTATTTTCAGCGAGATTAGAAGACTGTCATGGTGTGGAAACTCATATTTTTACCGTTTTTTTTGGCGATTTTTGACGCAGATAAAGATCGTGCTCACAATTTTGCAACCATAGATTAGGCAAAAATTAACCTCAGGGGTATCGTTCATATGTTCATTTGGTGTGTTAATGATATAAACCTTTTCTGAGGGCATAGCTATGTGTCAGACCTGCATGAACGAAAAGAACGGGGGCGGCGGCATCCCGGGCCAGATCGGCGCGGCGCATCCGCGATGGAATGAGCGCGCCCGCGCGTCGGACGCGGCCGTCATGCCGGCGGAGGGCGTATGAATACTCACTCCGTTGTCGCGGCCGTCGAAAAGTCGGCCATCAGCAAAATATCCTGGCGTCTGGTGCCTTTCGTCGGGCTGATGTTTTTCATTAACTTTCTCGATCGCACGGCAATCTCTTTCGCCGGTCCGAACGGACTGAATAACGATCTGGGGCTGACCGTCGCGCAGTTCGGCCTGGCGTCCGGCATTTTCTTTATCGGCTATATTCTGTTGGAGGTGCCCAGCAACCTCGCGCTGCACCGTTTCGGCGCCCGTAAATGGCTGGCGCGCATCATGGTGTCGTGGGGGATCGTGTCGCTGCTGTTTACCTGGGTCAGCAGCGTGGAAGGGCTTTACACCCTGCGTCTGCTGCTGGGGATCGCGGAAGCCGGTTTCTTCCCCGGCGCTATCCTGTTTCTGAGCATGTGGGTGCCGGCGCGCTATCGCAGCAAGATCCTGTCGCTGTTCTACCTGGCGCAGCCGCTGACTATCGTGTTCGGCGCGCCGCTGGCCGCCTGGCTAATCGACCAGCACGGCCTGTTCGGGCTGGCCGGCTGGCGCGTGATGTTCCTCGGCGTCTCGATACCGGCCATTCTGGTGGGGATTATCACCTGGTTCTATCTGGTCGACCGGCCGTCGCAGGCGCGTTGGCTGAACGACGAGGAAAAAAGCTGGCTGGTTGCCGAACTGGAGCGCGAACACGCGCAGAAGAATACCCGCCATCATCCCGGCGTGATGACCGTGATGTTTAATAAGCGGGTCTGGGTGCTGTGTCTGATCTATTTCGGCTTTATCTATGGCCTGTATGCGCTGGCCTTCTTCCTGCCCACCATTATCGCCGGCTTCCAGCAGCAGTTCGGCACCACCTTCAACGTGATGGAAAAAGGGTTAATCACGGCTATTCCTTATTTACCGGCGGCGGTGGCGATGTATTTCTGGTCGAAAGACGCCACCCGTCGCGGCTGCCGCACCTGGCATATAGCGATTCCGGCGCTGACCGGCGCCGTTAGCGTACCGCTGGCGTTATTTATGGGATCGCCGACGGCCACCATCGCGGTGATTACCATCACCGCCTGCTCTATTTTCGCCGCCTTACCCAATTTCTGGACGCTGCCCACGCAGTTCCTGACCGGCGCCTCGGCCGCGGCGGCCATCGCGCTGATTAATACCATCGGCAATGTCGCCGGTTTTTCGGCGGGCTATATAACCGGCATGGTGCGCGGCATTACCGGCACCTACGTCGTTCCGATGATGATCGTCGGCGGCCTGATGCTGCTGTCCGCCGTGCTGATGGCGCTGCTGAGCCGTGCGGACAAATTACCCGCCGTCAATCCGCTAACCCAGGAGCGTTGATATGACCTATCTGTTTAACCAACCCTCCGCCTTCGCCCGCGAACTTACGGAGGGCCTGGTTGCCGCCCATGCCGATAAGGTGCGTCAGGTGCCCGGCGGCGTGGTTCGGAGTACGCGCAGCCGGCCGGGCGATGTGGCGATCGTCATTGGCGGCGGCTCCGGCCACTATCCGGCCTTCGCCGGGCTGGTCGGCCAGGGGCTGGCGCACGGGGCGGCGATGGGGAATTTGTTCGCATCGCCTTCCGCCCAGCAGATCTGCTCGGTGGCGAAGGCCGCGCATAACGGCGGCGGCATCCTGCTGGCGTTCGGCAACTACGCCGGCGACGTGCTGCATTTTGGCCAGGCGCACGCGCGTCTGCAGGCGGAGGGCATTCCCTGCCGGTTGCTGGCGGTGACCGACGATATCTCCAGCGCACCGGCGGACGAACGCGATAAACGGCGCGGCGTCGCCGGCGATCTGGTGGTGTTCAAAGTGGCGGCCGCGGCGGCGGAGGCCGGCTGCTCGCTGGACGAGGTGGCGGAGATCGCCGCGCGGGCCAACGCGCGCACCCGTTCGCTCGGCGTGGCCTTTTCCGGCTGCACGCTGCCGGGCGCGGATCAGCCGTTATTCACGATCCCGGCCGGCATCATGGCGCTGGGGATGGGCATCCACGGCGAGCCGGGTATTCAGGAAGGGCCGATTCCTGCCGCCGATGAGCTGGCCGATCTGCTGGTGACGGCGTTGCTCAATGAAGCGCCGTCCGGCGATGAGGCGCAGGACGGGCAACGGGTATGCGCGATCCTCAACGGGCTTGGCGGCGTGAAATATGAGGAGCTATTCGTGGTTTACCGGCGAGTGGCGCAGCGGCTGGCGCAGGCCGGGTTGACGGTGGTCGAGCCGGAAGTGGGCGAACTGGTGACCAGTTTCGATATGGCGGGTCTGTCGCTCACCCTGTGCTGGCTGGATGACGAGCTGCAGCGCGGCTGGCAGGCGCCGGCCAATACGCCGGCCTTTCGTAAAGGCAGCATGGCGCCGGCGGAACCGCTGGCGCCGCAGGAGAGGATCGAACAGCCCGACGTTATCCCCGTTGCTACCCGCGTTTCGCGCCGGTCGGCCCGCTGCGTGAGCCAGGCGCTGGACGCGGCGCGCGAGGCGATCGTGGCGCATGCGGCTGAACTGGGGCGTATCGACGCCGTCGCCGGCGACGGCGATCACGGTATCGGTATGGAGCGCGGCGTGCTGGCGGCGGCGGCCTGCGCGCAGCAGATGCTGGCGCGCGAGGCGGGAGCCGGGACGCTGCTGCAGCGCGCCGCCGACGCGTGGGCCGACCGCGCGGGCGGTACGTCCGGCGCGATCTGGGGCGTGGCGTTGAATGCGCTGGGCACCGTCCTGGGCGATGAGCTGGCGCCCGATGCGCGCCGGGTGGCGGAGGGCGTGCGTCAGGCCTGCGCCAGCATCATGCACTTCGGCAAGGCGCGACCGGGCGACAAAACGCTGGTCGATGCGCTGATCCCTTTTAGCGACGCGCTGTCGCAGGCGGTGAACGAGGACGGGGCCGGGCTGCCGCAGGCGTGGCGTCAGGCGGCGGCGCGGGCCAGTCAGGCGGCCGAAGAGACGGCGCGCCTGCTGCCGCGCATTGGCCGCGCCCGTCCGCTGGCGCAGCGCAGTCTCGGTACGCCCGATGCCGGCGCAGTTTCTCTCGCGCTGATCCTCAACGCGGTGGCGGATATCTGGCAGCAAGACGGCGTTGAGCCGTCGGCGCGACGGGAGATCTGCGACCAATGAGCCAGCGCAAACTTACCCTCGGGGTGAGCCTGAAAATGTATTTTGGCTACCGGCAGACGCTCGACTGGTGCCGCCAGATTCGCGCCGAGATCGGGCGCCGGCCGCATGACGCGCTGAGCGCGCTCGAGCTGTTTGTCCTGCCGTCGTTCCCCGCGTTGGCGCCGGTCTGCGAACTGCTGGCCGACACGCCAATCGGCGTGGGCGCGCAGGATCTGCACTGGGAGGACGCCGGCGCCTTTACCGGCGAGGTGAGCGGGGCGTTGCTGCGCGAGATGGGCTGCCGCTATGTCGAGGTCGGTCACGCCGAGCGGCGGCGCGACTTCGGCGAAAGCGATGAGCGGGTGGCGCTGAAAATCGCGGCGGCCCTGCGCAACGGGCTGACGCCGGTGCTGTGCGTGGGTGAGGCGCGGCAGGGCAGGCCGGCGCAAACGATCGAACTGTGCCTGACCCAGCTTGAGGCGGCGCTGGAATCGGCGCTGACGCAGCGGTTGAGCGGCGAGGTGATCGTGGCGTATGAACCGCAATGGGCGATCGGCGGCGGCGCGCCCGCGCCGGTCGAGGAGACGGGGGCGGTGTGCCGGGCGCTGGCGCGGCGTCTGCAGCAACTGCTGCCGCGGCATGACGGGCGGGTGATTTATGGCGGCAGCGCCGGGCCGGGGCTGTTGACGCAGGCCGGCCCGGCGTTCGACGGACTGTTTCTCGGCCGTTTCGCCCACGATCCGGCGGCGTTCGGCGCCATTCTGGACGAGGCGGCGCAACAACAGGAGCGGAAATAATGGCGATGGGATTAAGCACCTACGCTTTTTTCTGGCGCGCGTCTGAGCGCGTCGCACAGCCGATAGCGCTGGATGAGATGCTGTCGCAAACCGCCGAACTGGGGGCGAGCGTGTTTCAGATCTGCGATTACGGCGCGCTGGAGCAACTGTCCCGACGCGCGCTGGAGGGGCTGCGTCAGCACGCCGCCGACGCAGGGATTGCGCTTGAACTGGGGACGCGCGGCGTTCAGCGCGAGCATCTGCGGCGCTATCTTAATCTGGCCCGGACGCTGGACGCCCGTTTCGTCCGCACTATGTTCAATAGCGCCGATCACCGGCCAACGGCGCAGCAGGCCGAAGCGCTGCTGCGCGATGTCCTGCCGCAGTACGAACGGCAGGGCGTTGTGCTCGGCCTGGAAACCTACGAACAGGTGGCCACCCGCGATCTGCTGGCGGTGGTTGAGCATATCGACAGCCCGGCGCTGGGCATCTGTCTGGACGCGGCCAACTGCGTGGCCGCGCTGGAGTATCCCAATGACGTTATCCGACTGACCGCCGATCGGGTGGTGAATCTGCATATTAAAGATTTCGCCTTCGCCCGTCAGACGGGCTGGGTCGGTTTTACTTACTCCGGCTGTCAGCTGGGCAGCGGACTGCTGGATTATGACTATCTGTACCGCACCGTCCGGCCAGACGAGAGAAACATTAATCAGATCATCGAACACTGGCTGCCGTGGCAGTCCGACGCCGATGCGACCTGCCGGCTGGAGGACGCCTGGACGCGCCACAGCCTGAATTATCTCTGTTCCCGCAAATCCGAGGAGTAAATAATAATGATTACCGAGCTAAAGACGATTACCCTGCTGGGCGCCGGCGGCAAGATGGGGATGCGTATCTCCGCCAATCTGCAAAAAAGCGCTTATCAGATCTTTTACTGCGAAAATTCGCCGCATGCGCAGCAACAGGTACTGGCGGTGGGACGCGAGTTGTCGCAGGCGGATAGCGTGATTCCGCTCAGCGACGTGGTGATCCTCGCCGTGCCGGATATCGCGCTGAAAAGCGTGTCGGCCCAGGTGGTGCCGCTGATGAAGCCCGCCGCCGTTCTGCTTACGCTGGATCCGGCCGCCGCCTACGCCGGGTTGATCGCCCGCCGGCCGGATATTGACTATGCGGTGGCGCATCCCTGCCATCCTTCGGTTTTTCTGGCGCGTTTCACCGCTGAGCAGCAGGCGGATATGTTCGGCGGCGTGGCGGCGCCTCAGCACGTGGTGGCCGCCTGGGAGACCGGCAGCGACGCGCAGCGCGGTCAGCTGGCGCAGGTGATCGGGGTGATGTACGGCCCGGTGGAAGCGGTGCATTGGGTAACGGTAAAACAGCTGGCTTACCTGGAGCCGACGCTGGTGGAGACGGTCGCCTGCATGGTGGGTACGCTGATGAAAGAGGCGCTGGATGAAACCATCCACGGCGTAGGCGTGCCGGAAGCGGCGGCGAAGGCGATGCTGTACGGCCATATTCAGATTGCGCTGGCGGTGGCGTTCCGCAGCAGCAACCCATTCTCCGATGCCTGCATGATCGCCATCGAATACGGTAAGGAAAAGATTATCCGGCCCGACTGGAAAACCATCTTTGATGAGAAGGAGCTCGATCTGGTTTTGGCGCGCATGCTGAAGATCGACGCTATCGAGCGCGTTGATTAAACCGGCGCGATAGCCGCCCGGCGCAGGGCGCGAGGTCGGCCGGCTTCGCGCGCCGTCCGGGCGCCGATCGTTGCGCCGGGCTTGAGCCTCCGGCGACTGCGTGCAACAATCCCACGGTGTTCCTGGTGCGCCCGCACCTTTATCGGCTTAACTCTGCGTGAGGAAATCGTTGCCGCATGGAAAAACAACCAGCATCTCAGGATAGTGAACTGCTGACTGAAATCGCCGTCGCGTATTATCAGGACGAAATCACTCAGGAAGAGATTGCCAAAAAATTCGGTATCTCGCGCATTAAGGTCGGACGGTTGCTCCGGCGGGCAAAGGAAGAGGGGATTGTCGAGATCTCGGTGCGTTACCACCCGGTATTCAGCACCCGGCTTGAACAGCAGATGCTGGAGCGCTTTCCCATTCAGCGAGCGTTGATTGCGCTGGACAATCAGGATGAAGACGAACAGCGGCGCCAGGTGGCGGCGCTGGCCTCCGGCTATCTGGCGCAAACGCTGAAAGACGGTATGGTGGTCGCCGTCGGTCAGGGGCGCAACGTGGCCGCGGTGGCCGATTACGTCGGCAATGTGGCGGAAAGAAACTGTAAGTTTATTTGCGGCATCGGCGGCACCCACCGGCCCGGCGATGCGATTAACGCCGACCATATCAGCCGGCGGCTGGCGAAAAGGTTTGGCGGCGGCAGCGAAACGCTGTATGCGCCGGCCTACGTTGAGGATCGGTCGCTGAAACAGGCTTTTATGCAAAACGGCACGATTAAAGAGACGCTGGATCGGGCCCGTAAAGCGGACGTCGCGCTGGTGGGCATCGGCGACATGAATGAGAACAGCTATATGGTTAAGCTGGGCTGGTTCACGCCGCACGAGATCATCGACGCCAGCCTGAATCAGGGCGTAATCGGCGATATCGCCGGCTATGACTTCTTCAACGCGCAGGGGCAGCATGTGGATACCGTGATGAACGACCGGGTTATCGGCGTCAGCATCGAGGAACTGCACAAGATCCCCTGCGTGATCGCCATTGCGTCGGAAAACACCAAAGCGCTGGCGATTCTCGGCGCGCTGCGCACCGGCGCCATCGACGTGATCGCCACCAGCGCCAGCAATATAAGAACTATCTTAAACATGACTCAGTAGCGGGCTGTCCGGCCCGGCCACGCCTGCCCGCCGCGGCGTACGACCCGTCGTCGCGCGGAATTTTCCTCTGTCCCTGCCGCAATTGTAGACGATTTCACCTGGTCAGGCGGCGATTAATTCGCTATTATCCCCCACCTTCAGCGCTTCCAGCCTGATTTCCGTTGTTTTAGAGGAGGAAAAATGCCCTCAGCGTTAATGAGGACAGTATGTGGATTCGCTTTCTTAATAGTTTTGCTTGCCGCACCGGCCTGGGCGTCGTCAGACAGGCGGACCGCCGCAGCAGATGAAGAGTATTCTCGCAATAACGTACAACAACATTTACCTGATTTGCGAAAATACCCTTCTGGCACACCCCGTAAGAAAGCATTCCTGCAAGCCGTTGTCCCGGTTATCACTCAGCAAAACCAGATCATTCGTCAGGAACGCGACTGGCTGCTTAACAAACGTCACTCCGCCACCTGGGCTGCGGCGGATGCGCAACGTCTGCAGCAAATCTGTAGCCGCTATCGGGTCAGCTGCGGCGCGAATGCCAAACAGGTGAACTGGGATGCCCTGCTTAAACGCGTCAATACGCTGCCGGTTCATCTGGTGGCGACGCAGGCGGCGACGGAATCCGGCTGGGGCACCTCGAAGCTGGCTCAGCAGAACAATAATCTGTTCGGGCTGCGCTGCGCTCACCGGCGCTGCGGACAGCGCAACGCGCAGAGCGGCTATCAGTCATACGGTTCGATAGTAGAATCCGTGCGCGACTATATGCTGAACATGAATACGCACGGCGCCTATCAGTCTCTGCGCGAGTCGCGTGAGCGGCAGCGCGACAGTAATGAAGCGGATAAAGCTCGCCATCTGATCAACGACCTGGATAATTACTCGCAGCGCGGCGAAACCTATAATCGCTATTTGCACACCATCCTCGATCACAATGAACATCTGATCTCGCAAATTCAACGCACTACCACGACCGCCGTCGATGCGATCTGAGTCCGTTTAACGCGCGGCGTAAGCCGCCCGTGCAGGCGCGCCTGCCGCTGGTAAATTTTTTAGCCAGGCGCCGCGCCATATTGCTATGCCGCCCGAACGGCGTATGATAATAGAGCCGCGCCAGGCGGGAAAATAACCATGAGTAACAGGGCGTTAGTAGAATCATAGCCTTAACGCCTGGCTTGCCGCCTTAACGGGGCGTTTTCAGGGTTTGCAGCGTCTGGCGTTGAGCGGTATCCCTCCATTTTTCAGATGCAGGTGCGTTGGCTTTGTCTTCTTACCCCGACCGGCGTCGCCGCAGGGGGGAGCGAGTAATTGAGCGCGCCCGACGCATCTACAAGTTGAAGTATGGCGGGTAAAGTGGCAGATGCGCCCGTTAAGGGGCGACATCCGGATCGGCGTAATAGAGCTTTGAGTTTTATATGGATTTTTTCTCTCTTGAGTTTGCGGGTTCTTTCGTCATCTTTTTTATATTGTACTGGCTGTGCCAGAAAAATATAAAAATGCAGAACGTGCTTCTGATCGCGGCAAGCTATCTTTTTATTGCTTTGTTCAATATAAAGTTTTTATTAATCCTTGTGGTTTACAGCCTGCTGATCTACCTGCTGGCCAATGTGTTTGCTCAATATAAATATACGTCGGCGCGCATGACGTATAATTTGTTCCTGTTTGTCATTATCGTTTTATTCGTGGCGTTCAAATATTATTCATTCCTGCAGGAGTCGGTGCAGCAGGGATTCGAACGTTTCGGCCTGCATGTGGATCTGCCGGTGCTGGAACTGCTAACGCCGCTGGGGATGTCTTTCTATATATTCCATTCGGTCAGCTATGTCGTTTCGGTGCAGAAGAAAGAAATTAAACCGGCGCCGCTGGCCGATCTGCTGCTGTATCTGTGTTTTTTCCCCAGTATTGTCGCAGGGCCGATTAACCGGGCCAAAGATCTGCTGCCGCAAATTCAGGCGTCGGGCCGCGCGCTGCTGCAGCCATCTCGGGCGATTGCGTTGATCGCGTTCGCGCTGGCGAAACTCTTTCTGTTCAGCGCGTTTTTATCCGAACATTACGTAAACCCGGTGTTTGATTCGCCGGCGAATTTCAGCGCCGCGCAGGTGTTGCTGGCGATTTACGCCTATGCCTGGCAAATTTACTTTAATTTTTCCGGCTATACCAATCTGGTCACCGGGTTAGCGCTGCTGCTGGGTTTTGCCGTACCGCAGAATTTTAACTCGCCGTATCTGGCGGAAAACCTGCGTCTGTTCTGGCGGCGCTGGCACATCAGCCTGTCGCTGTTTATTCGCGATTATATTTATATCCCGCTGGGCGGCAATAAACGCGGCGTTATTCGCAAGAATATCAATATGTTTATTGCGATGGTGATTTCCGGCCTGTGGCACGGCGCCGGTATTAACTTTTTACTGTGGGGCGCGCTGCACGGACTGGGGCTGATTGGGCTGGAAATTAAAGACCGTTTTTTCCCGGCGCGCGAGGGCAATCCGTTCACGCGTCTCGCGGCCCGTTTGATCACTTTTCACTATGTCTGCTTCGCCTGGGTGTTTTTCCGCAGCAGCACCATTGACGATGCGCTGCTGATGCTGAAACAGCTGTTCAGCGGTTCATGGCGGGTGGGCTGGTCGCAGGAAAGCGCGCTGCTGGCGTTGGCCGGACTGTTGTTCCTCTGTTATCCGCAACTGGTGACGTTCAAACGTTTTCTGGCGGAGACGCAGCAGCGCATTCCCTGGTTTATTTATCCCATTCCTTTGGTTCTGTTTTTAATGATGGTATTTATCTTCGCGCCATCCGGTATCCCGGGGTTTATCTATGCCAACTTCTGACGCGCAGTCTGTCGCCGGGCGCGGAGCCGCGGCAAAGGTGGTTTATATTCTGGTCGTGACCGCGCTGGCGTTGGTCTGGCTGAATCAGCGTTCTCTCAATCTGTTCTGGCAGCAGAAATATCATCAGGAGAGCGCGTGGGCGGGGCTGGCGGACTATGACGTATGGGCAACCGGCGACCGTCTGCATCAGGGCGTGACCGCCGGGCTGCAGGCGTTCAGTGCGACGCTGAACGGCGATGAACCGCTGTCGGACGATAGCGGGGAAGAGGCATCGCTGGCGGCCGGCCAGCCGGAAATAACCCGGCCGCTGGCGCCGCAGGGCGTGCTGGCCTCCTCCAGTGCGCCATCCGGCGAACGTTTTTCTTCCGAATGGCTGCTGCGCAGCCGGGCGGCCTCCGCCTCGATGGCGCGTCAATCCGGCGCGGCGCACCGGCCGGCCAGCCTGCCGGCCGACGCGGTGGTGATCAATTTTACCGCGCTGAAGAAGCCGGTGGTGCTGGCCGAGGGCGATAAAGTGTTATTCGCCGGCGATTCGATGATGCAGGGCATCGCGCCTCATATGATGAAGACGCTGCGCGAGCGCTACGGCATTAAGAGCATTAATCTGAGCAAACAAAGCACCGGTCTGGCCTATCCGAGTTTCTTCAACTGGCCGGAAACCATCAGTAAGGCGCTGCGCGCCAATGCCGATATCCGGCTGCTGGTAGTATTCCTCGGGCCCAACGATCCCTGGGATATGCCGGCGCCGGGCGGCGGAAAATACCTGAAATTCGGCAGCGATGAGTGGATGCAACTCTATCGCCAGCGCATCAACACCATTCTGGCCGAGGCGCGGCAACACGACGTGCAGGTGATCTGGATCGGCCCGCCGAATATGCGTAAGAAGAAACTTTCAGACAGTATGAAATATTTAAATACACTGTATTTGCAGGAAGTCGGTCAGGCCGGGCAGCGCTATGTGGCGGTCAATGAAATATTTAAATATCAGACGGATAGCTATTCCGACTATGCCGGCGACGGCAACGGTAGAGTGAAGCTGCGCAGCGGAGACGGCATCCACTTTAGCCTGGCCGGCCAGCAGGCGATCGCCGGCGATGTGTTATCATTAGTGGAATATAACCAGGTTGTAAGCCATCAAGATGAAACATCTCAGCCCTAATCGCTCCTTCCTGATACGTTCAGGCGTGTTTGTCGTGCTTTTTTCGCTGCTGGTTTCCTGTCATAACGATCGGAACCGGCCGGCGAAAGAGGGCGGCGAGCAGGAAAATGCCGCTATCGCGCACCAGTTAACCGATTTCGATGAGCCTAATCTGCGTGCTCTGGCGGAAAAATTGCGCTCCGCCTCGCAGCAAAGCATTCACATTGTGCAATTAGGCGATTCGCATACGGCGGCGGATTTCTTCACCGGCGCGCTGCGTCAGCAACTGCAACGCCGCTTCGGCGATGGCGGTCCGGGGTTTATCAGTCCGGTGGCGGTGCCCGGCCAGCGCTACGCGGAGATCAGTTTCGCGGCCGATAAACGGGCGTGGCAACTGATCTCCAGCCGTAAAGAGAAGCGCACGGATTTTCCGCTGGGCGGCATGATGGCCCAGCCGGCCGGCGAGCAGGCCAGCGTCATCCTGAATAGCCGGCGCGCCGGCGACAGCTATCTGGTGCAGGCGCTGTATCGCTCGTCCGGCCAGAGTACGCTGGCGCTTCAGTCGGCCGGCCAGCAGCGGACGCTGCCGTTGCCCGCGACGGACGGCAACTGGCGCTTTTCATCCGCCGCGCCCGCCGCGTTGCCGTTGAACGCCAGCGTGAACCAGGGCGCGTCGTTGCAGCTGGGAGGATGGTTAATCGCCCGCGATCGGCCCGGCGTGATGCTGTCCGCCCTCGGCATCAACGGCGCGACCATCAACATGCTGGACAAATGGCAGGACTGGCCGGAGACGCTGGCGCAGATGAAGCCGGATATGGTGATTCTGTCTTATGGCACCAACGAGGCCTTTAACGCGTCGCTGGATGCGGCGCAGTATCGTCAGAATCTGGAGAGTAAAATCGCCGCTCTGCGCCGCGTGGCGCCGCAGGCGGTCGTATTGCTGCTCGGACCCGGCGATTCGATAAAGCGTGCCGATGCCGGTTCCTGCCAGCAGATGCAGCCGCCGTTGCTGAATACGGTGATTCAGGTACAGCAGGCGGTGGCGCGCCAGCAACATACGCTATTCTGGAACTGGCGCGATTACATGGGCGGCGAATGCGCTATTCAGCGCTGGGCCAGCGAAGGGCTGGCGCGCCCGGACATGGTGCATCTGTCCCAGGCCGGCTACGAACAGAGCGCGCAGGCGCTCTATCAGCAGTTAATGCAAATTCTCGCGCTGTAGTCTGTGACGTAAACGGCCCGCGCCGGCATGGCGCTCCGCGGGCCGTCTTCCCCGACAATTCTCCCTTGCTCCCTTGCTCCCTTGCTCCCTTGCTCCCTTGCTCCCTGACTCCCTGACTCCCTGACTCCCTGACTCCCTGACTCCCTGACTCCCTGACTCCCTGACTCCCTGACTCCCTGACTCCCTGACTCCCTGACTCCCTGACTCCCTGACTCCCTGACTCCCTGACTCCCGCCGCGCTCAGGCGCCGACTGTGCTGACGGTCGTCACCTTTATTAATCATTAATTAACTATATAAAGTCTGATGATTATTGGGTTTTTGCCGCGCTTCAAAGTTTAACAAATAGCAAACATTATACTGACCGCTTGATCGCCGATTTATTACAACAAAAGCCAATAAAGGAACGCACGATGGATGACCAACTTAAGCAAAGTGCTCTGGATTTTCATCAGTATCCGATTCCTGGAAAGATTCAGGTCTCTCCAACCAAACCTCTGGCAACACAACGCGATTTAGCGCTGGCCTACTCGCCCGGCGTGGCGGTTCCCTGTCTGGAGATCGCGCAGGATCCGATGGCCGCCTGGAAATATACCGCGCGCGGCAATCTGGTCGCGGTTGTCTCCAACGGCACGGCGGTGCTCGGCCTCGGCAACATTGGCGCGCTGGCCGGTAAGCCGGTGATGGAAGGCAAGGGGGTCCTGTTCAAGAAGTTCTCCGGTATCGACGTATTCGATATTGAGGTTGATGAACAGGATCCCGATAAGCTGATCGATGTGATCGCCGCGCTGGAGCCGACGTTTGGCGGCATCAACCTGGAGGATATTAAAGCGCCGGAGTGTTTTTATATTGAGAAAAAGCTGCGCGAAAGGATGAAGATCCCGGTATTCCATGACGATCAGCACGGTACGGCGATTATCTGCACCGCCGCGGTGCTGAATGGTTTGCGCGTGGTGGAAAAAGAGATCGCCGATGTGCGTCTCGTGGTCTCCGGCGCGGGCGCGGCCTCCATCGCCTGCCTTAACCTGCTGGTGGCGCTGGGTCTGAGACGCGATCACATCGTGGTCTGCGACTCGCGCGGCGTGATTTACCGCGGGCGCGAAGAGAACATGGCGGAAACCAAGGCGGCGTATGCGATTGAGGATAACGGCCTGCGCACGCTGGCCGAGGTGATTCCGAATGCGGATATTTTCCTCGGCTGTTCCGGGCCGGGCGTATTGACTCAGGAGATGGTGCAGGGCATGGCGGCCAAACCGTTGATTCTGGCGCTGGCCAACCCGGAGCCGGAGATTTTGCCGCCGCTGGTGAAGGCCGTCCGGCCCGACGCCATTATCTGTACCGGGCGTTCGGACTACCCGAACCAGGTAAACAATGTCCTCTGTTTCCCGTTTATTTTCCGCGGCGCGCTGGACGTGGGCGCCACAACCATCAACGAGGAGATGAAACTGGCCAGCGTGCGCGCCATCGCCGATCTGGCGCTGGCGGAACAGAGCGAAGTAGTGGCCTCCGCCTACGGCGATCAGGAGCTGAGGTTCGGGCCTGAGTATCTGATCCCTAAACCGTTCGATCCGCGGCTGATCATTAAGATCGCGCCGGCGGTGGCGAAGGCGGCAATGGATTCCGGCGTGGCGACCCGCCCGATCCTCGACTTCGATGCCTATCTGGAAAAACTGACGCAGTTTGTTTACAAGACGAACCTGTTTATGAAGCCGATCTTCGCCCAGGCGCGTAAGCAGCCGCGGCGGGTGGTGCTGGCCGAAGGCGAAGAGCCGCGCGTTCTGCACGCTACGCAGGAATTGATCACGCTGGGGCTGGCGTCGCCGGTGCTGATTGGCCGCCCCGACGTTATCGAGATGCGGCTGCACAAACTGGGTCTGCAGATCGTTATCGGCAAGGATTTCGAGGTGGTAAACAATGAGTCGGATCCGCGTTTCAGAGAGTACTGGGGAGAATATTTCCAGATCATGAAGCGGCGCGGCGTCTCGCAGGAGCAGGCGCAGCGCGCGGTGATCAGCGATCCCACGCTGATTGGCGCCATCATGGTACACCGCGGCGAAGCGGATGCGCTGATCTGCGGCACCATCGGCAACTATGAAGAGCACTTCGAGGTGGTGAGTAAGGTGTTCGGCTTCCGCGACGGCGTGCACGTGGCCGGCGCAATGAACGCGCTGATCCTGCCCAGCGGCAACACCTTTATTGCCGATACCTACGTCAATGCCGATCCTACGCCGGATCAACTGGCGGAAATTACCCTGATGGCGGCCGAGACGGTGCGGCGTTTTGGCATTGAGCCGAAAGTAGCGTTGCTGTCGCATTCCAGCTTCGGCACCTCCGATTCGCCGACGGCGCAGAAGATGCGCGCGGTGCTGGCGCGCGTCAACCAGCTGGCGCCCGAACTGGAGATTGACGGCGAGATGCACGGCGATGCCGCGCTGGTCGAGGCGATTCGCCGAGAGCAAATGCCGGATAGCCCGCTAAAAGGTTCGGCTAATATTCTGATCATGCCGAATATGGAAGCGGCGCGTATCAGCTATAACCTGCTGCGCGTCTCCTCGTCCGAAGGCGTGACGGTGGGACCGGTGCTGATGGGCGTGGCGAAGCCGGTGCACATTTTGACGCCGATCGCCTCGGTGCGACGCATCGTCAATATGGTGGCGCTGGCGGTGGTGGAGGCGCAGACTCAGCCGCTATAGGCGCGGTTGCGGGCGGCGCCGGCCGGGAGCGCGTTTTACCGGCCGGCGCTCCGCTGCTGATGCAGCCATTTATCCAGCTCGCCGGCGAACTGTTGCCGGTCGCGCTGGCTCAGCGTGGCCGGGCCGCCGGTCTGGATGCCGCTGGCGCGCAGCGTATCCATAAAGTCGCGCATATTCAGCCGCTGACGAATAGTATCCGGCGTGTAGCGTTCGCCGCGCGGATTGAGCGCCACGCCGCCTTTATCAATCGCTTCCGAGGCCAGAGGAATATCGCTGGTGATCACCAGATCGCCGGCCGCCATACGGCGGACGATTTCGTTATCGGCCACGTCAAAACCCGGCGCCACGCGCAGGGTGCGGATAAAGCGCGACGGCGGTACCTTCAGCGTCTGGTTGGCGACCAGGGTAATCATCATCTGCGTGCGTTCCGCTGCGCGAAACAGCACCTCTTTAATCACGTTGGGACAGGCGTCGGCATCGACCCATATTTGCGTCATTTCTGGCTCTCCGTCAGCCAATCTCTGACCGGCAGAAAATCATGGTACAGCGCGGCCTCGGCGCTGCCCGGCTGAGGGTGATACTGATATTGCCAGCGGGCGAGGGGCGGCATGGACATCAGAATCGATTCGGTGCGTCCACCGCTTTGCAGGCCGAACAGCGTACCGCGATCCCACACCAGATTGAATTCCACGTAGCGCCCGCGCCGGTAGAGCTGAAACTCGCGCTCGCGCTCGCCCCACGGCAGGGTTTTACGCCTTGCGACAATCGGCAGCAGGGCGTCGAGGTAGCCATTGCCGACGGCCTGGGCGAAAGCGAAACAGGTGGCGAAGTCCGGCGTGTTCAGATCGTCGAAAAACAACCCGCCGATGCCGCGCGCCTCGTTGCGGTGGCGCAGGAAAAAGTAGTCGTCGCACCATTGCTTGTAGCGCGGATACAGATCGGCGCCGAATGGCCGACACAAATTTTGCGCGGTTCGGTGCCAGTGCACCGCGTCTTCGGTAAAGCCATAGAACGGCGTCAGATCGAAGCCGCCGCCAAACCACCAGACGGCCGGCTCGCCGTCCTGTTCGGCGATAAAAAAGCGTACGTTGGCATGACTGGTGGGCACATACGGGTTCAACGGGTGCACCACCAGCGATACGCCCATTGCCTGATAGCTGCGTCCGGCCAGTTCCGGTCGGTGCGCGCTGGCCGAAGGCGGCAGAGCGGAGCCGAAAACGTGGGAGAAATTCACTCCGGCCTGTTCAAACACCTCGCCGTGCAGGATCCGGCTGCGGCCGCCGCCGCCTTCGGCGCGCCGCCAGTTGTCTTCGACAAAGTGCGCGCTGCCATCGGCCTGTTCCAGGCGCTGGCAAATATCATCCTGCAACGCGAGCAGGAAAGCCTTTACATCGGCGATTATCGGTTCGGACATAGTTCTCTTTTATCGGGTGGCTAACTGGCGATGGCGCCTGACTGGCGGCGATTATACCATCGCCCGCCGCGCTGAAAGCAATGAAACCGCCGCGAAGCGACGCACGCAGGGCAATTTGATATTGCGTCTGCGCCGGATCACGCGATAATCAGATCATAACCTGATTCAACAGTGACGATGAGCTATGGAAATTCGTATCTTTCGGCAAGATGATTTTGAGGAAGTGATAACTCTTTGGGAACGCTGCGATTTACTGCGTCCGTGGAACGATCCCGAAATGGATATTGAACGCAAGCTGAACCACGATGCCGATCTGTTTCTGGTGGCGGAAGTGAGCGGAGAGGTTGTCGGTTCGGTCATGGGCGGTTACGACGGTCACCGCGGTTCCGCCTATTATCTCGGGGTGCATCCCGATTTTCGCGGCCGGGGCATCGCCAATGCGCTGATCAGCCGGCTGGAAAAGAAACTGATTGCGCGCGGCTGTCCGAAAATTCATCTGATGGTGCGGGAAGATAACGATGCGGTCATCAGTATGTATGAAAAGCTGGATTACGAAACCGTTGACTGTATTACGCTGGGTAAACGATTGATCGAGGACCAGGAGTACTGAGCCGCGAGGCCTGGCTCAGGCCGTAAAGGCCTGTTCCCGTCGCGTTTCATCTTGCCAGACGGTCGGGCTCATCATGCCGAACGGATGAGAGAACCGTCTGCGCCCGCATCTGCGAGCGATTGCTGGTTTTCAGCCTTGCTTGCCCAGGCCTGCGTTGCGGGCCGTCCGCCGGGCGTACTGCCGGCGCCACGTCAAACTATACCCGCTAACCGTCTGTTTTCTGCCGGCGCTGAGCGCGTTTTCGCGTCAATAATCTTTCAATTCAGCCGGTTGGCAGCGTTTCCCGTTCGGAAAAACATTCCAGGGCGCCAGAGTCGAAATCTCGGGTCCATCGGCGACGCTGCCATCAATCTCGTTATTTTTTATTAGTTCCCTTCCGCTGTGTAAGTTTTGTGTAAGGATATTTGTGGTAATGATTATTATTTGTATAATTGTTTCCATTGTAATAACTATTACAAGTCCGATAGAAGAGTGTCTCTGTTTCTCGAGCGTAGTCATCCAATTTTCCCTTTCGATACAAGCCATTGCGATGGTTTCTTCCTCGCGGCGAATGCTTTGTCGAACGTGATGAAAGGGAAAGGGCGTATGTCGATAAAACCAGTTGGCCTGACTTCGTTATCGCGGGAAAAGGAAAATCCTGAGGCAAACGCCGGGCTGGAGCAGGGATGACGTTGTAACGCGTTTGATTAAGAGACAGACGTTAATTTTTGATGATGAAAAGCATCCAATGCATCCCTTCCCTGTGCCGGCGGGCGGGTTTTTTGTCGTTTTCCGCGCTGCTGCACCTGGGGCTAATCACGCTGGCCTTATGGGCCGCGCGCACGCCGCCGTCGAGCGAAGCGTTGGCGGGGAAAGCGGGCGATAGCCTGAATATTACCATGCTGCAGATTCAGCATGCGGAACAGTCCGCCGGGCAAACGGCTGCCGCTGCGGCGCCTGCACGGGCGGCGGCGCCAGAAGGCTCGACGATGCCGGCGGCCAGCGAGATCGCGCTGCCGCTGGCGGATAAGCCGCGCATTGTGGTGCGGCAGGCGCAACCGGTAACGGCGTCGGCGAAAAAGCCGGCGCAGGTGCCGGTGAAAAAAACACCGGAAAAGGCGCCGCCCGTGCGCCAGCCTTCGCCGCGCGCCAGCGAAGCGCCGCAGACGGCCGAACGTTCAACTCGCCCTTCGCCGGATGCGCCGGCGTCTTCCTCTCCTGTATCCACGGGCTCCGCCGGCCGGCTGGCCGCTTCGGCGCAGGGCAGCAGCAACAGCGGCCAGGCCGCGCAGGGGACCGGCGCCGCCAGTACGCAGAAATTAACCGCTTTAAACCGCCGGGTTAATTACCCAACCCGCGCCCGTTCGCTGGGCGTGGAAGGGCGCGTGCGGGTGAGGTTCGACGTTACCGGCAGCGGCACGGTGACCAATATTCGTATTTTAACCGAGGATCCGGTCGGCGTATTCGCCGCATCGGTGATGAAAGATATGGCGCGTTGGCGTTATCAGGCACAGACCATGATGGCCGATCAGACCGTATCCATTGTTTTTAAGCTGGATGGCCATATCCGGCTGGAAAATTAAGCCATAACAAAAAGCGTCTTTTTAATTTTTAGTTCCGGGGAAAATTACATAATGAATAAAAACATGTACTTGATGATGATATTGTCCTTATTATCATCGTCGGCGTTGGCGCAGGAAAATGACGGCCAGAACAGCGGCGCGCCGGCGGCAGACGAAGCGGAGAAAAAAAGTAGCGCGCAGGACGGCGATGCCTCCGCCAGCGGCGAGGATACGATTTTAGTGCGCTCGACGCCGACCAGCCAGTCGATGGGGACGCAGATTTTAACGGCGGAGCAGATTAAAAAAATGCCGACCCGCAATGGCTCGGTGACGGAACTGCTGAAAAACAATCCTAACGTGCAGTTTTCCAAGACGGCGGATAATGGTAATACGCCTGGAGAAATCGCGCCTGAGAATGTCTCGTTTCATGGTGAGAAGTTTTACCAGAACAACTACATGATCGATGGGCTGTCCAATAACAACACCATTGACCCCGGCGCCAACGGTGGGGAGTTGGGCACGAACCCTGATGGCTACTCGCCGACTGATTTACCGGCCGGTGGCGCGCAGTCATTTTGGATCAATTCCGAGCTGATTGAGCAACTGGAAGTGTTCGATAGCAATGTCTCCGCCAAATACGGCGACTTCACCGGTGGCGTAGTGGACGCCAAACTGAAGGATCCGGATCTGAGTAAAGCTTCGGGTAAAATTTCCTATCGCACCACGCGCGATAGCTGGACGCGTTATCATGTGGATGCGGATAATCGCGAAGATTTTGAATCGGCAACCAACCTCTATTATCAGCCCCGATTTAAAAAACAGTTTTATTCAGCCAGCTTTAACCAACCGTTAAGCGATAAGGCAGGATTTATTTTTGCCTATAATCGGCAGCAGTCAGATATCCCGTATTATCACACCTGGTTAGATCAGTGGACGGATCAGGAACGTATTGCTGAAACCTATTTGTTGAAAGGCACATATCTGGCCGATAACGGCGATACTGTTCGCCTGACCGGCATGTATGCGCCGCACGAGTCCAAATATTATAAGCAGAATGTGAAAAACGGTTCCTATACTAATACGGGTGGTGGCTATCGCTTCAACATTGAATGGGAACATAACGCCAATTGGGGGAAAATCATCAGTCTGGCGGGTTACCAACATGAACAGAATAAGATCGAACATGAATCTAATACGCTCACAAGTTGGGTCTATTATAGCCCTTCGCTAAATTTCACCTCTGATGCGATTGATTGGCAAAGCTCCGCCAATTCATCGCAGAGTGGCGGATACGGCACTTATGCTACTGAAAAAAATACCACGACGCTGAAGCAGGATTACGAACTGAGTCCGCTGGCTTTGTGGGGCGTGCAGCACCAACTGGATTTTGGCTGGCAGACGGATTTCTATAATGCGCAATATCGCCGTTTCAGCGATGTGTATTCGGCCACGGTATCTCCCAGCGCAAGATTCGTTAATTCCGGCGTTGTTTGTCAGTCGGGCGACACCCTGTGTATTGACGGCGAACAATTTGCCGGTACCCGCCTGCTGTATCCGGAGCGAACCGTTAAAGGCAGTTATACCAATTATGCCGCCTATATCCAGGATAGCATTACGCTCGGAAAGCTGGAAGTGACGCCGGGAGTACGCTTATCTTATGACGATTATCTGGAAAATCTGAATATCGCCCCGCGGCTGGCCGCCTCTTACGATGTGTTTGGCGATCGCTCCACTCGCGTGTTTGGCGGCGCTAACCGCTACTACGCGCAGAACATGTTGGCCTATATGTTACGGTCGGGCATCAATGAACGCTACACGCAGACGCGGACTAGTTCCAGCGGCGACTGGAGCGCGCCGATCAGAGCCAATGTGGCGACCTATGATGTATCAGGCCTGAATACGCCATTTAGCGATGAGCTGAATTTGGGGCTGTCCCAGCGCGTCATGGATACTATCTGGACGGTGAAATGGGTACATCGCAAAGGACGCGAGCAGTTTGGTCAGGAAAGCTATATCGATGATAATAGCCAGCGCCGCTATTATTTAAGCAATAGCGCCAGCACCGAAGGTAATAATTTCTCTCTGACGGTTGAACCGATTAGCCCGTATAAGTTCCAGTGGGCGCAAGTAAATTGGGCGTTGGGCGCTAATATTTCTAAAAATAAAAGCAATTCGCAAACCTATTACGATGCAAGTAATCAGGATGACGTCAAGGTCATCTTTAATGAAAAATTGATGGATAAGGGTGATATCGATGCCCTGAATTTCAATACGCCGTGGAATATATTCCTGAATGTGGATACTTATTTCCCTGCGGCACGCCTGACCTGGGGCCAGCGTCTGGCCTATACCTCCGGCTATAAAGGCTATGTCACCTCTGTCATTGACTGCCCGGGAGGCTCTGGCGCCTGTGGCGATTATATCGGCAGGCCGACAATGTACACCGGTATTAAATATGGCGACTTCTTCTCCTACGACTGGCGTCTTGCCTACTCCCAGCCGATCTACAAGGAGCAGACGCTGGATATCACGCTGGATGTGCTGAACGTATTTGACAACGTGGTGGAAACTTCTCAATCGCTGGCGAATTCAAGTACCAGCCTCGTTACCTACAAACCCGGCCGCCAGTTCTGGCTGGGGGTCGCCTACACCTGGTAAGCACCCGATCCCGCGACGCCCTTGTCCGGCGTGGCGGGATGATGCCTTACGGAATGTCCGTATCGTCTCTGACCGCGTTTTTTCGTCGCGAGAAAACGCGTCGCAATATGAAAATAACAATAGTGACAAGGTCGTTATGAACTGGAAGAAATTTTATTGGCTGGCGTTCGCCGTCGGTCTGTTTACGTTAAGCGCCGGTAGCCTGGCCGCTGACGCCGGCGCGGTTCAAAGTCCGCTGCCGCATATAAAAGAAGGAAGGCTGGCCAACGGGCTGCAATATACCCTGGTGCCGCTGGCCGGGCAGCAAAACCGCATTGATATTCGTTTGAGCGTCGACGTCGGCTCGATTGATGAGCAGGATAACGAGTCCGGCGCGGCGCATATGGTCGAACATATGGTGTTCCATACCAGCGATGCGTTTGACCAGGGCGTGAGTCAGGCGCTGAATCAGCAGGGCTGGGTGCGCGCGCAGCACTACAACGCCATGACCAATTACGAACGCACGCAGTACATGATGAGTCCGCCGGCCGGGAAGCGCGAACTCGGACTGGCGCTACAGGCGCTGAGCCAGATGGCCGGCCACGCCCGCTTTCTGCCGCGCGATCTGGATAATGAGCGCCAGATTATTCTGGAGGAGTGGCGCGGCAAACTGGGAGTGGCTGAGCGTATGAACCAGCAGCGCGTCCAGGCTATCCGCCACGACTCGCGCTATCCGTTACGTCCGGTGATCGGTACCGAGCAGGCGATTAACGATACGCCGGCCAGCCTGCTGCGCGCGTTTTATCAGCGTTGGTATCGCCCGTCGAATATGCGGCTGTTGCTGATTGGCGATATACCGCTTGCCGAGGCCGAACGCGAGATCCGGCGCTACTTCGCCGATCTGCCGGCCGGGAACGTGCCCGTGCGCGACTACTATGAACCGCGTCTGGCGCCGCAGCTTGACGTGGTGCGTCTGCAGGATAGCCAGAGCGGCACCAGTCAGGTGTCCGTGGTCTATCGCTTTCAGGATGAAGGCGTGGGCGGGCGGGCGGGCATGCGTTACCGCCTGCTGAATCAGATCACGCTCAGCGCGCTAAGCCGACAGATGCGCCGGCAAAAGTCGGAACTGCCGCCCGAGGTCAGCAGTCTGGTGGTGCGTAAGTCGGATATCGGCAGAACGACCGTCGCGCTGGGTTTCTTTGCCGATGTGATGCCGGGTGGCCATCATGCGTCGCTCGCCGTGCTGCTGGGGGAAATAGAAAGGATCCGGCGCTATTCGTTAAGTGAACGCGATATCGTGGACGTGAAATCGGATATTCGCGAGGTGGCGCTGGGCATGGTCAGCCAGCCGGAACAGCGTGACTTCGCCGACTGGGTGCAGCAAATTACGGTTCCCTGGCTGCAGGGGCGCGCTTATGTGGGCAGTCAGACGCGCGGCCGCCAGGTGTTGGACGAGCTGGCCGGCATTACGCAGCAGGACGTTAATCAGCATCTGCAGCGCTGGCTGGCCGAAACGGACAGACTGGTGCAATTTAGCGTGCCGGGCTCGGCGCCTTTTACGCTGCCGACGTCTGAGGCCGTACAGCAGCAACAGACGCAGTGGACCACGGCGGCGCTGACGCCGCCGCGCCTGCCCGAAGCTAAACTGATCCCCGAGCTGCCGTCCGTCACGCAGCGCGGAGAACGCACGGCGTTGAAACATTTCCCGGCGCAACACGTCGAACAGTGGCAGCTCAGCAACGGCGACCGCGTGGTCTGGCTGCGTACGCCGCAGGCCGGTCAGACGGTCTATTTTACCGCAGAGAGTCCGGCCGGCTATATGGCCGCGGGGCTTAATCCATGGCAGGTGCAACTGGCCAGACAGCTGGTTGCGCAGAGCGGCCCGGCGGACTGGCGCGGCGAGGATCTGAGCGGCTGGAAGCAGGCGCGATCGCTGTCGCTGAATATCGATCAGACGGCGGAGCAATTGCAGTTTAGCGGGCAGGCGCCGGTGGCGCAGCTGACCAGTCTGTTCGGCCTCTATTCCGCGTTGCACAGCGCGCCGGGCATTGATCCCGAGGTGATGAAAGAGAGCATGACGCGGCTGATTCGCCAGCAGATCAATAGCCAGCAATCGGTGGCGGACCTGCGCGGCCGCGAGATTACAGCGCTGCGCTTCGGCCGGCCCGCTTATCCGCAAGCTCAGCTGACGCAGCTAAAACAGGTCGCCGCGCCGGAACTGCTGGCGCAGTGGCGTAAGGCCGCATCGGCGCCGGCGACCTATTATTTGCTGGCCGATATGCCCGCTGAACAGTTGTTGCCGCTGGTTGAGCGCTATCTGGCTTCGATTCCGCGCCGCACTATCGGCGACGCGACGCCTTACCTGGCGCAAACGGGCAGGCGAGAGGCGGTGTCCGCCATCAGCATCGAGCCGCGCGCGGATATTCGCGCCTGGAGTTTCACGCCCTGGCGCTGGACGCCGCACAGTGCGGTGCAGGTTAGCGTCGCCGCCAGTCTGGCCAATAAGTACCTGAAAAACAGCCTGCGGGATGATGAGCTCGGCATTTACCGCATGCAGGTGAACAGTCTGTTGGATACCAGCAAACAGCGCATTGAAACCGAGGTGACCTTCACCAGCGCGCCGCACAGGGCGCAGGCGCTGTGGCAGCGTGCGGAGCAGATTTTCACCTCGCTGCCGCAACAGATTACCGGCCAGGATATTGAGGGGCAGAAACAGCAATTTATCCGTGCGGAGCAGCGTCGACGGCAGGATATTCTCACCCAGCAGCACCGCCTGATGCTGAGCTATCAGCAGTATGGCGATCCGCGCTATCTGAGTGAACAGGCGCATCTGGCTGAGGCGATCACCCTGGAGGGCGTGCGCGCGATGGCGGCCCGTCTGTTTAATCCGGATAACCGGGTGCTGTACATCACGCTGCCGCAGGAGGCGCAACTATGAGAAAGCTGATCGCACAGATGCTGGACCTCTGCCGGGAGTTTTGGGGCAGGGCGCAGTCCTGGCAGGCGTGGTTATTCCTGCTGCTGATCCTTGCCATGGGCATGTCGATTGTCTATCTCAACGTTCTGATCAATAACTGGAGCAAGACGTTTTACGACGCGCTGGGCGAGTTCAACGGCGGGCTGCTGTATTCGCTGGTCAAAGAGTATTGCGTTTATATTCTGATTTATATCGGCGTGTTCGTGTATCAGGAGTGGTTCACCAAACTGCTGATTATTCGCTGGCGCGCCTTCCTGACCGAGCGGTTTATCAACGGCTGGCTGGCGCAGCGGGCGTTTTACCGTCTGTCGCTCAGCGGCCGGATGGATAACCCCGACCAGCGTATCGCGCAGGATATCGATCTGTTCGTCACGCAAACCGTGCGCTTATCGGTGTCATTTATCATTACCTTCGCCCAGCTGTTCTCTTTCCTGTTTATTTTATGGCAGCTCTCCGGCGTCCAGCATTTTTCCCTATGGGGTCATGAGATAACCCTGCATGGTTATCTGGTCTGGGTGGCGCTGATCTATAACCTGGCGGGCAGCCTGATCACCCATGCGATCGGGAAAAAACTGCACGGCATTAATTACCATAAACAGCGCGTCGAGGCGGATTTCCGCGCCGCGCTGCTGCGTAAGCACGACAACGCCGAGCAGATTGCGCTCTATGGCGGCGAGCAGCAGGAAAAAAATCAGCTGCGCCATGCGTTTTCCGCCATTGCGGCCAACTGGCGGCGGGTAATGAACGGCGAACGCGATCTGGGCTTGTTTACCGTCGGCTATACCCGGGTCAGCCTGATTGTGCCGGTGTTCGCCGCGCTGCCGGCGTTTCTCAGTAAAACCGTTACGCTGGGCGGGCTGATGCAGATTCGCAGCGCCTTCGGTCAGGTGCACGGCGCGCTCAGCTGGTTTATCCATTTTTATTATTCGCTGGTCGAATTGTCCGCCAGCCTGGAGCGTTTGAGCCAGTTTCAGCAGGAAATCGCGCGCCATCAGTCCGGCGATGAGCCGGTTGCCCAGGGCGAATGCCTGAGCGTGGAAGCGTTATCGTTCTCCACGCCGCAGGGCCAGCCGCTGTTGCGCAACGTAGCGTTCAGTTGCGCGCCGGGCAGCTGGAGCCGGCTGTCCGGCCGCAGCGGGCTGGGTAAATCGACGCTGCTGCGCACGCTGAGCGGACTGTGGCCCTATTACCAGGGGCGCTGGCAGGCGCTGAGCGGCAAGAGCCTGCTGTTGCCGCAGCAAAGCTATCTGGGGCAGGGAACGCTGGCCGAACTGTTATGTTACCCCGAAGCGCCGATCGCGGATCGCGAACGGCTGCGTCAGGCGCTGGACAGCACCGGTTTGGCGGCGTGGCGCGATAAGCTCGATGAGCGGCTTAACTGGGAACGGGTGTTTTCCGGCGGCGAGCGCCAGCGGCTGGCGTTTGCCCGCGCGCTGATCGTCCGGCCCGATACGCTGTATCTGGATGAGGCGACCAGCAATCTCGATCCGGCCGGGGCCAGAGCGATGCTGACGCTGATCAAAACGGCGCTGCCCGACTGTACGGTGATCGCCATCACCCATCAGGATGAGCTGGATGAATTTTTCCCGCAGCATTACGATTTGAACGCATTTTCTCAGCCGTAAGCGGGCGTAACGATGCGCCGCCCGGGGCAAGCCGCGCCGGGCGGTGGTATGCTGGCGGATTGAATTCGATTTTAATGGCACTTTCCGCGCGTTGTGCAATCCAACCGTCTGAAGCCGATATGCGCTCAGACGCGGCGTGTCGTAAGCTATCTGAGGAGTCAATGTGATGAGATTTCGCCCATTATTACTGGGATTACCGCTGGTGCTGAGCGGGTGTGGCACGATGTCTAATTTTTCCTGGTCCAGCCTGTCGCCGTTTAACTGGTTTGGCGGCGCGATAACCGTGCAGGATTCGGGCGTGGGCGACATCAATGCGGGAACGCCGCTGTCGGAGCCGGTGCTGAATAAAGCCCTGAACGAAGATTACCGGCTGCGCAGCGGCATGGGTACGCAAAACGGCCAACTGGTGGCGTTCTATGAAGCGCTGGATGGCGATAGCGTCCGGCTGGTGATCAGCGGCCAACCCAAAGGGGCGGTGACCCGGGTGGACGTGAGCGATGCGGCGATCGCGAGCCAGTGGGGCGTGAAGGTCGGCGACGCGTTCTCCTCGCTGTACGGCAAGGCCTTTGGCTCATGCTGGCTGGGACAGGGGGAGGACGCCCGTCGGGTGGAATGTGCCGCGCCGGGCAGCGCGCACGTCAGCTATATCTATGGCGGCGAGTGGCGCGGGCCGGAAGGGCTGATGCCGTCGGACGACGTGCTGCGCGACTGGAAAGTGGTTAAAATCGTCTGGCGCGCTCAGGCGCGCAACTAAGTCACCGTTTGCGCCGGGATGCGGCGCCTGCCGGCGCCGCGTTCACGCAACGCACCACAAAATGTCGTGATTGCCACAGCGGCAGGCAGCAAGCGCCGGCCTCTGCTTCCTTTCTTATCAATCCTGCAAATCTTTTGTATCCCGACCGTCCCGCGTTTTTTATATCGCCGGCGCGAAAAGGTGCCTTTTCACGCCCTGCGTCGGCGCGCCGCTGCGCTCTTTTTGAGCGTTTGCTTGCCGGCGCGGGGAAAAAAATCCTTTTTTGTCGTTAAGCAAGATAAACGTCACACAGCTTCCGGTATGATAGTTGCATTGGCAGTTAATCAATTAAGCGCTAACTATAAAAACAGATATACCCGTCAGGGCGAAGGTTCGCTGGTCAGGTCATGCGGCGCGTATCCGGGCCATCCCGCGCCTGCGACTATCGGGTATCACTATCATGAGGAATCACCATGACACGAATTCAAAGCGGCATTTTGCTGGAACATCGCCGTTTTGCCATTTATATGGAAGCAATGGTGCAGGGCGAATTTGATGCTATCCGCCAGGGATGCCGCAAATTCTGCCAGGCGCTGGAAGACCTGCAGCAGCGCCATCCCGATGCCGGGCTGGGCGGCGTAATCGCCTTCGGCCATGACGTGTGGCGCGACCTGGATTGCGACAACGGCGCCGAAGAGCTGAAGCCGTTTAGCGCGCTCGGCAAAGGTCTGGCGCCCGCCACGCAGCGCGATCTGTTGATTCACATTCAGTCTCTGCGTCATGACGTGAATTTCAGCCTCGCCCAGGCGGCGCTGGCGGCATTCGGCAGCGCCATTCATGTGGAAGAAGAGACGCACGGTTTTCGCTGGGTGGAAGAGCGCGATCTGAGCGGCTTCGTCGACGGCACCGAAAACCCGCAGGGCGACGAGGCGCGGCGCGACGTGGCGATTATCGGCGCGGATCAGCGGGATGCCGGCGGCAGCTATGTGTTCGTGCAGCGCTGGGAGCACAACCTGAAGCAGTGGCAGCGCTTTAGCGTGGAGCAGCAGGAAAAAATCATCGGCCGCACGAAGCAGGACAGCGAGGAGCTGCCGTCCGATATCCGCCCGGAAACCTCGCACGTCAGCCGGGTCGATCTGAAAGAAGAGGGCAAAGGGCTGAAGATCCTGCGGCAGAGCCTGCCATACGGCAGCGCCAGCGGCAAGCACGGCCTCTACTTTATCGCTTACTGCCACCGCCTGCACAATATTGAGCAGCAGTTGCTAAGCATGTTCGGCGAACGTGACGGCAAGCGCGACGATATGCTGCGCTTTACCCGCGCGGTTAGCGGCAGCTACTTTTTCGCTCCCTCGCTCGATCGTCTGTTGACGCTGTAACCTCCGGCGCCAGGCGGCGGTCTGGCGCATTCCTTATTTCTGCGGCTAAACTTATCGCCGGGTCACGCCCGATCGGCAACGGTGTTGCGTGGGGAGATATGCTTTTTTGTTCTTAATTAACCTTAAATATTCTATAAGAAGGTTATATCTTCAGCCGTGCTTGTTCATACACTGGTTCACCATAAACGCAGTTTTCCCCCATCTTTCCGGTACATCGGCGTCTCTCGCGCTTTTGGTCAGCTCAGCGTCCGGCAATTCGTTCGCCGGGCGATAGTCCGCGATAATCGTCGGGGGAATCATACATTTCTAAGTGAGGCAATCGCATGAAGCAAATATGGATAAGAAAGCGGCTGGTCAAAGGTTTGCTGGCGTTAACGCTGCTGGCGGGCGGAAACGCGCAGGCGACGGAGTTGCTGAACAGCTCGTATGATGTTTCGCGTGAATTATTTGCGGCGCTTAATCCCGGCTTTCAGCAGCAGTGGCTGGCGCAGCATCCCAACGACCCGCTGACGATTAAACAGTCGCACGCCGGTTCCTCCCGTCAGGCGCTGGCTATTCTGCAGGGGCTGAAGGCGGACGTGGTGACGTACAATCAGGTGACGGATATCCAAATCCTGCACGATCGCGGCCGGCTGCTGCCGGCCGACTGGCAGAGCCGTCTGCCGGACAACAGCTCGCCGTTCTATTCCACCATGGCGTTTCTGGTGCGCAAGGGCAATCCGAAAGGGATTCATGAGTGGCAGGATCTGGTGCGCGACGACGTGAAGCTGATTTTTCCTAACCCGAAAACTTCCGGCAACGCGCGCTATACCTGGCTGGCGGCGTGGAACGCGGCCAGCGAGGCGAACGGCGGCGATATCGCTAAGATTCGCGGCTGGATGCAACGCTTCGTCGGCAATGTGGCGGTATTCGACACCGGCGGCCGCGGCGCGACCACCACGTTTGTCGAGCGCGGGCTGGGCGATGTGCTGATCAGTTTCGAGTCCGAGGTGAACAATATCCGCAATCAGTACGGCGCGGATAATTACGAGGTGATCGTGCCGCAAAGCAATATTCTGGCCGAGTTCCCGGTGGCGTGGATCGATAAGAACGTCGCGGCCAACGGCACCGAACAGGCGGCGAAAGACTATCTCAACTATCTGTACAGCCCGCCCGCGCAGCGCATCATCGCCGATTTCTATTATCGGGTGAACAATCCGCAACTGATGGAACAGCTGAAGGCGCGTTTCCCGGTCACCCGGCTGACGCGGGTGGAAGATCGCTTCGGCAGCTGGGCGCAGGTGATGCAAACGCATTTCGCCAGCGGCGGCGAACTGGATAAGCTGCTGGCGGCGGGACATCAGTAATGCCCGCAGGCGGCAGCAAGCGGGTATTGCCCGGTTTTACCCTGAGTCTGGGCAGCAGCCTGTTTTTTATCAGTCTGATCCTGCTGTTGCCGCTTAGCGCGCTGATGGTGCAGCTGGCGCAAATGAGCTGGGCGCAGTACTGGGCGGTGATCACCAGTCCACAGGTGGTGGCGAGCTATAAGGTAACGCTGCTGGCCGCCGGCGTCGCCACGCTGTTCAACGCCGGATTCGGTCTGCTGATGGCGTGGATTCTGACGCGCTATCAGTTTCCCGGCCGCACGCTGCTTGATGGCCTGATGGATTTACCCTTCGCGTTGCCCACCGCCGTGGCCGGCCTGACGCTGACGGCGCTGTTTTCCACCGGCGGCTGGTATGGCGAATGGCTGGCGCAGATTGGCGTCCGCGTCTCTTATACCTGGCTGGGTATCGCGGTGGCGATGGCGTTTACCAGCATTCCCTTCGTGGTGCGCACGGTGCAGCCGGTGCTGGAGGATCTGAGTCCGGACTATGAAGAAGCGGCCCGCACGCTGGGCGCCAGCGACTGGCAGTGTTTTCGGCGGGTGATTTTGCCGGAAATCCTGCCGGCGCTGCTGACCGGCACCGCGCTGTCGTTCACCCGCAGCCTGGGCGAATTCGGCGCGGTGATCTTTATCGCCGGCAATATCGCCTGGCAGACCGAAGTCACCTCGCTGATGATTTTTATCCGACTGCAGGAATTCGATTACCCGGCGGCCAGCGCCATCGCGTCGGTGATTCTGTCGGCCTCGCTGTTGCTGCTGTTTAGTATTAATATGGTGCAGAGTCGCTATGGTCGACGTACCGGGGGCGCGCAATGAACGAGCGCACGCCGCGGCATGCGGCCTCCCGTCGCGCCGGCAACGTAAGCAAATGGCTGCTGATTGGTCTGGGCAGCCTGCTGTCGTTGATCATGCTGGTCATCCCGCTGGTCTCTATTTTTGCCGCCGCGCTGGCGCAAGGACTGGGCGGCGTATGGCGCAACCTGGCCGATCCCGATATGTTGCACGCCATCGGCATGACGCTGCTGGTGGTGGCGATTACCGTGCCGGTTAATCTGCTGTTTGGTACGTTGCTGGCCTGGCTGGTCACCCGTTTTCGCTTCGCGGGTCGCCAGCTGCTGCTGACGCTGGTGGATATTCCCTTCGCCGTATCGCCGGTAGTGGCCGGGCTGCTATATCTGCTGTTCTACAGCAGCAATGGCCCGCTGGGCGGCTGGCTGGATGCGCGCGGCATTCAGCTGATGTTCGCCTGGCCCGGCATTGCGCTGGTGACGATTTTCGTCACCTGTCCGTTCGTGGTGCGCGAACTGGTGCCGGTTATGCTCAGCCAGGGGAGCCAGGAAGAAGAGGCGGCGCTGCTGCTGGGCGCGTCCGGCTGGCAGATGTTCTGGCGGGTGACGCTGCCGAATATCCGCTGGGCGCTGCTGTACGGCGTGGTGCTGACCAATGCGCGCGCCATCGGCGAGTTCGGCGCGGTGTCGGTGGTATCGGGGGCGATTCGCGGCGAAACCTACACCCTGCCGCTGCAGGTGGAGTTACTGCATCAGGACTATAACACCGTCGGCGCCTTTACCGCCGCCTCGCTGCTGACGTTGATGGCCATCGTCACGCTGCTGCTGAAAAGCGCTTTGCGCTGGAGGCTGGAGCGTCAGCAGCGCCAGGCCGGCCGGCAAACGCGGCGCGGTGGTCAATAATCTGCGTCTGGCTGTCCCCGTTCGGCGCGGCGGCGCTACTTTAAGGAGAACGGAGTGACAACGCTGGAACACTATATCGGCAATACGCCGCTGGTGAAGCTGCAGCGCCTGACTCAGGGCTGCGACAGTGAGATATGGCTGAAACTCGAAGGGAATAATCCGGCCGGTTCGGTAAAAGATCGCGCGGCGTTCGCCATGATCCAGCAGGCGGAGCGACGCGGCGAAATCTCGCCCGGCGATGTGCTGATCGAAGCAACCAGCGGCAACACCGGCATTGCGCTGGCGATGATTGCGGCGCTGAAAGGCTACCGGCTAAAACTATTGATGCCGGATAACATGAGTCGGGAGCGTCAGGCGGCGATGCGCGCCTATGGCGCGGAGCTGATTCTGGTGCGTCGGGAGCAGGGAATGGAAGGCGCGCGCGATCTGGCGCGGCAGATGGCGCGTTCGGGGCAGGGCAAGGTTCTCGACCAGTTTAACAATCCCGATAACCCCTACGCGCATTTCACCACCACCGGGCCGGAGATTTGGCGCCAGACGGCGGGACGGTTGACCCACTTCGTTTCCTGCATGGGCACTACCGGCACGATCACCGGCGTCGGCCGCTATCTTAAAACGCAGAGCGACCGGGTGCAGATCGTCGGCCTGCAGCCGCAGGAGGGCAGCAGCATTCCGGGGATTCGTCGCTGGTCGCCAGCCTATGTGCCCGGCATCTTTCAGCCGGAGCTGGTCGACCGCACTCTGGATATTTCTCAGCAGGAAGCGGAGCAGACGATGCGTCAGCTGGCGCAGCGCGAAGGGATCTTTTGCGGCGTCAGCTCCGGCGGCGCGGTGGCCGGCGCGCTGCGCGTGGCGCGCCGCAATCCGGGCAGCGTGATCGTGGCGATTATTTGCGATCGCGGCGATCGTTATCTATCGACCGGCGTGTTTGAGCGCGACTAATCGGCCCCGATCTGTAGCGCGACGGCTGGCCGGGCCCGTTGCGGCCGACGTCTTATTCCCGCTCCAGCGCGTGAATCGGCTCCATCGCCGCCGCTCGCCGGGCCGGGAAGAAGCCAAAGATAATGCCGGTCAGACTGGCGCACAGAAAGGCGGCGACGATCGACGCGGTGGAGTAAATCATCGGAAAATTGCGGCTGATCGAAGCGGCGGCCGCGCCAATTCCCAGCGACAGCGCCACGCCCGCCGTTCCGCCCAGCAGACAGACCAGCACCGCTTCGATTAAGAACTGCTGCATGATATCGCTGGTCCTTGCGCCGACCGCCATACGCACGCCGATTTCCCGCGTTCGTTCGGCGACCGACACCAACATGATATTCATCACGCCGATACCGCCCACCAGCAGCGAAATAAACGCGATCGCCGAGACCAGCAGCGTCATGGTCGAGGCGGTCTTCTCTATTGTCTGACGAATGCTGTCGGTGTTCATCACAAAGAAGTCTTTGGCGCCGTGTCGTCGGGTCAGCACGCGGGTAATGCCCTGTTCGGCCACGCTCAGGCTGATATTATCGTTAACCCGCACGGTGATGCTTCTCAGGTACGACTGGCCGATCATGCGTTTCATCGCCGTGGTGTAGGGCAGCCAGACATTCAGATTCTCATCGCTGCCGAAGCCGCTCTGGTTCTTCTGCACCACGCCGATAACCCGCACGGGCAGCGTGCCGGCGAGGATCACCTTGCCTATCGGGTTCTCTTCCGGCCGAAATAACTTATTGCGGGTGTTTTGATCGATTACCGCTTCCTGACTCAGGGCGATCACGCTGGCGTGCGGGAAGGCGATCCCTTCGGCCAGACGGTAGCCGCGCACCATGAAAAACTGTTCGCCGACGCCGCTGACGCTGGCCGATACCGAGATATTGCCGTAGCGCAGCGTAACACTGCCGGAGACCGACGGCGTGACGCTGTGGACATAAGGCTGCCGCGCCAGCACGTCCGCATCGCTGGCGCGCAGCGTCTGGATGGCGGCGGAGCGCATATCGCCAAAATCTTTGCCGGGGAAAATCTCCAGCGTGCTGGTGCCCATCGCGCTGATATCGGCCAGCACCCGCTGCTGCGCGCCGTTGCCCAGCGCCACCACCGACACCACCGAGGCGATGCCGATGATAATGCCCAGCATGGTCAGGAAGGTGCGCATGCGCTGGGCGTTCATCGCCAGCAGCGCCATCTTAAAGGCGTCGAGAAAACGATCGCGCGCCTGACCAAAGGTGGAAACGCCGTCGGACGCCGGCGCCGCGCGCGCCAGCGTCGGGCGGACGCTCGGTCCGGTTTGCCGATCGGCGATGATCTCGCCGTCGTGGATCTCGATAATACGCTGGGCGTGGCTGGCGATTTGCATATCGTGAGTGACGAGTACGATGGTGTGTCCCTGACTGTGCAAATCCTTCAGGATCGCCATCACGTCGTTGCCGTTGCGGCTATCCAACGCGCCGGTCGGTTCATCGGCCAGAATGACTTCTCCGCCGTTCATCAGCGCCCGCGCAATACTGACCCGCTGTTGCTGACCGCCGGACAGCTGGCTGGGGCGCCAGCTCAGACGATCGGCCAGGCCCAGCCGCGTCAACAGTTCCGTCGCGCGCCGTTGACGCGCCGCGCGTTCTCTGCCGACGTAGATGGCCGGAACTTCCACATTGCCGCGTGCGTTAAGATCATTGAGCAGATGATAACGCTGAAAAATAAAGCCAAAGTGCTCACGCCGCAGTTCGGCCAGTTGGTCGCTTTGCAGCGCCTGGGTAGCGCGACCTGCGACCCGATATTCGCCGGAAGAAGGCTTATCCAGACAACCGAGAATATTCATCAGCGTGGATTTTCCCGAACCGGAGGCGCCGACGATCGCCACCATCTCACCGGCATTGATCGTCAGGTTAATGTTCTTCAGCACATGAACCTGCTGCTCCCCGTTGAGAAACACGCGGTTGATGGCGCAAAGCTGGAGTAGCGCGTTGTTCATGCTCACAACCTCATCGGCGGGCCGGGACGGCGCGGCGCGCTGGCGTCGGATTGAGGGGACAGCCGGCTGACGATTACATTCTCGCCTGCTTTCAGGCCGCTGACGATCTGGGTATAAACATTATCGTTCAGCCCGACGGTGACGTTTCTCTGCTCTATTCGCCCCTGATCGTCGACCACCTGCAGCGTGGCGTGAGGGCCGAATGCGTCGAGCGCGGTAGCCGGCACCACCACGGCGTCCTTCACCGAGTTGAGCAGAATATAGACCTGAGCGGTCATGGAGATACGCAGCGTACCCTGCGGATTATCCACGTCGAACAGGCCGTTATAGTAAATTGCGCTGGATGAAGTGGAGCTGCTGCTGGTGCTGCTGCTGGAAGACGAGCTGCTGCTGTCGCTGCTGATCGAGTCCGGCGCGGGTTCAATGGCGCGCAGCGTGGCGTGGTAGCGCTGCGCCGGATCGCCGAGGATGGTGAACCAGACCGGCATGCCGGTTTTCACCTTAATCACATCGGCTTCGGAAATCTGCGCTTCGACGGTGACGGTATCCAGATTGGCGACTTTGGCGATGGTGGGCGTACTTTGCGCGGCGTTGACCGTCTGCCCCTCTTCCACCGGAATGGCGACCACGGTGCCGTCCATCGGCGAAACGATACGGGTATAGCCGAGGTTGACCTGCGCGGTGTTGACCGCGATTTGCGCCTGCACTATCTGGGCGTCCAGCGCGCTGATTTCGGCCTGCGTCACGTCCAGCTCGGCCTGAGCGCTATCAAAATCGATCCGCGCGCCGAGCCCGCGCGCCGCCAGCCTCTGCTGGCGCTGCCAGTTCAACTGGTTATTGCGCAACGTCGCCAGCCTGGCGTTGCGCTGGGCCTGAATATTTTTCAGCGCGGCTTCGCTGTCTTTGAAGGCGTTCTGCTGCGTCAGGTCATCGATTTCGGCGATGAGCTGGCCCTTTGTCACCTTATCGCCCAGCGCGACATGCAGGGTTTTGATCTGGCCGGTAGCCTGCGCGCCGACGCTGACCAGCTTCTGCGCTTCGATGGTGCCGTCGGCCAGCACGGTTTGTTCCAGATCGCGCACTTCGGCGCGCGCTGTGATGTAGTCCGGTTGCGCGGTGGAAGGCGCAAAGATAACGTACAGTAAGATAGCCAGCAGAATCAGACACAGAACAACCAGGGATCTGCGAGGCGATAACAGACGTGATGGCATAAGATGGCAACATCCTTATATAAAGCCGCAGGGCAAGGGGGGCATTCGACGGTATAATTTACTCTGCCGATTATGCCTGAAGGGTAAGTTTTTACGCTCAAAAAGGTAATGATTCCGTAAATCAGGCTGCACATAATGATAGCAGGCATGAGAATGCCGCAGACAATTGCTTATGAGGACAGGCTATGAAAATTTTGCTGGTCGATGATGATGTTGAGCTGGGAAATATGCTCAGTGAATACCTGCGGGCGGAGGGGTTTAACGCTTCCAGGGTACTGACTGGCAAAGAGGGGATCGAAGGCGCGATGTCGGGCGAGTATACCGCCATGATCCTCGATATCATGCTGCCCGATATGAGCGGGATCGACGTGTTGCGTCGGGTCAGAAAAAGCCGGCGCCTGCCGGTCATTATGCTGACGGCGAAGGGCGATAACATCGACCGGGTCATCGGGCTTGAGATGGGCGCGGATGACTATATGCCGAAGCCCTGTTATCCGCGCGAGCTGGTGGCCCGGCTGCGGGCGGTGCTGCGCCGCTATGACGAACAGCCGAAGCGCGAGGATCACAGCGGCGTGGCCGTGCATGGCGAACTGGTGCTGAACCCGGCGACGCGCACCAGCGAATGGCGCGGGCAGCCTTTTGAACTGACCGCCTCGGAGTTCAATCTGCTGGAACTGCTGCTGCGTTCGCCGGAACGCGTGGTCTCCAAAGATGAGCTGTCCGAAAAAGGGCTGGGAAGACGGCGCGAGGCCTACGATCGCAGCGTGGATGTGCACATCAGCAATATTCGTCAGAAACTGGCCCAGCTTGAGGGCAACGCCATGTCGATTGAGACGGTGCGTAGCGTAGGCTACCGGATCCATTGATTATGCGCGGCAGGTTGTTCTGGAAAATTTTGCTCGGCTTTTGGGTGACGTTTATCGTCATCGCTCAACTGCTGTGGCTGGCGTTTTCGCTGTACGGCGAACGGCCTGAATCGCCGGAGCATAACGCGCTGCGGCACATCGTCAATTTGCAAATGGGCATGGCGGAACAGGCTCTGCGGCAGGGCGGGCTGCCCGCCTACCATGCGATGGTTGAACGCTGGCCGGCCAGCGAGCGCGAGTATATTACGGTCAACCTGAGCGGTGAATTGCCGCTTAACAACGACGACATGTCGTGGGAGAAGCTATTCGATCAACTGCCGGAGGACGATACCTATCGTCAGTTGGACGCGCTGTTGCCGGACTGGGCGTCCGACGAGCAGGACCTGATATCGGAGCTTGAGGTTAACGGGCCGCACGGTGAAAACTTTACCGTGCGTTATGACATCGAGACGCTGCGTGATGAACTGCACCCCAATATGCGGGGGAAAATTCTCAACATTCCTGAACCGATGCTGTGGCTGGGCGGTCTGGGCGGTCTGCTGTTCAGCGCTCTGCTGGCCTGGAACCTGACCCGCCCGCTGAACCAACTGCGCGCCGGTTTCGAACGGGTGGCGCAGGGCGATCTATCGGTGCGATTGCTGCCGAAAATGCGCCGGCGCCACGATGAGTTGAGCGAGGTGGCGCAGGATTTCGACTCGATGGCCGCAAGACTGGAGGTGCTGGTCAGTACCCGCGAGCAGCTGCTGCATGACGTCTCGCACGAGCTGCGTTCGCCGCTGGCGCGTCTGCAGCTGGCTATCGGGCTGGCGCACCAGAACCCGGAAAATGTGGCGGCTTCGCTGCTGCGCATTGAGCGCGAGTCATCCCGTATGGATAAGATGATTGGCGAGCTGCTGGCGCTGTCGCGAACGGAAAATTCGCTGGAGGAGGAGGAATATTTCGACCTGCTGGGGCTGGTGACGGCGGTGGTGAACGATGCGCGCTACGAAGCGCAACTGCCGGGCATCGAGATAAAACTGCTGACCAGCGAAGATCCCGACGAAGACTATACGGTGAAGGGCCGCGCTGAGCTGATTCGCCGCGCGGTGGACAATATCGTGCGCAACGCGCTGCGCTTCTCCTCGCGCGATCAGGTCGTGAGCGTGCGGCTGAGCGGCGACGAGCAGCTGTGGACGATCAGCGTCTGCGACAGCGGACCGGGCGTGGAAAACAGCAAGCTATCGAGTATCTTCGATCCCTTTGTGCGTATCGAATCCCCTCTCTCCGGTAAAGGCTACGGTCTGGGCCTGGCCATCGCCCGCAAGGTTATGCAGGCGCACGGCGGCTATATCGAGGCCAGCAATCGGGAACATGGCGGGCTGGAAGTCCGGCTCTGCCTGCCGCGCTGGCAGTTAACGGAAGGCAACAAATAACGTCCTGCAGGTTGCGAGCGGTCGGCCTGCGGCTCAGCGCTTTTCGTCGCTTCGGGCGTTATTTTACGGCGCTCGTTGATCGCGTTGCCCCGGGCGGGCGAAATCTTCTTACGCCACTACACGCCATGCGGCGTTTCGGGCTGACGGCGGCGTTTATAATGCAAGTGCACTGCACGGGCAGGCAGAACGTGAAGCAAAAAGCCGCCTGCTATGAAGGCGGCTTTGACACGGTTCACTGACCCGGGGCGAAAAAAGTTTATCCACCATGCCTCAGCCTTGTTCCTGAGCGCATGATCGGTAAAGAGACGTCACTGTATTTCTGAGCCATCCCGGCGTAAGGCGAAACATTTCCTCACGGGCTTTCTTCGGGCGCCCTACAGGAACATTCCCCATCTCACCGCGGTGAGATGGTTTAAGCCCGGCCATAAAAATGGCGCCCAGAGGCGCCATTTTTCACGGTTAAAAGCAGCGATTATTTTTTAATACGAATAACCGGCGTTTCACCGACCACAACCTGACCAGTCAGTTTCGTCAGCTCTTTGATCTCATCCATATTGGAGATGACCACTGGCGTCAGCGTCGATTTGGCCTTTTCCTCCAGCAGCGACAGGTTAAATTCGATGATCACATCGCCTTTCTTAACGCGCTGGCCTTCTTCGGCAATACGTTTGAAGCCTTCGCCTTTCAGTTCGACGGTATCAATACCGAAGTGAACGAACAGTTCAATGCCGCTGTCCGATTCAATCGAAAATGCGTGATTGGTTTCAAAAATCTTGCCGATGGTGCCGTCAACCGGAGCAACCATTTTGTTGCCGTTCGGTTTAATAGCAATGCCGTCGCCGACAATCTTCTCGGCAAAAACGACATCAGGCACATCTTCAATATTGACGATTTCACCTGACAGCGGTGCAATAATCTCTATGCTGCCCGTGTCTTTTTTGTCGTCAGAAACCAGAGATTTCAGTTTATCGAACAAACCCATGATTTTCTCCTAAGAATTAATATTGGGCTAGCAGAGTGAATCAGCAGAGCGTTTTTTCTTTGATGAATTTACTCACCAGATTACTCAACTCTTGCGCTGTCGGCTGGGCTAGCGCCTGCACCGCCAGTGCCTTCGCATCTTCGTAATTCGCATTACGAATGATCTTCTTGATGCGCGGAATAGAGATCGCACTCATACTAAACTCGTCCAGACCCATCCCCAATAACAGTAGTGTAGCACGTTCGTCGCCTGCGAGTTCACCACACATGCCAGTCCATTTCCCTTCGGCATGAGAGGCGTCGATTACCTGTTTAATCAGGGTCAGCACCGCAGGTGACATCGGGTTGTAGAGATGAGAAATCAGCTCATTACCGCGATCTACTGCCAGAGTATACTGGGTTAAGTCGTTTGTCCCAATACTAAAGAAGTCAACTTCTTTGGCCAGATGATGGGCGATGGTGGCCGCGGCCGGCGTTTCTACCATCACACCCACTTCAATGGTCTCATCGAAAGATTTGCCTTCTTCGCGCAGCTGCGTTTTCAGCAGCTCCAGCTCGCCTTTCAGCTCGCGCACTTCTTCAACGGAGATAATCATCGGGAACATGATGCGCAGCTTGCCGAAAGAGGAAGCGCGTAAAATGGCCCGCAGCTGGGTATGCAGAATTTCTTTGCGATCCAGACAAATACGAATGGCGCGCCAGCCGAGGAACGGGTTTTCTTCTTTCGGCAGGTTCATATAAGGCAGGTCTTTATCGCCGCCGATATCCATCGTACGCACGATGACGGACTGCGTGCCCATCGCTTCGGCGACGGCCTTATAGGCCTGGAACTGCTCTTCTTCGGTTGGCAGCGCGTCACGGTCCATAAACAGGAATTCGGTGCGATACAGGCCGACGCCTTCCGCCCCGTTGCGTTCCGCTCCGGCGACATCGCGTACTGTACCGATGTTGGAGCAAACTTCGACCTGATGGCCGTCCAGCGTAATCGCCGGCAGATCTTTCAGTTTGGCCAGTTCATTTTTTTCGTTGATGTACTGCGCCTGCTGCGCTTTCAACTCGTCAATTTCTTCCGCGGTCGGGTTGACGTAAATCTTGTTGTTGACGGCATCCAGAATCAGATAGTCGCCGTTTTTGACCTTGCGGGTTACGTCGGTGGTGCCGACAATAGCCGGGAGCTCCAGCGAACGGGCCATAATCGACGTATGAGACGTGCGGCCGCCCAGATCGGTGATAAAGCCCAGGACTTTGTCCAGATTGAGCTGAGCCGTTTCTGACGGCGTTAAATCGGTGGCGACGAGGATCACTTCGTCTTTGATGTCGCCCAGATCGACAATGTTCATGTCGAGGATGTTTTTCAGCAGGCGTTTGCCGATGTCGCGCATATCGGCCGCGCGCTCTTTCAGATACTCATCGTCCAGCTCTTCAAGCGCTTTAGCCTGATTTTCAACAACGGTGAAGGCGGCAAAATCGGCGGAAACATGCTCTTCTTTTATCAGGGCTATGATTTCCTGCTCAAATTCTTCGTCTTCCAGCAACATAATGTGGCCTTCGAAGATTGCTTCCTTCTCGGCTCCCAGCGTTTCGCCAGCCTTTGTCTTGATCGCTTCCAGCTGCGCAGATGCTTTAGCTCGACCGTCAAGAAAACGCTTAACTTCCTGATCGACTTGATCCGCGGAGATTTTTTTCCGGTTGATGACAATCTCATCTTCTTTCAATAACAGCGCGTTACCGAAAGCAATGCCCGGTGATACTAATATGCCTGAAATCATAACCCTACCTTTACCAGTTACTGATGTTGACTAAAAAGACCGGGCTTTATTACTCAAGCTCTGCCATCAGTTTAACCAGATGCTCAACCGCTTTCTGCTCATCTTCGCCTTCCGCCGCGATGCTCACCACGGTGCCCTGAGTCAGACCAAGGGTCTGCAGCTTAAACAGGCTTTTGGCGCTGGCGCTTTTACCATTGGATGTAACGGTAATGTCAGAGGTAAAACCTTTAGCTTCTTTTACGAACTGGGCTGCCGGACGGGTATGCAGGCCATTAGGCGCGGTAATAGTCACTTCTTGCTGGAACATTATATTTTCCCCAACTTATTGGATTAGATTAATGTTGTGGCGCTAAAGTTTAGCTGAGGCACTGAACTTTAGCCTGTTTGGTTAGCACCTGATATGTTACAGGGGCAGGCCGGGATGCGGCAAGGAAACGTCAACCTGTTTCGAAACGTCTTCCATGAATATACCTTTCTTCCTTCAGGTGTGGGGACGCCGGCTTCCCTTGCCCCGGCCGCCTGAACCTGCAAGCGCCTGGAATTCGTTCGGTTGCCGCCTTCCTGCATGCTGAAGTTTGTCCGGTATAGAATATCACCAATTTTCAACAGGGGCTTTCTTCTGTCGGTCCTGACTATCGTAATACAAAGACAGCGCTTGTCATCTGTCGTTCAGTAAAATCGATTCAGCCAGAATCACGAACCGGTAGATATTAATTTCACGCATCAAAATAATTGGTTGGTTAAATACTAAAACTCGAGCATAAAATCAATGTTCAGGTGGGCTAAAGTTTGATGTAGCCCACAAAAAAGCACCCCTGGAGGTGCTTTTTTGTAACAAAATGTCGAATTTGCGAAATCCGCGCACCCGTGAAATTACTGTTGTAATTCCTGCTCGGTGAACAGATCGGCAAACAATGCGGTACTCAGATAGCGTTCGCCGGACGAGGGCAGGATCACCACGATGTTCTTGCCTTCGAACTCTTTTTCCTTCAGCAGGTGCAGCGCGGCGGCGACGGCGGCGCCGGAGGAAATACCGGCCAGAATGCCTTCTTCTTCCATCAGTCGGCGCGCGGTGCTGATGGCTTCTTCGTTAGTGATTTTTTCCACGCGATCGATCAGGCTCAGGTCGAGGTTGCCTGGAATAAAGCCTGCGCCGATGCCCTGAATTTTATGCGGACCGGGCTTGATCTCTTCGCCGGCCAGCGCCTGGCTGATCACCGGCGAGTCTGTCGGTTCGACGGCCACCGAGATGATCGCTTTTCCCTTAGTCGTTTTGATATAGCGGCTGACGCCGGTTAACGTGCCCCCGGTGCCTACGCCGGCGATGAAAACGTCCACTTGCCCGTCGGTATCTTCCCAGATTTCCGGACCGGTGGTTTTTTCATGGATTTCCGGGTTGGCCGGGTTGCTGAACTGCTGCAGCAGCAGATAACGAGACGGATCGCTGGCGACAATCTCTTCCGCTTTGGCGATGGCCCCTTTCATCCCTTTGGCGCCTTCGGTCAGCACCAGTTTGGCGCCCAGCGCCTTAAGCAGCTTGCGGCGTTCGATACTCATGGTTTCAGGCATGGTCAGCGTCAGCTTATAGCCACGCGCGGCGGCGACGTAAGCCAGTGCAATGCCGGTATTGCCGCTGGTCGGCTCAACGAGTTCCACGCCCGGTTTCAGCACGCCGCGTTTTTCCGCGTCCCAGATCAGATTGGAACCGATACGGCATTTGACGCTGAAGCTCGGGTTGCGGGATTCTACTTTAGCCAGGATGCGTCCGTTACCGATACGGTTCAGTCGAACCAGCGGCGTATGGCCGATTGTATAGGAGTTGTCTTCATATATCTTGCTCATAGCCTGTCCTTATAACTGTTAACTGTATGAAATTTTTGCGAACATGAAGAGAATACTCGTTCAGTTTCGTCAGGGAAGGAAAGAATTGGTATATCGTTATGTTCTTAAGAAATATATTTTAATTACAACGTGTATTTATCATCCCTCGGTCGTCCGGGATGTCGGTTTCTCCCGCACGCCCCGGTTTATCCCCTGCGAGACGCGTCAATCTCGGGTTTTGTACCGCCGGGCTGACGCAGTGCGCCGCCCGGCTTGTTCGTGAATTGCGGCGGCAGGACGGAGCCGCGTCAGTGTTGCTGGCGGTAGCGATCGACCCACAGCGCGGTGGCGCCGCATACGGCTACCGGCATCACAATCAGATTAAGTATCGGGATCAGCATCACCACGCTGATCAGCGAGCCAAACTGCAGATTACTGATTTTATGCTGGCGCAGCGATTTGCGCATCAATGGAAAACTGATTTTGTGGTTATCGAACGGATAGTCGCAATACTGGATAACCTGCATCCAGGCGCTGAACAGGAACCACAGCACCGGCACCACCGTCTGGCCGATTACCGGAATGAAATAGAGGATCAGCAGAATGATGATGCGCGGCAGATACCAGCCGAGTTTCTGCATCTCGCGTTTCAGGGTGCGAGGCACGTCTTTTAGTGCGTCCAGCAGGCCGCCGTCGGGCAGTGGTTGCCCGGTCAGGCGCGCCTCCAGCTGTTCGGCCAGCAGGCCGTTGAACGGCGAGGCGATAATATTGGCCACGGTACTGAACAGATAGCTGAAGACCAGTAAAATAGAGATAACCGCCAGCGGCCACAGCAGGTAGCTCAGCCACTGCAGCCAGTCGGGAACATGGCTCAGCAGGCCGGGGATCCAGTCATTGAGTCGGGTAAACAGCCACCAGAACGCGCCGCCCATAAGCACGATGTTAACCAACAGTGGAAGAATGACAAAACGCCGGAGTCCCGGCTGGGAGATCAGTTTCAGTCCGACAAAAAAATAGTGAAATCCGCTGCGTGGTTTATCAAGGTGTTGCGAAGCAGTCATGTCCAGGAAGTCTCATGGATGAAGAGGAGTAACAATCATATCGGTATGATTTTCTGCTGGCTAGTCTGGCTTTGGATGAAAAAACAGCAAAAAAGTGCGTTGTATCTATCTTTCTTGTCATAAAGTACCGTGCAGACTTGCACTTGTGTACGAGGGCAAATAGAGTTAGTGAAGTAAATGTTTGCCGTGGTGGCAATGTATTGGAACAACCGGGATTGCAATGATGCAGGACTTGCGTCTGATATTAATCGTTGTTGGCGCGATCGCTATAATAGCGCTGTTACTGCACGGCTTGTGGACCAGTCGTAAAGAGCGTTCGTCCCTTTTTCGCGACCGGCCGGTCAAGCGTCTGAAAACCAAACGCGAAGAAACGCCGCTCGAAGAGCTGGATGAAGGCGTGGGAGAAGTGCGGGTCAGACGCGCTCGCCCGGAACCGGAAGATGACGGGCCGGAACTGGGACAGTACGCCTCAACCCCGGAAGCGCGCGACGGGCAGCCGCCTGCGCGGCAATCCGCTCCGGCGCCGTTCTCCGCTCCGGCGCCGTTCTCCGCTCAGTCTGCGACATCATCGCGTTCCGGCTACGACCCGCTGCTGGGCGAAGAAGAAGACGAAGACGAATCCTCCGCGTCTGACGCGCGCCCGCGTCGCGAACCAACCGTTCCGTCTTTCTCCGCGACGTCGGACTCCGTTGATGAATCGCATGACGAGGGCGAAAACGCGGCGCGCGACGGCTCTGCGCCGTCGGTTGCCGAGCCTGCCGCGCAGGCCGAACCGAAAGAAGCGGTTCTGGTGCTGCACGTCAGCGCGCATCACGGCAGCGTAATCGGCGGCGAACTGCTGCTGCAGAGCGTGCTGCAGGCGGGGTTCCAGTTCGGTGAAATGAATATTTTCCATCGGCATGTCAACCCGGCCGGCGCGGGACCGGTGTTGTTCAGTCTGGCGAATATGGTTAAACCGGGTTCCTTTAACCCGGATGAAATGTCCGAGTTTTCCACGCCGGGCGTGTCCATTTTTATGATGGTGCCTTCCTACGGCGACGCCAGTCAGAACTTCAAGCTGATGCTGCAGTCCGCGCAGCGTATTGCCGATGACGTCGGCGGCATGGTGCTGGACGATGAGCGTCGCATGCTGACGCCGCAAAAAGTTGAAGAGTATAAAGCCCGTATCCGCGATGTGCTGAAAGCAAACAGCTGACCGTCATACGATGCGGCCATGAAAAGCCTCCGCTTGCGGGGGCTTTTTGTCATCATCTCCTTGCCCGCTGACAGGGATTGTTAATTAAAGCGTGGTGCCGTTTGTGCCTGAAACAAAACGTTTAAAACAGGAGCTGGGATTATTGCAGGGAATCGGCCTGTTATCGACTTCGCTGTTGGGAACCGGCGTGTTTGCCGTGCCGGCGCTGGCGGCGCAGTTGGCCGGCGCCGATAGTCTGTTCGCCTGGCCGCTGTTGATCCTGCTGGTGTTTCCCGTGGCTATCGCTTTCGCTTCTCTTGGCCGCCATTTCCCCAGCGCTGGCGGCGCCGCTCACTTCGTTCATCTGGCCTTTGGGCCGCATATGGCGCGGGTTACCGGCTGGCTGTTTCTGTCGGTGATTCCTGTCGGGCTGCCGGCGGCGTTACAGATCGCCGCCGGATTCTGGCAGGCGGCGTTTGGCTGGAGCGCGCGCGAGCTGCTGCTGGTCCAGATCGCGACGCTGGTCGCCATCTGGCTGCTCGGTCTGCGCAGCGCCGGTTCCAGCGCCAATATCCAGAGCATCATCGCCCTGCTGGTGGTGGCGTTGGTGGCGGCGATTTGGTGGCGGGGCGAGATCGGGCTGGCGGATATCGCCTGGCCGACGGCCGGCAGCTTTTCCTGGCCCGCAATGTCCGGCGCGTTGGCGGTAATGTTCTGGTGTTTTGTCGGGCTGGAGGCCTTCGCCCATCTGGCGACCGAGTTCCGTCATCCCGAACGTGATTTTCCGCGCGCGTTGTTGGCCGGTATGCTGCTGGCCGGGGTGATTTACTGGGGATGTACCGTCGCGGTATTGACCTTTCACGCGTATGGCGCGCACATGGCGGCCACCGCGTCGCTGCCGGGGATCGTGGTGCGGCTGTTCGGCGCGCAGGCGTTGTGGCTGGCCTGTATCGTCGGCTATCTGGCCTGTTTTGCCAGCGTGAATATTTATACTCAAAGCTTTGCCCGTCTGCTGTGGTCGCAGGCCCGTCAGGGCAGCGCGCTGGCGACGCTGTCGGCCGGGCGGACGCCGGCCAATGCGTTGACGCTGGTGGTGGCCTGCTGTCTGCTGTTTAGCCTGTTGGTTTACTGGCTGTCTTTGCCGCTGGATCTGCTGATCGTCTACGCCAACGGCATTTTTGTGCTGATCTATCTGCTGTGCATGCTGGCGGGCTGTCGTCTGTTGCGCGGGCGATCGCGGCTGATGGCGCTGATCGGCAGTGTGTTGTGCATCGCGCTGCTGGCGATGATTGGCTGGAAGTCGCTATATGCGCTGGGTATGCTGGCGGCGCTGTGGCTGTGTTTACCGAGACGAGCGCGCGTGGCGCTTTCTCATTAATCAATCGCCGGATGCCTCCGGGCGGAAGGGCGCGCCAATATGTCGTCCGGCGGGCGGGGAGAGCCGGGACCGGTGGTGTGTCGCACGGCGGCCGGAACGGCGCCGAAAACCGCCGGCACGTCGGCAATGGGCTGAATGAAAGGCATAACCCTCCCGCTCGGGCGACGGGAGGAGGCTGGCGCTTTCAGGCGCCGGGCGCGTTGTCGTCCGCGACTGCCGTCGTCTGTTGTTGTTCCAGAACGGCCAGCCGTTGCTCCAGCAGGGCTAATTTTTCACGCGTGCGCAGCAGAACCTGAGTCTGAATATCGAACTCTTCGCGATTCACCAGATCCAGACGGGTGAGCTGTGACTGCAGTACCTGGCGGATTTTTTTCTCAACGTCTTCGCCAAACTCCCGGATCCCCTTTGGCATGGACTCATGCACCTGACGGGCTATCTGCTCAATCTTTTTCGGGTCAATCATGCTGCTTCCTGATGTGTTTATCTAACAATGAATGACATAAGTGTAATGCGTGTTGCTGGCGGGATAAACTAAAACCGGAACGAAGTGCGATAAATCGGGACTGCGATCAATTGCCCTGTCCGGGCAATAGCGCTATAGTGAAAGCGCTTATTCTCAGGGCGGGGTGTAACTCCCCACCGGCGGTAAACCAGTGCCTTACTGGAAGCCCGCGAGCGCTCAGACATTCCCTGTGTTTGAGGTCAGCAGATCCGGTGTAATTCCGGAGCCGACGGTTATAGTCCGGATGGGAGAGAGTAACGATTTTCGTCGGGCCGGCAGGCCCGCCCGCGTTATTTTATCTGCCGCCGTCTCCTGCGGGATGATGGGTGGCCGCTCCTCAAGTTCGCCCTGGTTCTGGTAATCCATAAATTTATTGAGGTTTTTTACCATGAATCAGACATTACTTTCTGAATTTGGTACGTCGGTTGAACGCGTTGAACGGGGCCTGGCGGCGCTGCGTCAGGGGCGTGGGGTGCTGGTGCTGGATGATGAACAGCGCGAAAACGAAGGCGACATGATCTTTGCCGCGCAAACCATGACGGTAGAGCAAATGGCGTTGACGATTCGCCACGGCAGCGGCATCGTTTGCCTGTGCGTTACCGAAGAGCGTCGTCAGCAACTGGATCTGCCAATGATGGTGGCCCATAACTCCAGCCATTATCAGACCGCCTTCACCGTCACTATTGAAGCGGCCGAAGGGGTCACCACCGGCGTATCCGCCGCCGATCGCATTACCACCATCCGCGCGGCCATTGCCGATAACGCCAAACCCAGCGATCTGAATCGTCCCGGCCATGTCTTCCCGCTGCGCGCGCAGCCCGGCGGCGTATTGACCCGCGGCGGTCATACCGAAGCCGCGGTCGATCTGACGACGCTGGCCGGATTGAAACCGGCCGGAGTGCTGTGCGAACTGACCAACGATGACGGCTCCATGGCGCATGCGCCGGAGGTGGTCGCGTTCGCCAGACAGCACGGTATGCCGGTGCTGACTATCGAAGATCTGGTCGCTTATCGCCAGGCGGCGGAACGTAAAGCCAGCTGAGTCCGGTCCGCAGAACAGAAAGGGCGGTCTATGACCGCCCTTTCTGTTTATCCGATTGATATGCAGAGTCGCGCCGCGTTATTCGCATAGCCCGTTTGGGGATGGACTGCGCGCAGACAAATGCCGCGCATGTTGAACGGAGTTCCATCGCCGCGCGGGCTGAATGCTGCTCGCGTCCGGGCGACCTCGGACAAGACGATGACGCCGGCCGTGACGATTATGCGCGTCTGGCCGCTGTCAGTCTCCGGGCTGTTCCTGCTCCGCGTTCTGCGCCAGCTTCCAGTCGTCCAGCGCTTTAATCCGGCGGCGGCGCAGTTCGTTACGGATATTGATCCCCTGAAACCCCGCGGCCACCACCTCAGCGCTATTGACGCTACAGGCGACGCGGAACACCTCGCGCAGGTAATCGCCCTGCGGATACGGATTCTGCTCGAATCCGGTGCGGCCGCGCGCGTCGGCCTCGCTGGCGATGATCATTTGCTCCAGCCGATGAGGTTTACGCCAGACGTCCGTGGCGTCAAACAGTTTGAGCAACGTTTTCGGCTGCAGAATCTGTACGGTATGGATCAAGTCGTGATATTCAGCCACCAGCCGCGCGAGATCGCGAATAGGGTTCGGTACGCGCAGACGCAGACACATCTCTTCAATCAGTCTGACGCCGGCCGGTCCGTGTCCGTGATGACGCGGCCACAGTTCGCGCGGGGTAAGCCCTTTGCCCACGTCATGACAGAGCGTAGCAAAGCGGACATCGATCTCCGGGCTGAGCTGCGCGGCGATGGCCAGCGTCATCAGCATATGAATGCCGGTATCGATTTCCGGGTGCCATTTAGCCGGCGCCGGTACGCCGAACAGACGATCGAGCTCCGGGAATAAGACCGCCAGTGCCCCGCAGTCGCGCAGCGTCTGGAAATAGATCTGGGGATGGCGGGTAGACAGCGCCTTTTCCGTTTCCTTCCACACGCGCTCCGGCGTGAGCGCGGCCAGTTCGCCGCTTTGCACCATCTGCTGCATCAGCCGTTGGGTTTCCCCGGCAATGGTAAAATCCAGATGGGCGAAGCGCGCGGCGAAACGCGCAATCCGCAAGACACGCAGCGGATCCTCGCTGAAGGCGTCAGAGACATGGCGCAGCACGCGCTGTTGCAGATCGCGTTGTCCGTGATAAGGATCGATGAATGAACCGTCCGGCGCCTGCGCAATGGCGTTGATGGTCAGATCGCGGCGCAGCAGGTCGTCTTCCAGCGTGACGTCCGGCGCGGCATAGCAGGTGAAGCCGGTATAGCCGACCCCGGCCTTGCGTTCCGTTCGCGCCAGAGCATATTCTTCATGATTTTCCGGGTGCAGGAAGACCGGAAAATCTTTACCGACCTGCTGATAACCCAGCTGCAGCAACTGTTCCGCGGTTGCGCCGACGACAACCCAGTCGCGTTCGCTGACCGGCAGATTCAACAGGCTATCGCGCACCGCGCCGCCAACCAGAAATACTTTCACTACCTGACTCCTGAAATTTATTGGCTGTACCCGTCACTCTTCAGGCCGCAGGCGAGTTGGCTTTATCGCCCGGTTTTCCCCCGGCCTCGCCTTCGGGACCGCCGCAGCGTGCCTTCCCGCAACCCGAATTATTTAAGGGATGTATATATACATACTATACCCTTACATACTTCAAGCTGCAGGAGCGTTGGTTTTGTGACTCGCCCCATCCATGGACTTGTCCTTGCAGGGCCGCCGCCAGCGGCGTTCAACTCGGCTCCCGACAGCGTTGTCGCGCTCTCCGGTCGCTTACTGGTATAAGCGCCAGGGGATTAATGGGAGATATCCCGTTTCTGCCCGAAGGTCGGCCGCCGGCAGGACGCATTCGTTGTCGACGAATGCGTCCTGCGTCACCGTCTTGCTGTCACTTGAATTATTTTGGGATATGCCCGGTTTACCGGCGCGCTGGCCGGTAAACTGCGCGGTCAGCCCATCCAGCGGTCGTTCTTCTTACGCCGCGGGATGATGTGCGGCAGGATCAGGCCCAGGATCAGACCGGCGCCGGCCACGCCGCCGCCGTACAGGAACCATTGCAAAATAATGGTGCGCTGCTTGTCATCCAACTGCACGTTGGCGGCGTCCACTTTTTTCTGCGCCACGATCAGCTGGTTCTTCAGATCCTGGTTTTCTTTCTGTAGCCCGCTGATTACGTTATCGCTGGCGGAAACCTTCTGCTGCATATCGGCCGTGCGCTGATTCCAGCTGCTATCGATATTGCTCAGTTTGCTGGTCAGCTCCCGCACCTGCTGTTCCAGTTCCGGCACCCGGGTACGCAGGCTGGGCGTTTCGTTCAGCTGACTGAGCGGGATCCAGTTGGTGCGATCTTTGGCGTCGCGCACCTGGGCGTAGCCCGCTTCTTCGTTAATACTCAGCACGGTGACTTCGTCGCCGGCGTTCAGCGTACCGGTTATGCGATATTGGTTGCCGGGGCCGCTGTGGACATAGGTCTGCAGTTCATCGGAAACGTAACGTCTCTCTTCCGCGTGCGCAGTCCAGGTTGCAGTCAAACTGAATAACGTAAAGCAAATAAGACGTAATTTCTGCATAAGATCATCATGTTGCGTGAGTTGTCAGGTGATAGTAGTGGCTTAAGTCTGACGAGGCAATGAATAATCCGAAATGAGAACACTCTTACTCTTGCTTTCCTGTCCGCGCAGCGCGCCTTTCGCACGCCGATTTTTGCTCAGCGGATTGCGGCAACCGGAGGTAAGCTACGGTAATATGGTGTCTGCCGGCGCAGGCTCGCGTATCTCCTTCATCTTTCAGGTCGCCGGTATGCTGTCGGTGTTCATTACCCGGCCATGGTTCCGCATCCTGAAATCTATTAGGCATAGTCAATGTTATGAGTGAAGAAATCGAATTGAAGTTTATTGTTCATCCCGATCGCGTGGCGACATTGCCGGACTGGCTAACCGACTGGCGCAGCGACTACAGTCACGCGGAGCGCCATGGCAGTCAATCGCTGACCAATATTTATTATGAAACCGCCGATAATCTGCTGCGTCGTCACGGCATTGGCCTGCGTATTCGCGGGGCGAATCAGCGCTATGAGATGACAGTAAAAACCGCCGGCCGGGTGGTCGGCGGGCTGCATCAGCACCCGGAATATAACGTTGAGCTGCCGCGGGACGAGCTGGACCTGGCGCGTTTCCCGTCGGATATCTGGCCGCCGGACGTAGACCCGGCCGCGCTGCAGCAGGCGCTGCAGCCGCTGTTTTGCACCGATTTTGTGCGTGAGACGTGGCTGGTGACTTACCGGCAAAGCGTGATTGAAATTGCCTTCGACCGCGGGGAAGTGCGCGCCGGGCAGCATAGCGAGCCGATTTGTGAACTGGAGATGGAGCTTAAGCTGGGGCAGGCCGACGATCTGCTGGCGCTGGCCGCCGAGATGGCCGAAGAAGATGGCCTGCGCCAGGGCAGCCTGAGCAAGGCGGCCAGGGGATATCATCTGGCCCGGCAGACAATGCCGCGCCAGCCGTATCCGCTGGATATTCTGCTGGTCGAGCCGAAGGCCAGCATCGATCAGGGCATCGCGACGGCGCTGGAATCGGCGCTTCGCTACTGGCAATACCATGAAGAACTGTGGGCCCGGGGGGATGAGAGCGCTCGCCAACGGCTACCGCAGGCCAGCGCGTTTATGCGCGAGTTATTGGTACTGATCGGCGGCGTGGTGCCGCGTAAGGTGACCACGCTGTTTCGGGCGGCGCTGACCGATCTGGAAAACCGCCTGGCGCAGCCCGGCGGCGCCGATCAAATTTGCTATCGCGCCGGCTATCTGCAAAGCAAACTGATGTTGGCTTCCTGGGTGATCGGCACCGGCTGGCGCGATCATCTTGAGGGTAAAGCGCGCCTGCGTTTGCAGGGATCGTTTAAGCGATTCGCCGATATTATGCTGGGCCGTAACCTGGCCGAGTTGAAATCGGTATTCGGTCGCCGGCTAAGCGCGGACGAATATCTGCAGCAACAGCCGCGGCTGCAGCGGGCGGTCAACGCGTTTCTGATCTTATCCGGCGCTTATCAGGACGAGGCGCGGCCCTGGGTCGCCCACTGGCAGGCGCTATGGCAGGCCGTCGCCGGGCCGCAGGCGGCGTCGCCGGATGAACTGGAAGAACGGCGCAAGCAGGCGCTGGCGCAGGCGCCATTCTGGCCGAACAGCGGCGCAGGACACTAAGTAAGCGGGCCCGCCGTTCCGGGCGGGCGCTCAGGTTAAGGAACTCAGTCATGTCCTCATATTTTCCATCCAACCGGGCGCTGTCGCCGCGTCTGTCGCAGCACGCCGAACAGGCCGTACAGCGCCTGCGCGACGCCGGCGTTATCGATGGCCCGGTGAGCCAGCCGGCGCTGGCGGTGCTGGCGCTGAGCGATTTTGCCGGCGATGCGTTGACCCGTTATCCGTCATGGTGGCAGGCGTTGCATCAGCAACCGCCGGAACCGGAAGAGTGGCGCTATTATCCTGACTGGCTGCGGCAGGAACTGGCCGGGGTACAGGACGAGGCCGCGCTGATGCGCGCGCTGCGCCAGTTTCGGCGGCGCATGCTGGTGCGCATCGCCTGGGGTCAGGTTGCGGGCGTCAGCAGTACCGAGCAGACGCTGCGCCAACTGAGCGAACTGGCCGAGACGATGATTGTCGCCGCCAGGGACTGGCTGTATCCGGTTTGCTGCCGGGAATGGGGCACGCCCTGTAACGCGCAGGGCGAAGCGCAGCCGTTGCTGATCCTGGGGATGGGAAAACTGGGCGGGGGCGAGCTTAACTTTTCGTCCGATATCGATCTGATTTTCGCCTACCCGGAAAATGGCCAGACGCGCGGCGGACGGCGCGAGCTGGACAACGCCCAGTTCTTTACCCGTATGGGGCAGCGTCTGATCAAAGTGCTGGATCAGCCAACCGTGGATGGTTTCGTCTATCGGGTCGATATGCGTTTGCGGCCGTTTGGCGACAGCGGGCCGCTGGTGCTCAGTTTCGCCGCGCTGGAGGACTATTACCAGGAGCAGGGGCGCGACTGGGAACGTTACGCGATGGTCAAAGCGCGTCTGATGGGCAGCGCCGACGATCGCTACAGCCAGGAGCTGCGCAGCACCCTGCGGCCGTTTGTGTTCCGGCGCTATATCGATTTCAGCGTGATCCAGTCCCTGCGCAATATGAAAAACATGATCGCGCGCGAGGTTCGCCGCCGCGACCTGCGCGACAACATCAAGCTGGGCGCCGGCGGGATCCGCGAGATCGAATTTATTACTCAGGTTTTTCAACTGATTCGCGGCGGGCGCGAACCCGGCTTGCAGGCGCGATCGCTGCTGCCGGCGCTGGCTACCGTGGGCGCGCTGGGCCTGTTGCCCATCGTCCAGGTGGATACCCTGCGCGAGGCTTACCTGTTTCTGCGCCGGCTGGAGAATCTGCTGCAGGCGATTGCCGATGAACAGACGCAGACCCTGCCGGCGGATGAACTCAATCAGGCCCGTCTGTGTTGGGGGATGGGGCTGGATAGCTGGGCCGAACTGCAGGCGGCGCTGGCCCGGCATAGCGGAGCGGTGCGCGATGTATTCAATGCGCTGATTGGCGACGACGCGCCGGAAGGCGATGAAACGCCGGAGCGCCGTCAATACGTCAGCCTGTGGCAGGATATGCCGGAAGAAAACGAGCGAGCGGCGCTGACGCCGAATCTGGCGGAAGACGTGCGCGAGCGGTTGCTGCGCACGCTGAACGACTTTCGCAGCGACGTAAGCCGGCGCACCATCGGGCCGCGCGGGCGCGATGTGCTCGATCAGTTGATGCCGGCCCTGCTGGAGGAAACCTTTAATCAGCCGCGGGCGGATGAAGTGCTGTCGCGCCTGACGCCGTTGCTGCTGGCCATTGTGACCCGCACTACCTATCTTGAGCTGTTGCTGGAGTCCCGTCCGGCGCTGGCGCAACTGATTCGTCTGTGCGCCGCCTCGCCGATGGTGGCCAGCCAGCTGGCGCGTTATCCGTTGCTGCTGGATGAACTGTTGGATCCGACCACGCTGTACCAGCCCACCGCGCCCGATGCCTACCGCGACGAGTTGCGTCAGTATCTGCTGCGCGTACCGGAAGACGACGAGGAACAGCAACTGGAAGCGGTGCGGCAGTTTAAACAGGCGCAATTGCTGCGCATCGCCGCCGGAGATATCGCCCAGGCGTTGCCGGTGATGAAGGTCAGCGATCATCTGACCTATCTGGCCGAGGCGATCATCGCCGCGGTGGTGCAGCAAGCCTGGCAACTGATGGTGACCCGCTACGGCCGGCCGGCGCACTTGAGCCAGGACGGCGGGTATGGTTTCGCCGTCATTGGCTACGGCAAGCTGGGCGGCTGGGAACTGGGGTACAGCTCCGATCTCGATCTGGTGTTTTTGCTCGACTGTCCGCCCGATGTGATGACCGACGGCGAACGCAGCATTGACGGCCGTCAGTTTTATCTGCGCCTCGCCCAGCGGGTGATGCACTTGTTCAGCACCCGCACCTCATCCGGCATTTTGTATGAAGTGGACGCGCGTCTGCGGCCGTCGGGCGCCGCCGGCATGCTGGTCAGTACGGTCGAGGCGTTTGCCGAATATCAGCAACAAGAGGCCTGGACCTGGGAACATCAGGCGCTGGTGCGCGCGCGCATGGTATACGGCGAAGACGCTATCCGGCGGCAGTTTGAAGCGATCCGGCGCGATATTTTATGCCGTGAACGCGACGGCGAGACGCTGCGGCGCGAGGTGAGCGAGATGCGCGTCAAAATGCGCCAGCATCTGGCGAACAAAGATCCGGCGCTGTTCGATCTCAAAACCGATGAGGGCGGTATTACCGATATCGAATTTATCGCCCAGTATCTGGTGCTGCGCTATGCGGCGCAGGAAGCGAAACTGACCCGCTGGTCGGATAATGTGCGCATCCTGGAACTGATGGCGCAGTATGGCGTAATGGAAGAACAGGAGGCGCAGGCGCTGAAACTGGCCTATATCACCCTGCGCGATGAGCTGCACCATCTGGCGCTGCAGGAGCGGTCGGCGAAGGTGGGCCGCGAGCATTTTCGCGCCGAACGCGAGCAGGTTCGGCTAAGCTGGAAGAAATGGCTGGGCTGAGAATTGCTTCGCATTCTGTTAAGCCGGTGCGGGGTAACCGGGCCGCCTGTGATATTATCGCGCGCACTATTTTCTGGTTCAGCGGGGTGATCCCGTGTGAAGTTAGGGGACTAAATAATGAAAGTGACATTGCCTGATTTTCGCCAGGCCGGCGTACTGGTTGTGGGCGACGTAATGCTGGATCGTTACTGGTACGGTCCAACCAGCCGCATTTCGCCGGAGGCGCCTGTCCCGGTGGTCAAAGTGGAAACCATTGAAGAACGCCCCGGCGGCGCGGCGAACGTCGCGATGAACATCGCCTCTCTGGGCGCGCAATCCCGTCTGGTGGGGCTGACCGGTATTGATGATGCGGCCAGGGCGCTGAGCGCGCGGCTGGGCGACGTGAATGTACGTTGCGACTTTGTTTCCGTCCCCACCCATCCGACCATCACTAAACTGCGCGTGCTGTCGCGCAATCAGCAGTTGATCCGGCTGGACTTCGAAGAGGGATTCGACGGTATCGATCAGCAGCCGCTGTTGGATCGCATCCAGCAGTCGCTGTCCAGCGCCGGCGCGCTGGTGCTGTCCGATTACGCCAAGGGCGCCCTTAGCGAAGTGGAACGCATTATTCCGCTGGCGCGCGCGGCCGGCGTGCCGGTTCTGATCGACCCGAAAGGCACTGATTTTTCCCGTTATCGCGGCGCCACGCTGCTGACGCCGAACCTGTCCGAGTTTGAGGCGGTGGTCGGCCGCTGTAAGGACGAAGACGATTTAGTGGCGCGCGGCCATCGCTTGATCGACGAGCACGAACTGTCCGCTCTGCTGATCACCCGTTCCGAACAGGGCATGACGTTGCTGCAGCCCGGCAAAGAGCCGCTGCATCTGCCCACCCAGGCGCAGGAAGTGTATGACGTCACCGGCGCCGGCGATACCGTGATCGGCGTGCTGGCGGCGGCGCTGGCGGCCGGCAATCCGCTGGAGGACGCCTGTTTTCTGGCTAACGCGGCGGCGGGCGTCGTGGTTGGTAAACTGGGGACGTCGACCGTTTCGCCGGTCGAGCTGGAAAACGCGATTCGCGGCCGGGCGGAAACCGGTTTTGGCGTGATGAGCGAAGAGCAACTGAAACAGGCGGTGGCGCAGGCGCGTCAGCGCGGCGAAAAAATCGTGATGACTAACGGCTGCTTCGATATTTTACACGCCGGCCATGTTTCCTATCTGGCCAATGCGCGCAAGCTCGGCGATCGCCTGATCGTAGCGGTGAACAGCGATGCCTCGACCAGCCGTCTGAAAGGGCCGACGCGCCCGGTCAATCCGCTGATGCAGCGTATGATCGTGCTGGGCGCGCTGGAAGCGGTCGACTGGGTGGTGCCGTTCGAAGAGGATACGCCGCAGCGGTTAATCGCCGATGTCCTGCCCGATGTGCTGGTCAAAGGCGGGGACTACCAGCCGCACGAAATCGCCGGTAGCGCAGAGGTGTGGGCGAACGGTGGCGAGGTGCGGGTGCTGAACTTTGAAGACGGCTGCTCGACCACCAACATCATCAAAAGCATTCAGGCCAGTGCCAGTAAGCCGGAGTAAATAGCGGGACAATGAACCAGGATATTGAACGTTTGCGTAACGTGTTACGCCATCATGAATATAAATATCACGTTGAAGACGCGCCGGAGATACCGGATGCCGAATACGATCGGCTGATGCGCGAACTGAAGGCGCTGGAGGCCGCGCACCCGGAGCTGATCGTGCCGGATTCCCCGACGCAGCGCGTGGGAGCGGCGCCGCTTGACGTCTTCGGGCAGGTGCGGCATGAAGTGCCGATGCTGTCGCTGGATAACGTGTTTGATGATGAAAGCTACCTGGCCTTTGATAAACGCGTACGCGATCGGCTGAAAAGCAGCGATGAACTGGCGTTTTGCTGCGAACTGAAGCTCGATGGTCTGGCGGTCAGCCTGCTGTATGAAGATGGCGAACTGGTGCAGGCGGCCACCCGCGGCGATGGCAGCACCGGGGAAAACATCACCAGCAACGTGCGCACCATTCGCGCCATTCCTCTTCGGCTGCGCGGCGACAACATTCCGCGCCGGCTCGAAGTGCGCGGCGAAGTGTTTATGAAACATCGCGGCTTCGAACAGTTGAATGAAGAGGCGCGGCGCAGCGGCGGTAAAGTTTTCGCCAACCCGCGCAACGCCGCCGCCGGATCGTTGCGCCAGTTGGATCCGCGCATTACCGCGAAGCGGCCGCTAACCTTCTTCTGCTATGGCGTGGGCCTGCTGGAAGGCGGCGAACTGCCGGACAGCCACTGGCGGCGTCTGATACAGTTTAAACAGTGGGGGCTGCCGGTCAGCGATCGCATTCGCGTATGTCAGGGCGGCGAGCAGGTGCTGGCGTTTTATCATCAGGTTGAACAGCAGCGCGGCGATCTCGGTTACGACATCGATGGCGTGGTGATTAAAGTCGACGATCTGGCCCTGCAGGAGCGGCTGGGTTTTGTCGCCCGCGCGCCGCGCTGGGCGGTGGCGTTTAAATTCCCGGCGCAGGAGCAACTGACCTGGGTGCGCGATGTCGAATTTCAGGTCGGGCGCACCGGCGCAATCACGCCGGTGGCTCGGCTGGAGCCGGTAGCGGTGGCCGGCGTGATGGTCAGCAACGCGACGCTGCACAATGCCGATGAAATCGCCAGGCTCGGGTTGCGTATCGGCGATCGGGTCAGCGTACGCCGCGCCGGCGACGTGATCCCGCAGGTGGTGTCCGTTATCGAAAGCGAACGGCCCGACGATACGCGCGAGATCGTGTTTCCCGAACGCTGTCCGGTCTGCGGTTCGGATGTTGAACGAATCGAGGGCGAAGCCGTCACGCGCTGTACCGGCGGCTTGTTCTGCGGCGCGCAGCGTAAGGAAGCGCTCAAGCATTTTGTTTCCCGCCGGGCGCTGGATGTGGAAGGCATGGGCGATAAAATCATCGACCAACTGGTGGAGAAAGAGTACGTCAAAACGCCGGCCGATCTGTTTCGGCTGACGATCGGCACGCTGACCGGTCTGGAACGCATGGGGCCGAAATCGGCCGTCAATCTGGTCAATGCGCTGGCTAAGGCGAAGTCCACGACGCTGGCGCGTTTTCTGTACGCGCTGGGCATCCGCGAGGTGGGCGAGGCCACGGCGGCCAATCTGGCCGCGTGGTTCGGTTCGCTGGAGGCGCTGTCGGCGGCCGGCATCGAGGAGCTGCAGGAGGTGCCGGACGTGGGCGGCATAGTGGCCATGCATGTGCGCCATTTTCTGGATGAAGAGCACAATCAGCAGGTTATCAACGAGCTAATCAGCGAAGAGATCAATATCCACTGGCCCGCCGTACAGCGGGTGCGGCCGGAAGAGATTGATAGCCCGTTTGCCGGCAAGACCGTGGTGCTAACCGGCTCGCTCAGCCAGCTGTCGCGCGATGAAGCCAAAGACCGCCTGACGGCGGCCGGCGCCAGGGTCAGCGGCAGCGTATCGAAGAAGACCGATTTAGTGATCGCCGGCGAAGCGGCGGGTTCGAAGCTGACCAAAGCGCAGACGCTGGAAATCGAGATCATCGATGAGGCGGAAATGCTCCGTCTGCTGGGAGAGTAGCCGATGGAAAAGCAGGATCTGCTGGATATCGCCAATACTAAAATGCCGTTCGGCAAATATCAGGGACGGGTGTTGATCGATCTGCCGGAAGAGTACCTGCTATGGTTTGCCCGTAAAAACGAGTTTCCGCGCGGGCGGCTGGGTCAACTGATGGAGATGGCGCTGGCCATCAGGATCGAAGGGCTGGAAGGCCTGGTCAAACCGCTTAAGCGCGCTTAACCGAGAAGGGCATGTTTCCATGCCCGGTTTTATTGCGTTATCTTTCCGGCGGCGGCATGCAGTCTGCCGGCAGCCGGAAATCTAGCGCCGATAGCGGTTAAACATACACATCGATCTGATTCTGATCCGTCGGGCGATTGACTCCCTCCTTCACACTCTCCAGAGCGGTGCTGCCGATCTGCTGGTCCTGTTGCGCCTGCGACTTTTGCACCTGCTCGTTTTGCAGGCGGGCTATCTGCGCCTGCAGCGCTTCGATCTGCGCCTGGATCATTTCCTGTTGCTGTTCAATGGCCTGGCGCTGTTCATCGCTGGTGGCGCTGGTAGCTGAGTCCGCCAGCTTTGACGCCTGTTCCGTCAGTTTTTCGATCTGACGGGTCAGTTTAGCAATGGATTGAGCATTGCTGCTGCTGCTGCCGCCAGAACTGACGGCAGAGACGGAGGTAACAGTACTGGACATAAAAAGTCTCCCTGTACGCTGCACGGTATTGTGCCTGATAGGCTATCGGCAGCGACGGCGAAAAAATCAGTGATTTTACGTTTTTCTGTCATTCCGACGCGGCGTTTGGCCGTTTGCGCGCGTCGCTCGCTATCCGTCAGTCCGCTTTACCGTAGACATGTACCGCTTTATCCAGCCGGATGGCCTGATTTTGCAGGTCGGCGGCGACGCTGGACGACAGCGTGACCAGCTCGGCGTTCTGCTGCGTCATCTCCTCAATGTGAGCAATCGAGGTATTGATTAAGGTGAGCGCGGCGGTCTGTTCATGCGCGGCATGGCTGATCTCCTTAATCAGCGCCGAGACGTCCAGCACCTCCTTAACGATGTGCTGAATGTGCTTCGTCGCGTTTTCCACCATCTGCTCGCCGGTTTTAACGCTTTCGACATTTGCATCGATCAGCGTTTTGATCTCGCCGGCGGCGGCGGCGGAGTGCTGGGCCAGATTGCGCACTTCGGCCGCCACCACGGCGAAGCCGCGGCCTTCCACGCCGGCGCGCGCCGCTTCAACCGCGGCGTTGAGCGCCAGGATATTGGTCTGAAACGCGATACTATCAATGACGCCGATAATATCGACGATTTTGCTGCTGGCGCCGGAGATGGCGTTCATCACGCCGCTGGTTTCCTGCATCACCTCGCCGCCTTTTACTGCGGCTATGCTGGCGCGTTCGGCCAGTCCGGTGGCCTGCACTGCGGTTTCGCTGCTTTGCTCGACCGCGCCGGTAATTTGTTCGATGGCGGCGGCGGTTTGCTGCAGGCTGCCGGCGGTCTCTTCGGTACGCCCATTCAGATTGATATTACTCTCGCTTAGCTGCTGGCTGACGTCGCGCATGCCTTTTACCTGGGTGCTGACGTCATTGACCAGCGAGCGGAGGTTCAGACTGAACTGGTTGACGATGCGCGCCAGCAAACCGATTTCGTCCACCCGATTGACGGCAAGATGACCGATTTTTTTGCCGGAGACCACGTCCTGGGCCTGATGCAGGATTTGCTGCAGCGGCCGGCTGATTTGCCGTTGAAGATAGGCATCCAGCAGCGCAAACAGCGCGAGAGTCAAGGCGCACAGCCAGGCCGGCGACATCCCGGCGCCGGCGCAGCTGAGGGGAACAATTGCGCCGGCGATCAGCGCGCTGCGCAACCGCCAGCGAACGGATAGCTTTTGCCACAGCGACAGCGGAGACAGCAGGCCGCTGCGCACCACCAGCCCTTTATATAACTTTCGTTTGCCGGCTTTGCCTTTCTGCAGGGCGCTATAGAGCGGTTCGGCCGCTTTTATCTCTTGCGCGGAGGGCGTGTTGCGCACGGAAATATAGCCGCTGAGCTGTTCATGGTGATAAACCGGCGTGACATTCGCCCGTACCCAATAGTAATCGCCGTTTTTGCGCCGGTTTTTAACCAAACCGGTCCATGAGTCGCCCTGCTGGAGCGTAAACCACATATCGGCAAAGGCCTCAACCGGCATATCAGGGTGCCGCACAATATTATGCGGCTGTCCGATAAGTTCCGACTCGTCAAAACCGCTGGCGTCGATAAAAGCCGAGTTAGCATAAGTTATATAGCTGTTAACATCAGTGGTAGACATTAACGTGGTGTCAACATTAAGCGAATATTCTTGTTGTGTGATCGGTGTGTTAATTCTCATTTAAACCCCAGCGTTATTTTTTCAGAAATATTTATAAGTAAAGCCAAACAGATTATTGGGAGATTTAATATCACTTCGGGTCGTTGACAGGGCGCGTTATTAGAGAGCGCGCAGCAGGGAACGCGGCGGCGTAGCCCCTCATGGCGGCAGACCCGGCGCTCCGAAGTTTACCGGCGAGTTTGTCAGCAACCTCAGGGGATTTAATCTCTCCTTTGATAAGGCAATCATTCATTATCGGTCCGTAGTTAAAAAAATTTATATCTGAAGTTCGGATGCGTGTATTTTTGCGAAAAAAGGAGGGTGAGGATTAAAAAGAATAAACGAATTCGTTAATGGACTATTGGCTTTGCGCTGCCGCTAAAGAGGGGGAGCCAATATGATATTTTTCTTACGCGCTAATGTTTCGGGGAATTAATGATTATTGTTAGCACGCTATAGGTGAAATAATCTTATATCCGTGATACTCCGGACTATCAATATCCGGCAAATCCGTGCGCCAAATAATTCGGGGCGCAGGACGCGGCAAAGAGAGCGACAAATCCGTCCGGAACGGATTTTAACGCCGCGGGCGGCGGCTCCGCAGAGGCACGGGAACGGGCCGAATAATTGAGCGCAGCTGACGCCCTGCGGTTTGCCGCCCGGCGTGTCTATCAGACGCAGGAATGTATTTTATCCCGCTATGTCGACAGCCAGGGACGCGCGGCTGCGGTTACGTTGTCTATTTCGTCCAGTAGCTCCAGCCATTCGGGTTCCAGTTCGTTCAGGCTGACGCCCTGGCGCAGTTGTTGCTCCAGTTGGTTGCACAGTTGTTTCAGACGCGGTACGCCGCTATAGCTGCTGCTGCCGTGCAGCTTATGAATCAGATCGACGATGCCGTCGTCCGGTTGACCGTTTAGAATCGCCCCGACCCGCTCACGCACCTGCGGCAGGAAGTCGAGCAGCATGCGCAGTAAATCGCGCGCCAGATCGCTCTTATTCGCCGCCTGGCTCAGCGCCAGTTCCCAGTCCAGCGAGGGCGCGATCGGCGGGACGGCGGATTTTCTGGCGAGGTGGCGAGCCAGCAGATTTCTCAGCATCTGCTCATCGATCGGTTTAGCCAGATAATCCGCCATACCGGCCTGCTGCAGGCTGTCGCACTCGCCGTTCAGACTGTGCGCGGTGACCGCGACGATTGGCGTCAGCGCGTGCAGCGGCAACTGGTGGATCAGTTCGGCGGCGCGGATGCCGTCCATCTCCGGCATCTGAATATCCATTAAGATGATATCCAGCGGGCCGCGGCGCGCCAGCGCCACCGCCTGCGCGCCGTTGTCGCACAGGATCACCTTGTCCACCAGTTCGTCCAGCAGGGTGCCGATCAGCTTCAGGTTGGCCGGATTATCGTCCACCGCCATAACGGTGAGCGGCAGGCGGCCGGCGGGCGCCGCCGTCAGGGGTGAGGGATGAGGCGACGGCAGTCCGGCGTGCGGAAAGAACGCGCCGGACTGCAACAGCGGCAGCAGGCGGCAGGCGGAGATGGGTTTAACCAGACAGCTGTGAATGCCGAAGCTTTTCAACTGTTCCGCATCCAGCTGCGCCAGGCTGGGAATGGCGAGGATCACGCACGGCGCGCGTTTGCACGCCTCGCGCAGCGCCGGCATATAGCCGATCAGCGTATTGCGCCAGGCGACCGGTACGCCGAACAGCAGGACATCGAACGGCTGGTCGGGCAACTGATCGAGAGCCGGGCTGTAGCTTACCGCCAGCGGCGTATCGTGCAGGATATCCAGCGTGGCCTGGGCGGCGGCCGGGTTCTCCTCCACATAGGCCAGACGACGGCCGCGCAGCGCGTCGTTAGCGCCGCGCGTCGACAGCGCGTTCGGGTTGAGCGTCAGCCTCAGGTTGAACCAGAAAGTGGTGCCTTTGCCCGGCTGGCTGTCAAAGCGAATGTCGCCGCCCATTTCGCGCACCAGCCGTTGGGTGATCACCAGCCCCAGACCGGTGCCGCCATGGCGACGCGAGATGCTGGCGTCGGCCTGACGGAAGGCCTGAAACAGCTGCGACTGCTGCTGCCCGGTGATGCCGATGCCGCTATCCTGAATTTGTAGCGCCAGCTCGACCTGATGGTGATCCTGCCGGCGCTTTTCCAGCCGGATATCGATGTTGCCCTTTTCGGTGAACTTGATGGCGTTGCCCAGCAGGTTAGTAATTATCTGCTGCAGACGCATCGGGTCGCCTATGTACTGTTCGGGAATATCCGGCTGGATATTCAGCGTCAGCTCCAGCCCCTTTTCATGCGCGGTATGGGCCAGCAGCAGCACCACTTCGTCGATCGTCACGTGCAGGGAAAAGGGCACATTTTCCAGCACCAGCTTGCCGGCCTCCAGTTTGGAGAAGTCCAGGACGTCATTGATGATGGTGAGTAAATTATTGGCCGAGCGTTCGATGGTGTGCAGGTAGTCGGCCTGGGTCGGCGTCAGCGCCGTTTTCAGCGTCTGGCGGGTAAAACCGATCACGCCGTTGAGCGGGGTGCGCAGCTCATGCGACATGTTGGCCAGGAACTCGGATTTAATGCGCGCCGCTTCCTGCGCACGCTTTTTCGCCAGGTCCAGCTCAACGTTTTGAATCTCCATCTGCTCCAGCGTTTCGCGCAGATCGTAGGTCGCCTGATCGATATTCTGCTGCATCTCCTCATGGTAGGCGGTCAGCGACATGGCCATTGAGTTAATGCCGTTTTTCAGCATATCCAGCTCGCCCAGCATAAACCCTTCGACCCGGCTGTCGAGCTGGCCGCGCCGGATGCGATCGACGGTATTGACCATGTGGCGAATGGGCGTGGTGACATCGTGCATCAGGCGCCAGGCGAACAGCATGGCGATCACCAGACAGAGCAGCATCAACAGACCGGCGGTAAAGATCTCGCGGTATTGCTGCAGTTTTACCGAATCCAGAGCCAGTTCGATGGCGATATAGCCTATCGGGCTATTGCTGGAGGCCAGCGCGCTATCCGGGCCCACCTCGCCGTCGCTGCTGATCGGCATATGCAGAATCAGCGCGTTGCCGCTGCGGCTCTGCGTCAGCGCGTTCGGCACCGGCGCATCGTCGGACAGATGCATGAGATTATTGGTGTTGCGCGGATTGGTGGTGACGAACAGACGGTTTTGCGCGTCATAAATACTGATCGCCCGGACAATGCTGGAGTGGCGCCGGTGCAGAACGTTAACCAGCTTCCTGACCGAGTCCTGCTGGTGCTGCATCATGGCCCAGGCGCTGGAGATAGCCAGCGGTTCGATGATGCTGGCGCCGGCGTCGGCCAGTTCGAACTGCAACTGGTTATAGCGATGGATGACGAAGAAGGTACTGAGCAGCAAACCGATCATCAGCGTCGGGGCCAGGATCAGTATCATCATACGCGCGCGCAGACTATATTTGGTCATGGGAGTCCAATGTGGGAGAATTAAACGCTGAGGCTCAGCTTAAACGTTATTGAGTAATAAATGGCGCAATTCTACTCTCCAAACCGGCGTATGACGACCCGGCAAACCATTACCGTAACCGCGAACGATCTGGACCCCTTCGGTCAGGGCGTGGCGCGCCATGAGGGAAAGACGCTTTTTATCACGGGCGTGCTGCCGGGCGAACAGGCCAGCGTCCGGCTGACGGAAGATAAACGCCAGTACGGCCGGGCGAAGCTGGTGCGGCTGCTGACGCGCAGCGAGCAGCGCGTCGAACCCCGCTGCCCGCACTTTGGCGTGTGCGGCGGCTGCCAGCAGCAGCACGCCAGTCCGTCTCTGCAGCATAGCAGTAAGTCGGCGGCGCTGACGCGCCAGCTGGCGCAGGAGATCGGATCCGATGTGCCGGCGGCGGGCGTTATCGCCGGCCCCGCCTGGGGCTACCGGCGGCGGGCCAGACTTGCGTTATACTATCAGGCCAAACAGCAGCGGCTGCTGATGGGCTATCGTCAGGCCGGTTCGCACGATATCGTGCCGGTGCGGGAATGTCCGATATTACGGCCGGAACTGGCCGCGCTATTGGCGCCGCTGCATCAGTGTCTGCAGCGTTTGCAGGGCGTAAAGCGGCTCGGCCACGTGGAACTGGTGCTGGCGGATAACGGCCCTCTGCTGGTACTGCGCCATCTTGACGCGCTCAGCGCGGCCGACCGCGAGGCGTTAAGCCAGCTGGCGCAGCGCTATGAGCTGATGCTGTGGCTGGCGGGGGCGTCCGATGAGCTGACCTGCCTGCACGGCGGAGAGCCGCACTATCAGGTCGACGGCCTGACGCTGGCTTTCAGCCCGCGCGATTTTATCCAGGTCAACGACGCGATTAATCAGCAGATGGTGGCCCAGGCGCTGGCGTGGCTGGATCTCCAGCCGCAGGAGCGGGTGCTGGATCTGTTCTGCGGCATGGGTAATTTCACCCTGCCGCTGGCCCGACGCGCGGCCAGCGTGGTGGGCATTGAAGGGGTGACGGCGCTGGTAGAGAAAGGGCGCGAAAACGCCCGGCGCAACGGGCTCGGGAATGTCACATTTTTTCATCAAAATCTGGACGAAGACGTGACGAGGCAGCCGTGGGCGACGCAAGGATTTGATAAGATATTGCTTGACCCCGCGCGGGCGGGCGCCGCTGGCGTGATGTCGCATATCGTCAGGCTGGCGCCGCGGCGCGTGGTTTATGTTTCCTGCAACCCGGCCACGCTGGCGCGAGACAGCAAGGCGTTGCTGGCCGCCGGCTACCGGCTGGCGCAGGTGACGATGCTGGATATGTTTCCGCATACCGGGCATCTTGAGTCAATGGCGCTGTTTTTGCAGGGCTCTGGTAATGCAGCAAAGTAGGGAGAAATTATGGTTGCGGTAAGAAGTGCACATTTGAATACGGCTGGAGAGTTTGAGCCTGACGCGTGGATCGCGTCATTAGGGATCGCCAGTCAGCAGTCATGTGAGCGATTAGCCGAAACCTGGCGTTACTGCGAACAGCAAACGAAAGATCATCCCGAGGCCTCGCTGCTGCTGTGGCGGGGCATCGAAATGGTCGAAATTCTCTCCACGCTCAGCATGGATAACGATAGTCTGCGCGCCGCGCTGCTGTTTCCGCTGGCCAACGCCAACGTGGTGGATGAGGAAACGCTGAAAGAGCACTACGGCAAAAACATCGTTAATCTGGTGCACGGCGTGCTCGATATGGACGCCATCCGCCAGCTGAAGGCGACCCAGCACGACTCAATGGCCTCGGAGCAGGTCGATAATATTCGCCGCATGCTGCTGGCGATGGTGGAAGATTTCCGCTGCGTGGTGATCAAACTGGCCGAGCGCATCGCCCATCTGCGCGAAGTGAAGGACGCGCCGGAAGAGGAGCGCGTGCTGGCGGCGAAAGAATGTACCAATATCTATGCGCCGCTGGCCAACCGGCTGGGAATCGGCCAGCTCAAATGGGAGCTGGAGGATTTCTGCTTCCGCTATCTGCACCCGGAAGAGTACAAGCGCATCGCCAGGCTGCTGCACGAGCGACGTATCGATCGCGAACAGTATATTGATAACTTCGTCATCGATCTGCGCAAGGCGATGAAGGAAGAAGGCGTGCAGGCCGATGTCTACGGGCGGCCGAAACATATCTACAGCATCTGGCGCAAGATGCAGAAAAAATCGCTGTCGTTCGACGAACTGTTCGACGTACGCGCCGTGCGTATTGTGGTTGAGCGGCTGCAGGACTGTTATGGCGCGCTCGGTATCGTGCATACCCACTATCGCCATCTGCCGGACGAGTTCGACGACTACGTGGCCAATCCCAAACCCAACGGCTACCAATCTATCCATACCGTGGTGCTGGGGCCGGGCGGTAAAACGCTGGAGATTCAGATTCGCACCCGTCAGATGCACGAGGACGCGGAACTGGGCGTGGCGGCGCACTGGAAATATAAAGAAGGGGCGGTGGCCGGCGGGCGTTCGGGCTACGAAGGGCGTATCGCCTGGCTGCGCAAGCTGATCGCCTGGCAGGAAGAGATGGCGGATTCGGACGAGGTGTTGGACGAAGTTCGCAGCCAGGTGTTCGACGATCGGGTGTACGTGTTTACGCCGAAGGGCGATGTGGTCGATTTGCCGGCCGGTTCCACGCCGCTAGACTTCGCCTACCATATCCACAGCGATATCGGCCACCGCTGCATCGGCGCTAAGATTGGCGGACGCATCGTGCCCTTTACCTATCAACTGCAAATGGGCGATCAGATCGAGGTCATTACCCAGAAGCAGCCCAACCCCAGCCGCGACTGGCTTAACCCGAATCTGGGTTATGTCACCACCAGCCGCGGTCGGTCGAAGATCCATAACTGGTTCCGCAAGCAGGATCGGGAGAAAAATATCGTCGCCGGGCGGCAGATCCTCGACGACGAGCTGGAGCATCTGGGTATCAGCCTGAAAGCGGCGGAAAAAATGCTGCTGCCGCGTTATAACGTCAATTCTTTGGACGAGTTGCTGGCGGCCTTAGGCGGCGGGGACATCCGGCTGAACCAGATGGTCAACTTCCTGCAGTCGCAGCTTAAGCAGCCGAGCGCCGAGGAGCAGGACCGCGAGGCGCTGCGCCAGCTGACGCAAAAAGCGCCGCCCACGGCGCGCAGCACTGATAACGGGCGCGTGGTGGTGGAGGGCGTCGGCAACCTGATGCACCATATCGCGCGCTGCTGTCAGCCGATCCCCGGCGATGATATCGTCGGCTTCATCACGCGCGGGCGCGGTATTTCGATTCATCGCGCCGACTGCGAACAGCTGGACGAACTGCGCAGCACTGCGCCGGAGCGCATTGTCGAGGCGGTGTGGGGCGAAAGCTACTCCAGCGGATATTCGCTGGTGGTGCGCGTCGTAGCCAACGATCGCAGCGGGCTGCTGCGCGATATCACTACTATTTTGGCGAACGAAAAGGTCAATGTGCTGGGCGTTTCCAGCCGCAGCGATACAAAGCAGCAACTGGCCACCATCGATATGGAAATTGAGATCTACAATCTCCAGGTGTTGGGCAGGGTGCTGGCGAAGCTGAACCAACTGCCCGATGTGATCGACGCCAGCCGCCTGCAGCGGGCGTAAGCGCGCGGGGCAACATTCGGCTTTTTTGTCGGGCCAGTCGCCCTGTTCAGGCGGGACTTTCCCGCCTTTCTCTTTCTCCAGGTAACCGCATGACCGTATCCGCTATTGAACGTTTAATCGAGATTATGAAAACCCTGCGCGACCCGCAAAACGGCTGTCCGTGGGATGGTAAACAGACCTTCGACACGCTGACGCCCTATACGCTGGAAGAAACTTACGAAGTGCTGGACGCCATCAGCCGTCAGGACTTTGACGATCTGCGCGGCGAACTGGGCGACCTGCTGTTTCAGGTGGTGTTTTACGCCCAAATGGCGCAGGAACAAGGGCTGTTTGATTTCTCCGACGTGTGCAACGCCATCAGCGACAAGCTGGAGCGGCGCCATCCGCATATTTTCGCCGGCGCGGCGACGCCGGCGGACGGCAAGGCCGCACGGGCCGGCTGGGAGCACACGAAGGCGCGGGAACGTTCCGCCAAAGATCGCCATTCCGCCGTGGATGATATTCCCGATGTCCTGCCGGCGCTGATGAAGGCGCAAAAGATTCAGCAACGTTGCGCCGCCGTGGGCTTTGACTGGGACAGCCTGGGGCCGGTCGTCGATAAGGTGTACGAAGAGATCGACGAGGTGATGTATGAAGCCCGGCAGGCGGTGATTGATGAAGAAAAGCTGGGCGAAGAGATTGGCGATTTACTGTTTGCGACCGTCAACCTTTCACGCCATCTGGGCCATAAGGCCGAACGGGCGTTGCAGGAGGCCAATCGCAAATTCTGTCGCCGCTTTCGCCAGGTAGAACAGATTATCGGCCAGTCCGCTAAAACCATGGATCAGGCCTCGCTGGATGAGATGGAAGCGGCGTGGCAGCAGGTGAAAAATCAGGAAAAACAAGGGTAGCCGCCACGCATTGCCCGATCCCCCCGAATCTCATCCCTCAATCCGCCGCCATTCGGCGGATTTTTCTATCCCGAGATTTCTTGCGGACCCGCACGGAAAGCGGCGGTCTTTGTTTCACTTCATGCTGTGTCTAGACTCAACGGCAGAGTGACAGAGATATATTGTGTTTCAGGAGCCTTGCATGACGTCTTATTCAAACCCCGATGCATTTGTTAACGTAAAACCCTATCCTTTCTGGCTGGATACGATCGCCGGGGAGGCCGCCGCCCCCGCGCTGCAGGCGCGTATTTCCTGCGATCTTGCCATCGTCGGCGGCGGTTACACCGGCCTGTGGACGGCGCTGCTGGCCCGTCGTCGCTGGCCCGAAAAGAAGATTGTCATTATCGAAGCCAAACACTGCGGCTCCGAGGCGAGCAGCCGCAACGGCGGCTTCTGTTCCCCGAGTATTTCTCATGGCACGTCGATCGCCATTAAACGCTGGCCGCAGGAAACGGAAAAACTCATTGCGCTGGGCAGAGCCAATCTCGACGAGCTCGAGGCGGATCTGGACGCGTATGGAATGCAGATTGAATTTGAGCGCACGGGGCAGCTGAACCTTGCCAGCCACCCCTGGCAACTGGAAGGGCTGCGTTCGATGCAGCAGGAATACCAGCGCTTCGGCATCGCGTGCGAATGGCTGGAGGGCGCCAGCCTGACCGATAAGTTTAATTCTTCCTTTTATCGCGCCGGACTCTTTGAGCCGAACTATGCGTTGGTGAATCCGGCCAAAATGGTCAGCGAATTACGCCGGGTTTGTCTGGCTCAGGGAGTCGAACTGTATGAAAACAGCGCGGTAACCGCGTTGAAGCAACAGGGGCAGAATATTCTGCTGCGTACGTCGTCCGGCGAGGCTGTGGCCGGACAGGTCGTGCTCGCCACCAATATCGCGGTGCCGCTGCTGCGCCACCTGGCGTCGACCGTGATCCCGGTCTACGACTACGCGATCGTCTCTAACCCGCTAAGCGAGCGACAGCTGGAAGCCATCGGCTGGGTCGGACGCTACGGCATCTCCGACAGCGGCAACCGTTTCCACTATTTCCGTAAGACCGCCGATAATCGTATTCTGTGGGGCGGGTACGACGCCATCTACCATTTCGGCAGCCGGCGCGACGAGTCGCTGACCCAGCGGCCAGAGACGTTTAACCGTCTGGCCGAACAGTTCAGCGAAGTTTTCCCCGCCATCAGGGATATTGGTTTCAGCCACGCCTGGGGCGGCATCATCGATACCTCGGCCCGGACGACGATGTTCACCGGGTGCGAGGCCGACGGCCGGATCGCCTACGCATTGGGCTTTACCGGGCTGGGCGTCTCGGCCTGCCGTTTCGCCGCGCTGAACATGCTGGACCAGCTGGCCGGAGAGAAAACGGCGCGCACCGAATTACGCATGACATCCCGCGCGCCGGTTCATTTTCCGCCGGAGCCGCTGCGTTTTGCGGGCGTGCAGGCGGCCATTCGCTCCCTTGCGCGCGAAGACCGGGACGGGCATCGTAATGTGCTGCTGAAAACCTTTGACGCGCTCGGCATCGGTTTCGATTCCTGATTGCGCGCCGCGTTGGCAATGGTCTGTTTTTACTGATATTTTACTGGAAGGGTTCTATGTTACGCACCTGCAGCAGGTATGATTATGGATGATGATATTCGCGGGCCTGACCAACTGAAAACCGTCGCTTATCCACCCGAGACGGTAAATCATCGCACGCAACAGGTCATGATGAATTATTACCGCGCCTGGTGGCGGGGTGACATTGATTGGCTTATGAGCCTGTATTCCCCGCAGGTGGAATACAATGACTTTTTCCAGGGGTGCCGCATCGCGCCGGACGAACTGCGCGACTACCTGCACGCCTGCCTGTCGAAGCCGACGGAAGCCGCGCTGCGCTATATCGATCGTCTGCGCGTCGACGGGGATACCGCTACTCTGCAGTATCAGACGCCGCTCAGCGGCAGCGATAGCCGCGCCGTTATCTGCTGCTGCGAGATCATCACGGTATGCGACGGCATGATTACCCGCGTCAACGAGTACGCGTCCCTGCTGTCCCAGGGAAAAACGCCGCCGGGCGGCGCGGATTCGCGAGCGACGTTCCGGCGGCTGGGGCTGTCCGCCCGGCAATTGAGCATCATGTCCGGCGATATTCAACAGTATTTTTCCCAGCAGCGACCCTATCTGAATCCGGAACTGAGTCTGATCCAGGTCGCGTCCGCCACCGGCTATACCCGCAATCAGATTTCCTTTTTTCTCAACCAGGTGATGGGCTGTAGTTTCTATCAATATCTTAACCGACTCCGGTTGCGCCACGTTCTGACGCTGTGGGATAACGGCGAGGGGCAGCAGCATCGCATTGACGACGACGCCAAAGCGGCGGGATTTCATTCCCTTTCGACCTTTTATCGCTGTTTTCGCGAGGAAACCGGACTGGCGCCGAAATCCTACCTGCGGCAAAAAATTTCCGGGAGAAATTTTTGACGTTGCGTCAGCGGCGGCCAGGGACGGTACGCCGCAAAAAATTTCCGGGCGCGATTTTTGACGTCGCCGGCGCGGCCGCCGCAATAAAACGAGCAATTCTTTTTCTTCTGGCTACCGCCACGTAACCGGATCATCAGGGAGACGCAAAATATGTACGACCAGCTTTATATCGATGGTGAATGGCAAACGGCGACGCGGGGCGCCCGCCTGGGGGTGTTCAATCCGGCCAGCGGGGCGCTGATACGGCAAGTCGCCGCGGCCGGGGCGGAAGATATCGATAAGGCGGTGGCCGCCGCCAGACGCGCGTTCGACGAAGGCCCGTGGCCGCGCTTGAGCGGTAAAGCGCGCGCCGCCTGTCTTCGCGCGATGGCGGGCATCATGCGCGAGCGCCAGCTCGGGCTGGCCCTGCTTGAGGTGGAAGATAACGGCAAGCCGCTGCCGGAGGCGCAATGGGACGTCGAGGATGCGATTGGCTGTTTCGACTACTACGCCGATTTGGCCGAGGGCCTGGATACGGAAGCGCTGCCCATCGCGCTGCCGGATGATCGCTTTCGCTGTCGGGTGGTGCGCGAGCCCATGGGGGTCGCCGGTCTGATCATCCCCTGGAACTACCCGTTTTTAATGGCCGCCTGGAAAGTCGCGCCGGCATTGGCCGCCGGCTGTACCTGCGTGCTCAAGCCGTCGGAACTGACGCCGTTGGGCGCGCTGGAGCTGGCCGCCATCGCCGATGCGGCCGGTTTGCCCGCCGGGGCGCTAAACGTCGTGACCGGGCTGGGCAATGAGGCGGGCGCGCCGCTATCCGGCCATCCGGGCGTCGACAAGTTATCTTTTACCGGCAGCGTTCCCACCGGGCGCGCCATCATGCAGGCGGGCGCCCAGGACATCAAAAACGTCAGCCTGGAACTGGGGGGAAAATCCGCGTTTATCGTTTTCGACGATAGCGACATCGACGCCGCCGTGGAGTGGACGCTGTTCGGCATTTTCTGGAATCAGGGACAGGTCTGTTCCGCCACTTCGCGTCTTCTGGTACAGGAGGGGGTATACGACCGTCTGATCGAACGTTTGATCGACGCTACCCGCCGTATTCGCATTGGCGACGGCAGGCTGGAGGGCGTCCAGCTCGGTCCGCTGGTCAGCGCAGGACAATACGAAAAGGTCATGCAGGCGATCGAGCGGGGCAGGCGCGAAGGCGCTACGCTGGCGTGCGGCGGACGGCGCCCCGATCATTTGCCGCAGGGTTGGTTCGTCGAACCCACGATATTTGTGGATACGCCCACGGAGAGCGCGCTGTGGACGGAAGAGATTTTCGGGCCGGTACTCGCCGTGCGCCGTTTCGGTGACGAACAGGAAGCCGTGCGCCTGGCGAATGACAGCCGCTATGGGCTCGCCGCGGCGGTCATGTCGGCCGATCCGGAACGCTGCCGGCGCGTCAGTCGCGCCTTGCGGGCCGGCATCGTCTGGGTCAACTGTTCGCAGCCCACCTTCACTCAGGCGCCCTGGGGCGGATACAAGCAAAGCGGCATCGGCCGCGAGCTGGGTACCTGGGGGCTTGACAACTATCTGGAGACGAAGCAGATCACGGAATATACCAGTGAAAGCGAATGGGGGTGGTATCTGAAGCATCCATCCTGACGCTGCGGCTCCATCCCGTTGATGCAGAGGGACGAATAATCCTGGAATTTCCGCTGCCGGCGGAGAACTAATTCGGTGCGTCGATACCGGCGGCATATTGTTTTTACTGGTTTTTCCCGCTAGCCTGGACGGCTATCCGCCCAGGCTGGACCCGTATCGGCCGTTTGATTCGGCAATCTGTTTTTCCTATTTCCCACCCACCGTAATTTGTTCTATAGATAAGACTCTGCAGTCAGATATTCCGCGTCATTTGCAGGGAAATGTGCCGCATTGTGCGGGTAAAAGCGAGTAATTGGTGGATAAAATCCGTTTTCTTTTTTTCGGAGGATGGTCTTCGTTTGGCCGTCTTGCGCCGCCTGATGGTCGGGCCGCGCGCCACATAAAAACGGTACCCCGGTAATACACCGCATCGTTTTATATTCAGCCCCGTTGAAATGGAGGAAGGAACGAATGTTTACACAACGCAGGAAATGGTTTTCAGGTGCGATTGCCGGCCTGGCGATGGCCGCGTCCGTCACCGCGTTTGCGCAAGGGAAGGTACTGCACGTCTATAACTGGTCCGACTATATCGCCCCGGATACGCTGGATAACTTCCAGAAAACGAGCGGCATCAAGGTGGTCTACGATGTCTTCGACTCCAACGAAGTGCTGGAGGGCAAGCTGATGGCGGGCAATACCGGGTTTGATCTGGTGGTGCCGTCGGACAGTTTTTTGGAACGCCTGTCGGGGACCGGCGTTTTCCAGCCGCTCGATAAGAGCAAGCTGCCGAATGAGAAGAACCTCGATCCCGAACTGATGAAGCTGATCGCCCAGCACGATCCCGGCAACAAGTATGCCGTGCCCTACCTGTGGACCACCACCGGGATCGGTTATAACGTCGACAAAGTGAAGGCGGCGCTGGGCGCGGACGCGCCGGTAGACAGCTGGGATCTGGTGCTCAAGCCGGAGAATCTGGAGAAGCTGAAACGCTGCGGCGTCTCCTTCCTGGACGCGCCGGAAGACATCTTCGCCACCGTGCTGAACTACCTTGGGAAAGATCCCAACAGCACCAGCGAGAAAGACTACAGTCAATTGGCCGCCAGCCTGCTACTGAAGCTGCGTCCCGGCATCCGTTACTTCCATTCCTCCCAGTATATTAACGATCTGGCCAACGGCGACATCTGTGTGGCCATCGGCTGGTCCGGCGATGTCATGCAGGCGATGAACCGCGCCGACGAGGCGAAAAACGGCGTGAATATCCGCTACAGCATTCCGAAGGAAGGGGTGCTGGTGACCTTTGACCTGTTCGCCATGCCGGCGGACGCCAAAAACGTGGATGAAGCCTATCAGTTCCTGAATTACCTCATGCGGCCGGAAGTGATCGCCAATATCAGCAACCACGTCTTTTACGCCAACGCCAACAAGGCGTCGTCGCCGCTGGTCAGCGATGAAGTGCGCAACAACCCCGGCATCTATCCGCCGGATGAGGTCCGCGCCCGCCTGTTTATCACGAGAGTGTTGTCACCCCGACTGGATCGGGTTCGCACGCGCGCATGGACGCGGGTGAAAAGCGGTGAGTGACGGCCGCCCGTTCGCTTTCTCGAACATATGTCATGCCTATGGCGATGACGTTGTTTTCTGTTTCTGCCGGAGGGCAATAGCCAGTGAAAGAAACAATTTCTCATAGTCAGTCCAAACCCTGGAAAGCCGCGATGCCCCTGCTGGAGGTGCGCAACCTGACTAAGGCGTTCGACGGACAGATCGTGGTCGATGACATCAACCTGACGATTTACAAAGGCGAGATCTTCGCGCTGTTGGGCGCATCCGGCTGCGGCAAGTCCACGCTGTTGCGTATGCTGGCCGGATTCGAGCAGCCCACCCAGGGGCAGATCGTGCTGGACGGCCAGGATCTGTCCCTGGTGCCGCCGTACAAGCGGCCGATCAACATGATGTTTCAGTCTTATGCGTTGTTTCCCCACATGTCGGTGGCGAAAAATATCGCCTTCGGCCTGGCGGAGGATGGACTGTTCAAGTCCGAGATCAACGCCCGGGTCGAAGAGATGCTGGCGATGGTGCATATGCAGGAATATGCCGATCGTAAGCCGCACCAGCTGTCCGGCGGCCAGCGTCAGCGCGTGGCGCTGGCGCGCAGCCTGGCCAAACGGCCGAAGCTGCTATTGCTCGACGAACCGATGGGCGCGCTGGACAAGAAACTGCGCGATCGTATGCAGCTTGAGGTGGTCGACATCCTTGAACGCGTCGGCGTGACCTGCGTCATGGTGACCCACGATCAGGAAGAGGCGATGACCATGGCCGGGCGCATCGCCATCATGAACCGCGGCAAGTTCGTGCAGATTGGCGAACCGGAGGAGATCTATGAGCATCCGACCACCCGCTTCAGCGCCGAGTTCATCGGTTCCGTCAATATGTTCGAGGGGCTGCTGCAAGCGCGGCAGGACGACGCGCTGACTATCGTAAGCCCGGGGCTGGCGCATCCCCTGAAAGTGGACGCCGATTCCTCCGTGATGGAGGGCGTGCCGGTGTCTGTCGCGCTGCGGCCGGAGAAGATCGCGCTGTGCGACGAAGCGCCCGCCGACGGCTGCAACTTCGCCGTGGGGGAGGTGGTGCATATCGCCTATCTGGGCGACCTGTCCATTTATCACGTCCGGCTGCCTGGCGGTCCGGTGATCAGCGCCCAGTTGCAGAATGTCTATCGTTATCGCAAGGGCGCGCCGACCTGGGGCGATGAGGTGTGCCTGCGCTGGGATACGGACAGCTGTGTGGTGTTGACGGTATAACAGAGGAATGGATGATGACATTATTTTCCGCACATCACGCGGTCGAAACGCCGCGCAAGAGCGGCCTGGTTTGGCTGCTGACTCGCTGTCGCCAGCAGCACGGCCGCAAACTGGTGATCGCCCTGCCGTACCTGTGGCTGCTGCTGCTGTTCCTGCTGCCGTTTCTGATCGTGTTCAAACTCAGTCTGGCGGAGATGGCCCGCGCCGTGCCGCCCTACACCGATCTGGTTTCCTGGGCGGACGGTCGACTGGACATCGCGCTTAATCTGGCCAACTATCTGCAATTGCTGGACGATCCGCTCTATATCGAGGCCTATCTGCAGTCGCTGCGGGTGGCGGCGGTCTCGACGCTGTGCTGTCTGCTGGTGGGGTATCCGCTGGCGTGGGCGGTGGCGCACAGCCGTCCCGCGACGCGCAACATCCTGCTGCTGCTGGTGATCCTGCCCTCCTGGACATCGTTTCTAATCCGCGTCTATGCCTGGATCGGCATTCTGAAAAACAACGGCGTGCTGAACAATTTCCTGCTGTGGCTTGGGGTGATCGATCAGCCGCTGGCGATCCTGCACACTAATCTGGCGGTCTATATCGGTATCGTTTACGCCTATCTGCCATTTATGGTGCTGCCGATCTATACCGCGCTGACCCGTATCGACTATTCGCTGGTGGAGGCGGCGCAGGATCTGGGCGCCCGACCGATGAAAACCTTCGTCAGGGTGCTGATTCCGCTAACGAAAGGGGGAATTATCGCCGGCTCTATGCTGGTGTTTATTCCGGCGGTGGGGGAGTTCGTCATTCCCGAGCTATTGGGCGGGCCGGACAGTATCATGATCGGCCGTATCCTGTGGCAGGAATTTTTCAATAACCGCGACTGGCCGGTGGCGTCGGCGGTGGCCATCATCATGTTGTTGCTGCTGATTGTGCCGATCATCTGGTTTCACCGTCATCAGAACAAGGCCGCGGGGGAACAGGCATGAACAATCTACCCGTTGTGCGTTCTCCCTGGCGCATTTTCATTTTGGTGCTGTGCTTTGCCTTCCTGTATGCGCCGATGTTGATGCTGGTGGTGTATTCGTTCAATAGCTCCAGGCTGGTGACCGTGTGGGCGGGCTGGTCGACGCAGTGGTACGGCGAACTGTTTCATAACTCGGCGATGATCAGCGCGGTGGGCCTGAGCCTGAGCATCGCGGCGGCGTCCGCCACGATGGCGGTGATTTTGGGCACGCTGGCGGCGGTGGTGATGGTTCGCTTCGGCAGCTTTCGCGGTTCCAACGGTTTCGCTTTCATGCTGACGGCGCCGCTGGTCATGCCGGATGTGATCACCGGCCTGTCTCTGCTGCTGCTGTTTGTCGCGTTGGGCCACGCGATAGGCTGGCCGCTGGAGCGGGGCTCGCTGACCATCTGGCTGGCGCACGTGACGTTCTGTACCGCTTATGTATCGGTGGTGATCAGCGCCCGCCTGCGCGAGCTGGATCGCTCCATCGAAGAAGCCGCGATGGATCTCGGCGCCACCCCGCTGAAGGTGTTCTTCGTCATCACGGCGCCGATGATCGCGCCGGCGCTGATTTCCGGCTGGCTGCTGGCCTTTACCCTGTCGCTGGACGATTTGGTGATCGCCAGTTTCGTCTCCGGGCCGGGAGCGACGACATTGCCGATGCTGGTATTTTCGAGCGTGCGCATGGGGGTGAATCCGCAGATCAACGCTCTGGCATCGCTGATTCTGCTGGTCGTCGGCGTGATTGGCTTCATCGCCTGGCGCTTTATGGCCCAGGCGGAAAAACAGCGTCAGCGCGATCTGCAAAAGGCGCGGCGCGGCTGAGAAACGGGCGGCGATCGCCTTCGTCGCCCGCCTGCCGGCATCATTCCCGTTTACACCTCCGGTCTGGCCCGGCGCGCCGGGCAAAACGAACATTTGTGGCGCTCATCGGGTTCGGGTATACTACTTTCCCGTCCTGGTTCTTCCATCGTCTTTAAACCTAAACGCTCAGGTTCAGCATGACAACTAATTATATTTTTGTGACCGGTGGGGTCGTCTCCTCTCTGGGTAAAGGCATTGCCGCAGCCTCTTTGGCGGCTATTCTCGAAGCCCGTGGCCTCAACGTTACCATCATGAAACTGGACCCGTACATCAACGTGGATCCGGGTACGATGAGCCCGACTCAGCACGGGGAAGTTTTCGTCACCGAGGACGGGGCGGAAACCGATCTGGATTTGGGTCACTATGAGCGTTTCATCCGTACCCGGATGACGCGCCGCAACAACTTCACCACTGGCCGCATCTATTCCGAAGTTCTGCGTAAAGAGCGCCGCGGCGACTATCTGGGCGCGACCATTCAGGTTATCCCGCACATCACCAACGCCATTAAAGAGCGCATCATTGAAGGCGGCGAAGGCCACGACGTGGTGCTGGTGGAAATCGGCGGCACGGTGGGCGATATCGAGTCGTTGCCGTTCCTGGAAGCTATCCGTCAGATGGCGGTTGAAGTGGGGCGTGAGCATACGCTGTATATGCACCTGACGCTGGTGCCTTACCTGGCGGCGGCCGGCGAGGTGAAAACCAAACCCACTCAGCATTCGGTAAAAGAGCTGCTGTCTATCGGTATTCAGCCCGATATTCTGATTTGCCGTTCCGATCGCGCGGTGCCGGCCAATGAGCGCGCGAAAATTGCTTTATTCTGCAATGTGCCGGAAAAAGCAGTAATATCCCTTAAGGATATTGATTCCATTTATAAAATTCCGGGACTCTTGAAATCACAGGGCCTGGACGATTATATTTGTAAACGATTCAGCCTGAACTGTCCGGAAGCAGACCTGTCAGAATGGGAACAGGTGGTCTACCAGGAAGCCAACCCGGGCGGCGAAGTGACGATCGGCATGATCGGCAAGTATATTGAATTGCCGGACGCCTATAAATCCGTGATCGAAGCGCTGAAGCACGGCGGGCTGAAAAATCGCCTGACGGTCAATATTAAGCTGATCGACTCGCAGGACGTGGAAACGCGCGGCGTGGAGATCCTGAAAGGTCTGGACGCCATCTTAATCCCGGGCGGGTTTGGTTACCGCGGCGTGGAAGGCAAGGTGATGGCGGCGGGTTATGCGCGCGAAAACCAGATCCCTTACCTGGGTATTTGCCTGGGCATGCAGGTGGCGCTGATGGAGTTCGCCCGCAACGTGGCGGGTATGGAAGGCGCGAACTCGACCGAGTTTGTGCCGGAATGCAAGTACCCTGTCGTGGCGTTGATTACCGAATGGCGCGATGAAGAAGGGAATATCGAAGTTCGTAGCGAAGACAGCGATCTGGGTGGTACCATGCGCGTCGGGGGACAGCCGTGCCATCTGGAAGAGGGTAGCCTGGTGCGTCAGCTGTACGGCGAGTCGACCATTATCGAACGTCACCGCCACCGTTATGAAGTCAACAATATGTTGCTCAAACAGATCGAGGCGGCGGGGCTGCGGGTTGCCGGCCTGTCGGCCGATCGCCGACTGGTGGAAATCATTGAAATCCCGGATCATCCGTGGTTTGTGGCCTGTCAGTTCCACCCGGAGTTTACGTCGACGCCGCGTGATGGACATCCCCTGTTTGCCGGCTTTGTGAAAGCCGCCGGCGCGTACCAGAAGCGCCAGGAGAAGTAAGCGTTTTTTCAGCACTGCGCGTTGTGTGAATCGCGCGCGCTGCTCGTCTGAGGTTTTAGTTTAACTGTACTGAGGAAAATCTAATGTCCAAAATTGTTAAAGTCATTGGCCGTGAAATCATCGACTCCCGCGGGAATCCTACCGTAGAAGCTGAAGTGCATCTGGAAGGTGGTTTCGTTGGTCTGGCTGCTGCGCCGTCAGGGGCTTCCACTGGTTCCCGCGAAGCGCTGGAACTGCGTGACGGCGATAAATCCCGTTTCCTGGGCAAAGGCGTGACCAAAGCGGTTGCCGCTGTTAACGGTCCGATCGCTCAGGCTGTACTGGGTAAAGACGCTAAAGATCAGGCTAACATCGACAAGATCATGATCGATCTGGACGGAACCGAAAACAAATCCAAATTCGGCGCCAACGCGATTCTGGCTGTTTCTCTGGCCAGCGCCAAAGCTGCTGCCGCGTCTAAAGGCATTCCGCTGTACGAACATATCGCTGAACTGAACGGCACCCCGGGCAAATACTCTATGCCTCTGCCGATGATGAACATCATCAACGGCGGCGAACATGCCGATAACAACGTTGATATCCAGGAATTCATGATTCAGCCGGTTGGCGCGAAAACCGTTAAAGAAGCGATTCGTATCGGTTCTGAAGTTTTCCACACCCTGGCTAAAGTACTGAAAGCCAAAGGTATGGCTACCGCTGTTGGTGACGAAGGCGGCTACGCGCCGAACCTGGAATCCAACGCCGCTGCGCTGGCCGCTATCAAAGAAGCCGTAGAAAAAGCCGGTTACGTGCTGGGTAAAGACGTAACGCTGGCTATGGACTGCGCCGCTTCCGAGTTCTACAACAAAGAAACCGGTAACTATGAACTGAAAGGCGAAGGCAAAACCTTTACCTCTCAGGAATTCACTCACTACCTGGAAGAACTGACCAAACAGTATCCGATCGTGTCCATCGAAGATGGCCTGAACGAATCTGACTGGGACGGTTTTGCTTACCAGACGAAAGTTCTGGGCGACAAAATCCAGCTGGTTGGTGACGACCTGTTCGTAACCAACACCAAGATCCTGAAAGAAGGTATCGAAAAAGGCGTCGCTAACTCCATTCTGATCAAATTCAACCAGATCGGTTCTCTGACCGAAACTCTGGCTGCGATCAAAATGGCGAAAGATGCCGGCTACACTGCCGTTATCTCTCACCGTTCTGGCGAAACCGAAGACGCCACTATCGCCGACCTGGCGGTAGGTACTGCTGCTGGCCAGATCAAAACTGGTTCCATGAGCCGTTCTGACCGTGTTGCTAAGTACAACCAGCTGATCCGTATCGAAGAAGCGCTGGGCAACCGTGCGCCGTTCAACGGTCTGAAAGAAGTAAAAGGTCAGGCGTAAGTTAATCGCCTTGCCCTGAGGGGCGGCCGGCGCGATGCGGCGGCTGGCTCTCAGTAAAGTTAGTCTGTGATTAGGGCCTCATACTTTGTATGAGGCCCTAATTATTGGCGCCGTTGGTTATCAACGCGCGCAGCGGTTCTTGCTTCGGCGGGCCCGGCCACACCGGACTTCGCCGCCGCCGACCTCATCAGCAGGCCCTGGCCTCATACCCCGTATGCGGTTTTTTTTTCGCCGCCAGCGCGCGACTTCCTCTTCTGATTGTCTGTTTTCCTCGCGCCGCATCAGATACGGTAAAGGTTGAGACGCTTAACCCGATTTTCATACAGTTCCAGCCGCTGCTTCAGTTTGTCGCGGTTTTTGGCCGCCACGCAGTGCAGCAGCACGTTCAGAGCATTGGCCAGCCCGGCGGTGGACTCCAGAATCAGCCCGGTTTTGGTGGCGATGGTCACAATATGCGGGGTATTCATGTATCTGGCGATGCCGTATTCATCGGTGAACACCACTAAGCGGGTGTTTTCCCGCATACATTCATTGGCGAAGGCGATGCCGGCCTCGGCGTAAGGAGCGATATCGATCAATACCACGCAGCACTGCTTGTCGTGACTGTCTATCCAGCCGCCGAGCACGCCGCCATACAGATCGAGAAACTCCACCCTGGAGCGCACCAGCGACAGCCGGTTGGCGAAGTCTTCCGTCAGGCCGCGGATGGTCTGGAAGCCGCAGACAAACACGTGCTCGGCCTGGCTGACGCACTGGACGATATCCTGCCAGTGCTGACTGCCGATTTGCTCCCAGAATTTAACCAGCGCCTCAATCTCTTTATTGAGGTGCACCGTTAAATCGTCCGTTTGCTGTTCAACGCGGTCCAGCAGGGTCGTATTGAGCAACGACTGAACCCTGACCTCATCACGCAGATCTTCTTTGAGCCCTTTAAGTCCTTTGTAGCCCAGACGGCGCAGAAAACGACTGACGGTATTAGGGCTGACGCCACTTTTTTGAGCAAGGGTTGCACCATTCTCGAACGCGATAGTGTCCAGATTGGCCTGAATATAGGCCCACAGCGTGCGCTCCATCGGCGTCAGTTTACCGTCGAGCTGTTCCAGCCTTGCTTCAAGCATAAGGTCACCCCATTGATTATAAAGGCATAAAAATACCACTATATTATTTTATGGTATTTAAATGTCAGTAAGAACGCCGATATTTGCCCGGTATGGCATAATAATTGCAATTTTAGTTTAAAAGACATAATTATGTCAAAGTCCGGGTCAGACAAGGCCCCTGCGTCTGTATATCAAGGCCACAGGAGATAATAAAATGTATACCAGCAACAGACTACACCGGGTGAAGGGTATCGCGTTGGGTTTAGCGCTTTCTTGCGGGTTCGTCGGTTTATCCGCGCAGGCGGCAGGGGAGCTACGGCTGTACAACTGGGGAGACTACATTAATCCGCAAGTGCTGAGTCGTTTTACCCAGGAGACCGGCATCAATGTGAAGCTTGACACCTATGCCAGCAATGAAGAGATGCTGGCCAAAATCCAGGCCGGCGCCAGCGGCTATGACATCGTCTTTCCCTCGGTGCATATGCAGGACGCCATGGCTTCGCTGAAGCTGCTGGCGCGTACCGACATTAACCGCGAGCCGGGCTTCAGCCACATCGATCCGCAGTTCTTGCGCGCGAAAACGGATCCGCAGGGGGAATATTGCCTGCCCTACGCCTGGGGCACGGTCGGTATTTTTTACAACAAGAAAAAGGTGGATAAACCGATCACCTCCTGGGCGGATTTTTTCGCCGAAGCGGAAAAAGGCAAGAAGGTCATCATGCTGGACGACATGCGTGAAACGCTCGGCGTCGGGCTGATCGTTAACCATAAATCGGTCAATACCACCAACCCGGCAGATCTGAAGGTGGCCGCCGACTGGCTGACCGCGCGTAAGCCGTTAATCTCCGCGCTGACCTACGAGAGCATTCCGCTGGTGCAGTCGGGCGATGTGGTGGCGGCGCACTATTTTGTCGGCGCCCTGATGTATGTATCCCAGGATCCGGAAAATCTGGCCTATGTGATCCCCGATGAAGGGGCCACCCTGTACCAGGAGAATATGTGCGTGCTGGCGAACGCGCCGAATAAAGACAACGCCAAAAAGTTTATGGCGTTCTTTTTGCAGCCTGAAATCGCCGCCATGAACACCGCCCAGCAGATGAACGGCACGCCGAATCGCGATGCGGTGGCGCTGCTGCCCGACCTGCTGAAAAATAATCCGGCGGCGAATCCGCCCGCCGACGTAAAGGCGAAACTGCAGATTTTCGACGATCTGGGCAAAGGCTTGCGCCTGTATGACCGGGTGTGGACCCGTTTTCGCAGCGCTAATTAGTCCGCGCCGCGCCTCGCTGACCGCGGCTCCCGCCGGCTGGCGGTCAGTTCATCGCCAGAGGCTGCGGTCAGTCCGACGCCGCCTCAGCGTTAATTTCGGGACTCAGGACGTGGAGTAAACAATGAGTCAGGATCAGCATTTCCGCACCGTCGTATCGCTCAACGGCGCCGTCAAATATTATCAGACGCCCGAGGGCAATAGCGTTAAGGCGCTGGACGACATCAGTTTTTCGGTGCGGGACAATGAATTTGTGACCTTACTGGGGCCGTCCGGCTGCGGCAAAACGTCGTTGCTCAGAATTATCAGCGGCTTTGAACAGCTGGACAGCGGCGAACTGCTTATCGGCGGTAAAAAAATGAATCATATCGCGCCGCATTTGCGACCGGTTAATACGGTGTTTCAGAGCTACGCCTTATTTCCGCATATGAGCGTGGCCGACAATGTCGGCTATGGGCTGGATATCCGCGGCGTGCTGCGCGCGGAACGCAACCAGCGCGTAGCCGAAACGCTGGAACTGGTGGGGATGCGCAATATGGAAAAACGCCGTCCGTCGCAGCTGTCCGGCGGTCAGCAGCAGCGCGTGGCGCTGGCGCGGGCGATTATTAACCGTCCGTCGCTGCTGCTGCTGGATGAACCGCTGTCGGCGCTGGATCGCGGGTTGCGCAAGAGCATGCAGCTCGAGCTGAAACGTCTGCAGGCGGAGCTCGGCATCTCGTTTATTTTCGTCACTCACGATCAGGAAGAGGCGTTGACCATGTCCGATCGGATCATTGTGCTGAACGGCGGCAAGGTCCAGCAGAACGATCCGCCGGCGGCGATCTACCATACGCCGGTCAACCATTTCGTCGCCGGTTTTATTGGCGAGGGCAACCTGATCCCGGTCGAAGTCGGGCAACAGGAGGATGGCGCGCTGTCTCTGCTGAGCGAGGCCGGCGAGCGCTGGCGGGCCGCCGCGGATCGGGCGCGCCCGGTCGGGCAACGCCTCTGGCTGCTGCTGCGTCCGCAATATTTTCATCTGAGCGAACCGGCGGATGAGCGGATGCGCTATGCCCGTATCGACGGCACGATCGAACAGCTGATCTTTATGGGGACGGATACTGAAGTCTGCGTGCGCTCCGCCGGGGGCGAGAGGCTTAAAGCCTTAATTCGCCTGTCCTCCGGCGAGGGTCCCGGGCAACTGGCGGCGGGCCAGGCGATTAGCCTGTGGTACGCCGCCAGCGCCTGTCATCTGCTGCCGCGGTAAGGAAGCGCTATGTCTGCATGGAAAAAATCGCTCCCCCTTGTCGGGCTGTTGTCGCCGGTAACGCTGCTGCTGGCGGTCTGTTTGTTTGTGCCGTTGGCCATCATGGTGGTGTTCAGCATCCTGACGCCAGGCACCTACGGCGGCGTGGAGTGGAGCTTCTACCCGGATAATTATGGCCGTATTCTCGGCTGGGCGGACGGCACGCGGGAAGACTTCGATATTCTCTACCTGCACATTATCGCCACTTCGTTTCGCGTGGCGTTAATGAGCGTGCTGGTCTCCTTTATCATCTGTTATCCGATCGCCTTCTGGGTCAGAAAACAGTCGCCGGCGGTGCGTAACTTCCTGCTGTTTCTGATCACGCTGCCGTTTTTCGCCAGCCTGATCGTGCGGCTGTACGCCTGGGTGCTGATTTTGCGCCCCACCGGTTTCGCCAATAGCATCCTGCAGGCGATGGGGCTGATCCAGCAGCCGCTGGATCTGATCTATACCGAGCAGGCGGTGCTGATCGGCATGGCCTATATCTATATTCCCTTTATGTTTTTACCGGTGTACGCCAGCGTAGAGCGGCTCGACCCGCGCCTTATCGAGGCGTCATACGATCTGGGCGCCAACCGGTTTAAAACCTTCTGGCGGGTGGTGTTTCCGCTCACGCTGCCCGGCGTGGTGTCCGGCGCCATCATGGTGTTTATTCCCAGCCTGGGGAATTTTATCGTGCCTTCGCTGCTGGGCGGCGCCCGGGTGGTGATGATCGGCAGCCTTATCGAACAGCAGTTCCTGGCGGCGCGAAACTGGCCGTTCGGCGCGGCGCTGGCCATGTTGTTAATGTCGATGGTGCTGCTGGCGCTGTTGCTCTATCTGTATCTGAACAGCCGCTATTCCCGCGCTCACGCCGGCGAAGCGTCGGACAGGAGGAAGCATGAAGAATAATATGTTGTTGCGGCTGGCCGGCTGGCTATTCAACGGTTACGGCGCGCTGTTTTTTATTTTTCTCTATCTGCCGATATTCCTGATCGCGCTTTATTCGTTTAACGCTAATCCGGTCAACATGATGATATGGCAGGGCTTCAGCATCGACTGGTATTTGTCGGTATTCGGCATGAGCAATAATCTTTCCGACAGCGCGCTATATATCGATTCGACCGACCAGGTGCTGCATGCGTTGAAAAACAGCCTGATCATCGCGCTGATCACCACCGCGATTTCGACCGTGGTCGGCACCGCGACCGCGCTGGCGCTCATGCGCTATCGTTTTCGTTTGCGCGGTTTTTACCGTTTCCTGATGTATATGCCGATGATGATGCCGGACATCGTTCTGGGGATCGCGTTGCTGATCTTTTTCGTCAACGTGGGGATTCCGCTCGGCCGGGTGTCGATCATTCTCGGCCACTGCACGTTTCTGTGCAGCTATGTTTTTCTCATCGTCAGCGCCCGGCTGGCCGGCATGGACACGCGGCTGGAGGAGGCCTCCGCCGATCTCGGCGCCGGCCGTTGGGTCACTTTCCGGCGCATCACGTTGCCGATATTGTCCCCCGGTATCCTCGGCGGCGCGCTGCTGGCGTTCATTATTTCCATGGACGATCTGGTCATCACCTATTTTATTTCCGGCGTGGACGCCACGACGCTGCCGGTGCAGATTTACGGCATGATCAGGCGCGGCATTAAGCCGGAAATCAACGTTATCGCCACCCTGCTAATCCTGGGATCGCTGTTAATCGCCGGCGCGGGATTGTATCTGAGAAACCGACAGGAAAAGAATTAAAGGAAAATCATGATGACTAAACTCAGAGCGCGGCAACTGGGATTAAAATTTCCCGGCGTCACGGGAAAATATAATGCGATTACCGACGTCAGCGGCGTGCTGGTCGGCTATCGCACCATCGATGCCGTCAGTCATGACGATAAGCTTATTAAAACCGGGGTGACGGCGCTGCTGCCGCGCGGTTACCAGACGGAGCCCCAGCCGGTCTGGGCCGGGTGCTGCGCGCTTAACGGCAACGGCGAGATGACCGGGGCGCACTGGATAAAGGATGGCGGCTATTTCGTCGGCCCGGTTTGTCTGACCAATACCCACTCCGTCGGTACGGTGCATCAGGCGGCGGTCAAATGGATGCTGTCGCAATATCAGGCCGCCTGGCAGGCTAATCACCTGTGGGCGATGCCGGTGGTGGCCGAAACCTATGACGGGGTGATTAACGACATCAACGGCCTGCATGTCACCCAGGACGATGCGTTGAGCGCGTTGACTTCGGCGCGCGACGGCGCGCTGGCCGAAGGCAATGTCGGCGGCGGCAATGGCATGATCTGTTATGGCTTCAAAGGGGGAACCGGCACCTCGTCGCGCTGCTTTACGCTCGACGGCCGGCAATATACCCTGGGCGCGCTGGTGCAGGCCAATTACGGTCAGCGCGAGTGGTTCGAACTGCTGGGCGTGCCGGTCGGCGCGCTGCTGACGGACCCGCTGCCGGCGGGGCTGGAGCGGGAGCGCGGCTCGATTATCGTGGTGCTGGCTACCGATGCCCCGATGATGCCGCACCAGCTACAGCGCCTGGCCCGCCGCGCCGGTCTGGGGATCGCTAAATCCGGCAGCCCGGGCGGCAATAATTCCGGCGACATCTTTCTGGCGTTCAGCACCGCCAATGCCGGGGCGCTGCCGCAGCTGGCGCAGACGCATCGCGCTTTTCAGTATCTGAACGATGAGGTGTTCGACACGATTTATCAGGCGGCGGTAGACAGCACGCACGAGGCGGTGATTAACGCGATGCTGGCCGCCGAGGACGCGCCGATGCAAAAACCGCAGGGGATATGTCGGGCGATAGACCCGCAGGCGCTGTACCAACTGGTCAAACGGCGGAATCCCGCCGCGCTGCTGAGTTAAGGCCCGGCCGCCGCCGGGCCGCGCGGCGGCTACAGGATGCGGCTGATCAGCCGGTCGATGCGAATGCGGCGCAGGCGACGAATCAGTTTACGCACCTTGACCGGATACTGAGCGATGCTTTCCAGCTCCATATAGCTTTTCACCCGCGTAGTGTGCGTGCGGATACAGGCCAGCTCCTGCTGGCGCTGTTCCTGCAGGCGCTGCTGCGGATCGTGGATCAGAATGGCGTTTTCCAGATCCAGGCGCCAGGCGCGCGGATTCAGATTGTTGCCGGTCAGCAACTGCCAGCGATCGTCGACCCACATGCCTTTGAGATGAAAACTATTGTCTCGATCTTTCCACAGCCGTACGGTCAGGCGCTGTTCGTCAATGTAGTGCTGCAGGCGGCTGAGGAAACGGCGTAAATTGATTTCATACAGGTAGGGCAGCGCGCCGATAATCTTAAACGGCTGATCTTCAGGAATATAAAAATCGTTGGCCGTTTTATCGCCGACGATAATCTCCACGCGCTTCCCCTCGCGCAACAGGCGAATGATATTGCGCACCAGCAGCGCCGGCAGATTGAAGTATGGCGTACAGATCACCAGTTGGCTGTCGGTACAGTACATCAAATGGTGAATGGTTTTATTCAGCGGGCTCTGCTTGCCCAGCCCGACCAGCGGGGTGACGGTCAACTGGCTGTCGATGTCCGCATCCGGGCTGGCTGGCGTGCGGTAGCCGGCGATGCGCAGAGCCTGACGCAGCTGGCGGGTTTCGTTTTTTATTTCCAGGCTTTTGGGACGATCCGCCCGATCGAGACGCTGCACCGCGGGCGAGGTCAGCAGGCGTTGAATATAGCTGCACATGGTGTCCGACAGGATCGCGTTCTGGATCAGCTGATAGCGATCGTAACGGTACTTCTCATGCTGATGCAGATAGACGTCGTTCAGGCTGGCGCCGCTGTACAGCACGGTATCGTCGATGATAAAGCCTTTCAAATGCAGCACGCCGAGCGCTTCGCGGGTATTCACCGGCACGCCGTAAACCGGCAGGTTGAGGCCTTCGTGGCGCCGGGCCAGATCGCAATACCAGTCCGCGTTGGTCTGTTCGGCCGCGGCGCCAATGCGTCCGCGCTGCGCGCGGTGCCAGTCGACCAGCACGCAGATATCCAGATCGGGATTCAGCTGTTTTGCCTGATAGAGCGCCGACATGATCCCCTGACCGCCGTCATCCCGTTCCAGGTAGAGCGCGACCAGATAGATACGTTTTCTGGCGTTAAGAATGGCGTTTACCAGCGTCGTACGGAAAAGTTCAGGTGAATGGAGGGTCTGAATATCTTCCGCTGTCTGGGGGATTTTCGGTAATTGTGCAAGGTGTTGTTGATATTTATTGCGTTTAAATTTGGACAACATCACAGTGCGCTTCTTCTCTCATTGTTATAGGGCCGCAGCCACGGTCAGACATGATTTATACTCTTCATCCTGCAGGCCGCGGGCGCGTTGGCCGCGCCGAACCGTCCGGCTTGTTCTGCGGGCCTGCCTCGGCGGCGGCGTCGCGTTGATCATTGACGCCGGGGATCGATCCGTCTTCCCGCCGCCTGCCATCCGTTGGGCATAAAGGGACGAATCGGGCGATAATACCACTACTTCACTGACGTTGTGAGCATGTTTTGCCTTTCTCGGGCGGATTGTCCTGGGCGCGTGCGCGATATCACGTCTCGTGCCGGCCGTTGAGCGCCAGTTCCAGCGCCACGATACCGTCCTCCAGCTGTACGTCCTGTCGGAACCCCAGCTTTGCGGCCAGCGCCAGCATACCCCGGTTGTGGGGCATGGTAATGCCGGTCAGGCGCAGCAGGCCGTGCGCGCGGGTATAGTCGATCATTTTTTCCAGCAGTCGGCGCCCCAGTCCCAGTCCTTTCAGATCGGAACGGACCAGTACGGAAAATTCGGCGTCGATATTATCAGGATCGGAAACGGCGCGCGTGACGCCGGCGATCGCCGCCGTGCCATTTTCCGCCTGACGCAGCGCGACAAAGGCCATTTCCCGATCGTAATCAATCTGGGTCATGTTGGCTAAATCCTCATGAGAGAACTCGTTGATCTCGCTGAAGTAGCGATAATAGAGATCCTCTTTCGTCACTCGCGCGATAAACGATTTCAGCAGCGGCTCGTCCTCCGGCAGGATGGGACGGAACAGACAGCGGTCGCCGTTTTTCAGCGTTACCCACTCTTCCAGTTCGTGCGGATAGGGGCGGATCGCCAGACGCGACTGCGCGTCGCCGCTGAAGGGCGCGAGGTGCAGCGTGACGTCCAGCAGGGTGAGTTCGCTGCCGGACGCCAGCAGCGGATGGATATCCAGCCGGGTGATCTCCGGGCAATCCAGCACCAGGTTGGACACCTGCACCAGCAACCGGCTCAGCGCGGGTATATCCAGCGGACGCAGGGCGCTGCGGCCGCTGATCTTGCCGCTGTTGACCGCCTGCAGCACCAGGTCGCGCGCCAGCGTCATATTGAGCGGTGGCAGCGCGACAGATGCCTGATTGGTCTGTCGCCACTCGATGCCGCCGTCGCCCAGCATAATCAACGGCCCGAACACCGCGTCCTGTTCGACCGCGACTCTCAGTTCCTGGGCGCCGGCGCGGTTGGCCATGCTCTGCACCAGCAGGCCGTGAATGCGCGCCTGCGGCCAGGCCCGGCGCACGCGATCGAGAATGGCGTCCGCCGCCTGTTGCACCTCGCGGGCGGTACGCAGATAGAGCATTACGCCCTGGACTTCCGACTTGTGCGGAATATCGGGCGAACGCAGTTTTATCGCCACCGGATAGCCGATCTGTTTTGCGATGGCTGCCGCTTCGGCGCTGTCGCCGGCGATCCAGGTGGGCAGAGTGTTCAGGCCGTAAGCCTGCAGTATTGGCTGCACCTCGTGGGTATCCAACTGGTTCGCGCCTGCGGCCAGCGCCTGCTGAATCAGATGGTGCGCCTGGCCGGCGTTGATCGACAGATCCGGAGGCAGCGCCGGGGTTTCTCTGAGCTGCCGCTGGTTGCGTCGATACTCCACCAGATGCATAAAGGCGGTGACCGCGCCCTCCGGCGTGCGGTAGGTCGGAATGCCGGCGTCGTTGAACAGACGCCGCGCTTCGCGCGACGAATATTCCCCGCTCCAGTTGGTCAGCAGCGTGATGTGTTGCGCGCGCGCATGCTGTTTCAGCACGCGGATCAACTGCCCGGCGCTTTCGGTCGCCGGCGCGGCCGCGCTGGGGGCATGGATAATCAGCAGCGCGTCGAAGTCATGACCGTCGAGCAGAATGGACAGGGCGGTCACATAGCGCTCGCCGGTGGCGTCGTCGCCTAAATCCAGCGGGTTTTCCGCGTGGATCTCCGGCAGCGCGGCGCGCAGCGCCTGCCGCACGGGGTCGCTCAGGCTGGCCAGCGTACCCTGGCGGGCCAGCAACTGGTCGACGGCCAGCGCCGCCGGTGAAGCGCCGTTGCTGACCAGCAGCAGACGCTCGCCGCGCAACGGCCGCAGGTGGCTCAGCGTTTCGACCGCGGAAAACAGTTCGTGCGTATCCTGCACGCGCAGCAGGCCGGCGCGCCGGATGGCCGCATCGTAGGCGGCGTCCAGCCCCTGGATATGGCCGTTCAGCAGGCGCTGGGCCTGCGGACTGCGCCCGCTCTTGATCACCAGAATCGGCCTGTTGCGCGCGGCGCTGCGCGCGGCGGAGAGAAAGCGCCGCGCGTCGCTGAGGTGCTCCAGATGCAGCAGAATGGCGCGGGTTTTGCCGTCGCGCGCCAGAAAGTCCAGCAAATCGTCGATGTCGATATCCAGGCTGTCTCCCAGCGCGATAAACCAGGAAAAGCCGATTTCTCGCTGCTGCGCCCAGTCCAGAATGGTATTGGCGACGGCGGCGGACTGCGAGATAAAGGCCAGTTTGCCCGGCAGGATCGGCACCGGTGAAAAGCTGGCGTTAAGCCGCTGCCACGGCGCCAGCAGCCCCAGACTATTGGGGCCGAGCAGCCGCATTTCGTAACGGGCGGCGCAGGATTTCAGCTCGGCGAACTGCGCCGGCGGTGCCGACAGGATAATCGCCGCCCGGCAGCCGCGCCGGCCCAATTGCTCCAGCAGCGCCAGATTGCGGCTGGCGTGGGTGCAAATGACGGCCAGATCGGGGACGATGGGCAGCGCGGCCACCTCGGGGTAGGCCAGTACGCCGCACACTGCCGGGTAAGCCGGCGTCACCGGCAGGACCGGGCCGCTAAAATTGCCGTCCAGCAGGTTGCGCATCATCAAAAAACCCGCTCGCCCCGCCTTTTCGGAGGCGCCGACGACCGCGATGGATTTGGGGCGAAGTAAGGCTTCCAGTCCGCGCTGACTCATAGCTGGCTCCGGGCAGATGAACAATCGTTCTGATATTAACCGCTTTTGTCGGACTTTGCTGTGATGGCCGGTGGGCTTTCCCGCAGGGTATGGTGCGATTTGCCGGCCAGGTAGTGGGCGCGGAAGCGGTCGAAATGCGCGGCCAGGGCCGCCGCCGCCAGCTGGTCGCCGGCCTGGTTCAGCAGAGCGACGGCGATTTCCGCCGTGCAGTGCTGTCCGCAGGACGAGGCTTCGCGCAACTGGTAGCGGGAAAAGGCGTCGACGTTGAGCGATAGCAGCGGCAGCGCGTCCAGATACGGGCTTTTGCGATACATCTTGCGCGCTTCCGGCCAGGTGCCGTCCAGCATCACGAACAGCGGCGGTTTTTCCGTCGCCGGCAGCGTGTGGCTCACCGGGCGCACGGCGGCCTCTTGCTCATCGGCGAGAAAAACCAGCCAGGGCTGGCGCGTCGGGTCGCGCAACGCCTGCAGCAGCGCCGGGTCGGGCGCGGTGCGCGACCAGAGAAAGGCCTGGGTATCCGGCAGAATATCGGCGATAAGCCGGCCGGTATTGCTGGGTTTGAGCGGTTCGGTATCGAACATGATCAGACAAAAACGGCTGCGCGCCGGCCGGGGTTGAATAGTATGGCACAGGCAATTTTTGACCGGCAGCAGACAGCGCTGACAGCGGACGACCCGGCAGCCGCGGGCGCGGAAAGGCCGGGTGGACTGCGTCAGGCGCAGCCGGCGCAGGGTAAGGACGGCATTGTCAGGCATGATAGACCGCGCTAAAAAGCGTTATTCTACCCGACGGCCGACGCAGACCAAAGCGTCGCCGTCGGCGGCCGCCGTTTTTTCACGCTACAGCGCTTCATCCAGCCACTGATCGAACTCGGTTTTCGGCATCGCGCCGCCCAGCATGTCGATCAGCTTGCCCTGTTTGAAGATCATAATGGAGGGAATGCTGCGAATGCGGAAGCGATCGCTGAGCGCCGGCTCCGCTTCTGTATTAACCTTAACGAAGCGCAGCTGACTGCCGCGCTGCTGCGCGCTGGCGGCGAAAACAGGCGCGAAGTTGACGCAGGGAGAGCACCAGGGCGCCCAGAAGTCGATGACCACCGGCAGATCGTCCTGCAGCAGTTTGTCCAGCGTCTCCGCGCTGGCGTTAATGACCTCCCCGCTAAACAGGCGATGGCCGCAGCGCCCGCATTTGGCGTGGTCGTCAGCCCGTTGCGCGGGCAGGCGGTTGGTGGTCTGGCAGGCGGAACATACCGTATTCATAAGCAAGCCTCAAAGGAAAAAATGCAATGAACGCGCTATTATCACGCAGGCCGTCTGCCCGCCGTTTTATCGATTGCCGCTGGCCTGTTGCGCGCGGAATCCGGCGGGTAGCGTGGTCTGGCGCTTCATTACTGACGATACCCCAAATAATGCAAGTTGCAGGAAGGCGGCGACGCAGCGACAAATTCGTCGGCAACGAATGTGTTCAGCCAACGGCTGACCTCCGCTGAGAGACAGGGTGTCTCTCATTCATCCCCAGAGGCTTACACCAGTAAGCGTCCGGGGTGAGCGACAACGCTGTCGGCAGCGGAGTTGCACGCCGCTGCCGGCGGCCCGGTAAGGGCCAGCCCCATGGCGGAGGCGAGTCACAAAACCAACGCACCTGCATTTTGCAGCATGAAGGGTATATACCGAATTTAGTGGGCTCTAAGTATGGCGAGCAGAGTGCGTGTGAACAACGTGGTTTGTTCGATGGTTACAATAGTTTCTGGCTTTGATAAAAGCCGGTAGCGCAGCGGGTGTACATAAGGTAATCTTCGCGCCCGGTGTACCGATCGCACAGGTGGAGATAACGATGAGCGATTCATTCAGTGGTAAAAGCGGCAAAGTTCGCGTGATGTATGTCCGTAGCGATGACGAGAACGGAAAAGACAATAAAGGGAAGCGCCCGGCCGGCAAAGGCGGACGGGACGATAATCGCCGGCGCGACGGTAATCCGCGCGACAAAAATCCGCGCAATGCCCGCGGCGAAGGCGGCGACTCCCGTCAGCGTTCTTCCCGTGACGGCGCGCCGCGCGATAATGCCTGGCGCAATGAGCGCGCCCCTGGTGAATCCTCTCGTCCGCGTTCCGACCGCCCGCGTCGCGACACCTCGGGAGAGAGCGGAGGCGCTTACGATTCGCCGTGGCGCACGGTTTCGCGCGCGCCTTCTGATGAGGAAGAAACGCCGGATCACGGCGGAATCAGCGGCAAGAGTCAAATCGATCCTGAGCAGATTCGGCGTCAGCGCGCGGAAGAGACGCGCGTCTACGGCGAAAAAGCCTGTCATGCGTTGTTCAGCAACCGGCCGGACGCTATTGTCCGCGCCTGGTTCCTGCAGGAAGTCACGCCGCGTTTTCGCGAAGCGCTGCGCTGGATGGCGGCCAATCGCAAAGCCTACCATGTGGTGGATGACGAGGAACTGAGCAAGGCCTCGGGCACCGATCATCACGGCGGCGTTTGCTTCCTGATCAAAAAGCGGCAGGGGTTGGATGCGCGGCAATACCTGGAACAGCAAAGCGCGGAGCGAGACTGCGTGCTGGCGCTGGAGAATGTCGGCAACCCGCATAACCTGGGCGGCATTCTGCGCAGCTGCGCGCACTTCGGCGTACAGGGCGTGCTGCTGCCGGATCCGGCGCTGCTGGAGTCGGGCGCGGCGATCCGCACGGCCGAAGGCGGCGCGGAGCACGTGAAGGCGATCGGCGCCGACGATCTGGCCGCCGAACTGGAGGTGTTCCGCCGCGCGGGCTACACCATCGTCACCACCACCAGCGCTAAGGGCACCTCGCTGTCGCAGCTGGCGCTGCCGAACAAAGTCGTGCTGGTGCTGGGGCAGGAAGGCAATGCGCAGGCCGCTCCGTGGCTGCGCGGCGATGTTAACGTGTCGATCGACGGCACGGGCAAAGTCGAAGGTCTGAATGTGTCCGTGGCCACCGGTATTCTGCTGGCCGAATGGTGGCGCCAGAGCCGCGCCTGAGCCTTAAACGGGCGGCTGTCCGGCCGCCCGTTGCGTTACCCTCTCATACCTTTCCTTTCGGCAGAATGACGGCTAGTGCGCGCCGCTTTTGCGACCGCCGGCGGTAAACGGCGGCCGGGCAAACCACACCAGTACCAGCAGCGCAAGAAAGATGCCGGCCGCCGCCCAGAAGATTTCGTTAGCCGAAATGATAAGACCCTGAGCGGTGATCTGCTGCGCCAGCCAGCTCGATACCTGCTGCTCCGTCATGCCTGACTCCTGCATTTTCTGGTAAATTTCCTGCGTCAGCGGATTGTAGGGATTGACCGATTCCGTCAACTGAGCATGGTGCAGGGACTCGCGCTGGGTCCACAGCGTCGTGGTCAGCGAGGTACCGATCGAACCGGCCAGCGTGCGGGTAAAGTTGGACAGGCTGGAGGCGGCGGCCATACGTTCCGGCGGCAGCCCCGACAGCGTGATGGTGGTGAGCGGCATAAAGAAGCAGGCCACGGCGAAGCCCTGCATAAACTGCGGCCAGGCCGACGCGCCAAAGTCCATACCGGGTTCGAAGGTCCAGGCGCGCCAGTAGAAACAAACGGCATACATGATAAAGCTGAAGCTGACCAACTGACGCATATCCAGCCGCGGCGCGAAACGGCCGATGATCGGCGACAGCAGCACCGGCATCAGCCCGACCGGCGCGGAGGCCAGTCCGGCCCAGGTCGCGGTATAGCCATAGACCTCCTGCAGCAGCTGAGGCAGCAGTACGATGGCGCCAAAATAAAACATATAGGCCAGGCTGAGGCACAGACAGCCGATGGTGAAGTTGCGCGACTTAAACAGCGACAGATCGACGACGGGGTGCTCGTCGGTCAGCTCCCAGACGATAAGCAAGGTGATGCACACCACGGCCAGCGCCATCAGTACGATAATTTCCGACGAGTTGAACCAGTCCAGCTCCTTGCCGCGGTCCAGCATCATTTGCAGGCTGCCGATGCCGACCACCAGCAGGGCCAGCCCGATGGTATCGATTGGGCGGATCTCCGTTTTGGTTTCCCGCCCGCGCAGGATCTGCGTAGTGATCAGCACCACCACGATTCCCAGCGGGACGTTGATAAAGAAGATCCAGCCCCAGTGGTAGTTGTCGCTGATCCAGCCGCCGAGTATCGGCCCGCAGATCGGGGCGACCACCACGGTCATCGACCAGAACGCCAGCGCAATGCTGCGTTTGGCCGGCGGATAGTTGTTCAGCAACAGGCTTTGCGACAGCGGAATGAGCGGACCGGCCACGATGCCCTGCATTACGCGGAAGAAAATCAGCATTTCCAGGCTGGTGGACATGCCGCACAGCCAGGAGGTGAGGGCAAACAGCCCGGTCGCCCACAGAAACAGACGCACCTCGCCAAAGCGTTTCGCCAGCCAGCCGGTGATGGGGATCGAGATCGCATTCGCCACGCCAAAGGAGGTGATAACCCAGGTTCCCTGAGAGTTGGAGGCTCCCAGGTTACCGGCGATGGTCGGGATGGCGACGTTGGCGATGGTCGAATCCAGCACCTGCATAAAGGTGGCCAGCGAAAGCGCCACGGTCAGCCAGGCCAGGCTCGCACCGGTAAGCGGTTTTTTTTGCACGCGTATCTCCCGATGGATTAGCCGGCGTTGGCCTGAATGATAGAGGCGATCATCTGGTTTACCGGCGCTAAATCAAGCGCCAGCGCGTCGCTCTGGTAAGCCGGGCTGGTGCGCGCCTTATCGGCCAACACCGGTCCCTGCTGGTCGCGGGTATCGACCTTAACCAGGGTGGATAAGCCGATGCGCAGCGGATGTTCGGCCAGCTGTTGCGCATCCAGTTCGATACGCACCGGCAGACGCTGCACCACCTTGATCCAGTTGCCGGTGGCGTTTTGCGCCGGCAACAGAGAGAACGCGCTGCCGGTGCCCATATCCAGCCCGACGACGGTTCCCTTGTACACCACGCTGTCGCCGTAAATATCGCTGATTACGTTGGCCGGCTGACCGATACGCATGTTTTTCAGCTGCGTTTCCTTGAAGTTGGCGTCAATCCAGAGCCGGTCGGCCGGCACGATGGCCATTAACGGCGTGGCGGTGGTGATGCGCGCGCCGACCTGCACGCTGCGGCGCGATACATAGCCATTCACCGGACTGACGATTTGGGTGCGCTGCAGGGCCAGCCAGGCGTCGCGCACCTGCGCGGCCGCCTGTTGCACCGACGGCTGCTGCTCCAGCGGCGTGTTCAGAATCATGGCCTGATTGGCCTGGTACTGCTGCACCGCCACTTCCAGCGAGGCGCGCGCGCTGGCGACGGCGTCCCGCGCGTGCTGAACTTCTTCCCGGCCGATGGCGTTGGCGTTGCCCAGCGTTTCGCGCCGGCGCAGGTCGCTTTGCGCCTTGTTTAATTCCGTCTGATTCAGCTCTATGTTGGCCTGGTACTGCCGGCCGTTGACAATCAGCTGGTGAACCTGACGCACGCTGCTGGCCAGCGCGGTCTGCGCGCGCTCCAGCGCCTGGCGGGCATCGGTGGGATCGAGCACCACCAGTACGTCGCCCTGTTTGACCCGGTCGGTGTTGTCTACGTTAACCTGGGTAACGCTGCCGGCCACTTGCGACATCAACTGAACCTGATTGCCCGCCACATAGGCGTCATCGGTTTCCTGATGGTGACGCAGCACCAGGAACCAGTAGACCAGCCAGGCGCAGCCGACCAGGACAAAAATTATCGTCAGCAGCGTCAGAATACGTTTGCGCTGCCGTGCCTTATTCTTCTTATTCTGTGGTGGTGGGGTGGTTTCCACGCCTGTAGTCATGGTGTTCTCCAGTATTGTTATTCTTGCTCTTGATGACCTTCTCTGTACGCGCCGCGGCGACGGGCGCGCACTGCCCAGCCAGTAGAGTCGATCAGCAACGCGGCCCGTCGGCGGGCCGCGAACAACAAAAGCCGTTACGCCTGCTCATCACAAGATGGCGAGGTAACGGAGATTGTTGTGGATTAGGCCGTTCAGCGGGCGGCGTTCAGATCACAGGATCGGGATATCGTCGATTTTATCGATCTGCACCAGCAGTTTGCGCATCAGCATCTCGAGCTGCTTTTGTTCTTCCGCGCTCAGCGTCGACCAAAGGAAGTGGAGACAGGTGTGCTGCGGCGGCAGCAACTGATCGAGAAACGCCTTTCCTTCCTGAGTCATATGAAGATGCAGGCAGCGGCGGTCGCTGTCGCTCTCACGTCGCTCTATCCAGCCGCATTTTTCCAGTTCATCCGCGATGCGGGTGGCATTGGTGCGGGAAGAGCCCAGCGCGGCGCTCAGTTCGGATGGTTGGATACTGTAGTCCGGCTGGGACTCCAGCGTCAGCAGCGCCATAAACAGGGTTTCGTTGATACCCTGCGCTTTGAGCATTTTATTGCGGTGCTCCAGGATCTTACTTTGCATGTGCATGCACAACCGCAGCAGCAGCACTTCCTGATACGGAAAGTCAGGCCGGCGTTTGGCACGCAAATTTAACATTTGTTCTATCGGGGAAAACGAGCTATCCATACTGTGCACCTCATTAGTAACACGCATTATAATAACGTAAGTGACTAGTTAGGTAAACGTCACACCCGCCGGCGCGGCGTATTTATTTGTGACAGAAAGTAAGCGTCCCGCCGAATACCGCATCGCCCGGCGGCGGCGTGCGCCGTCTGGCCGGCCCTTGCCGGGGGCAACGCGCTTTCCCGCCGTCAGTTAATGATAGCTGCCACGTTATTGACAAATATGAGCGACTAAAGCATTTGGTCAGATTAGATACGCGCGCTGGGTCCAGCGCTGCCGGAGGGGGATAAGTTATCCGCTATCTCCTCATCGCGCCGTACATGCCGAAGAATAATGGCCGTGGTGGGCGTCGGTCCTGTGATTGCTCGCTTAAATAAAGGCGTCGCCGGCATATCGGCGACGGGGACTGGCGCGGGTATTTGCCGATCATCGACGCGGCGCTGGCGCTCGGTGGCCATCTGCGGGTGGGGATGAAAGACAATATCCTGTATCGCAAAGGAGAGCTGGCGCGGTCTAACGTTCAGTTCGTGGAACGGGTGAAGCGCATCGTAGCGGAGTGGGATCGCTCGGTGGCGCCGCCGGATGAAGCGCGGGCGCGGCTGGGATTCATGCGTCAGGGAGAGGCCGGCGCGCCGCAATAAGCGCGCCGGGAGCGAGCAGGGCGGAGTATACCGCCCTGTGCCGGAGAGGTTATTTTGCGGCGTCGGCGGCCGTTTTCACCCAGCCGTCAAACAGCTGCTGGTGAGCGGCGATCCAGCCGTTAACGTGGCGTTCGATATCCGCCTGCGAGGCTTCGCCCTGATGCATCCGCATGTTCTGCGCGTTGATGTCGCTTACCGGCACCTTCATGATGGCGAACAGTTTAGCCGCGGCCGGATTTTTTTCCGCCCACTGCTTATTGGCGGCGATATGGATGGTGTTAACCGGGAAACCATAGTCGGCGCCGTTCGGCAGTTTGGTGCTGACGTTTTGCATCTCGCCCGGCTGGGAAGAGAACGGCACCTGTAACCAGACCACGTCGCGGCCGGGCACCAGCACATCGCTGACCCAGTACGGTGTCCAGGTGTAATACAGGATCGGTTTGCCTTCTTTAAACCGGGTGATGGTATCGGCGATCAGCGCGGCGTAGTTGCCCTGATTGTGCTCCACCGTCTTCGTTAAGTCGTAGGCCTTCAGATGATGGTTAATCGACGCTTCGCAGCCCCAGCCCGGCGTACAGCCGGTCAGATCCGCCTTGCCGTCGCCGTTGGTGTCAAACAGACGGGCGATTTTCGCATCTTTCAACTGGGCGATGTTGGTGATGTGGTACTGCTGCGCCGTTTTTTTGTCGATCAGATAGCCCTGCGCGGCGCCGGAGACATAGACGCCCTGACGGTAAAACTTCGCGTCGCCGCCGGCGGCTTTATACATATCGACCTGCAGCGGATCCCAGCTCACCGCCATAAAGGTGGTGTCGCCCGAAGCGATGGAGGTATAGGCTACGTTGTAGTCGACTTCGCGCTGCGGCTGGACGTCATAGCCCAGTTTTTCCAGCGCTTTGCTGACCAGCAGCGTCTGGAAGGTTTCTTCCGACAGGGTGCTTTGTACCGGTTGAACAGAAACGCCTTTGCCAGGCAAATCGGCTGCGGAGATTTGTGTGCTCACCAGTGTGGTCAGGGCCAGAGCCCAGAGTCCTGTTTTGCGCATGATGTTTCCTTTTTTCTGTTTACCAGAGTTGATATACCCTGCGGCTTTGCGGCGGCGGCCGCCGCAATCCGTCGGGTATGAATAGAATTATTTAATGAATGGTCGGGTCAGCAGACCAATCGGCCCGCCGGCGTACCAGCGCTGATTGCCGCGGCTGCGGTTATCGCGGCCCAGCGACTGCGTCAGACGGTCGAGGATAATCGCCAGAATGACGATCCCAACGCCGCCTACGGCCGCCAGTCCCATATCGAGACGGCCGATGCCGCGCAGCACCATCTGACCCAGACCGCCGACGGCGATCATCGACGCGATGACCACCATGGACAGCGCCAGCATGAGCGTCTGGTTAACGCCGGCCATAATGGTCGGCATGGCCAGCGGCAACTGCACTTTAAACAGCATCTGGCGCGGGCTGGCGCCGAAGGATTCACCGGCCTCGATCAGGTCTTCCGGCACCTGGCGAATCCCCAGGATGGTCAGACGTACGATCGGCGGCAGGGCGAAGATAATGGTCACCACCACGCCCGGGACGTTGCCGATACCGAACAGCATGACGATCGGCACCAGATAAACGAAGGCCGGCGTAGTCTGCATGGCGTCCAGCAGGGGACGGATAATGCGCGCCGCCCGTTCGCTGCGCGCCAGCCAGATGCCGAGCGGCAGTCCTATCAGCACGCAGAAGAACAGCGCGGTCAGCACCAGCGCCAGCGTCACCATCGCCTGCGACCAGGCGCCGATCGCGCCGATGGCAATCAGCGACACCAGCGTGGCGACGCCCATGCCGAGGCTGGACATCTGCCAGGCGATCAGGGCGAACACCAGAATGGCGACCGGCGCGGGCATACCCAGCAGCAGCTGTTCGAAGCCGCGCAGAATAAAATCGACCGGCACGCGAATGCCCTGAAACAGCGGTCTGAAGTGCAGCACCAGCCAGTCGATGGCGACGGTGACCCAGTGATCCAACGGGATCAGGGTATCTTTAAACGGATCGAGCAGGCTGAAGTGCTCGCTGGTCGGCGCGGGCGCGCTGTTCAGCCAGTCTGCGCCTTGCTGCGCCGCCTGATGGGCGCCGTCGGCCGGCGCGCTGTTCCAGGCATCGGCGCCGTTTTGCGCCGCCTCGGCGGAGCCGGCGGACCAGGGATCGGCGGCGGCATCGGCCGGGACCGACTGGGCGGCGTCAGCCGCCTGTGCCGGGGCGTTGCCTGCCGGCGCCGTGGTTTCCCACGGGTTAGTCTCTTGATTACTCATTATTCGTTCCCTCTTTGTCCAGGGCCTGTAACAACATGCCTTTTGAAATGATGCCGATGTATTCGTTGTTTTCGCCGATTACCGGGACGGCGCAGGGCGCCTGGGCAACCGGAGAGATCAGCTCACTTAGTGGCATATCGGCCTGTACCGGCGCCGGCTCGCTTAACAGGGCGTGCTCCAGCGTCTGCTGTTCCGCCAGCGCTTTTTTCAGAGAGTCAATGGATACCACGCCGATAAACTTCTGCCCGCGCTCCAGTACATAGCCGTAGTCGCGGTCTTCGTCCTGCAGCAGCTTCAGCGCCGAACGCGGCCCGACCCCGGGCGTTTTACGAATCAGGGTAACCGGACGGCGCTTCGCGATATCTTTGGCGCTGAACACCTGGCTGATGTCCACGCCGCGGAAGAAGGTCTTCACATAGTCATTGGCCGGATTGTTGAGAATCTCATCCGGCGTGCCGACCTGGATGACCTCGCCGCCGTGCATGATGGCGATACGGTCGCCGATGCGCATCGCTTCATCCAGATCGTGCGAGATAAAGACAATGGTGCGTTGCTGACGCGACTGGAGCTTCACCAGTTCGTCCTGCATTTCGCTACGGATCAGCGGATCGAGCGCGGAGAAAGCTTCATCCATTAGCAGAATGTCCGGGTTGTTGGCCAGCGCGCGCGCCAGACCGACGCGTTGCCGCATCCCGCCGGAGAGTTCGTCCGGCCAGGACTGGGCGCGACTGTCCAGACCTACCTGACGCAGCGCGTCCATCGCTTTTTTCTCGCGCTCCGTTTTGGACATGCCGGCCAGCTCCAGCCCGAATGCGGTATTATCCAGAATATTCAGATGCGGCATCAGCGCGAAAGACTGAAATACCATACTGATCTTTTCCCGCCGGACGCCGCGCAGGGCGCTGTCGGAAATTTGCGCGATATCTTCGCCATCGATCAGAACCTGTCCGCGGGTCGGTTCTATCAGACGATTGAGAAGGCGTACCAGGGTGGATTTACCCGAACCGGATAACCCCATGATGACAAATATCTCGCCTTCTTCAATGGCCAGACTGGCATTTTTTACCCCTACAGTCAGACCGGTTTTTTCGAATATCTGGTCTTTATTCATACCGCGATCGATCAGTTTGAAGGCTCGATCGGGATGCTCACCAAATATCTTATAAAGGTTCTTTACTTCGAGTTTAATTGCCATGAATTTATTGTTTTCCTGTAGTGACTTATAATATATAAATCCGTCCTGATGAAAGTGAAAAACGCCCTATACCCTAACACACTCAGATTCTGAGGCAACCCCCGTTAGTCTGATATAACAGGGGCCTGCACGTCATTTATCCTTGTGGGATAACAATAATTTACGCGCATCGGGAAGGTCGTTTTTTCTTTCTTTTTTAACGGCTGAATTTAATATAAAATTCATATATTACAAAATGTTATTGGTTTTGTTCTTTGCAATTTCAACGATTTGATAAATCGTTTTTTGTTTTATGCGGCGCATCGTGATTTATCTCGTTTTTATCCGGGGAGATTTTTTGTGATATATCTCTGGTTTTAGGCCTCTGTCGGTGAAGATAACACAACGGCCTGAACAGCATTTCAACGGATAAACACGTCAGCCGCTTTTAAGTATAGCAGGTAATTGTCATGCGGATAATCTGCGGGAAATATAGCCGTCCAGAGCGCTATAAAATATAGCGCCGATGGACCTATTTCTCTGCGCTAAAACTCAGTTAGCGGCCCGCATATTTCCCTCGCCATTTTCTTCATTATTATCCGCATTTATCCGCGCTTCAATTCGCGAGCGCGCTCGATATATCCACCGGAGATTTATTCGCGGAGAATGGCTGGCGACAATGATTGACGGGATGATTAGCGGGGACAGAGGGAAGCGTCAGTCGGCCGGGCGGGAACGCTAAATAGCTTCACATGATAGCGCTACACATGCAGGACATGACATCCCGCCAGTACTGGCTTCGTACGATGAGACGTGAAACGTCAATGTGCGGAGGTATTTAGCTGTCGGCGCGCAGTGGCTGGTCGATGCAGGGAAGCCGACGACGGCCGGCGCAGCGCGGCGGTTGCCGCGCTTCAGATTCGAATCCGGGGTCGCGGGCCGCCGGCGTTTACTCGTTTACTGCAGCGTGAAGCGATCGGCGTCGCGCCAGGCGGGGAAGGATTCCCGGTAGCTCTGCAGCGCTTCCAGCGACAGTTCGGCGTCCAGACGCGCGCTTTCGTTGGCCTGCGCCTGCGCCAGAATTTCTCCCTGCGGGGTAATAATCCGGCTGTCGCCCTGATAATGATGGCCGTTGCCGTCCGTTCCCACCCGGTTACAGCCGGCGACATACGCCTGGTTCTCTATCGCCCGGGCGGCCAGCAGCGTCTGCCAGTGCGGCGCGCGCGGCGCGGGCCAACTGGCTACATACAGGGCGAGATCATAATCCTGATGGTTGCGCGACCAGACCGGGAAACGCAGGTCGTAGCATACCTGCGGCAGAATGCGCCAGCCGCGCCATTCGACCAGCGTGCGCTGCTGGCCGGCGGTGTAGTATTCATGTTCGCCCGCCATGCGGAATAAATGACGTTTATCGTAGTGATGAACGTTGCCGCTCGGATCGACCAGCAGAAAGCGGTTCACCGCTCCGCGCGCGGTTTGCAGCGCGACGCTGCCGCCAATCATCGCGTTGCAGCGCTGCGCCCACTCGCTCATCCAGTTCACCACCTCGGCCTGCGGCAGGGCGTGCTGCGGGGCGTCCATGGCGAAGCCGGTGGTGAACATCTCCGGCAGGATAATCAGATCGCGTCCCTCAATGCCGGCCAGCTGGTTGGCGAAATGGCGCAGGTTAGCCGCGCCGTCCAGCCAGATTAGCGGATGTTGCAGCAGGGTGAGTTTCAGAGTTGACATAAGCGCTCCGCAGCCGCGTCCAGCGTGGCTTCCTGTTTGGCGAAGCACAGACGAATTAATCTGTGCGGGAAAGGTTCGGCGCAGAAGACCGACAGCGGAATAGCTGCCACGCCGACCTGCTCGGTCAGCCAGCGGCAGAAACTCACGTCGTCCAGATCGGAAATCGCGCTGTAGTCGGCCAGCAGGAAATAGGTTCCTTCGCACGGCAGCACCTCAAAGCGGCTGGCGGCCAGCCCCTGCACGAAACGATCGCGTTTGGCGCGGTAAAAATCGGGCAGTTCGCGCCAGTGCTGCGGCTGGTCGTTGAGCATATCGGCCAGCGCCAGCTGGGCCGGCGTATTGACCGAGAAGGTCAGATACTGATGGATCTTGCGCACTTCCGCGCTGATGGCGGCCGGCGCCACGCAGTAGCCGACTTTCCAGCCGGTCATATGAAAGGTTTTGCCAAACGAAGAGACGGCGATCGCGCGTTGACGCAGTTCGTTGTGCGCCAGCACGCTGGCGTGCCCGTCGCGGGCAAAACAGATATGTTCGTAGACCTCGTCGCTGAGCACATAAATTTCGCGTTCGGCAATCGCCTGCCACAGCTGACGAAAATCCTCCGCCAGCCACACGGTGCCGGAAGGATTGTGCGGCGTGTTGAGAATCACCAGCCGCGCGCGCGCGCTCAGCAGGCCGGCGAACTGCGACCAGTCGACGCGAAAGGCCGGCGGCTGAAGCGGCAGACGGCGCAGGATGCCGCCCGCCAGCGCGACCGCCGGGGCATAACTGTCGTAGCTGGGATCGAAGCAGATCACCTCGTCGCCAGGGCGCACCAGCGCGGTGATTGACGCATACAGCGCTTCCGTGGCGCCGGCGGTGACGGTGATTTCGCTGTCGGCGTCGGGCCGCCAGCCGTACAGTTCGGCCGTTTTATCGGCGATCGCGCTGCGCAGCGACGCCACGCCTGTCATCGGCGCGTACTGGTTGGCGCCCTGGCTAACGTGCCACGCGAGCCGCTGTTGCAGCCAGGGCGGACCGTCAAAATCCGGGAAACCCTGCGACAGGTTGATGGCTTTGTGTTGCTGAGCCAGCGCGCTCATTTGGGTGAAAATGGTGGTGCCCAGCGCGGGCAATTTACTTTCGGGGACGAGTGGGGTGCTGCTCATGACTGAAGGGGACTCCTGCAAGCCTGTGTTGCCGATAATATAACACGATGTTAATATTTAGCAATCAAGATACCCAGACGTTTAAACGGCTAAATACAATAAAGTTCTATCGTTATATACCTAATAGATTTCAGGGGAAAGCCATTACTGCGCTAACCTGAAAACCGGCGGCAACAGCTTACGCCGCTAACGGCCATCACATTGAGCTAACAGGATGAGAAATGACGGATAATCCGCAACTTAACGCGTTGGTTGATGCCTGCCACTGGATAGGACTGCGGGGCTGGTGTCCGGCCACCGGGGGAAATATGTCGGTGCGGTCGGGTGAATATCAGTGCCTGATCTCGGAGTCCGGCAAGGATAAAGGCGCGCTGCGGCGCGAGGACTTTTTGCCGGTCGAGATCGCTACCGATCGGGTGCTGGACAGCCGGACCCCATCTGCGGAAACCGGTCTGCATACTTTATTATATCGTCTGGACCGCGGGATCGGCGCGGTTCTGCATACGCACTCGGTCAACGCCACCGTGCTGTCGCGCGTGGAGCGCTCGGACCAGCTGGTGCTGCAGGGCTATGAGATGCAGAAATCGCTCGGCGGCCAGCGCAGTCATCGGGATCGCGTGGCGATCCCGATTTTTGACAACGATCAGGACATTCCCGCGCTGGCGGCGCGCGTGGCCGACCGGGCGCAAAGCGCGCCGTTGCGCTACGGGTTTCTGGTGCGCGGCCACGGGCTGTACTGTTGGGGAGCGGACGTGAAAGAAGCGCGCCGTCATCTGGAAGGGCTGGAGTTTCTGTTCCAGTGCGAACTTCAGCGGCGTCTGCTGGAGGCGAAATGATTCAGGCGATTGTGACCGATATAGAAGGCACCACCAGCGATATCCGCTTCGTGCATAACGTTCTGTTTCCTTACGCGCGCGCGCGGCTGGCGGAGACGGTGCGCCGGCAGGCGCACAGCGAGGAGATCGCTCAGGCGCTGCAGGCGCTGCGTCAGGAGACGGGACAGTCGGACGCGAGTAGCGACGCCCTGATCGCCACCCTGCTGCGTTTTATGGACGAGGACCGCAAATCGACCGCGCTCAAGCTGCTGCAGGGCATTATCTGGCGCGGCGGCTATCAGAACGGCGATTTTCACGGCCATGTCTATGCGGATGTGGCGCCGCAACTGACGGAATGGCGGCGTCAGGGCGTGCGTCTGTTCGTCTACTCATCCGGCTCGGTGGAAGCGCAGACCTTGTTGTTCGGCCACAGCGAAGCGGGCGATCTGCGGCCGCTGTTCAGCGGCTATTTTGACACCCGGGTCGGCGCCAAACGCGAGTCGGCCTCCTATCATGCCATCGCCGGGGAGATCGATCTGCCTGGCGGACAAGTGCTGTTTTTGTCCGATATCCATCAGGAGCTGGACGCCGCGCAGCAGGCGGGCTGGCACACCCGCCAACTGATCCGCGGTCCGGCCGATGCCGCCAGCCGCCATATTCAGGTGACACGTTTTGACCAGATTAATTTACGGGAGTTTTGCCAATGAGTGCACTGACCATCTTTAGTGATAACGATGCCCGCCAGCCGCTTTGGCAAAGCCGGGATGCCGAAGCCATTCGCCAGCAGTTGGCGGAAATCGGCGTACGGTTTGAACGCTGGCGCGCGGATCGTCCGCTAAGCGCTTCGCCTGCGGCGGAAGAAGTGCTGGCGGCTTATCAACACGAGATCGATAAGCTGGTGGCTGAAAAGGGTTACCAGAGCTGGGATGTGATCAGCATGCGCGCCGATCATCCGCAGCGCGCCGAATTGCGCACTAAGTTTTTAGTCGAGCACACGCACGGCGAAGACGAGGTGCGTTTTTTTGTCGAGGGCGCCGGATTGTTTTGCCTGCATTTGAATGGAAAAATTTTCCAGATTCTGTGTGAGAAGGAGGATTTGATCTCGGTGCCTGCGGGGACCGCGCACTGGTTCGATATGGGGCCGGAGCCGAATTTTACCGCCATCCGCCTGTTCGACAATCCGGAAGGCTGGGTCGCCCGCTTTACCGGCGACAAAATCGCCGACGCCTATCCCAAACTGGCCTGATCGATCCCCGGTACAGCCGGCGGACGCGCACCGTCCGCTGGCCGCCCGTTTATGCCGACAGCGGGCGCTGAAAAATACCGTCCTTCGCCTGCTGCGGCGTGATCACGCCGCAGTCCAGCACCCAACCGCTGATGAGCGCGGCCGGCGTGACGTCGAACCGGTACGTCGTCCGCTGGCCGCCCGTTTATGCCGACAGCGGGCGTTGAAAAATACCGTCCTTCGCCTGCTGCGGCGTGATCACGCCGCAGTCCAGTACCCAACCGCTGATGAGCGCGGCCGGCGTGACGTCGAATGCTGGGTTATAGACCGGTACGTCGTCCGGCGCCCACTGGCAGTGGCCGAAACTGCCGGCGGCGCCGGTCACTTCGGCCGCCGCGCGCTGCTCTATCGGGATCGCCGCGCCGTTCGGGCAGTGTGGATCGTGCGTGGTGTGCGGCGCGGCCACATAAAACGGAATGTGGTGATAGTGCGCCAGCACGGCCAGGCTGTAAGTGCCGATTTTGTTCGCCACATCGCCGTTCGCGGCGATGCGGTCGGCGCCGACCCAGACGGCGTCGACTTGGCCCTGAGCCATCAGGCTGGCGGCCATCGAATCGCAGATCAGACGTCGGGGAATGCCCAACTCACCCAGTTCCCAGGCGGTTAGTCGTCCGCCCTGCAGCAGCGGGCGGGTCTCGTCCACCCATACCTGCGCCACCTTGCCCTGCTGATGAGCGCGCAGCAGCACGCCAATCGCCGTACCGATGCCGGCGGTAGCCAGGCCGCCGGTATTGCAGTGGGTCAGCAGCCGGCTGCCCGGTTTGACCAGTTCCGCGCCCTGAACGGCGATGCGCTCGCATAGCGCTCGATCTTCTTCCACCAGGCGCAGAGCCTCGTCCGCCATGGCGCGGCGATAATCCGTCATGTCCAGCGCCTGCTGCATGCGATCGAGGTTATTCATCAGATTGACCGCGGTCGGGCGCGCCGCGCGCAACGTGTGCAGCGCCAGCGTCAGCGGCTCCCGCGCCATTCCCTGTTCGGCCAGCAGCGCCAGCAGCAGGCTGGCAGACAGACCAATCAGCGGCGCGCCTCGCACGCGCAGAGCCTGAATGTGGTCGACCAGCGTCGCGACGTCGGGGCAGAGGCACCAGCGGGTTTCTTGCGGCAGCGCCTGTTGATCGAGGATCCACAGCTGGTTATTCACGATCTTCAGGCTGGTTGTGTTAAGCGATTGCATGATGAGTTAAATCCATGTTGCGTTATTGCGTCAATATTCTTATTCTGTCAGGATGTTTTATGGATGTATAGACGTCCATACTCTTTTATGCCTAAACAATGAATATGACAGCGTCAGATGGCTGACGACGCGAGTTACCGGGCTGGGCATAGCGGCGTAAGACGCCGATAAATGTGCCGGTAACCCGATTAAATAACGCTCGCGTTGGCCCGCGGCGGGTTCAGGGGGCGCTAATTATCGCCCTCAGTACGTTGCCCCGGGGGACGCGAACTTACAGACGCTGTTGTCAGCAAACTCAGTTTAAGAGGTGATTGATGTCCGGTTATCGTACCTTTGCTGCCGATGATGCGGTTGAATATGCGCGCCAGTACGGCGGAATTGCCGATGCCGGGTCGCTGGTGTCGGCCGACGAAGTGGGCGATGGTAATCTGAATCTGGTATTTAAAATCCGCGATCGCCAGGGCGCGAGCCGGGTGATAGTGAAACAGGCGTTGCCTTACGTGCGTTGCGTGGGCGAATCGTGGCCGCTGACGCTGGATCGGTCGCGCATTGAGGCGGAAACGCTGCTGACGCACGCCCGCTATTGCCCGCAGCATACGGTAAGGGTGCTGCACTACGACGCGCAACTGGCGGTTATGGTGCAGGAAGATCTTTCCGATCACCGTATCTGGCGCGGCGAGCTGGTTCAGGGCATCTGGTATCCGCAGGCGGCGGCTCAACTGGGCGAGTATCTGGCGCAGACGCTGTTCCATACTTCTGATTTTTATCAGCCGGCGCAGGAGAAAAAGGCCGGCGTGATCCGCTTTACCAACCCGGAACTGTGCCAGATTACCGAAGACCTGTTCTTTACCGATCCCTACATCGATCATGAACGTAACCAGTTTGACGCGGTATTGCGGCCGACGGTGGACGCTCTGCGCCAGGACGGCGAGCTGAAGCTGGCGGTGGCGGAATTGAAACACGGTTTTGTCAGCAAGGCGCAGGCGCTACTGCACGGCGATATTCACAGTGGTTCGATTTTCGTTACCGAGGGGCGGCTGAAAGCGATTGACGCCGAATTCGGTTTTTACGGGCCGATCGGCTTCGATGTGGGCAGCGCGCTGGGCAATCTGCTGCTCAACTACTGCGGCCTGCCCGGTCTGCTGCGCGCCGATGCGGCCGGCGTCGCGCGCGAACAGCGGCTGCAGGACGTGCGCGCGCTGTGGCAGACTTTCTCCGACCGTTTTCTGGCGCTGTGCGGCAGCGAATGCCGCGAACCCGCGCTGGGCGCGCCAGGCTATGCCGGGCGTTTCTTACAGCAGGTGTGGCATGACGCGCTGGGGTACTGCGGTACTGAGTTGATCCGCCGCACTATCGGTCTGGCGCACGTCGCCGATCTGGACGGCATTGTCGATGGCGACGCGCGCGCCGCCGCGCAGCGCCATGCGCTGGCGCTTGGCCGCGTGCTGATCATTACGGCGCCGCAACTGGCCGATATGCAGGCGTTGCTGGACGCGGTGCGACGCTGCGCGGACTAAGCGACCGGCGTTACTTTTTGCCTTTTTTATCCAGCATGGCTTTCAGATCGGCGAACGGATTGTGGGTTGCCACGCCGACATCTCGCTGTGCGTCTTCGCCGGCCACCACCGTTGAACCGTAGGTGTCCGCCTCGGTGTATTTTGAATGCTCATGGTCGTGGCAGTACAGGCACAGCAGCTCCCAGTTGCTGCCGTCCTCCGGGTTGTTGCTGTGGTCGTGATCGATGTGATGCACCGTCAGTTCGCGCAGGTTCGAGTAAACGAACTCGCGCGAGCAGCGGCCGCATACCCAGGGAAAGAGTTTCAGCGCCTTTTCGCGATAGCCGCTTTCGAGTTTTACATAGTTTTTTGGAATATAAGCCATAGCGGGGTTGCATTCATCCGGCAGTCAAACAGAAGCCCTTATCTTAACGTAGCGCCGATCGGCATCCTATGACTTTCTTGCCGTCGGCGCGTTCAGGCGGCCGCGCTGTTGTCCGGTTTGCGGCGCGCCGGCTGGCGGGCGCCCAGCGCCTGCGGTTCGAAGTCATCGACGTTAATGGCGCGCAGCCGGCTGGCTTCCGCCTGAATGAGGATATCCGCTTCCTGTCGATCGAGCCGGCCTTCCTCCAGCGCCTGAGCGGCCAGTTCATCGAGACGCATAAAGGGCAGGCTGCGCCCCGTTTCTTCGCACAGGCGCTGGTGGATCGACTCCGCGGCGATGATGTCGTGCAGCGCGGCCTCCATCTGGCCGACCGGATTGTGCGCGCCGGGCGTCAGAGACTGGCCGCGGCCGAGACGGGCGCGGGTGGCTGACGGCGTTTGCATCAGCCGTGCCAGCTGGCGATCCAGTCGGTCGGACGGCGCGTGGGCGCGCCGTCCAAAGGGAAAAATGATCAGCCGCAGGACCAGCGCTACGCCGCGGCGCGGATAGTTGCGCAACAGCGCGTCGATCGCTTGTTCCGCCTGGTGCAGGCAATCCTGTACGCCCCAGTGCAGCAGAGGCAGATCGGCCTGCTGCCGACCCTCTTCGTCATAGCGTTTCAGCGCGGCCGAGGCCAGACACAGCTGGCTGAGCAGGTCGCCCAGCCTGGCCGAAAGGCGTTCCCGCCGTTTCAGCCCGCCGCCCAGCAGCGCCATGCTGACGTCGGCCAGCAGCGCCATATTCGCGCTCAGCCGGTTCAGACGCTGGTAGTAGCGTCGGGTGGCGTCGCGGAACGGCGCCCGGCTGGCGCGCCCGTTGGTCAACCCCAGCCACAGGCTGCGCGCCAGATTACTGCCGAGATAACCGAGATGGCCGGTCAGCGCCCGGTCGAAGCGGCGCAGGTCGCCGGCGCGGGCGGCCTCCATCTCATCAAGCAGATAGGGATGGCAGCGAATCGCGCCCTGGCCGAAGATAATCATACTGCGGGTCAAAATGTTGGCCCCCTCGACCGTGATGGCGATGGGCGAACCCTGCCAGCTGCGGGCGATAAAATTCGCCGGCCCGAGGCAGATGCCCTTGCCGCCGAGAATATCCATCGCGTCCATCACCGCGCGCTGGCCGCGCTGGGTGCAGTGGTACTTGACGATGGCGGACAGCACCGCCGGTTTTTCCCCCTGCGACAGCGCGCCGGCGATCAGCGTGGCCGCCGCGTCCATCACCCAGACGTTGCCGGCGATACGCGCCAGCGGTTCTTCGATTCCTTCCATTTTTCCGATAGCGATCTTGAACTGACGGCGGATGTGGGCATAGGCGCCGACGGCCAGCGCGATCGATTTCAGACCGCCGGTCGAGTTGGCCGGCAGGGTAATGCCGCGCCCGACCGACAGACACTCCATCAGCATGCGCCAGCCCTGGCCGGCCATCGCCGCGCCGCCGATGATGTAGTCCAGCGGAACAAAGATATCTTTTCCCTGAGTCGGGCCGTTCTGGAACGGGATATTGAGCGGAAAGTGGCGGCGCCCGATCTGCACGCCGGGCGTGGCGACGGGGATCAGCGCGCAGGTGATGCCGATATCTTCTTTATCGCTCAGCAGATGCTGCGGGTCGTACAGGCGGAAAGCCAGTCCGAGCACGGTGGCGACCGGGGCCAGGGTGATGTAGCGTTTATTCCAGTTCAGCCGCATGCCGAGCACCTGTTCGCCCCGCCATTCGCCGCGGCAGATAACGCCGCTGTCCGGGATGGCGCCGGCGTCGGAGCCGGCTTCCGGGCTGGTCAGAGCAAAGCAGGGAATATCCTGGCCGCTCGCCAGACGCGGCAGATAGCGATTCTTCTGTTCGCGGGTGCCGTAACGCTGCAGTAGCTCCCCCGGCCCCAGGGAATTGGGCACGCCGACGGTAATGGCCAGAATGCTGGAGATGCCCGCCAGTTTTTGCAGCACCAGCGACTGGGCATAGGCGGAGAACTCCAGCCCGCCGTACTCCTTTTTGATAATCAGAGCGAAGAAACGCTGTTGTTTCAGAAACGCCCACAGCGCCGGCGGCAGATCCGCCAACTGGTGGGTAATCTCGAAATCATTGGCCATGCGGCACGCCTGCTCGACCGGTCCTTCCAGAAACGCCTGCTCTTCCGGCGTCAGGCGCGGAGCAGGCTGCGCGTGCAGCTTTTTCCAGTCGGGCGCGCCGCCGAACAGATCGGCTTCCCACCAGGTGCCGCCGGCATTAATCGCCTCTTTTTCCGTTGTGGACATCGGCGGGATGACGGCGGCAAAGCGCGTCAGCGCGCGGGCGGACAGCAGCCGGCGGCGCAGCGGCGCCAGGATGAGCGGCAATAGCGGCAACAATAACGCCAGCGTCCAGGGCGACCACCAGCGCAGCGCCACCATCGCGGCGATATAGCCCATCAGCAGCAGCGCGGCTGGCCAGCGCGCTATCCGCAGGTAAAACAACGCGCCGATAAGCGCCAGTAGAGCGAGAAGCGTGACGGTGACCATGGATTAGCTCCCGGCGGAAAGAGGTCCGACCTGTTTATCTATACTGTTTGTAGAATATAAGTTAATTTTTATCAATTTATTTACATTGTAATTCCCGCTGGTCTCACAAAGTTGGCCATTGACTTCCGCCTGGCGACCGACAGCGGACTTTTCCCGGTGGTATACTTCTCGCTGTTTGCGCGATCCGCTACACTACGCGGCACAAAAATCGTGATGCTGCTGAACTCAATAAGGGGTTTTCATGTACCAGGACTTGATTCGTAATGAGCTACAGGAAGCGGCCGAAACGCTGAAGAACTTTTTAAGCGATGACGCTCATATTCAGTCTGTTCAGGACGCGGCCGTGCTGCTGGCGAATTCGTTTAAAGCCGGCGGTAAGGTGCTGTCCTGCGGCAACGGGGGCTCGCATTGCGACGCGATGCATTTCGCCGAAGAGCTGACCGGCCGCTACCGGGAAAATCGTCCCGGCTATCCGGCGATCGCGATTTCCGATCCCAGCCACCTTTCCTGCGTCAGCAATGATTTCGGCTATGAGTTTGTCTTCTCGCGCTATATTGAGTCGCTGGGGCGTGAAGGGGATGTGCTGCTGGGCATTTCCACGTCGGGCAACTCGGGCAACATCATCAAGGCCATCGAGGCCGCGCGGGCTAAAGGCATGAAGGTGATTACGTTGACCGGTAAAGACGGCGGCAAGATGGCCGGCAGCGCCGACGTGGAGATTCGCGTGCCGCATTTTGGCTACGCCGACCGTATTCAGGAAATTCATATTAAAGTTATTCATATTTTGATTCAGCTGGTCGAAAAAGAAATGGTCAGGGCCTGATACGGCGCTGACGGGATGTGGTTAGGGTAAGGAGGCTAATCATGTGCGAACTGCTTGGGATGAGCGCAAATGTGCCGACCGATATCTGCTTTAGCTTTAGCGGTCTGGTACAGCGTGGCGGACGGACAGGGCCGCATAAAGATGGGTGGGGGATTACGTTTTATGAAGGCAACGGCTGCCGTACCTTTAAAGATCCTAAGCCCAGCTATAATTCGCCGATAGCCAAACTGGTACAGGATTACCCGATAAAATCCTGCGCGGTGGTGTCGCATATTCGCCAGGCTAACCGGGGCGAGGTGGCGCTGGAAAATACGCATCCCTTTACCCGCGAGCTGTGGGGACGCAACTGGACTTTTGCGCACAACGGTCAGCTTAAAGGGCATCGGGCGTTAAAAACCGGCACCTTTCGCCCGGTCGGGCAGACCGACAGCGAATATGCGTTCTGCTGGCTGCTTTACCAGCTATCGCAGCGCTACCGGCGCACGCCGGGCAACTGGCCGTCGGTTTTTCGCTATATCGCCACGCTGGCCGATCAGCTGCGGGAAATGGGGGTGTTCAATATGCTGCTGTCGGACGGGCGTTTTGTGATGGGCTACTGCTCGACCCACCTGCACTGGATTACCCGTCGGGCGCCGTTCGGCAAGGCGACGCTGCTCGATCAGGATGTCGAAGTGGATTTTCAACGCCACACCACACCGAACGATGTGGTCACCGTGCTGGCCACGCAGCCGCTGACCAGCAATGAAACCTGGCAGCGGATTGCGCCCGGCGAGTTCGTGTTATTTCATTTTGGCGAACGCATAATCTGAGTTGGTCAGGCTGGTGGTCAGCGGTTTGCTGATCACGTATTGACCGTTAAATACCGTGACGGCCGGCGGCTGCCGTTTTTGATTGAACCAGCTATAGCCCGGCTGCAGCTGTTTCCAGAAATTATAGTAGCTGGAGTTGCGGTGGCGCTGCATGTTCTGTTCCGTCATTCTGAACGGATAAATCGCCAGATCGATGGCCGGTTGCCCGTTGAGCAGCGCCTGTTCGACGTAGCGGTAAATCTCATCGATATAGTTGTTGGTCATGGCGTAGCAGCCTACCGATACGCACTCGCCGTGGATCATCAGATAACGGCCGGAATAGCCCTGAGATTTATCGTAGTCGTTGGGGAAACCGATATTAATCGCGCGGTAAAAACGGCTATCGGGTTTAAGCTGGCGCAGATTTACCTGATAAAACCCTTCGGGGCTTTTTAAATCGCCTTCCGTGCGTTTCGGCCCCAGTCCGCCGGAATATTTGCAAATCGGATAGCTTTCCAGAATACGATACTCGCCGCCGACTTTGGCATACAGTTCCAGTACCCGTTCTTCTTTAAAGATCTGGATATAAACCGGAGAGCCTAATAATTGCTGTTTTACTTCTTTGGTTACCGGCGAAGGCTCGCTGGCAACGCTGGTGATTGCTACCGTTGGCAAAAGAAACCACATCGCAAATGATAGCGCGATTTTGTGCATCATCAATCCTGCTCGCTGAAGCTTGATCTGCGGGGCTCTCATGTCGCGCCCCGTATTCCCCTGACTCTAGGCAAATATCAGGCTATGTCACATTAGCACCGCCCTGGCGTTAATCAAGAGAGAAAACATAGAAAAATAGCTTTCAACCAGAAAAAAAATGCTAAACCGGAGCTTATAGTGGATTTTCGGCAAAAAAAAAGGAAAAAGTGTTGTGTAGCCTGATCCACGTCACGCCTTTTCTTCTGCCTTATCATACATAAAGGTGCTAGAATAGTTACATATGGTTACCTGTCAGAGGAAAACGGTCGTCAGCGACAGAAAAGCAGGCTGGTATCTTATGAATCTGGGGCATGAATTGAAAGCGTGGCATCAGTAAGCGTCATTGTGAAGGTTATATGAAAATAATATTAAAAAACAATAACTAATCATGAAGTTAGGTTGATGTTTTAGCGGGTGCCCATCCGCAGGCTCTGGCAAAAGTCTTGCTGAATTCGCGATCTGGTATAACTTTCTGTCTATAAACGGCATTTTACCGGGTTATCCCGTCTGCCAGATAACCGTGAGGGATTGATTGAATCGCTCGCGCGGTTTGATCTCTGCGCTGTTGGATGCACTTTTATGTGGCGCCAACGTCCGTGACAACCGACAACCTATCCAATAGATTTCGCGTCGCAGGAAGACGGTAAGCGGTTCTGGCCGGCGGTAACGCCGCCTGCCGCCGCCCCGGTCCGGGATGGGCCGGCAGCCAACGCGCCTGCAGCCTGAAAGATGGCGGGTATAGCCATGTGAGTCCTATGATTAAGATTAAAAAAGGGCTGGATCTGCCGATTGCCGGAAAACCTGCTCAGGTCATTCATGAAGGACCTGATATTCACTCCGTCGCGCTGCTGGGCGAGGAATATATCGGCATGCGCCCGCGCATGCTGGTGCAGGCAGGCGATCAGGTCAGGAAAGGCCAGACGTTGTTTGAAGATAAAAAAAATCCCGGCGTCTGGTTCACCGCGCCGGCCAGCGGCACAGTCAGCGCCATTCATCGCGGGGCGCGTCGGTTGCTGCAGGCGGTGGTTATCCGCATCGGGGAGGATGAACCGCTCAGCTTCGATCGCTACCCGCGCGACGAACTGGCCCAGCTCAGTCGACAGCAGGTGCAGAACAATCTGCTGGCCTCCGGTCTATGGACGGCGCTGCGGACGCGTCCCTACAGCAAGGCGCCGCGGCCGGGCAGCGCGCCGCACTCTATTTTCGTTACCGCTCTCGATACCCAGCCGCTGGCCGCCGACCCGCAGGTGGTGCTGGCCACGGAGCCGGAAGCTTTTCACGATGGCCTGACCATCCTGTCTCGCCTGACGGACGGTAAAGTCCACCTCTGCCAGGCGGCGGGCAGCCCGTCCGGTCAGCGCCATCAGGGGCAAATTTCCTGCAATGAATTTTCCGGTCCGCATCCGGCCGGGCTGGCGGGCACTCACATTCACTTCCTCGACCCGGTCGGGCCGCACAAGACCGTCTGGCACATCAATTACCAGGATGTGATCGCCTTCGGCAAATTATTTACCAGCGGCCAGCTGTATACCGATCGGGTGATTGCGCTGGCCGGGCCGCAGGTCAACGAACCCCGCCTGATCCGCACCCGCCTCGGCGCCAGCCTGACGGATCTGACCGACGGCCAGATCAAAGACGGCGACAACCGGGTGGTGTCCGGCTCGGTGCTGAACGGCACCCGGGCCGATCCGGCCCACGACTGGCTGGGACGTTTCCATTTGCAGGTATCGGTGCTGGCCGAAGGCGGCGAAAAAGAGCTGTTTGGCTGGGTGATGCCGGGCGCGGATAAATTTTCCGTTACCCGCACCACGCTGGGGCATTTTCTGCGGCGGAAGCTATTCGCTTTTTCCACCGATACGCACGGCGGCGCCCGGGCCATGGTGCCGATTGGCAACTATGAGCGCGTGATGCCGCTGGATATTCTGCCCACGCTGCTGCTGCGCGATTTGCTGTCCGGCGATATCGACAGCGCGCAGGCGCTGGGCTGCCTGGAACTGGATGAAGAAGACCTGGCGCTATGCACCTATGTTTGCCCCGGTAAATATGAGTATGGGCCGGTACTGCGCGACGTGCTGAGCAAAATTGAGCAGGAAGGGTGAGTGATGGGGCTAAAGCATTTTCTGGAAAAAATTGAACCTCATTTCGAGGCGGGCGGGCGGCTGGAAAAACTTTATCCGCTGTATGAGGCGGCGGCGACCATTTTTTACACGCCGGGTCTGGTGACGCGCGGCAAGGCGCACGTGCGCGATGCGATCGATCTGAAGCGTATGATGATTCTGGTCTGGCTGGCGGTGTTTCCCGCGCTGTTCTGGGGGATGTATAATGTCGGGCTGCAGACGCTCAGCGCGCTGCATCACCTGTATTCGCCGGAACAGATACAGCAATTGATCGCCGCCGACTGGCACTATCAGCTGGCGCACTGGCTGGGGGCCTCCTTTGCCGCCGACGCCGGCTGGGGCAGCATGATGCTGCTGGGCGCGGTGTATTTCGTGCCCATTTACGCGGTGGCGTTTGCGGTCGGCGGTTTCTGGGAGGTGCTGTTTGCTATCGTCCGCCGGCACGAAATTAATGAAGGTTTTTTTGTCACCTCGATCCTGTTCGCCCTGATCGTGCCGCCGACGCTGCCGCTGTGGCAGGCGGCCCTGGGCATCTCGTTCGGCGTGGTGATGGCCAAAGAGCTGTTTGGCGGCACCGGCCGCAACTTCCTTAACCCGGCGTTGGCCGGTCGCGCCTTTCTGTTCTTCGCTTATCCCGCGCAGATCTCCGGCGATTTGGTCTGGACGGCCGCCGACGGTTTTTCCGGCGCGACGCCGCTTTCCCAGTGGAGCGCCACCGGCGGCGATCGCCTGATCAACGCCGCCACCGGCCAGCCGATTAGCTGGATGGACGCATTTCTCGGCAATATTCCCGGCTCGATCGGCGAAGTCTCTACCCTGATGATCCTGCTGGGCGGCGCCATCATTATCTTTGGCCGCGTCGCCTCGTGGCGCATCGTGACGGGGGTCATGATCGGTATGGTGGCGACGGCGCTGCTGTTCAACGCGGTCGGATCCGATAGCAACCCGATGTTCGCCATGCCGTGGCACTGGCATCTGGTTACCGGCGGCTTCGCCTTCGGCATGATCTTTATGGCCACCGATCCGGTCTCCGCCTCCTTTACCGAAACCGGCAAGTGGTGGTACGGCATTCTGATTGGCGCCATGTGCGTACTGATTCGCGTCGTCAATCCGGCCTATCCCGAAGGCATGATGCTGGCCATTCTGTTCGCTAACCTGTTTGCTCCCCTGTTCGACTACCTGGTGGTGCAGGCCAATATCAAACGGAGGAAAGCGCGTGGCTAAAAGAAATAACGACAGCATTGCTAAAACGTTGACCGTGGTGCTGGTGCTCTGTCTGGTGTGCTCCGTGGTAGTGGCCGGATCGGCGGTGGGCCTCAAGTCGCGCCAGCAGGAGCAGCGGCTGCTGGATAAACAGCGCAATATTCTGGATGTGGCGGGCATGCTGCAGCCGAAGATGAGTCCGGATGATATTCAGCAAATCTACGCCAGCCGCATTTCTCCCCGGCTGGTGAATCTGGCCAGCGGCGAGTTCGAGCAGGGCGCGGCGGCGGATAACTTCGATCAGGCGGCGGCCCTGCGCGACAACCAGCAGAGCATCGCCCTTCCGCCCGCGCAGGATATCGCCGGCATTCAGCGGCGCAGCAATCTGGTGGAAATTTATCTGGTGCGCAACGAACAGGACAAGGTCGAGCAGATAATTTTACCGGTATACGGCGTGGGGCTGTGGTCGATGATGTACGCTTTTGTGGCGCTGGATGCCGACGGCAGCACGGTGCGCGGGCTGAGCTATTACGATCACGGTGAAACGCCGGGTCTCGGCGGCGAAATAGAAAACCCCCACTGGCGCGCAAAGTGGATCGGCAAACAGTTGCTCGATCAACAGGGCCAGCCGGCGCTGCGCGTGGTGAAGGGCGGCGCCAGTCCGGATGACGTCCATGCGGTGGACGGGTTGTCCGGCTCTACGCTGACGGCGAACGGCGTGCAGCATACCTTTACTTTCTGGCTGGGCGATCTTGGCTTCGGCCCGTTCCTGAAAAACGTACGAGAAGGAGCGCTAAATAATGGCTGATGTCAAAGAAATCAAACGCGTGCTGACCGGGCCGATTCTGGACAGCAACCCGATCGCTCTGCAGGTGTTGGGCGTCTGTTCCGCGCTGGCGGTGACCACCAAACTGGAAACTGCGCTGGTGATGAGCCTGGCGGTTACGCTGGTGACGGCGTTTTCGAATATGTTTATTTCCATTATTCGCCGCCACATTCCCAACAGCATCCGCATTATTGTGCAAATGGCGATTATCGCATCGCTGGTGATTGTGGTGGATCAGGTGCTGCGCGCCTTTGCCTACGAGGTATCCAAACAGCTGTCGGTGTTTGTCGGGCTGATCATCACCAACTGTATCGTCATGGGGCGGGCGGAAGCCTACGCGATGAAATCGCCGCCGATCGAGAGCTTTATGGACGGCATCGGCAGCGGGCTGGGTTACGGCGTGATTCTGATGATCGTCGGTTTCCTGCGCGAGTTGATTGGCTCCGGCAAGCTGCTGGGCCTGACGGTAATGGAAACGGTGCAAAACGGCGGCTGGTACAATCCGAACGGCCTGTTTTTGCTGGCGCCGAGCGCATTCTTTATCATCGGCCTGCTGATCTGGGGGTTGCGTACCCTGAAGCCCGCGCAGATCGAAAAGGAGTAATCGCCAATGGAAATCGTTTTAGGCGTGCTGATGTTTACCCTCATTATTCTGGCGCTGGCGCTGACGATTCTGTTCGCCCGCTCCAGACTGGTGAATACCGGCGAAATCACGGTGGAGATTAACGACGAGGCGGATAAGACCTTTTCCGCGCCGGCCGGCGACAAGCTGCTTAATCTGCTCTCCAGTCAGGGCATCTTTGTCTCTTCCGCCTGCGGCGGCGGCGGCTCCTGCGGTCAGTGCCGGGTTCGGGTGCTGCAGGGCGGCGGCGAAGTGCTGCCGACCGAGATGGCGCACATGACCAAACGCGAAGCGAAAGATGGTTGCCGTCTGGCCTGCCAGGTCAGCGTAAAGCAGAATATGAAGCTGGAACTGCCGGAAGAGATCTTCGGCGTTAAAAAGTGGGAATGCGAGGTTATCTCCAACGATAACAAGGCGACCTTTATTAAAGAGCTGAAGCTGCGGATTCCGGACGGCGAGAGCGTTCCTTTCCGCGCCGGCGGTTATATTCAGATCGAAGCGCCGCCGCACGAGGTGGCCTACGCCGACTTCGATATTCCGCCGGAATACCGCGGCGACTGGGATAAATTCAATCTGTTTCGCTATCAATCGGTGGTCGGCGAACCAACGGTGCGCGCCTACTCCATGGCCAACTACCCGGAGGAAAAGGGCATCATTATGCTGAACGTGCGCATCGCTACGCCGCCGCCGAACAATCCGCAGGTGCCGCCGGGCATTATGTCTTCGTACATCTGGTCGCTGAAAGCGGGCGATAAGGTGACGATTTCCGGGCCGTTCGGCGAGTTCTTCGCCAAAAAGACCGAGGCGGAGATGGTGTTCATCGGCGGCGGGGCCGGTATGGCGCCGATGCGTTCCCATATTTTCGATCAACTGAAGCGCCTGAAGAGTAAGCGTAAAATCAGCTTTTGGTACGGCGCTCGCTCGCTGCGCGAAATGTTCTATGAAGAGGACTTCAACCAGCTGCAGGCCGAAAACGAAAACTTTCGCTGGCACGTCGCGCTGTCCGATCCGCAGCCGGAGGATAACTGGACCGGCTATACCGGTTTTATCCATAACGTATTGCTGGAGAACTACTTGCGTAACCACCCGGCGCCGGAGGATTGCGAATATTACATGTGCGGCCCGCCGATGATGAACGCCGCGGTGATTAAGATGCTGAAAGATCTCGGGGTGGAAAGCGACAACATTATGCTGGATGACTTTGGCGGCTGACGACGACGGAATGAAAAGCAGGGTGGAAAACACGTGAGGATGATATTGAAAGGGCTGTTGGTCGGTACTCTGGTTGGGTTGCTGACCGGATGCGGGCCGCAGCAAAATAACCTCGATGGTAAAACCATGGGGACCTACTACTCGGTGAAATACGTCAGCGAGAGTCACGTCCCGGACTCTGCGGCGATCCAGGCTGAAATAGATAAACGGCTGGAGCAGGTGAACGATCAGATGTCCACGTATCGGCCGATGTCGGAATTGAGTCGTTTTAATCACAGCCGCGAGGTCGATCAACCTTTCGGCGTATCGCCCGCCACGGCGCTGGTGGTGCGCGAAGCGATCCGCATTAATCATCTGACCGGCGGCGGGCTGGACGTTACGGTCGGTCCGCTGGTTAACCTGTGGGGCTTCGGGCCGGAAGGGCGCCCTGAGCGAGTGCCGGATCAGGCCGAACTGGACAAGCGTCGCGCCTGGACCGGGATAGACAAGCTGGAAGTCAGACAAAATGCGCTGGTGAAGCATATTCCCGAGCTGTATGTCGATCTTTCCGCTATCGCCAAAGGCTATGGCGTGGACGTGGTGGCCGACTATCTGCAGTCGCTGAATATCGAGCGCTATATGGTGGATATTGGCGGCGAGGTGCGCACCAAAGGCAATAACGGCAAGGATCATCCGTGGCGTATTGCGATCGAAAAGCCGGTGACCGGCATTGAACAGAGCGCGCAGGAGATCATTGCGCCGGGCGATATGGCGGTCGCTACCTCCGGAGATTACCGCAACTATTTTGAACAGGATGGCGTGCGTTATTCGCATACCATCGACCCGGCAACCGGCCGGCCGGTCAACCACCGGCTGGCGTCGATTACGGTGCTGGCGCCCAGCTGCATGACGGCGGATGGTCTCTCCACCAGCCTGGGCGTACTCGGCCCGGAGCGCGCGCTGGCGCTGGCTAACCAGATGAATATTCCGCTGTTCATGATCGTTAAAACCGACGATGGTTTCGCAGAACGTTATTCCGACGCCTTCAAACGCTATTTGCAAAGAACGCCCTGAGGAGGAGCCATGCTCACGGTCTTTATCGCCTCTTTTGTTTTTTTCCTGCTGATTGTGGCCGGTATGTCGGTTGGCTACATCGTGAAACGTCAAAGTCTGCAGGGCAGCTGTGGCGGTATTGGCGCGCTGGGCGTGGAAAAGGTGTGCGAATGCCCGGAACCGTGCGACGCACGCAAGAAACGGCTGGAGAAAGACGCGGCCCGCCGGCGTAAACTGGAACAGCAGCGGCGTATTTTGTAAACCCGGGATTTAGCGGTAGCCCTGACCGCATTGATTTATATATTCTATTTCACGGGATGATTCGCTGCGGCAGAGCGGCTGCGAATGGAGGTAATCCAGGGATGAACGGGCGATACAGGCTAAATAATTCGGGTTGCGGCAGGGCGGCAAGTGAAGGAATCCCGATGGGCTTACGCGAATAAGCGATTCGGGCGAGTGTCGGCGGCCCACGCACCTGCAGCCTGAGGTATGACCGGGATAAAGCCCGAGCATCGGCAACCCGCAGCAGGAATACAGAGGAAGAAATAATGCCAGTCAGTAGTAGATTAACGCCAGAACGGCAGATTCGGGCCTTTTATACCAAAGATTTTATCCGGGTCTATCAGGCCTATTCCGATGCGATCGCCGACAGCGCGCTTGCCCATGGAACCTTCGTCTCGCCGCCGTTCAGTATGACCAGGATGACATGGATAAAGCCGTCGTTTTTATGGATGATGTATCGTGCCGGCTGGGGAATGAAAGATCCCGGACAACACAGGATTCTGGCTGTCGATCTTACTCATGAAGGATTTAAGCAAATCGTCGGTCAGGGCGTCATCAGCCATCACGCCGCCCCTGGCGCGGCTGAAGACGCCGACGAGTGGAAAAAGAAAATACAGCAGGCTAACGTGGTGATCCAGTGGGATCCGGAAAGAGATATCCACCTGAATAAACTGCCTTACCGAACGATTCAAATCGGGTTGCGCAATGAAGCCGTAGCTGATTACGTCAGTAAATGGATCGTGAATATTTCCGATATTAGCGAGCGTGCTTTCGATATCCACGCGTTGATCGGCAGCGGGCGGGTCGTTGAGGCGACGGCGTTGCTGCCGGAAGAAAGGGTGTATTGATATTGTGGGGAACCGCTTTATCTGTTGATAAACATATGCGCAATGATACGTTCGACATCGGTAGCGTCGCTTTTTTGTGGTTATGACGTCAAACAGGTTGTCATGATGTTTTTCAATTTAAGCGCCGATGACTTTTCCATGTATTTCAAATGAACGGGAAAGCAGGTTATTTTCCCTGCCAGACGTTTAAGATGAATTCGGAAATGAAGATTATGCCGCTCAAGTCGCTGCGTGAATATCTTACCTGTCAGGTGTTTTTCTGACTCTATTTTTCGTGCGTAGCCCAGGAGATGTCGCTGGAACCTCAGGACTATCAGCAACGCATTAAAACGCTCGATGCACGCCTGAAGCAGATGAGTGCACAAAACGAAGATACACTCCGGCCGGAAAATATTCCGGGTATCGGGCCACCGGGCGCATTGGCACTGACTATAGCGCTGGGTGACTGCAGGGATTTTAATAATGGCCGGCATTTTTCCCGTTATCCGGGATGAGTGCCCGGTGAGCACAGCAGCGGCGCTAAAACCAGACGCCTGGGAATAACGAAGCGTGGCGATGGTTATCTGCGCGGCTTGCTTATCCATGGTGCCCGCTCCGTGGTTTTATCGTAAGGTTAACCTCCCGGATGAGCGTTGTAACGCCTTCCAGAGGTGGCTGAAGGGTATTATTACCCGGAGTGGGGTAAAAATAAGGCCGTTGTGGCGCTGGCGAACGAAAATGCCCGGGTGGCCTGGGCTCTGGTAAACCAGAGAACGGATTATATTTTCAGGTAACAGTCTGATTTATAAGAAGTCTAAAGCATTGATGTACTGACAGGTAGAACCGGCTCTCTGTAAATCTGGCAAATAACCCGGTCATATCAGGCCATTGCGATAATGAGGCCAGAGAGTACGGATGTTCATCAGGGCTCACGAAGCCGGATATATGTGTGTGACTACTTTTGTCAGAAAAAGAGCTGCCCGTGCTTGCACTGGGTCGGTGTCCATATAGCTATTTAGGTTCTCTCCTCCGAATCACTGACTTGAGTCCGCTCATCGGGAGCCGCTCTCTTGCCGCTTTCCTGCACTCGAATTATGTAGAGTATAGATAATAAAAAAACGGGGGGATTTCTATCTTTCCGATCGGTTATATAATTGAAACGAAATCACTGCAGTTTTATCAATATATCGCCGGGAGTCAGTGTGATATTTCCATTGTCATATTCTACCCACAGGTTTTTATTGTCTGATTCATAGTCGTTCATAATCCTATATTCCGAATATCCGGTGTTTTCATCCGCAATTTGAATTATGCTGTCTATATTGTTATCAAACTGATGAGTTGATATAAATACAGTGATCTTTTTTAAAAAATCCAGCTTCTGAAGCTCCTGTAAAGATGCTCCATTACGACTTAGATCTTTTTTCTTTTTATCAATATACTCAATAATATCAATCATAAATTGCCGCCTGTATAAATAGTAACCTTGCTTCCGCCTGGGGGCGAAACGTTGATATGGGGGATGGTTCTATGGGGGAGACCATCGGGGAACGCTTCATGACCCGCAAAAGTACCATCTTTATTAAACTGATAACCTTTATGATAAACCGCAGCATTCCCCTTTTCAGAAGATAGTCATTTAACTTTTTCTTCTGACGAGATGTTTTTACTGGCGGGTTATTTCCCGAGCCAGCAAATTTTTGAAAGTCAGAACGTGCACCATATGATGATCTGATCAGCCTCTTTGAAAGAACTAACAGTCACATCCTTCCCGGATTGAGCATCTTTAACTGCGCGATTGATATTACAACCAGCAAGGCCTAAGGGCGCTATCCAGCTAAGCAGGTTTGGAACGTAAACATACTGATTCAACTCACTCGCCAGCCCAATCGGCTTCGCCTGAGTAAACCGCCCGCACTGCGGGTCGTAATACCTGTACAGGTTGTAATGCAGGACGGTTTCCCGCTCAAGCCACTGCCCCTGAAAACGCAGATTTCGCCGGCCGTTCAGCCGGCCGGGCCGGCTTTTATATTCTGTTTCGCCCCAGACGCTGCAGCAGGCCGCGCCACGCCGTCGCATCCGGCGAGTCCGTGCGGTTGCCCGCCGCGTCGTGGTAAAAACGCTCCGCCTGGCGGCCGGAGATACCCTGCGTCAGACTGCCGGCTGCGTTGTAGCCCCACATGCGCCGCCGTATTTGTCCGCCGGCGCGGCGTCGCCGTCGGTCAGTATTTGCTGCACCAGCCAGTCCGTCGGGACTCACCGGCCGCGCCGGCACCCGCGGGCCGCCGACGCGGCGGTCAGGTCTGCGGCCACGGGTTACGCGTCTTTGGGCGGATGCGCCGCAAAGCCGGTTTTAATCGACTGCCAGAGCGCCAGCGCGGCCTCGTCAAATGGCGCGCAGCGGCTTAGCGCCATCGCCAGCAGATGGCCGTCGAGACGCGTCACCAGCAGTTTCTGATATATCTGCACGCTTTGGTTTTCAAAGCGAAAGTCCACCTCGCGCGCCGGCAGTTCGCCCAGTTGGGCGTCCAGGGGGTCCTGCGCAATGAATTTCCTCATATCGCGTTTTACTTTCACCAGTTGCTGACGCAGATACTGCTCCTCCTGGCCGGCCGGCACGTCCCAGGCGCGGGTGATGACCAGCGATGCTCCGGCGTGCGGCAGTTTGAGGATGGTGACGCTCTGATCCTGCACCGCTTCCGGTAACGTCAGGCGCCCTTCGGACAGGATATATTCCGTTTGCTGATTCATGACTGACTCTCTCCCTGGTCTTTGCCAAATGCCTCGTTGACCTCAGCGATAATTTGCTCCGGCGTTGGGGTGGGGGCGGCGGATTGAGAGACCTTATTGATATTTAAATCAAGCGTGCCGCCGGTATTGATTTGCCCGGTGGATTTAGCGTTAATGATGATGTTTTCGCACTGGATGGTTATCGTGCCGTTCGCGTCGATATCCACGCTGCTTTTGCCGCTGAACAGCTGGATGCCGCTGGCGGAAGATAATTTAATCTTTCCCTGGGTTCTCTGTTCATATTCGCCGCCGACCAGATCATTACGATTCATCTGGATCTGTTTTTTGTAGGCGCCCAACACGGCGCCGCTGTAGTCCTGATTAACGCACACCGTTTGCGAACCGCCGACAATATGGGTGGCGTCGTTTTTAACGATGGTGTCCAGATCGCGTTCGGCCTGGATCCATACCTGCTCCTGACCGGCTTTGTCCTCGAAGCGCAGGGCGTTGGCGTTATCCGGCGTGCCGTCTTTGGAGCGGCTCATGAAGCCCATCTGGGTGGCGGCGGCCGGCAGCGGCCACGGCGGCATGCTGGCCTCGTTGTACACCCGGCCGGTGATGATGGGGCGATCCGGATCGCCATTGATAAAGTCCACCACCACTTCGTCGCCGACGCGCGGGATCTGCACGCCGCCGAAGCCCTGACCGGCCCAGGCGCTGGAGACGCGTACCCAGCAGGAGCTGGTGTCGTCGCCCTTCGCCATCCGGTCCCAGTGGAATTTCAGCTTGATGCGGCCGTATTTATCGGTCCAGATGGATTGCCCATGCGGGCCGACCACTTTCGCCGTCTGCGGACCGTTGGTCTTCGGCCACGGCGTGCGCGGTTCCGCGCGGAACGTCACATCGGACGGCAGAACGCGAAAGTTGATGCGGTGCCTGGTGCTGCCGTCGCTGCCGCTGGCGTAGCGGTTTTCCTCAAAATCATATTCCGCCGCGATGGTCAGATATTCGCCGTTGTCGCTGAGGAACGGCGCGTTGCGCAGGGTGAAGGTATAGCCTGGCGCAATGCCGATCGCGGTGCCGGTCGCGCTGATCTGGCGGTGCTGCACCTGCCACACCTGCTGGCGGATGCGTGCGTAAAACTCGCCGTGATCGTGTTCGGTAAAACGTCCCGGCCAGTCATAGACGTCAATCTGACCGGGCGCCGGCGAGGCCGGATTCTGCCGCGCCTGAAACAGCCAGGCGTTGGGTTTGCGGAAGTCGTAATCGTCCAGACTGTAGATGCCCGGCGTGACCTGATCCTCCAGAGCCCACTGGCCAATCCCTTCTTCGCTGGTGCTGCCGCCGGAGGGCGTCACGTGATAGGGAATGCTTTCATAACCGCCGAAGGGCTGATGCTGCTGAGCCGCGTCCATCAGCACCATTACGTGCCGGTCCTGTTCGTGGCGGAAGTAGTAGTAAATCCCCTCCAGTTCCATCAGACGGCTGATAAAGTCGAAGCTGCTCTCCTGATACTGTACGCAGTATTCCCATACCCGATAGCTGCCGGCCAGCAGATCCTCTACCTCGACCTGATATTCGCTCAGCAGGGTATGCACGATCTGCGGCACCGTCTGGTTCTGGAAGATGCGCAGGTCGCGATCGCGCTTCATCGGCCACAGGTCGGGTTCGATGGTCAACTCGTACACGGCATAGCGCATGCCGCCCAATTCCTGGCTCTTGACCGCCATGCGGGTGATTTTGCCGTTGAGGTAGCGTTGAGAACTGAGGCTTTGATCCGACGCCAGCAGGGCGAATCCAGAGAGGGTCTGCAGCGGGATGGACAGCGTCAGCGGCTGGCCGAGCAGGGCGTGGCGATCGATGCGGGCATCGCGGCTCAGCAGGGTGACTTTCAATTCAAAGGATTCGGACAGGGCTTCCCGGCCGGATAGCTTCCAGAATAGCAAGCCCTCCATCGGAAGGTATGCGGTGATACGATTGTTCATCAGGGTTAGTCCGTTAACAGTTTGATATCCATTCTTGCTGCGGGGAGCGCGGATTTCATTTCTCGTGCAGATTCGCGGGCATCCGTCCCCCGGCATCCGTCAGAATCAATCTGTCTGACAGAGCAGAATGAGGCGTACAGGCGCTACGAATCTAAGGAAAGTCGCGCGCTATGTCAAAACTTAAAAAACGGTGGGGCGCAGGGGAGGCTAACGAGCTATCCCTGCAGGATGATTTTATTCTCATTATCCGAAAAAAATAAGGGTTAATCGCGGCGCGAAGCCGCTGAACAGAGCGCGCGTCTGGCCGGATTCCGTCTCGCCTTATCCGCCCTGAACATCGGGCCGGATGAAAGAACGCGGCGCGGCGCGTCGTTCGATCTTGAGATTTGTTCTTTTGGCTGTATACTTATCCAGTATTTTTTATCCTCTATTGCTGCGCGGCCCGGCTCGCGCCAGACGCCGTCCCTGCGCTTGACGGGCGCCGTGAGAACATGGCGCGGACCGGCATATGGCCAGTAAGAGGCAGACCGGCAGCTGATAAGGGCGGCAATGCGAAAAATCATTCATGTTGATATGGATTGCTTCTACGCGGCCATTGAGATGCGCGATAATCCGCGTTTGCGCGATATTCCGCTGGCGATAGGCGGCAGCGCCGACAGGCGAGGCGTGATCAGCACGGCCAACTACCCGGCCCGCCGTTACGGCGTGCATAGCGCAATGGCCACCGCCACCGCGCTGCGTTTGTGCCCTCATCTGATCCTGCTGCCGGGGCGGATGGAGGTCTATAAAGCCGCATCGCAGCAAATACGGCAGATTTTCGCCCGCTATACCTCGCTGATTGAACCGCTTTCGCTGGACGAAGCCTACCTCGACGTAACGGACAGCGCGCACTGCAATGGTTCAGCTACATTGATGGCGCAGGAGATACGCCAGACGATCAGCGCCGAACTCAATCTTACCGCCTCGGCGGGCGTGGCGCCGATAAAATTTCTGGCGAAGGTGGCTTCCGAGCAGAATAAACCGGACGGGCAGTTTGTGATTACGCCGGAGCGGATGGAGGCTTTCCTGCTGGCGCTGCCGCTGGAGAAGATCCCCGGCGTCGGCAAGGTGACGGCACAGCGGCTGGCGGAAAAAGGGCTACATACCTGCGCCGATGTAAGGCGTTACGATCTGGCCGCCTTACTGAAGACATTCGGCAAATTCGGCCGCGTGCTGTGGGAGCGGTGCCACGGCGTTGATGAGCGGCAGGTTTCGCCCGATCGGCTGCGTAAATCGGTCGGGGTGGAAAAGACGCTGGCGCAGGATATTTATCACTGGCGCGAATGCGAATCGCTGATTGTCCAGCTGTATCAGGAGCTTGAACGGCGGCTAAAGCGGGTTAAGCCGGATTTGCACATTGCCCGTCAGGGGGTGAAGCTGAAGTTCGACGATTTTCAGCAGACCACCCAAGAGCACGTCTGGCCGGAGCTTAATCAACAAGACCTGCTGCAACTGGCGCGCCAGACGTGGGAGCAGCGCCGTAAAGCTCGCGGCGTGCGGCTGGTTGGCCTGCACGTTACGCTGCAGGATCCGCAAATTGAGCGGCAGTTGCTGCTGAACTGGGAACCGTAACGGCAGGGGCGCATTGGCGGCAAGCCAATACCAACGGCGGGGCGCCCCGCCGTTATCATCGCCGGCCGGAATCAGGCGCGCGGCGGGATAGCCTTGAGCAGCGCGGTCAGCAACTGCCAGTAGTGGCCGACGCTGGCGATATGCACCTGCTCATCCGGTGAATGCGGCCCGGTAATGGTCGGCCCGATCGATACCATATCCATTTCGGGATAGGGTTTCTTAAACAGCCCGCACTCCAGTCCGGCGTGGATCACCTGAATATTCGGCGTTTTGCCGAACAGTTTCTGGTAGGTTTCCCGCACCACCTGCATGATCGGTGAATGGGCATCCGGCTGCCAGCCGGGATAACCGCCTTTGGGCCTGACTTCGGCGCCGGCCAACTGGCCGACGGCGGTCAGCATGTCGACCACGTATTCCTTGCCGCTGTCGATCAGCGAGCGGATCAGGCAGATGGCTTCCGCGTGGCTGTCGCTCATGGTCACTACGCCGAGATTCAGCGAGGTTTCCACCACGCCTTTCACTTCGTCGCTCATCCGAATCACGCCGTTGGGCGTGGCGTTAAGCAGCGCCAGCAGGCGGTTGCGGCTGCTCGCCGTCAGCGGTTGCGTCTGGCTGCCGAACTCTTCCAGCGTGAAGGCCAGATTTTTTTCCCGCGCGGCCAGCTCGTTGCTCAGCACCGCCAGATACGCCTGGCTGCGCGTTTTAAGCTGCCCGGCGTTGGCGATCGGCAGCGCCAGCGTGGCGAAGGCCTCGCGCGGGATGGCGTTGCGCAGCGTGCCGCCGTGCAGATCGATCAGGCGCAGGTCCAGACTGTCGGCCTGGGCGAACAGGAAGCGGGCCAGTAACTTGTTGGCGTTGCCCAGCCCCAAATGAATTTCCGCGCCGGAGTGACCGCCCTTCAGGCCTTTCAGCGTCAGTTTGAAAACCTGATAGCCGGCGGGCAGCGGCTCGCGCTGCAGCGGCAGTGAGGTGATCACGTCGATACCGCCGGCGCACCCCATGTAGACTTCGCCCTCTTCTTCGGAATCGGTGTTAATCAGTATCTCGCCCTGCAGCCAGCCCGGCTGTAGCGCGAAGGCGCCGTCCATCCCGGCTTCTTCCGTCATGGTCAGCAACACTTCGAGCGGGCCGTGTTCGACGCGCTCATCGGCCAGCACCGCCAGCGCGGAAGCCATGCCGATGCCGTTATCCGCGCCCAACGTGGTGCCTCGCGCTTTAACCCATTCGCCGTCGATCCACGGCTGAATCGGATCGCGGGTGAAGTCGTGTTCGGAATCGTTGTTTTTTTGCGGCACCATATCGAGATGGGCCTGCAGCACCACCGGCTTCAGGTGCTCCAGTCCGGCGGTGGCGGGTTTCCGTAGCAGGATATTGCCCGCCCGATCGCGTTCGGCATACAGGTTTTTTTCTCCCGCCCACGCCATGATATGGCTGGCTAAGGCGTCCTCATGGAACGACGGGTGGGGAATGGCGCAGATCCTGGCGAAAATATCCCACAGCGGCTGTGGTGAAAGCTGGGACAATTCAGACACTATAAAGTCTCCTGTTGCGGCAAATTTCTGGCACGTTGCAGCGTAGGCGCGCCGGTCGAAGTGAATATCCGCCACGCAGGGTGGCGCGATAAGTACAGAATATCACTTCCGTTCGCCGACGGGCAGGCCGCGACGCAAAACAGGCGTCTCAGGCCGCGGGGGACTGCCATTCTCGGCCGGGGATGGCGCTGAGCAACTGGCGGGTATAGTCATGCTGCGGATGGCGGAACACCTCGCGGGTCAATCCCTGCTCGACGATGCGTCCGCCCTGCATGACGATAATGCGATCGCAAATTTGCGCGGCGACGCGCAGATCGTGGGTGATAAAGATCAACGACAGCCCGAGCCGCGCGCGCAGATCGGCCAGCAGCGCCAGCACCTGCGCCTGCACCGAGACGTCCAGCGCCGATACCGGTTCGTCGGCGACCAGAATGTGCGGCTCCATCGCCAGCGCCCGCGCCAGGCCGATGCGCTGGCGCTGGCCGCCGGAAAACTCGTGCGGATAACGCTGGATGGCGCCGGCGTCCAGCCCGACCAGCGCGAAGATCGCTTTCACTTTTTCCAGCGCCTCCGCACGCGGCGTGCCGTGGACCAGCAGCCCTTTGGCGACGATTTCCCCCACCTTCTGGCGCGGATTCAGCGAGGCGAAGGGATCCTGAAACACCATCTGGATATAGCGGCTTTGTTCCCTCAGCTCCTGCGGTTTCAGCCGGGTCAGATCGCGGCCGGAAAACAGGATTTCGCCGCTGTCCGGCCGATATAATCGGACGATACAGCGTGCGAGCGTCGACTTGCCCGAACCGCTCTCGCCCACGATGCCCAGCGTGCTGCCCTGCGGCAGTTCCAGACTGACGTCCTGCACGGCCGGGGTTACGCGTCGGTGCCGGTTAAGCCAGCCGGACTGGCGAAAGGTCTTATTGAGGTGTTTTAGCGTCAGGATCGGCGCGTTATTCTCCGCCGTGCGCGCCACCGCCGGATGCAGCGACGGTACGGCGGCAATCAGCGAGCGGGTATACTCGTGCAGCGGGCTGTAGAGCACGCGGCTGGCCGGTCCCTGTTCCACCAACTGGCCGTGCTGCATCACCGCCACCCGATCGGCGATTTCCGCCACCACGCCGAAATCGTGGGTGATAAACAGCACCGATGTGCCGCGTCGCTGCTGCAGCTGGCGGATCAGCTGCAGGATCTGGGCCTGGGTGGTGACGTCCAGCGCGGTGGTCGGCTCGTCGGCGATCAGCACCAAAGGCTCCAGCGCCAGCGCCATCGCGATCATCACGCGCTGGCGCTGGCCGCCGGAAAGCTGGTGCGGGTAGGCGCGGGCGGTCGCCTGCGGTTCCGGTATCTGGACGTCGGCCAGCAGCCGTTGCACCCGGGCCATGACGTCGCGCCGCGACAGTTCCGGTCGGTGGGTGTAAAACATTTCCGCCACCTGATCGCCGACGGTATGCAGCGGATTGAGCGCGGTCATCGGCTCCTGAAAAATCATGCCGATGCGCGCCCCGCGTATCTGGCGCAGTTCGTTCTCGTCCAGCGACAGCAGATCGCGTCCGTCAAACGCGATACTGCCTTCCTTCGGCCGCACCCGTTCGGGCAGCAGCCCCATAATGGCGCTGGCGGTCATCGATTTGCCCGAACCGCTTTCTCCCACCACGCACAGGATCTCGTTCGGGAACAGCTCGAGCGAGACGTGGCGCAACGCCCACGGGCGATCGGCGTCCTCCGGCAGGGCGACGCTCAGATTGTTGATCGATAACAGCGGATTCATCGGTTTTTCAGCCTCGGGTTGAGCGCATCGTTCAGTCCCTGGCCGACCAGAGAGACGGATAACACGGTAAGTAAAATGGCGAGGCCCGGAATGGCCGATACGTACCACTCCTGGCGCAGTACGCTGCGCCCGGCGCCAATCAGATTGCCCCATGACGGCACATTGGGATCGGAAAGATTGAGAAACGCCAGCGCGCTTTCCAGCAGGATGGCGATCGCCATAATCACGCTGGCGTAGACCACGATCGGCGGCAGCGCATTGGGCAGGATCTCACGAAACACGATCGGCATATCGCGCATGCCCAACGAGCGCACGGCCTGGATAAATTCCCGATTGCGCAGCGACATAAACTCCGCGCGCGTCAGACGGGCGGCGGGCGGCCAGGAGACGATGCCTATCGCGACAATCACGGTGGGCAGCGTTGAACCGAATACCGCCACCAGCACCAGCAACAGCAGGAAATTCGGCAGGATCTGGAACGCTTCGGTCACCCGCATCAGGATATCGTCGATGATTCCGCCGTAAAATCCCGCCAGCGCGCCGACCACAATGCCGATGGCGACGGCGATCACCGTAGCGACCAGTCCGATGGTCAGCGAAATTCGCGCGCCGTGAAAAATCTGCGCGGCGATATCGCGTCCGGTCTGATCGGTGCCCAGCAGAAAACGGGGATTCTGCAGCGGCCACTGCAGCGGCCGTCCGGCCAGGCGCAGCGGATTCTCGGGAAAAAACAGATCGGCGGTCAGCGCCATGCCGATCGCCAGCAGCAGCAAAATCAGACCGAATAGCGCGGTCGGACTGCGTGCGTAACGCGTTAAAAACTGTCTCATTACTGTTCACCTGAAATGCGCGGGTCCAGCCTTGCGTACAGCAGGTCGACCAGAAAGTTAATCGCAATAACCAGCAGGGCGGAGACGAACACCACGCCGAGCAGCGTATTGAGATCGCGCTGCATCACGGATTCATAGGCAAGGCGGCCCAGACCCGGCAGGGCGAATACGCTTTCCACCACCACCGAGCCGCCCAGCATGGTGCCGGCCTGCAGGCCAATCAGCGTCACCAGCGGCAGCAGCGCATTGCGCAGGATATGCCGCACCACGATGCGGGTTTCGCCCAGCCCTTTGGCCCGCGCGGTGCGCACAAAATCGAGCGTGGCCACTTCAAGCATCGAAGCGCGCATGATGCGTAAATAAATGGCGAGAAAGATCAGCGTCAGCGTCAGGGTCGGCAGCACCAGATGATGGGCGATATCCAGCCAGCGCGCCCAGCCGCTCAGGCCGCTGGCGAGGGTCTCGAACCCGCCGGAGGGCAGCCAGTCTAGATAGATGGAAAACAGAAAGATCCCCATCAGACCGAACCAGAAGGACGGCGTGGAATAAAAAATCAGCCCGAGCAGCGAAATCAACGTATCCGGCCAGCGGTTAACCCGGCGCGCGGCGATGATCCCCAGCGCCATACCCGCCGCGACGGCCAGCGCCAGCGAGGAGCCCATCAGCAACAGCGTGACCGGCAGGCGCTCCAGGATCACCTCCGCCACCGGTTTGCCGTAAATGGCGGACTGGCCCAGATCGAGATGGACCAGGCGCCACAGGTAGTCGCCCAGCCGTACGGCCGTGGACTGATCGAGCGCATAGTAGCGGCGCAGTTCTTCGATCATGGTCGGGTCGCCGCCGCCCATCTGCGCCACCAGCGCATCGACGGTATCGCCCGGTGCGAACTGCAACAGCAAAAAGAGCCCGACCAGAATAATCAGCAGCGCCGGAACGGCCGCGGCCAGACGCCGTGCGCTGAGCACCAGCAATCTCATGGCGCTTAGCCCTCCAGCCAGGCGTCGTGCCAGCTGCTGGACGGCCAGCGGGCGTTGTTGAGCGCGTTTTTCAGTTTTTTGTTCACCACGCTGTAGAACTGACGCTCAATCGCGAACCAGACCGGGAATTGCTCGTTGGCTTCCTGCACCAGTTGGGCGTACAGCGCCCGGCGTTTTTGCGGATCGATTTCCGACGCCGCGTCGTCGATCAGTTTATCGATGGTATCGGACTGCCAGCCGTACTGATTGGTCCAGGGCGCGCCGGCCGGACTGCCGGAACGCAGCCAGACGGTGGTCGACACCGCCGGATCGCCGCGGTATTGGTGCCAGCCGGTGGCGATATCGAAATTGTGTTCTTTGTAGACGGCGGACAGCGAGCCGGCGTAATCGTAGTTGGTGATCTCAACCCCGATGCCGATCTCCGCCAGCGATTGCTGAATAAAGGTGGCGAACAGCGTGACGTCCTCGCCGTTGGTGATCGGCACCAGCTTCAGCTTAAAGCGCTGGCCGTTGGACGCGCGGCGGTAGCCGGCCTCGTCCAGCAGGGCTTCCGCTTTCTGCCGGTCGAACGGGTAGGGCTGCTTACTGTCGGCCGGGTAGAATTTGCTGGAGATCGACGGGATGATGCCGGTTGCCGGTTTACCCTGGCCGTAGAGAAAGTTTTCAATAAAGAATGGAATATCGATGGCGTGCGCGATCGCACGCCTGACGCGCACGTCGGCAATCTCTTTACGGCGGAAGTTGAACTCCAGCGTGTTATTAAACACGTTGGCTTCCGAGCCTTTTGACGTGACCTCGAAATCGGGGTGGTTTTTCAGCCGATCCAGATCGGCCAGCGAGATCTGCGAGTAAGCGCTGAGCTGCAACTGGCCGGTTTCCAGCGCCGCGGTGGCGGCGGATTTATCGGTGATGATGCGCCACAGGATGCGCTCAATATAGGGCTGATCCTTACGCCAGTAGTCCGGGTTGCGGGTGGCGATAATGTACTGACCGCGTTCATACTGAACGAATTTGAACGGGCCGGTACCGATGGGCGCGGTATTGGCCGGATTTTCCAGCACGTTGCTATTTTCATAAACGTGGCGCGGCACCACGTAGCCCAGATCGGCCAGCGCGCGCAGCAGCAGTTCGATGGGCATCGGACGCGAGTAGTGGAACACGGCGGTATGGTCGTCCGGCGTATCGACGCTCTCCAGATGCTGCTGTAGCGCCGTACTGTAATTCAACTGCTTTTTCCACAGCTCCAGCGCGTTATATTGTACGTCTCTGGCGGTAAACGGCTGACCGTCGTGCCATTTCACCTGTTCGCGCAGTTTGAATGTAATGGTTTTACCGTCCGGCGTGGTGTGCCATTCGGTGGCCAGCTGTGGAACGATATTTCCCTGCGCGTCCAGATCCACCAGCGACTCAATGATTTTACTGGTGACGATATAGACGCCGGTGGAGGCGCGCAGCGCCGGGTTGAGGATACGCTGCTCGGCCGCGATATGGACGCTCAGCGTACCGCCCTGAACCGGCGCGCCGGCCGCGCCGCCGCCTTTAGCGGTCGTCGCCGCCGACAGAAATGAACTAAACGGCAGCGAGGCGGCCAGCGCGCTGGAGGAAATAAGCAAACGTCTGCGGGTGATATTCATAGCGTTCCCTGTTTAAAAAAGAAAAAGGTTCGGACAACAACGAAGTTAAAGGCAGATATTATCGTGATGGAAATGTTAATTTGTTCTATGACATCAGCGAATTAGAATATACAACAGGGGGTTTTATTAGTGATTTTTTTAGCTAAGTTAAGCTAAAAAAAGCATTAAGAAATCGGGGTAATTGAATTTCTAATGCTGGGATGGATCGCGCGATACCCAACCTAATTCAAGTGGCAGGCAGACGGTGACGCCGCGACCAATTCGTCGGCGACGAATTGGTTTAGCCAATGGCTGAGCTTCGATGAGAGGCGGAATGTCGCTCATTAACCCCCGACGTCTTCAGTATTAACTGATTGATGTTAAATACAAATTTTTCTACAGGGGTTGAGCGCCGCTGGCGGCGGCTCTGCAAGGGCGAACCCGATGAAGGGCGCGAATAACCAAACCAACCCACCTGCAGCCTGAAGCAGGAAGGGATATATCCTGAATAAACCGGGGCGGCAAAGCGGCAGGCGAACGAGCCGATACCCTGACGGGGGCGGGCGAAAATCCGACTGGCGACGATAGCCAGCAGCGTCGCCTTCAGGGAACGGCCGGGAAGGGGCTGGATAATCGGGCGCGGCCACGCAGCCGCCGTATGGCATATTATGGCGGACATAAAAACGAATTAAATCAAACACAGGAACAGATATGGCAAATTTATTGTGGGATCATGCGGTGCATTATGTAAATAACCCGGACGAGGCCATTACGGCGTTTACCGGCCATCAACTGCTGGCGGTGCGCGGCGGAGTGCATCCGGACTGGGGCACGCATAATGCGCTGAGCTACTTTGGCCTGACCTATATTGAGTTTCTCAGCATTTACGATGCGGATAAACTGGCCGAGGTGCAGGATTCATTTCTACTGTCGCGCGATGCGCTCAAACTGCTGCCGGCGCATCAGGTGCTCAATCGGGTGGCGCTGCGCAGCGCCGATATCGATGCGACCCACGCGACGCTGGCGCGTCAGGGTCTGTCGCTTTCGCCGATTCTTGACGGCAAGCGTCATGACGCGCAGGGCAACTTAATCGAGTGGCGCATTTTCACCATTGACGGCAGCTACCAGGGCGTGGCTTATCCATTCATTATCCAGTGGGGCAATCCTGACGAAGAGCGTCTGAAACTGCTGCGGCAGCGCGGTCTTGACCGTCCTCATCCGGCCGGCGCGGTCACCATGGCCGCGGCGTTGTTCGACGTTGAACAGCCGCAGGCGGTGGCGGCGCACTGGCAGCAGCTGTTCGGTCTGGCGCGCGATCCGCAGGATCCCGCTCGCCTGCTTATCGGCGAAGAAGGACAGCGGTTTATCTTCCGGCATGGTTCGCTGAACCGGCTGTCGGCCATCCAGCTGCGCACCGACCATCCTGAGCTGGCGGGTTCCAGCCTGCGGATTGGCGACGGGGAATACCAGTTTGTCTGATGTTCGCCTTGCGGCTGCCGGCGGCTGATGAACGTCTCCCCGGCGGGGTAATCCGGGGAATGCGGTGCGGCGGCCAGTGCGGGGACGGATTTATTGCGGTTATCGTGGTGTGGATTCGGGACGGTTTATGACCAACAAAATAGGTTTTATTGGCTGCGGCAATATGGGCAAAGCGATACTGCTGGGCCTGCTTTCCAGCCAGATAGTAAAGGCGCGGCAGATTGTCGGCTATGACATTCGCACGGAAATCACCGACGAGCTGGCGCGTCAGCATGGCGTTCTGACCGCCGACGGCTCGGCGCAGCTGGCGCAGCAGTGCGATATCATTTTTCTGGCGGTTAAGCCGGACGTGATCCGCACATCGCTGGGCGAGATCGCCGGGGTGCTCAAACCGCGGCAGATACTGATCTCTATTGCGGCGGGCATTACGCTCGACGCTATCAGCGCGGTGGTGGGGCCGGATAAAAAAGTGGTGCGCGTGATGCCGAATACGCCGGCGCTGGTGCGGGAGGCGATCTGTTCGCTGACGCCCAATCAGCACGTCACGCCGGACGAATTTTCTCAGGTGGCCCGCCTGTTTAGCAGCATCGGCCGCTACGAGCGCGTGCCGGAGTACCAGATTCATGCCGTTACCGGCGTGAGCGGCTCGGCGCCGGCCTTTGTGTTTATGCTGATCGAAGCGATGGCCGATGCGGCGGTGGCCGGCGGCCTGCCGCGCAAACAGGCCTATCAGTTCGCGGCGCAGACGGTGTTGGGCTCGGCTAAAATGGTGCTGGAAACGGGGCTGCATCCGGGGGAACTGAAGGACAATGTCTGCTCGCCCGGCGGCACCACTATCGAAGGCGTCGGCGTGCTGGAGGATAAGGGATTTCGCGCGGCGGTTATGCAGGCGGTGCGGGCCAGTACGCATAAATCGATCCGGCTGTCGCAGGGCGAGTAGCCGGACTGTCCGCCGGGAACGCGCGGTGTCGATCGGCGTCCGCGCGTCAATGAACCGGCGGCGCAGCCGAAACGGCGCGCCGCCGGTTGAAAGCGAGCGATTGTTCGCATCAACGCTGGTTTTTATGCCCCTGTAAATCTATAATCTCGCGCAACCTTTTTCCCCCTCAGACTCTGATTAAGCCACTTCCATTTGGCCGGGATATTATTTATGAGTGAAAAATACGTCGTTACCTGGGATATGTTGCAAATTCACGCGCGTAAGCTGGCGCAGCGTTTACTGCCGTCTGAACAATGGCAGGGCATTATCGCAGTCAGCCGCGGCGGGCTGGTGCCGGCCGCTTTGCTGGCGCGTGAGCTGGGCATTCGCCACGTGGATACCGTGTGCATTTCCAGTTACGACCATGATAATCAGCGGGCAATGAAAGTTCTGAAACGCGCTGAGGGAGACGGCGAAGGGTTCATCGTGGTGGACGATCTGGTCGATACCGGCGGCACCGCCAAAGCCATCCGCGATATGTACCCGAAGGCGCATTTTGTGACTATCTTCGCCAAGCCCGCCGGCCGGCCGCTGGTCGACGACTATATCATCGATATTCCGCAAAATACCTGGATCGAGCAGCCCTGGGATATGGGCGTGGCGTTTGTGCCGCCGCTGGCCAATCGATAAGCGCGCCGCTGGCACGCTGTCGCTAACGATATCCGTCCCCGTCGCGTGCGGGATGATGACGGCGAGCGGATCCGGGCGGACTGGATAAACCCAAACGACGGGGCGTCAGATTCGTCCGGCGCCCGATGCGACCCCGGCCTGACGCCTCCCGATGGCCGGACAACTGCGGCGCGCATCACGTTTTCGGTCTGCCCGATGACCCGCGTCAACGCCCGTTTTGTTCGCCGGGCGTTTGTTTTATTCGCCTCAGCGAGATCCCGGTTTGTTTTCCGTCCGAATAGTTAGGTACACTCTGTGTCTTGCTATGCTCCGCCCTTGTCGGGCGATGATTAATGGAGGCCGCAGTGGCTCGAGCCAATCTGAGCGAAACTCTGTTTAAACCCTCGTTCAAACACCAGGAAACATCGACGCTGGTCAGGCGTGCGCGCTCTTTACAGCCCGACGGCGGTATGCACTCGGCGCTGGAAGGGAAAACGGTCCACAGTTGGTATCGCATGATCAACCGGCTGATGTGGATCTGGCGCGGGGTCAGCCCGTTGGAGATCGAAGAGGTGCTGGCGCGTATCGCCATCAGCCAGGCGGAGCGCAGCGACAGCCATTTGCTGGATACCGTGGTGGGCTACCGCAGCGGGAACTGGATTTATGAGTGGGTTAAGCAGGGCATGCAGTGGCAGCAGCGAGCGACAGATTTGCCGGAGTCGGAAGACGCCGGGCAGTGCTGGCTCAGGGCGGCTAATCTGTATAGCATCGCCGCTTATCCTCACCTGAAAGGGGATGAGCTGGCAGAGCAGGCGCAGACGCTGGCCAACCGCGCATACGAAGAAGCGGCTAACTACCTTTCCTATGAACTGAAAATATTGACTTTTCCTGTCGACGGCGCGTCGCTGACCGGTTTTCTGCATCTGCCGGGCGACGACGAAGGCGGGCCGTATCCGACCGTTCTGATCTGCGGCAGCCTGGACATGCTGCAAAGCGACTACAACCGCTTTTTCCACGATTATCTGGCGCCGGCGGGCATCGCCATGCTGACTATCGATGTACCTTCGGTCGGCTTCTCTTCCCGCTGGAAGCTAAGCCAGGATTCCAGCTACCTGCATCAGCAGGTACTCAAAGCGCTGCCTGATATTCCCTGGGTCGATCATTTGCGCGTGGCCGCATTCGGTTTCCGCTTCGGCGCCAATATCGCGGTGCGGCTGGCCTATCTGGAAGCGCCGCGTCTGCGGGCCGTGGCCTGCGTGGGGCCGGTGGTGCATCATCTGCTGAGCGACGCGCAGCGTCAGCAGCAGGTGCCGGACATGTATATGGATGTGCTGGCCAGCCGGCTGGGCATGCCGGATTCGGCGGACGCCGTGCTGAAAACCGAGCTGGGCTGCTATTCGTTAAAGACCCAGGGCCTGCTGGGCCGGCGTTGTTCGACGCCGATGATGACCGGCTACTGGGAAAACGACGTGCTCAGCCCGAAAGAGGAGTCTTGCCTTATCGCCAGCTCTTCCGCTCAGGGCGAGATGCTACAGGTGAATGCCCCGCCGTTGTACCAGGGATTCCAGCAGGCGCTGCAGAAAATCAGCCGCTGGCTACAGGTTAAATTGGCCTGATTTATTGACAAATCCCCCTGGTTTGCCAGAAATAGTATTTACCTTGTGGAGATTGAGTGAATGATGTTAGCAAATGGACACCCTAAGATCAGGTTGATAAAGAGTTTTGCCGCCTTAGGGCCCTACCTGCGCGAAGGGCAGTGCGAAAGCAATTATTTCTTTTTTGATTGTCTGGCGGTCTGCGTCAACGTTAAGCCGGCGCCGGAAAAACGCGAGTTTTGGGGCTGGTGGCTGGAACTGCGTATCGAAGATCAGCAGGCAACCGGCTCGTATCATTTCGGTCTGTACGATAAGGCCGGCGACTGGCGCGAAGAGAAAATCAAAGACGCCGCGGTGCGGGAAAAAGTGGAAGCCGCCCGCCTGAGCTTTCACGAACGGCTGGAAGCACTACTGAACAAAATGGATCCCGCGTATACTCTGACGGAGCAGGCGCCATCCTCCTCGCATTGATCGATCCGGCGGTCTGCGGAAGGCGGCGTGCCGGCGCGTCCGCCGCCTGAACAGTGACGGGGATAGCGCCCGTCTCCGGTTACGACACCCTGTATAAATTCTTTTTTGATTAACACCAACGGCAGAAAAATTATGAGTGGCAGCCAGACCCTGGTTGTGAAACTGGGCACCAGCGTATTGACGGGCGGTTCGCGCCGCCTGAACCGCGCGCATATTGTGGAGCTGGTGCGTCAGTGCGCGCAGCAGCACGCGGCGGGGCACCGCATTGTGATAGTGACTTCCGGGGCGATTGCCGCCGGACGTGAACATCTCGACTATCCGGAACTCCCGGCGACGATCGCCTCGAAACAACTGCTGGCGGCTGTGGGGCAGAGCCGCCTCATTCAGCTGTGGGAGCAGATGTTTTCCATTTATGGCATCCATATCGGCCAGATGTTGCTGACGCGCGCCGATCTGGAAGACCGCGAACGCTTTCTCAACGCGCGCGACACGCTGCACGCGTTGCTGGATAGCCGCATTGTGCCGGTCATTAATGAAAACGACGCTGTCGCCACGGCGGAAATTAAAGTCGGCGACAACGATAACCTGTCGGCGCTGGCCGCCATTCTCGCCGGCGCCGATAAACTGCTGCTGTTGACCGACCAGGCCGGGCTGTACACCGCCGACCCGCGCAGCAATCCGGATGCGGAGCTGATCCGCGAAGTCAGCAGCATCAGCGATGCGCTGCGCAGCGTGGCGGGCGACAGCGTCTCCGGTCTCGGCACCGGCGGCATGTCGACCAAACTGCAGGCGGCGGACGTGGCCTGCCGCGCCGGCATTGATGTGGTGATTGCCGCCGGCAGCCGGCCGGGCGTGATTGCGGACGTGGTGGCGGATGTCTCGGTCGGGACGCGCTTCCACGCGCTGGAAGCGCCGCTGGAAAATCGCAAACGCTGGATCTTCGGCGCGCCGCCGGCCGGCGAAATCACCGTGGACGACGGCGCGCTGAAGGCGATTGTCGAATGCGGCAGTTCGCTGCTGCCGAAAGGCATTCGCGCCGTCACCGGCGACTTCTCGCGCGGCGAAGTGATCCGCGTGCGCAGCCTGAGCGGCCGCGACGTGGCGCATGCCGTCACGCGCTACAACAGCGATGCGCTGCGTATGATCGCCGGGCACCACTCTCAGCAGATCGCCGACATCCTCGGCTATGAATACGGTCCGGTGGCCGTCCATCGTGACGATATGATTATTAATTAAGGAACGCATATGCTGGAACAGATGGGTAAAGCGGCGAAACAGGCATCCTGGCAGCTCGCCGCTCTCAGCTCGGCGCAGAAGAATCATGCGCTTCAGGCCATTGCGGATCTGCTGGAAGCGGAAAGCGCCGACATTCTGGCGGCCAACGCGCTGGACCTGACGCAGGCCAGAGAGGCGGGCATGAGCGATGCGCTGCTTGACCGCCTGCAGCTCACCCCTGAGCGCCTGACGGCGATAGCCGGCGACGTGCGCCAGGTTTGCCGCTTGACCGATCCGGTGGGCGAAGTGATCGACGGCCGCACTCTGGACAGCGGTCTGCAGCTTGCGCGCCGCCGCGTGCCGCTCGGCGTGGTCGGCGTGATTTATGAAGCGCGTCCTAACGTTACCGTGGATGTCGCCTCGTTGTGCCTGAAAACCGGCAACGCGGTCATTCTGCGCGGCGGTAAAGAAACCTGCCGCACCAATGCCGCCACGGTAAAGGTCATCCAGCAGGCGCTGGCCCGCTGCGGTTTGCCCGCCGCCGCGGTGCAGGCGATTGAAAGCCCGGATCGCGCGCTGGTCAACCAACTGCTCAAACTTGATCGCTACGTGGATATGTTGATCCCGCGCGGCGGCGCCGGCTTACACAAACTGTGCCGCGAACAGTCGACCATCCCGGTCATTACCGGCGGCATCGGCGTATGCCACATCTTCGCCGATGACAGCATCGACTTTGACAAAGCGCTTAACGTTATCGAAAACGCCAAAACGCAGCGCCCCAGCACCTGCAACACGGTGGAAACCCTGCTGGTGCATCAGGCGATAGCCGCCGAATTCCTGCCGGCGCTCAGCCAGCGCATGCAGCAAAAGGGCGTGACGCTGCACGCCAGCCCGCAGGCGCTGCCGTATCTGCAGGCCGGCCCGGCCAACGTGGTGCCGGTACAGGCGGCGGACTACGATGACGAATGGCTCTCACTCGACCTCAACGTCGTGCTGGTCGACGATCTGGCGGCGGCGGTGGAGCATATCCGTCGGCACGGCACGCAGCACTCAGACGCCATTCTGACCCGCTCGCTGAGCAATGCCGACCGCTTCGTGCGCGAGGTGGACTCCTCGGCGGTCTATGTTAACGCCAGCACCCGCTTCACTGACGGCGGCCAGTTCGGCCTGGGCGCCGAAGTGGCTGTCAGCACGCAAAAACTACATGCGCGCGGCCCGATGGGACTGGAAGCGTTGACCACTTATAAATGGGTTGGCTACGGCGACGATCTCTGTCGGCCGTAACCGGCGGGTTATAAAGCGGAAAGTTATAGGATTCCCGCCTGTTATACTGCAAACCAGCAGCGGGAATCTTTATTTAAAACAAGGTGCTTATAAAATCGGCAGACGGATGCGCAGGACTTGACTTAGCTTCCCGTTTTCACTAGTTTGTCACCCCGTAGTTCATCGTCACTCATCCGCAGAGACGATCCCAGCAAAGCCGATATAGCTCAGTTGGTAGAGCAGCGCATTCGTAATGCGAAGGTCGTAGGTTCGACTCCTATTATCGGCACCATCCTATCTATTTTAACGTCTCCCTAAGTCTACTCAAACACCCTTAAAACCCTTATAATACGCGGTTTCACGGCCCTTATTGTCTCTGCTCGTCTACTCACGTTCACAGAAATCTACGCTGAGTTGGGGGTATCGGTGGGGGTATTCGCTGTTCGGTATAAAGGAGATACCCCCAGATGAAGCTCAATGCCAGACAGGTCGAGACTGCCAAGCCCAAAGATAAACCCTACAAGATGGCGGATGGTGGTGGCATGTATATGGAGGTGTTCCCGAACGGCACCAAAAGCTGGCGCATGAAATACCGTATCGCAGGTAAAGAAAAACGTGTGGTGTTTGGCGTCTACCCGACCATTACCTTAGCCGATGCCAGAAGCAAAAGAGATGATGCTAAAAAGCTGCTGGTTAATGGCGTTGATCCGAGTGCGTTTAAGCAAGAAAGCAAACAAGCCCACATTGAAGAAGTCAAAAACACCTTTCAGCAAATTGCTCTCGAATGGCACAGCATGAAAGTGAAGAAATGGTCTGCGGGATATGCCTCTGACATTCTTGAAGCTTTTAACAAAGACGTTTTCCCGTTCATTGGTCAACGCCCTGTTGCAGACATTAAGCCGCTGGAATTGCTAAACGTGCTGAAAAAGATGGAAGACCGAGGCGCGACCGAGAAAGCCAAGAAAGTGCGTCAACGCTGCGGCGAAGTGTTTCGCTATGCCATCGTGACAGGCAGAGCCGAGTATAATCCCGCGCCAGATCTCACCAGTGCCATGCAAGGGCATGAGTCTACACATTACCCGTTCCTGACCACTGAAGAGCTTCCTGCTTTCTTTAAAGCCCTTGCTGGCTACTCTGGCAGTGAATTGATGGTGCTGGCAGCGAGATTGCTGATCATTACTGGCCTGAGAACAGGTGAATTGCGCGGTGCGTTATGGTCTGAAATCGATACCAAGAAAGCGCTATGGGAAATTTCTGCTGAACGCATGAAAATGCGCCGCCCTCATATCATCCCGCTATCTACCCAAGCGTTAGCCATTATCGAACAGATCAGAGCAATGACGGGGCAATTTCCTTTACTGTTTCCGGGACGCAATGACCTAAGTAAGACCATGAGCGAAGCCAGTATCAATCAGGTATTTAAGCGAATTGGCTATACAGGCCGGGTTACGGGTCACGGCTTCCGTCATACCATGAGCACCGTTCTTCATGAACAGGGCTACAACACCGCATGGATTGAAACCCAACTGGCGCATGTTGATAAGAATGCTATCCGTGGCACCTACAACCATGCGCAATACCTCGACGGCAGACGTGAGATGCTGCAATGGTATGCCGACTACATGGTAAGCCTTGAGAACGGAAGTAGTGTGGTGCAGGGAGCGTTTAATCGGCGTGGGTAAGGATAACTGCTGATGAAAGAAGGGCTATGTCTTAACGGGCATAGCCCTTTTTCTTGGCTAAAGCAGATAAGAATTAAGTCAGAATTTAAACTGACATTTATTAACTAATTGATTAATATGAAAATTATAAAATACCTTAAAACAGCAAAATAAATAGCACTTATTGCTAAATCACTCTACACCCCGCCCAGTGACAGCTCTCCCGCCATTTCATCTGTTTTTGTTTAAAAAACACTCAATTCGAGTTCAATTCTGATTTTCCGAGGGTTGAACGTCATAAGCGATCTGAAGATACTACATTCATCAAAACAACAACGGAGAAATATATGACAACAAGAAAACTTATTCGCTTGCCAGAAGTGATGAATAAAACAGGATTTAGCAAAGCATGGATCTATAGGCTTATTAGTAAGGGTGATTTTCCTAAGCCGATTAAGATTGGAATAAGAGCCTGTGCCTTTATTGAAAGTGAGATTGATGAATGGATTGAACAACTGATCTATTCATCACGCAATACAGCAGCATAATAATATATGGGTAGTATGTAAAAGCAATATAAAATATAACAATCCCTATTAAATAATACATGAAAGTGTAGGGGGATATTTACTTAACGATTAAATAAGGAACCAAAAATGAAAAAAGAAAATAAATGTAATAGTCAGAACTCAGCAGAACTTACAGCATTGTTAGAATACTCTCGCTTTACCAAGAAAGTACTCGCGAAGCCTGCTAATGAAGTATTCGATCTATTTACTGACAAATACTATATGGAAACCGTTTACGATGAGATTATTGATAAAACGAAGAAGAGCATTGATCAAAGTCAGCATAGATATATAGATTTTGAAGAGGTTAGAATAAATATAATGTGCATGCATACAGAGGCCATTATGATTTGTTATATGTAAAAATAAAATAGCTCAAAATGGATTTATAGCGTTTAGAGATTTTATATGAATAATATTAATAGCTTAAGCAAAAGGTCAGATTTATATCTGACCTTTATTAGGTTTGCTATCAATAATGATTTTGTGAAATATTTCCTCTCTTCCTATTGACTATTAAAATATAAGATCTATAAAAAGTAAAGATACAAAAAAAGCCAGATATTAAATCTGACTTTTTAAGGACTAAAAAAGTTTTCGCTGACTTTTTTAAGTCTTGTAATCAGTTAGAGGAATAACGTGATTACAAATATAATAAAGTATTAAATAATCTTTTCATATTTGTCAAATCTAAACCTTAGCTTTTTACAAGTCTTTTAAATACCATTTTCAGAATCCTTTTTAGTTCTCAAAAACAATAACGTTAAAACCTATTGTATCAGGTGCGATCATACGAAGGTCCCTCAAGTGATGGTGAAGATCGAGTTATTGTAGACAGCGGTTAACCGGGAGCGATGTTGTCAGCCTGAATCGCCTTACCTAAAATTTATAAAGCGTTATAGCTTCTTTAGTAAAACGAGAAGCGCTTAAAAGATCATGGTAAGGTTTGCGCGGGTCGCGGGGGGGAGTATCAGACTGGAAACGGTTTGAATACTTTTTGAGTAATCAAAGCGCAATGAGCATTCTTTTTTCCTTTCTCTATCTCTTTAGCGATTTTTATTTTCGCATGGGGGGAGGGGGGGGAATGCTCCAAGAAAAACTAAGTTTTCCTAACGGAAAACTACTACGACTGAAAGTCGCCATCTAAAACCCCAGAACCTAAGCTGATAAAATTCTAAATAGCTGCGCTGAATACCGCTACACTTTTGCCAGTCCATGTTTCCCGCCGGGGAATGGACTGACGGTTTCCATAAAGCGATGAACCTTTCTCAGCAACTGCCACATTGAACGGCACTGGTGGTTGCGGGTTACCGTGTCGTGAAGCGCCTGCCATAATCGCTCAACATGGTTCACCCACGGCGAGTAAACTGGCTGATAAATCACGCTGAACTTCGGGTTTGCCTGCAGGGTAATCCTTCCATTTTTAGCGGAGGTCATAAGTAGAGTTTACGCAGCACGTAATATATGCTGCTTTGGTGTGTATCCACCCAGTGCCATATTGGGCCTTTCGTGATTATAAAACCACTGCCATTCCGTTGCATACTGCTGTAATTCATCCAGTGATGAAAATAGATATTGTCCCAGCCAGTCATAGCGCACTGTCCGGT